>JAEYOY010000080.1 GCA_023411215.1 Bacillota bacterium | reverse complement strand
TTTACGTATTAACAAAAGAAGAAGGTGGACGTCATACTCCTTTCTTCAACAACTACAGACCTCAGTTCTATTTCAGAACAACTGACGTTACTGGTGTTTGTAACTTACCTGCAGGCGTTGAGATGTGTATGCCTGGCGATAACATCGAGATGAACATCGAATTAATTCATCCGATCGCTATGGAGCAGGGTCTTGGCTTCGCTATCCGTGAGGGTGGTAGAACCGTAGGTTCCGGTAAGGTTGCTACAATTATTGAATAGTCGCGTAGGCTTTTAAGCCATGCATAAATACAAAAGGAAGTCCGGAAGAGCTCGCTCTTAACCGGACTTCTTTTTGTATTTATATAGGGCGCAGCCCGCGCCCTCGAGCCTGGTTTGTAGGTTCGAGGGTAGCATGGCAAAAAAGCCGTACCAAAATCTAGTGTTTTTTACTTTTTCTGTCCATCTAATTAAGTCTTATGGCAATCTTTAGATATTCTTAATGATTTCTTTATGACAAATTGAATATTTCATTATATAATAATCGTTATAAATTACTGTACCATTTTATTCCATATTATATTATGGTCTAAAATGAATATTATGGGTAGCGTAGTATCTAAGGATTAGCAGCTGCCAAAAGAAAGCTTGATACAACAAAAGGGAGGATTACTTAAAATGAAATTAGTCACATATCCTATTAGGATAATATTAGCTTGCTTACTGATTGCCCTAGTAACTTCTGGGGTAGCCCCGGTAATAGCTAAGGCAGAAACGGAAGCTAGAACTGCAGATACCATAGATCTGGCGGGGATTATGCGCAATGCGGACGGTAGTAATATTATGGAGAAGAAATATGTTAGCAGGGCTGAGTTCGCACAGATGCTGGTACAGTCGTCTGTTAATGCGGGAAGTAGTAAAACTTCAAAAACAGCCAGACTATTTAAGGATGTTAAGCCGAATAGCCCGAAGGCTGCTTTCATTCAAGCTGCAGTAGCAAAGGGTTATATGAGTGGTTACTTGGGAGGGAAATTCAAGCCTGATCAGGCGATCACCCTCAAGGAAGCAGCCTATGGCACACTTACTGTACTTGGTTATTCTGCACAAGATTTTACTAACCGGTTATCCGGAAGCAGATTTGAGAAATTTAAGGAGCTAGGGCTTGATAAAGCGATCAACAGAGATGAGACTGATAAATTAACGAAAGAGGATTGCGAAAACTTATTCTATAATCTGCTCAATGCGAAAAGTAAATCCGGAGAGATATATGCTACAACTCTGGGGTATGCAGTAAATTCAGAGGGTAGGATAGATTATCAGGCGTTGCTGGAGAAGAAAACAAAGGGTCCAATACTCGCAGTAGATGGTTGGAAGAAACGTCTTTTAAAGGATCTGTCATCCTATAAAATGTTTTATGGTAATTCCAATGTTAAAACGAGTAACATAGTTGATTACAGCATTTTCTATATTGCAGAACAAGCTAATAAGATATGGATCTATGACAATAAGATATTTGGTTCTCTTGAGGGTGTAACCTATAGCAATGGAAAACCACAGGAGTTAATAGTATCCGGTAAGAGCTATATTGTTGAAAAGCCCGGAGATATAAAAGATATCATGGATGATAAGGGCATTAAGAAAGGGAGTATGGTAACATTGCTCTTGGGAAGAGACGATAAAGTAGCCCATATTCTTCCGATGCAGTCACGAGTTGCAGGGGGAGACTGGAGGGGACTTACCGGCTTTGATGTGAGCAAGGGAACCATCTATAAGAATGGTGTGATGATCTCGCATTCTGATGTGAAGAGTACGGATGTTATATATTATGTGAAAGAGTTACAAACGGTCTGGGTATATGGTAAAACAGCCTACGGAGTCTTAAGTACGGTAACTCCTACAACTTCACTTCCTGAGAAGGTAACGATTGCAGGAAAAACCTATGATCTTGATGGTATTCCGGTTAACTCAAATACTTTACCTGGAGCAGGATTAAGTAATATGACGGAAAATTCGTGGGGTCGAAGACTTCGCGAAAACGAAATTGAAGAGGGAGATAATGTAATGGTATCCTTCGGATATGATGGAAAAGTAGCTGAAATTACTAAGGTTAGTAAGATGTCAGTTACCTTAGTAGGATACGTACTCGATATTACCAGTCAGCTGGTGAAGAATGAGAATAAGGAAAGCAGTGTGAAACAGATAATCCATGTGGCTGAAACAGGTGGTACTATTCTTGATATTGAATGTGACGACGCCACAATTGCAAAGGGTGCCATCGTCGAAGTAACATTCTTGAACGGGAGATCGAACATTGTCAAATCGGAGGCATACTCCACCAATAGTATATCAGACCTGACACATAGAAAGTTTGCTGAGGATGTAGGAATTATTGAGATAAAGGATTTGAATTATGTAAAATTAACTCCTGCCAGATTGAAAGAAACGAAATGGAGTGCCGGAAATGCAATATACGTAAGGGTTAACGCGGACGGTGATATTACAGACTTAATATTAAGTAATGTTACGGATTCCTTTTATCAATACGGTTTACTTAAGAAGATAGAGGCTCCTGATTATGAAAAAGGAATTTTTGATTATCGGCTGACCCTTGATATGGGAGATGAACTCAAATTTTCACCAAGCGAAGTACAGGGAGATATTAGCATTGGACCAAAAGCGGTTCGTTTTGAAGGTAATACTTTAAAAGAGATGAAGCCTCTGCTACAAATAAGGTTAAAATATATCAATGGAAAACAGGCTAATTCCGGTGAAGCAGTATATCAAATCGCCGATGATGCTATGGTGTTTTATTACAAGAACGGCGAATATTTTAAGGGAACCTTTGACAGCTTACCAATCGGCGGAAGCTACTACATTGATGGATATATGGAGAATTGGCAGGGACCTATTCGTATCATCATAGTTTCTATATAACGAAAGGATCAGGACAGATGAAAAAGATCACTTTTAAAAAGCCGGGCAAGAAAAAAATTGTAAGAGGAGTAATTATCCTTGTTGTAGCCGGCTTGATTGTTTCATACTTTGTTAGAAAAAACCAGGCATCTATCGAAGAGGCACCTTTCTTTACAGCACAGGCGGCTATGGGTAGAGTTGAGACTTCGATTTCAGGTAAAGGTACCCTTAATCCTGCTAATCAGTATGAAGTTAAGTCACTGGTCAAGGGGGAACTGCTTTCGGCTCCCTTTGAAGAAGGGGATACCGTAAAGGAAGACCAGCTATTATACCAGATCAGTACCAGTGAAATTGAGAACATTATAAAAACAGCGGAGATAAATGTTGATAGGGCTAAGCTTACCTATGGGGATTATCTTGATAAACAAGCAAATCTTGAGATTACTTCCAAGGAGAGCGGTTATATTAAAAAGCTTTATGTAAAGGAAGGGGACACCCTGCAGGCAGGTTCGTCGATTGCTGACATTTATAATACGGAGAACATGTACATAGACCTGCTATTCCCGTCATATGAAGTAGGTGACTCTTGGATTGGTAAGAAGGCCAGGGTAACCATGGAAGCAACCGGGGAGGACTTGGAAGGAACAGTAACCAATATCAGTAAGATGGAAGAGGTAATAGACGGCGGTGTTCTTGTTAAAAAGGTTACGATCCGAGTGAAGAATTCAGGAGGTATTAAGGCTGGCGATCAAGCGGAAGCAATTATTGCAGATATAGATAGCAGTAGCACAGGTGCTTTCCGTGCAGAGACTGAGGTAACTCTTATAGCCGAGACGACAGGCAAGATAGACCATATATCCATAAAGGAAGGGCAATGGATTGATAAAGGGAAAAGCATCCTTTCTCTATCCTCCAAGGATCTAGGATTACAGCTAGAAGGTGCTAACTTGAGTATCAGAGAGGCTGAGCTTAATCTAGAAACACAAAAAAATCAGATGAAGCAATACACAATAACAGCTCCCATAGCCGGAATGGTTATCACGAAGAACAAAAAGCAGGGAGATACGATTGACCCCGCAACAGACGCTCAGGCTGGACCTATGGCTATCATTTATGATATGTCGTATCTAACCTTTAATATGAATATAGATGAGCTGCAGATCAGCAGTCTTAAGGTTGGACAGAAGGTCACAATACAGACAGAAGCATTTCCTGAGCATACTTTTGACGGTGTGATAGAAAAAATGAGTTTAAAAGGAATTACCAATAACGGAGTTACCTCTTACCCTGTCACAGTACAGGTGAAAGATTATAAAAGCTTAATGCCAGGTATGAATGTGACCGGGAAAATAATCATTGAAGAGGCTGATAACGTACTGACAATACCTAGCACCGCACTACAGAGAGATAACATGGTATATATACAGTCAGAAGGTGCGATTTCCGAAGAGGGTTCTGGTATTCCTGACGGCTTTAAGGCTGTTCCGGTGCAGATAGGGATCAACGATGGTAGCAGTGTGGAAATTAAAGAAGGTGTAAAAGAGGGAGATACCGTATATGTTCCTTTTGATGTCAGCATGGATGCATACGCAGTCGATGGTGCGACCGTGATAGTGGAATAGGAGGATTCATGGAGAAAGAAGCATTGATTGAGTTGGTCGACCTGTCGAAAATATATAATGTAGGTGATACAGAGATTAAAGCCAATGACGGAATAAATATGACGATATACAGAGGCGAGATGGTGGCAATTATCGGTAAATCAGGAAGCGGTAAATCAACTATCATGAATATCATAGGAGCCTTGGATACTCCAACCAGTGGGCAATATTTTCTGGAAGGTAGAGATGTGAGTAAGCTGAAGGGCGATGATCTGGCTGAAATTCGTAATAAGACAATCGGATTTATATTTCAACAGTACAATCTTTTGCCAAAACAGACGGTTCTAGATAATGTTGCACTCCCATTGCTCTATGCTAGGGTTGGGGACAGAGAGCGTAAAAGACGCTCTCTGGAGGTGCTGAAGAAGGTCGGGCTAGAGAATAAGTATAAAAGCTACCCAAACCAGTTATCCGGGGGCCAGCAACAGAGAGCATCCATTGCAAGAGCATTAGCAGGAAATCCTTCTATCATACTCGCGGATGAACCTACCGGAGCCTTGGATTCAAAAACTAGTAAGGAAGTAATCGATATATTACACCAATTGCATGGAGAGGGAAACACAATCGTGTTGATAACCCACGATCGTTCCATTGCAGCTGAGGCAGAGAGGATAATTCAAATATCAGACGGAGCCATTATTTTTGATGGCGATGCAAAGGAGTACAAACATGACAATATGGCAGACGTTGAAAATAGTATGGACTAATATTATTAAAAACCGTATGAGGTCCTTCTTAACCATGCTAGGTATGATTATCGGAGTTGCCTCTGTTATTATGCTGGTAAGTCTCATGCAGGGTTTCTACAACAGTATGCTGGATTCATATGCTGATATGGGGATTAATAATGTAAGTGTCACGATAAATGGCAGAAACGGAAATATGATGCTCACGGAAGATGACATGTACCAATATGCGAATGAACACAAGAGTGCGATCAAGGGAGTAACACCCACGGTATTCTTTCAGGGTATAATATATAAAAATAGTGAGAAAATTGAATATTCTACCATGAAGGGAATTGATGAATATTATACACAACTGGTGGGAAAGAAGATAGAAATGGGACGCACCATCACTTATTCGGACATATCAACTCAACAAAAGGTATGTGTAATTGGAAGCTATATTAATCAAAGACTTTTTGGGGGGAATGTAAAACAGGGTGATACATTACGTCTGGATGGAGAGGAGCTGACTGTGATAGGGGTTCTGAAAGCTACCTCAGATTCTTCGGAATGGTCTTCGGACAATTGTCTTTATATTCCGTATACTACAGCTGTACGGCTTTATGGCTTTGGTAGCGTAAGCTCCTATGAATTCTTTATCAAGGATCGATCTCAGGTTGCTTCTGAGACAGATAAAATTAAAGAATATCTCTTTAATACCTTTCGCGATACAAAAGCATATACTGTAAGCAATATGGTCGATATGTTAAAAGCGATTGATGGGGAAATGTCGATTCTGACATCGATGATTGCTGGGATTGCTGGAATATCTCTGGTTGTCGCAGGCGTTGGTATTATGAATATCATGCTTGTTTCGGTATCAGAGAGAATCAAAGAAATAGGTATCCGCAAATCACTGGGTGCTAAGCACAGAGATATCATGCGGCAATTCGTACTTGAAGCAGGAGCAACCAGTACCATCGGAGGGGCTCTTGGAATTGCGTTGGGAACTGTTCTTACCATAGAGGGCGGTAAGCTGCTAAAGATAAACGCAATGCCAACCACGAGTAGTATGATGACAGCTTTTTGTGTATCCGTGGGAATTGGTATCCTATTCGGATATTTGCCTGCCCGTAAAGCAGCAAAGCTTAATCCGATTGATGCACTCAGAAATGAATAATAGGTTATAAGTATAAGATTGGAGTGTCAAAAGCCTTTAATATGATATATTGTCAATGTATACGATTTGATATGTAAATCACATGATGCAGAACATAGTTCATTCGCAACAGGCTCTCGCTTAGATGAAGTACGTAGTGATGACTTCATACAGTTGCGCATCGAACTATATTCTGTATTTCGTTTAAGTACGAAGTAATTATAGATACAAGATGAAACAGTAAACTGTTTCATCTTGTCCAGAATTGACGAGGTGTATGTTATTTGTATGGCTCTTGACACTCGATTCAATATAATAATGTTATAAGAAGGTTATACTTCTATGAAAAAATGCCGATATATATATGTGACTATGGATTATCGGACTTTATTATGAGAGAGATCATAACGAAATTTCAACGGATAGAATAGAACCCCAACAAGTCTTACTGCGAGGCCGGAGGCGAGGATAAGAACCGGAAGGTTCCTTAGATAACCAGGAACATAATAATGTGTATTGTAGCTGTATTGCCACAAGCCTATCAAGGCAATTGCGATAAGATATGAGATTGAATTGGAAGCGTAGGCTAGCTTCGTATATTTATATTTTGATTTAAGGGTTCCAAGTAAAAAAGAATTCTCTTCAACTAAATTCTTCAGTAACTTGTTTTGTTCTTTCTTGTAATAATCCTTTGCCGCAAAGGTAAATATGATAGGAAGGGCGTTCAGAAATAATAAAATATATAGTGGTGATGCAGGAAATCTGCGAATTCCCAGATAGAGTCCTATGATCAGTAAGAAAAGGGATAAGAACCATTTACTGACCAGCAAGGCCCTATAAGAGGCAATAGCATGTATTTCCTTATTCATTATCGTCGTCTTTTCGTTCATTAAAATCTCCTTTTCATTATGGTGATATAAGTATTTCTTATCATTATAATGCTAAGAATTATTATATGATATTTGTAATTATTCCTCAACCTTTTGTTTACCGACAGTTTGGACTTATTAAACTTAAAGTTTTTAAAATAACCTTTGAAAAATAATGTAAAAGCGTATATAATATAATCGTATATGTTTAATTTGCCGAAGATTGGAAAAAAATATAGGATAGAAGAATTAATATACAAGATAATCTCGAATTCGTCGGGATCAATAATAAGAGGAAAGTTACTTGTTCATGAGGTTTCATGAAAAGGAAAGGAGTTAATTATGTTGGGTAGTGATATCGGTATTGATTTGGGTACAGCCAGCGTGTTAGTTTATATAAAGGGTAAGGGAGTTGTGTTGAAGGAGCCATCGGTTGTGGCATTTGACAGAGACTCCAATAAGATAAAGGCAATTGGTGAGGAAGCAAGATTGATGCTTGGAAGAACACCCGGTAATATCGTAGCGGTACGTCCGTTAAGACAGGGTGTTATTTCTGATTATACCGTTACTGAGAAGATGCTTAAGTATTTTATCCAGAAAGCTGTTGGCAGACAGAGATTCCGTAAGCCGATAATCAGTGTCTGTGTACCCAGTGGGGTTACTGAGGTAGAGAAGAAGGCAGTTGAGGATGCCACCTATGCAGCAGGTGCAAGAGATGTGCATATTATCGAAGAGCCGATTGCGGCAGCGATTGGTGCTGGTATTGATATCTCCAGACCTTGCGGTAATATGATTGTTGATATCGGAGGTGGTACAACCGATATTGCAGTTATCTCTCTCGGAGGTACGGTTGTCAGTACTTCGGTTAAGATTGCTGGCGATGACTTCGATGATGCAATTGTTCGTTATATGAGAAAGAAGCATAATCTTCTGATTGGTGAAAGAACCGCAGAGGATATCAAGATAAAAATCGGCTCTGCATTCCGTAGACCGGAATCCGTATCTATGGAGGTTAGAGGACGTAATCTGGTAACCGGTCTTCCAAAGACTATCGCTGTTACCTCCGAAGAGACAGAGGAAGCGTTAAAGGAAACTACCTCCCAAATCGTAGAAGCAGTTCATAGCGTTCTTGAAAAGACTCCTCCGGAACTTGCAGCAGATATCGCTGACAGAGGAATTGTATTAACCGGTGGTGGTTGCTTGTTATACGGACTGGAAGAATTGATAGAAGAGAAGACCGGCATAACAACGATGACCGCAGAAGATCCTATGACGGCAGTTGCTATCGGAACCGGTAAATTCGTAGAATTCTTGGCAGGAAAAAGAGACTAATGTTAATTAGCTGAAAGCTAATTAACATGGGAAGAACGCGAAGTTCGCACAGAGGTGCGCACTCCTTGTTCTTCCGGGTTGTGATAAAAGAGCTTGCGTAGCCAAAGTACAGAAAATACAATTGGCGCGTGGTATTTAATAGGACACTATTGTTTTTTTGAGATTGCAGGAAAGAGGTTAATGGTATGGTAAGAGGATTATATACAGCTTATACCGGGATGGCGAACGAGCAAAAAAGGCTGGATATCATCGCAAACAATCTTGCAAATTCGGCTACTGTCGGTTATAAGGAAGAAAGTGTGACAAGTCAGGCCTTTGATGAGATGCTGACTATTAAGATCAAGGACGCTTCGGAGGCATATAATGACCGACCTATTGGTAATATGAGCCTAGGCGTAAAGCTGGGTGAAGTATATACCGACTACGGACAAGGTTCGCTTCGTCAGTCATCGAAAACTTATGATTTAGCAATTGAGGGAAAGGGCTTCTTTGCCTTATCAGTAACGGACAAAGCAGGAAATGTGAGTACAGAGTACACACGAAATGGTTCATTTACCATGACCAAGGACGGTTACATCGTGGACGAAGAGGGAAATCACTTAATGGGAGAAGGCGGTGAGATACAGATACCTACCGATGCGGCTGCAGTTGTAATTGATACAACCGGCGGAATATATGCAGACGGAGTATATGTTGACACACTTCAGATCGTAGATTTTGAAGACTATGATTACTTAACCAAACAAGGCGAAACAAGATATCGAGCATTGGAGGGAGCGACTGAGGTCGACTCGAATTCCCTGATAAGACAAGGCTTTACAGAGCAGTCCAATGTTAATGTAGTTTCCGAGATGGTTGAGATGATTACCATAACCAGAGCCTATGAAGCAAATCAGAAGATTATAAAATCAATTGATGGTACATTGGATCTTGCAGCAAATTCTGTTGGTAGAGTATAGTGTGAATTAAAAAGCAATTCACACAGTTAGAACTACGAAGTCCGCACAGAGGTGCGAACTCCTTGTTCTTCCGGGTTTTGGGCTGCATCGAAGATACAGCATGTTGGTATAGTGCGAATTAATTAAAATATTAATTCACAGAGACAATAATGGGAGGAATTGCATATGATGAGATCCTTGTGGACAGCAGCATCCGGTATGATTTCACAGCAAACTAATGTGGACACGATTTCCAATAACTTAGCGAATATTAATACCACCGGGTATAAGAAGGAAGCCGCAGAGTTTAAATCCTTATTATATCAGACGATACAGGAACAATCCAATGATAATAACGGGGAGGCAAAGCCTTACGGTATTCAAGTAGGACTGGGAGTTCGTAATTCTGCGATTACCTCACAGTATACGCAAGGGACTTTAACCGAGACTGGGAATGATTTTGACCTTGCCTTAGAGGGAAGTGGTTTCTTCATGGTTCAGACACAGGATGGTGGAACGGCCTATACCAGAAATGGTTCCTTTCTCCTGACAGTCGGCCCTAACGGAGTAACCCTTGCAAATTCAGATGGTAACCCGGTATTAGATACCGAAATGCAGCCCATCGTGATAGAAGAGCAATATACTGCCACAGAGATTACGATTAATGATCAGGGAGAGCTATGCTATCCGGATGAATCAGGATCAGCTGTACCGATCGGAATCAAGATTGGAGTTGCACAGTTTAATAATCCCTCCGGATTGGATAAAGGTTCTAACAGCCTTCTTAAGGAGACTGCAGCCTCCGGTACGGCACGACTGGAAGCAACGGATATGTCCTTGACGCAGAGCAGAATTCGTCAAGGTTATCTGGAGAGCTCCAATGTACAGGCAGTTGATGAGATGGTTAACCTGATTGTTGCTCAGCGAGCATATGAGATGAATTCTAAAATAATCACGGCTTCGGATGAGATGCTTCAGCAAGCAAATAATCTGCGTTAATCTGTTTAGTTGGGTATGTCATTGATACCCGGGAATAGGAGATATTATGAGTTTGTCAGTTGGAACCAACTCAATCAATTCCATATCGTCCAATTATCTATCTAGGGCCTCTAAGACTTCCGAAATCGAAGAAACTTTAAAGAATAGCGATAATGCTACGGATGAAGAGTTGATGGAAGCTTGCAAGTCCTTTGAATCCTATCTGCTTGAGCAGGTGTTTAAGGGGATGGAGAAGACGATTATTAAGGATGAGGAAGAGGAGAATGATTACCTTGCTCAATTTGGCGATAAGCTATATGAGGAGTATGCGAAGAATGCTTCCGAGAATGGCAGCATTGGTATCGCACAGCTGCTTTACGAATCCATGAAGCGTAATTCATAATGGCATAGGTAAGCGGATACACAGTCGAAATAGCGGCTACATAAATAGTAAGATATGAATAAGACTGATCATGTCATTTCATACTGAAATCCGAAACATAGGGATGCAGTTGAGATGACATTTTCTTTATAGGAGGCAGTGATGTCAGAGATTGTAGAGGGATATATTGCGCGTATCATATTTCGCAATGATGAAAATGGATATACCGTATTTAGTCTACGTTCAGAGGAGGATGATCTGACCTGCGTCGGTACCTTTCCTTTTATCGGTGAGGGTGAATTTATGCAGTTAATGGGTGATTATACCGATCATCCCGTTTATGGGCAGCAATTCATTATTGAGTCCTACGATCTTAAAGAGCCGGAGGATCTGTTTTCCATTGAGCGTTATCTCTGTTCTGGTGCAATTAAGGGAATTGGTGAAGCATTAGCCGGAAGAATCGTGAAGCGCTTTAAGGAGGATACCTTCCGGATTATTGAAGAAGAGTCGGAACGACTGGCTGAAATAAAAGGCATCAGTACCCGAATGGCCAGGGAAATCTATTGTCAGTTTGAAGAGAAGAGAGATATGCGAAGCGCCATGCTGTTTCTTCAGCAATATAATATCTCAGGTAACCTTGCGGTTAAGATTTATACGGAGTATGGACAGAGGATGTATGATATTCTAAAGGAGAATCCCTATCGTCTCGCAGAGGATATCTCCGGTGTCGGATTTAAGACCGCCGATGATATTGCAAGAAGAATAGGGATTGGTAATGACTCGGATTATCGTATTAAGGCAGGAATTATGTATACGCTGCTTCAGGCAAGCACGGATGGACATGTATATCTTCCGGAATACGATATGCTACAAAGGGCGAAAGCATTACTGGTGGCAGAGGAGGAAGCAATTCGAAGACAACTTACTACCCTGACATTGGAGAAGAAGATTATAATCCGGGATGTTGGAGATGATAAGCATATCTATTCGGCTGTTTATTATTATATGGAGTTGAATATAGCAAGAATGCTTCATGACTTGAATATCCGCTATGATGTTCAATCTAATAATGTGCGAAGAAGAGTCAAGGCAATCGAAGAGCAATTTAAGATAGAGCTGGAGGAGCAGCAGAGAATTGCTGTGGCGGAAGCAGCCAGCAATGGTTTTCTGGTAATTACGGGTGGTCCGGGTACCGGAAAGACTACAACAATTAACGCGATTATTAAATTTTTTGAGTCAGAGGGGCTGGATATTCTACTGGCGGCACCAACGGGACGAGCAGCAAAGAGAATGACCGAAACAACAGGCTATGAAGCAAAAACGATTCATCGTCTTCTTGAGCTATCCAAGATGACCTCTGAGCAGGAAAACAGGTTTAACTTTGAACGTAATGAGTTAAATCCGCTTGAAACCGATGTGTTAATTATCGATGAGATGTCTATGGTGGATATCGGCCTTATGCATGCATTGCTTAAAGCAATATCCGTAGGAACAAGGTTGATACTGGTTGGTGATGTGAATCAGCTGCCCAGTGTAGGACCTGGTAATATATTAAAAGATATTATAGATTCTCACAGCTTCAATGTGGTGAAGTTATCGAAGATCTTCCGTCAGGCAGCGGATAGCGATATTATTATAAATGCACATAAAATTAATGATGGGGAGAATATCAAGCTAGATAATAAGAGTCGGGATTTCTTCTTCCTGAAACGAGAAGAAGCCAATGTTATTGCAGCCGTTATGATCAACCTGATTAAGAATAAGCTGCCTAAATATGTTAATGCTACGCCCTTTGATATTCAGGTATTAACCCCGATGCGAAAAGGAGAATTGGGAGTGGAACGCTTGAACCAGATTCTCCAACAGGCTCTGAATCCCCCCACCAAGGACAAGAGGGAGAAGGAGTATCACGAGACAATCTTTCGGGAAGGTGATAAGGTTATGCAGATCAAGAATAATTATCAGATCACCTGGGAGATTAAGAATGGCTTTGGCATAGCAACGCAAACCGGAACAGGAGTGTTCAACGGTGATTGTGGTGAAATTAAGGAAATTAATCTCTTTTCGGAGCATATGTTGGTGGAATTCGATGATAACCGTCTCGTAGATTATAGTTTTACTCAGCTGGAAGAAATCGAACTTGCTTACGCAGTTACAATCCATAAATCCCAAGGTAGTGAGTATCCCGCCGTTATCCTGCCTATCTTAGATGGTCCTAAGCTCCTATTTAACCGAAATCTTTTATATACCGCAGTTACTAGGGCAAAGAACTGTGTGACTATTGTGGGTAGTGATACAATGCTTCAATTCATGATTAATAATAAGAATGAACAAAACCGATATTCGGGGCTGTGTGACAGAATCAAAGAAATTGGATAAAGTGACTGTTTCGTAATATGCGAATCAGCTTAGGGAAAGATATGTAAGCACGTTTTGAAACAGTCACTTTATGAATATCTTTTGCCAAGTAGTACAACATAATAGCAACACAGAAATTCTCCTTCTTGAACAATACCCGGGATCTGTTAAAAGGCAGTTTGCAATAATTTTGTAGTGCAATATTTTGGTAAATAAGATATAATAATTTTAATGAATAAGACAAGAAAAATAAATTTAGTATAGGAGGCGATTGCATTGGCTGACACAACATTGGTTATTATGGCAGCAGGTATGGGGAGCAGATATGGAGGAATTAAGCAATTAGAACCCGTTGGCCCTAGTGGTGAGATTATTATGGATTACTCGATCTATGATGCAATGAAAGCGGGGTTTAATAAAGTTGTTTTTATAATACGCAGAGATCTTGAGAAGGACTTTAGAGAAATCATCGGTAACCGAATTGAGAAGCTCATTAAGGTGGAATATGTTTTTCAGGAATTGGATGCTCTGCCAGAAGGTTTTCATAAGCCTGAAGAACGCACAAAGCCATGGGGGACCGGACAAGCTGTTCTATGCTGCAAGGATATCGTAGGGGAACCCTTTGCCGTAATCAATGCAGATGATTATTATGGCAAGGAGGCTTTCCGAATAGTATATCAATTCTTAAATGATCAATCCTACCATGAAAATCAATATTGTATGGCAGGCTTTATATTGGGTAATACCTTGAGTGAAAACGGCGCAGTTACCAGAGGTGTAAGTAAGGCAAACGAACAAAATAGGTTGGTTGATATTGTTGAGACCTCAGGAATAGTTCCTGCAGGAGATCATGCCAATGCGAAAAATGCTGACGGTGAGGATATTACGATAGATCTGGATAGTATCGTTTCTATGAATATGTGGGGCTTCAAGCCGAGTTTATTTGTTTCCCTTGAGACTGGCTTTACAGACTTTCTATCCAATCTTAGCGATAAAGAGCTGAAGAAGGAATATCTGCTTCCTACCAAGGTTGGTGAGCTGGTAAAGGAGAATAAAGCAGAGGTCATTGTGTTAAAGACCTCGGACCGCTGGTTTGGAGTAACCTATAAAGAAGATAAAGAAGCCGTAGTCAAGTCCATTCGTGGACTTATTGATAAGGGAGAGTACCCTGTTAAGCTATTCCCATAAGAGAAGAGGAAACGGTCTTGTTTCAGACATTACTTGATTTGCTTTATCCGGTAAGGTGCCCTGCCTGTGGTGAAATAGTAATTCCTAAGGATCAGATGATCTGTAAGGGATGTAAAGAGAAGCTGGTCTATATTGGCGAACCCAGGTGTAAACGCTGCAGCAAGCCAATTGAGGAGGAAGAAAAGGAATATTGTAACGACTGTGAACGTAAGAAATTCCATTATGAGAGAGGCTTTGCTGTCTGGGTATATGATGATATAATGAGGAATTCCATTGCTGCTTATAAATATCACAGTAAGAAGGAATACAGCAAGTTCTATATTCATGAAATACTCCGACTTTATAAGGCGGCGCTTCTTAAGCTGGCCTTGGATGTAATTGTACCGGTTCCAATCCATCGAAGTAAGTATCTTGAGAGGGGTTATAATCAAGCGGAGCTATTAGCGAATGGGATTGGCAAGGAGCTTCAGTTACCGGTATTGACAAAATTACTGGTCCGAAATAAAAAGACCTTACCGCAGAAAAAGTTAAGTGATAAAGAACGAATGAAGAATCTTTCGGAAGCCTTTGCGGTAAATGAACAATATTTGAATACCGGATTATCTTCAATCAAAAAAGTTTTACTTGTGGATGATATTTATACAACAGGCAGTACAGTGGAAGCCTGCTCAAATTTATTGAAATCCCATGGAATAGATGAAGTGTATTTTATTGTTTTATGTATAGGAAAAGGCTATTAGGAGGAAAAGGTATGGAAGTGAGAAATTGTAAAGGGTGCGGGAAATTATTCAACTATTTGTCTGGTCCCCCGTTGTGTCCGTCATGTGCTCAGTCACTGGATGCTAAATTTGAGGAAGTGAAGGAATATGTATATGATCATCCTCGTGTCGGAATGCAAGAGGTTTCTGAAGAATTGGAGGTACCGATCGCTCAGATCAAGCAATGGATTCGTGAAGAAAGACTCGCTTTTGCAGAGGATTCTATGATCGGTCTTGAATGTGAAAGCTGCGGGGTAACCATTAAAACAGGACGTTATTGTAAAGCCTGCAAGGACAAGCTCGCCAAAGGACTGACTAACTTGTACGAGAAACCGCAGACTGCTCAAAAACCGAAGGATCCGAGAGATAATCCAAGGATGCGTTTCTTAGATAATTAGTAATGATTAAAGGGCAACAGTCTGATCTTTCTATACCTGCTATCAGGCTTTACCCAATGTGGAGTTTAGACAATAGCTCCCTCACTGCGAGGTGCTTTATCCTAAATATACGATAATAAAAAGAGCGTCAACTTAATAGACGCTCTTCAATAGTCTTATATGAAATATACCTGATCATTACTCTGACACGGACTTATCAAAGATAATAAAATATAATTCACTTGAGGCAGGGGCTATTTTGATAACCGGATTCCATCATCGGTTATTTGAATGGTGCCTGCCTTATATAATTTACCGATTGCTCGTTTGAAAGCGTTCTTACTTATTTTGAACTCTCTCTTTATTTTCTCGGGATCGGAAGCATCATTATATGGAAGGTATCCCTCTGCTGCCTGCAATTTCGTGAGAATGAGATCGGCATCAGCATCCATCTGAACATGAGCTTTTTCTCTGAGACTCAGAGTTAACTTGCCATCCTCACGTACATTAATAACCCTTGCTTTCACAATATCTCCGATTTTAACTGGGGTAAACACTTCATTCTTTGGAAGCATTGCGGAATATTTATTATCCACAGCGACAAAGATGCCGAAGGAATCAATTTCATCGTAAATAATTCCGGTCACCATATCATCCTTCTTATAAGGAGATGTCTTTGAGAGGGTATCATAAACCTTCATGGTTGCACATAGCCGACTGCTCTTATCAACATAAAGAGTAATCAGTACCTGGTCGCCATTCTCCACCTTTCTGGTCTGTTCCTTATAGGGAAGCAGTAAATCCTTCATGAGTCCCCAATCGAGGAAGGCACCAACGGTTGTAACTTCCTTAACTTTAAGAACAGCAAGTTCTCCAAGGGTAACGGGTACTTTAGTAGTGGTTGCAATTTCCCTATCCTCCGAATCCTTATAGAGGAATACCTCCAGATGGTCGCCAACTATAGTTCCCTCAGGAATTTCTTTGAGGGGTAAGAGTACGGTATGCTTCGAATCCTTGCCTTCCGCTCCTAGATAAACACCAAAGTCTGTCTTTTTAACGACCTCCAGGGTCTGGTATTTTCCGAGTTCTATCATAATAAATATCCTTTCTTTCTAGGTTTCGCCTGTGTAATCTTTGGCACAAACTAACACGAAGGGCATACATGCTAAGGTTGTGTCCCGATAAATTCCACGATGGAATAGGTTCTGTTATCAATTGAGTCCAACAGAATGAGATACCTGTCTTTCTCTGCGATTATCTTGGGAATAATCTGATCACCAAGTATGGCTTGCATCCGGTATTCGACACGAATGGAGCTAATTATAAAATCATCAGGAATATACTGCTCAGCCATTTTAATGTATTGCCCATTATTGACATGGTTATACGAATCAATGTTTGATTTTACAACGGTTATGGGAGGGAAAGCATTCCCGATACCGTTCACTTCAATTTTGCGCTCTGTTTGTTCCATCGGGTAAGGAGGTTCAATCGTATAGCCATTCATGTCAGCAGGAATTCTTGTTGGTCTCCCGGTTACTGTGTCGATATAGACCCAGATGGAACTGGCTACAGCGAGCACTTCGTCGCCTGGATTTTTCATTATAAAATTACGATATCCGTAGAAGCCTTTGAAATCGTATGGCCAAGTCCCGATCGTTATTTCATCTCCCAGACAGATTGGCTTTAGAAGCTTAAGGTACCAGCTGTTTAATAACCAGACTCGTTTCTTTGTACTTAAGTAAGCAAGCCCACGATTCATATCTTCCGATTGAAAGGTACTGCAATCTTGAAAGTAATTTATAATACCGGAGGGATCCATGATTCCCTTTTGATGGTTTAACTCACTGTACCTGACTCTGCTTTGAAAAGTATACATTTGAGAATCCTTTCTGGTTCCTATCAATTGAAAGCGCGATTGCTGTGCTTTCTTATACTGGAAACTATTCGTAATCATTTTCTTATTATAGCATTTCTTCTATCTTTTCCATAGCTTTTTTTCAATTTAAATAAATACTTCAAAATTTTACTAGCCATAAAGCACTCTGTGCAAAAAAAATGATGTTCATTTTGAAGGGATTACGGTTTGTTCGATTTATTAAGAATTTATGTTTTCATGGAAAAATGCTGGAATTATTATTATATATTTGTTATAATAAGCTTGTTTATGAAGGAGGGATACTTAATTGGACTCGATAGAGTATTATGATAAGAACGCAGTGGAATATTTCGAGAGAACAGTAGATATTAGTATGCAAAGCTGGTGGGATATTTTCACCGAGCAGCTACCGGAAGGAGCAAGTATTTTAGACTTGGGCTGTGGCTCAGGGAGAGACAGCGCATATTTTATTTCCTGTGGCTTCGATGTAACTGCGATGGATGCATCTGAAGAAATGTGTGATTTGGCTAGTATACATATTGGGCAAGATGTATTACATCTATCATTTGCTGAAATGGATTTTAATCAAGTTTTTGACGGAATATGGGCATGTGCATCCTTGTTGCATGTACCTAGTGATGAGATAGACACGATCTTAGCAAAAGTAATAAACAGCTTAAAGATAAATGGTATTCTCTTCCTGTCATTCCATTACGGTGAATTTGAAGGAGAGCGGGATGGCCGCTATTTCACAGACTATCGGATGAAAACCTTAAAGGAATTAATAGGCAGGTATGAGAATCTTGAGATAATAGAGATAGACAAATGTGGTGACTCGCATGATGATAATGAAACGGAATGGATTTATGCATTGATTCGCAGAATTGATCTAGAGTAATGGTTGCATGGTTAAAAATTATAACAATAGAAACATGCTTCGTTATTTTTGTGTTATGATATAAAGGGGCTGTCGTAAAACGTATAACCAAAAGAAGAAAGATGGATTGGCTCTCCCCTAGGGAGACTGATTCATCTTTCTTTCCAAGGCTAATTCATTATGCGACAGCCCCTAATCATATAATACTATATTAAATTTTGAGGTCAATGTTCTGTCCTACCAAAGGATTGACGGATTGCTCCATCATCCTAATAATTCCATCGCCGGATAATTCGAAACTGTCGAGGCTTTTCGCTAGGACAGCAGTACCGATGATGGAATTGTCACCAGTCATTGTAACAGTGCTTGGTGCTATAGAAGAAATTGTCATAAGGCTTTCCTTTCGTGCGTCCCTAGTCGAATAAACGGTAAGGAATTAGTAATAAAGTTACTGATTTTTGAGTAATTTAATGATATATTCTTTTGAAATCATTATACCACAGTTTTCATAGTAATCAATAATATAAGAAAATAATCCAAGGAGGAATATGCTATGATTTATGATGTAATTATTATCGGTTCAGGCCCTGCAGGTCTTGCTGCAGCAATATATGCCAAAAGAGCAGAATTGAATGTGATCGTAATTGAGAAGGCGGGACTCAGCGGAGGTCAGATTATTAATACCTACGAGGTGGATAATTATCCTGGAACTCCAGGAATAAGCGGGTTTGAATTGAGTACTAAATTCAGAGAGCATGCTGATAAATTAGAGACGAAATTTGTGAATGGTGAAGTCACTGATTTCAGAGTGGAAGATGAAATAAAGATTGTGACCATGGATGATGGCACCCAATATAAAGCAAAGTCCGTGGTGATTGCTACGGGCGGCGCACCGCGTCATTTAGGCGTAGAAGGAGAGGATAAGCTTTCTGGCATGGGAGTATCCTACTGTGCTACCTGTGACGGAGCTTTCTTTAAGAATAAAACAGTCGCCGTCGTAGGCGGAGGAGATGTTGCGGTAGAGGATGCTATCTTTTTGGCAAGAATTTGTAAGCAGGTTTATGTAATTCATAGAAGGGACCAATTCCGTGCATCTAAGAGTATTACATCAAGACTAACTGCATTAGAAAACGTAACAATACTTTGGGATAGTGTAGTCGAGAAAATAAATGGTGATGAGAGCGTAGAATCCATAGAGGTTAAAAATGTTAAGACCAATGAAATAGCTAGCTATGAAGTAGCCGGGACTTTCATTGCGGTAGGATACCTTCCGAATTCTGATATTTATAAAAAAGTTGTCGCAACGGATGAGGGAGGATACATTATAGCCAGTGAAAACTGTGAGACGAATGTTCCGGGTGTATTTGTTGCGGGTGATGTACGAACTAAGGAGCTTCGTCAGATTATAACAGCAGCATCCGATGGGGCAAATGCTATTACAGCAGTAGAAAAATATTTGAATAATTTAGAGTAGACAAAATATGGTAATGTGACAGAATAATTAATAAAATTCAGCACTTTTATAAAATTATGTGTCGTTTTAATTTGTTTATTATTGACACATTGTGGCACATTTGTTATAATTATCTCAAACGTATTTAATAATTTTGTAATATTTATCGTTACAAATTATTAATGACGACAGAAAGTTCGTGGAGCGTGCTTTTTGTCGCTGGACTGAAGGCTATGCAATAAATCGTTGTTGGGAATGATGATTTATATGACATCTAGAGCGCTTTGTTACGCGGGAGGTAATTGAGAATGAGAAAAGCGAAGGCTATGAGGACAGCTTTATTTATCGCTTCGGCCGCATTGTATATTTCAATTCCAGCTACATCTGTTCAAGCGGATACTATTCCAACAGAGCAAGGTGTGGCTGGTTTTGCTTATTTATTAGATAATTATTATTCATCAACGAAAGCAGATACCGTTACTGCCGACAAGACCTTAATTAATATTTTGAAAACAGAGATTATATCACCCTATGCTAATCTGGGTGTATCAAAAGCAGATAGTTATGTGAATGTTAGAAGAGAGCCGTCTACGGATAGTGAAGTTGTCGGTAAGCTATATCGTGGCTGTGCAGCAGATATTCTTGAGTATTTGGAAGGCGATTGGGTTAAAATTCAATCCGGTGATGTAAAAGGATACATAGCATCGAATTATCTGGCAATCGGACGTGATGCAGAAGCCATGGTGGATGAGTATGCGACACAGTATGCAACGGTAGATACACAGACTTTACGCGTCCGGGAAAAAATGAGTGTTGATTCTGCTATATTAACATTGATACCGTATGGCGAGACTTATCCTGTAGTGAAAGATTATGGCGAGTGGGTTGAGATTGTATTGGGCGCCGATGAAGAGACCGGTGGCGATTTTACAGGCTTTCTATCCAAGGATTACATAAAGATGACGGTTGAATTTAAGTTTGCAATCTCTGTTGAAGAAGAACAACGAATCCTTCGCGAACAACAGGAAGCAGAACGAGCTGAAGCTGAGAGAAAAGCTAAGCTTGCTCAGGAAGAAGCTGAGCGCAAGGAAGCAGCTAGAAAAGCAGAGGAGGCTAAGAAGAAAACCTCCGGTTCTAATAGCTCCAATAGCTCCAATAACGAAAGCCCATCTCATTCCGGATCAAACGCAGGACTCCGTAGTGATATTATTGAATATGCTCAAAAGTTTGTTGGTAATCGATATGTATGGGGAGGCACAAGCTTAACAAAAGGGGTGGACTGCTCCGGCTTTGTACAAGCTGTTTACGCAGACTTTGGCTATAGCCTACCGAGAGTATCCCGCGATCAAGCAGCATCTGCGGGTAAGAAGGTTAGTGAATCGGACATGCTACCGGGTGACCTTGTATTCTATGCAAATAGCAGAGGTTCAGTAAATCATGTAGCGATGTATATCGGTAACGGTAAAATTGTACATGCAGCGAACTCCAGGCAGGGTATTATTCGGTCGAATGTTAGGTATAGAGATATCTATTGCGTAAGAAGAGTGATTAACTAGAAGATATAAAAGTCTCTTAACCTCAAAAAGGTTTAGAGACTTTTTTGTTCGAAAGGAGCATTTGTCCTATACTGCGCAATCAGGAGGTGTCCTATACTTTCGAAGCAAGCTTGGAAATTGTAGTCTTGATGGTTTGTTGCCCTTAGATCTTTTCTCCAATCACATTATTTTATTGGAATAATTTGAGAACTATGATAGAATTGTCCTACAAGTATCTTTATGGGGAACGGCAATTCAACAGATATATATAAGGAGAGAGGGATATGACTGATAACGAGGTAAAGGATAGGAGAAGATACAAAAGACTACCCATAGAACTTCATTTGGAAGTGGATGAGGTTTTTAAGCAGGATCATATTGTGATCAAGGATTTGAATGCATCGGTTTCCGTATTTGATATCTCTAGAAATGGAATTGGCTTTATCAGTGAGGGCAGCCTACCATTGGGATATTATTTCCGTGGAAGAATTAATCTGGGTAATGGGGACTTCTTCTATGTCGTGCTGCAGATTGTAAGAGCACAAATCACAGATAATAATAAGGTTTATGGGGCGGAATTTGTTGGTCTTGCTCCTTTTCTGGCAGATAAGGTTGATAAGTATGAGAAGAAGCTGAATAGAGGAGAGAATTAACTGGAAGAGCATATGGAGAATAAATTGAAATAAATGTCACAATAGAAAGCATGCTTCGCGGATTTTCTATTGTCATGAATTGATAAGGCTTATGCACAATGGGAGAAATACCCGTTATGCATAAGCCTTTTTTGTACCGGGGGCAATTGTATAGCCTATCTTGTGTAATTTTATCCTGGATATCTATATTTAGTACTTTGTGATTACTGTGCAATATGCATAAATTATTTAACCATCTATTTTGGAGTATAAATCTGAATAAAGAGCAAACATAAAGAATAATCTTTAAATTGATTAAATTTACGCTACGTTTTCAAGGTTGTGATGCGACAAAAAATTATCTTAAATTCCTATTGACAAACACTATTATATACAAACTGCACAAATGATCCTGTTAGAATGTAAAAAAATGGAGTGTTCGAGGGATGATTGTACATTCTATCAATAAGTTATCCACAGCTGAGAAACCTTGTTTTTGAATAAAAGGGAGTTATACACCGATTTATCCACATTATCCACATTCAGAAACTACTCGTGTCTAATGTGGAAATAGGTGTCAATATCGAAAGTGCGTTTGTAACTTATGATAAATCGTAATTCAGGTGTACAAACTTAAATTTTTGTACTTGACAATATAGTTGTCGGACAATATTTGCTTAACTAGGTTATTTGATTAAAAATTCTATAATTTAGGCATATTAGTAAAGATTATACAGCTGTTTATGATTATTACATTTATACTAAGGTTTATGCTTTCATAGGCTCATAGTATTCCTTAGCCGGGTAATAATATTTTTAGTAGCTTGTCACTTCTTATGGCATATGGTATAATAAGGATAGCATAGAAGTGTTAATGCTAACAAGAAAGTAAAAAGGAGTTGGGCATTATGCGTTATATTATCAGCGGTAAGAACATTGATGTAACTGAAGGCTTGAAGACGGCTGTATATGAAAAGATTGGTAAACTCGAGAGATACTTTACTCCTGACACAGAAATTCATGTAACACTCAGCGTAGAAAAAGACAGACAGAAAATTGAAGTAACAATACCTGTTAAAGGAAATATTATAAGGGCAGAGCAAGTAAGTAACGATATGTATGTATCCATAGACCTGGTGGAAGAGATAATTGAGCGCCAGTTAAGGAAATACAAGAATAAATTAATAGATCACAAGCAGGCTTCCACGAATTTTAATCAGGCTTTTATGGATGATGATTATTATGAGGATGATACAATCAAGATTGTAAAAACGAAGCGTTTTGCAATCAAGCCTATGGATGCCGAAGAAGCATGTGTACAGATGGAGCTTTTGGGACATAACTTCTATGTATTCCGCAATGCGCAGACCGATGAGGTGAATGTGGTGTATAAGAGAAAGGGTAATACCTACGGTCTTATTGAGCCAGAGTATTAAGATCGTAATAGTTAGGACTGTTTGAAGGAGCTGCCTCCGGTGCGAGACCGGAACAGCTCCTTTGCTATACATAATGTAAGGATACATTTATCAAACTCATTTTGCTATATTACCATCTGAAGTCTGAACAGTTCCAATATAGCAATTTATGGGGATTAACTAAAATTAAGTTGAATAGTATCAAGGTAAATGTTACAATACTATTTGAACGATTTTTGGATCAAATTTGGACAGTACAGGAGTGAACAAGGAATGGGATTAATAGAAAAGGTATTTGGTACTCACAGCGAGAGAGAAGTAAAACGTGTATTACCAATCGTAGATAAGATAGAAGCTTTGGAACCAGAATACGTAAAGCTCACTGATGAAGAATTAAAAGCGAAAACGACAGAATTTAAGAATAGACTAAAGAATGGGGAGACCCTGGATGATATATTAGTGGAAGCATATGCAACGGTTAGAGAGGCTTCCAAGAGAGTGATCGGATTAAGGCATTTCCGCGTTCAGCTGATTGGCGGTGTTATTCTACATCAGGGACGTATTACGGAGATGCGTACCGGTGAAGGTAAGACTCTTGTGGCTACACTCCCGTCCTATCTTAATGCTTTAGAGGGCAAAGGGGTTCATGTAGTAACCGTTAATGATTACCTGGCTAAGCGTGACTCAGAGTGGATGGGTCGTATTCATGAATTTCTTGGTCTTAAGGTTGGTGTTATTCTGAACAGCCTCGAGAAGGAGGAGCGTCGCGAAGCGTACGCCTGTGATATTACCTACGCAACGAATAATGAATTGGGCTTTGATTATCTGAGAGATAACATGGTTATCTACAAAGAACAGTTGGTCCAGCGTGAGCTTAATTTTGCGATTATCGATGAGGTTGACTCTATCCTGATTGATGAATCAAGGACACCGCTCATCATCTCTGGTCAGAGTGGGAAATCAACCGAGCTTTACCGTGTATGTGATATTCTTGCAAGACAATTGAAGAAGGGAACTGCAAGTGCCGAGCTCACCAAGATGGCGGCCATCATGAAAGAAGATATCGAAGAGACAGGCGATTTCATTGTAAATGAAAAAGAGAAAAATGTTCACCTAACCGAGGATGGTGTTAAGAAGGTGGAACGCTTTTTCAGTTTGGAGAATTTGGCGGATCCTGAGAACCTTGAGATTCAACATAATATTATTCTTGCGCTCAGAGCACATAATTTAATGTTCCGTGACAAGGATTATGTTGTTAAGGATGATGAGGTTCTTATTGTAGATGAGTTTACCGGGCGTATTATGCCGGGTAGACGTTATAGTGATGGTTTACATCAGGCAATTGAAGCAAAGGAAAATGTTAAAGTTAAGAGAGAGAGTAAGACTCTCGCGACGATTACATTCCAGAACTTCTTTAATAAATATAATAAGAAATGTGGTATGACCGGTACGGCACTGACAGAAGAGAAGGAATTCCGCGAGATCTACGGTATGGACGTTATCGAGGTCCCTACCAACGTTCCGATTGCCCGTGTTGATTTACAGGATGCGGTATATAAGACTAGAAAAGAGAAGATGCATGCAATAATAAATGAAATTATTGCTGCGAATAAAAAAGGGCAGCCGGTATTAGTAGGTACGATAACGATTGAATCATCAGAGGAAATCAGTGCGATGCTTAAGAAGCATAACGTACCGCATAAGGTGTTGAATGCTAAATTTCATGAGCTAGAAGCAGAAATTGTTGCGGATGCCGGACAACTCGGCGCTGTAACGATAGCCACTAATATGGCAGGCCGTGGTACCGATATTAAGCTTGGCGAAGGCGTTGTTGAGGTAGGAGGCTTAAAGATCATCGGTACGGAGCGTCATGAAGCAAGACGTATCGATAATCAGCTGCGTGGTCGTGCAGGTCGACAAGGCGATCCGGGTGAGTCTCGATTCTTTATCTCATTAGAGGACGACCTTATGCGACTCTTCGGTTCTGAGAGACTAATGGGTATCTTCAATTCTCTTGGCCTACAGGAAGGGGAGCAGATTGAGCATAAGATGCTGACCAATGCCATTGAGAAGGCACAACAGAGAATCGAGGGTAATAACTTTGGTATCAGAAAGAATCTGTTGGAATATGATCAGGTTAATAACGAACAGAGGGAAATTATTTACGAGGAAAGACGTAGAGTTTTAGATGGCGAGAGCATGCGAGATACTATTTATCGCATGATTACAGATACAGTTGAAGGCTGTGTAAGCACTACGATCAGCGATGACCAGTCTCCGGAGGATTGGGATCTTGAAGAACTGAACAATCTTCTTCTTCCTATTATTCCATTACCAAGAATTGAATTTGACCACAAGCAGCTCGCAGGTATGCAGAAGAACGATCTTTTACAACAGCTTAAGGAAGAGGCAGTCAAACTGTATGAAGCGAAAGAAGCAGAATTCCCTGAGACAGAGCAAATCAGAGAAATCGAGCGAGTTATCCTACTAAAGGTTATCGATCGTAAATGGATGGATCATATTGATGATATGGACCAGTTGCGTCAGGGTATTGGATTACAGGCATATGGCCAGCGTCAACCGATCGTAGAATATAAGTTCCAAGGTTTTGAGATGTTTGATGCCATGACTTCTGCCATTCGTGAGGATACCATCAAGGCACTGCTGCATGTTCGTATTGAACAGAAGGTAGAGAGAGAGCAGGTTGCGAAGGTAACCGGTACGAACCGCGATGACAGTGTAGCAAATGCACCGGTGAAGCGTTCTGCCAAGAAGGTTCAGCCGAATGAGCCCTGCCCTTGTGGAAGCGGAAGAAAATACAAACACTGCTGCGGTAGAAATGCTTAAAGAATTAATTGAATAACGAGAGGCTTTACAATTAGTATATTGTTATTCTTTGCTTATACTAACACATAAGTATCTGAACTGCCTCATGGATATATCGGACAAGTGAATTAGCTCGCTAATTCACTTGTATTCAAATTCGTGACAATAGACAGCTAGCGAAGCATACGTTCTATTGATTGCATATAGGCAAAGTGAGCAATGCGAACGCGTATATGCAATTAATACCTGGCAAACAGGTATTGCAGAAGCTTGCATAACGTGCTTCTTCCAGTTCATGTCAATTAAAAAGTCGCGCCGCTATTGTTATTGTGAATTTTATCATGATTTAACTATTTTTTTTATTTGATTTGTAGCAAATGAAGAAATGTTGCATTTATATGCAAAATATGTTGAGATTTTATAAATAGTAATATATAATACATTAAAGAGGTGATTTAGTGGTTGAGTTAGATCAGTATAAATATACATTAAGTACTTACGATAAGCCATTGATTGAAGTGGGGGATTCACTTTGACCTGGCTAATAAGAGTCTAAGAGTCAGAGAAATTGAACAAACCATGGAAGAACCTGGGTTTTGGGATAATAACGACAAAGCGCAGGGCTATATGAAGGAATTGAAGAATCTCAAGGATACCATCGATGAATATAATCATTTGAAGAGGGATTTTGAGGATGTTCAGACCTTGATACAAATGGGCTATGAAGAGAATGATGCCAGTCTGCTTCCTGAGATAGAAGAGGCCTTAAACATTTTTATTAAGGATCTGGAGGAGTTAAAACTTCGGACTCTTTTGTCCGGTGACTACGATAAGTATAATGCAATTATTACCTTACATGCGGGTGCCGGAGGAACAGAGAGTTGTGATTGGGCAAGTATGCTATGCCGTATGTACCAGAGATGGGCTGATAAAAAAGGATTTTCTTCAGAAATGATTGATTTTCTTGAGGGAGAGGAAGCAGGTCTAAAATCAGTAACGCTTGAGATTAGCGGTGAGAATGCTTATGGTTACTTAAAATCCGAACGAGGTGTACACAGATTAGTACGTATTTCGCCCTTCAATGCTGCGGGTAAGCGACAGACCTCATTTGTATCCTGTGATGTAATGCCGGATATTGAAGAGGATATGGGAATAGAGATTAATGAAGAGGATTTGAGAATTGATACCTATAGGTCCAGTGGAGCCGGTGGTCAGCATGTCAATAAAACCTCCTCTGCCATTCGTATTACCCATCTGCCAACGAATATTGTGGTGCAATGTCAGAATGAACGTTCCCAGTTGCAGAACAAGGATAAAGCGATGAAGATGTTGAAGGCGAAGCTATATCTTCTGAGACAGCAGGAGAATCTTGAGAAGATATCCGGTATCCGTGGTGAAGTGAAGGACATCGCTTGGGGCAATCAAATTCGATCCTATGTTATGCAGCCTTATACCTTGGTGAAGGATCATCGTACGAATGAGGAAGTAGGAAATGCCATCAATGTATTGGATGGTAATCTGGATCCATTTATAAACGCATATTTAAAATGGAATGCACAAAATAACACTAGCAAAGAATCCTAAAAGGAGGGGTACCAATGCAAACAAAGCAGGCGGTTTTCATGCTTGGAGACAGAGAGTACGGATTGGATATCATGGAGGTCAATATTATCGAGAAGTTCATGAATATCGAAGCGGTAGCAAGCTTTTCGAATAACCTAAAAGGTATTATTAAGCTTAGAGGTGAGATGATACCGGTTTACAGCCTTCGCAGAAAATTCGGTTTAGTGGATATAGAACCAAATGATGATACCAGATTTATTATTACAACCTCAAATGGCATTCAAATCGCTTATGAGGTAGATAAAATGTCTGAGATTGTTCCGTTTGATGACGAACAGATTTTTGATGTGCCTTCCATAGTAAAGAGTAAGGATACTTCATATATGAAGCTAGTAGCAAATATTGATGACCGATTAATTGTCATTCTGAATCAGGATGGTATTCTATCTGAGGATGAACAAAAAATGATTAAGGCAGTCATTAAGTAATATGATATTACTTTTATGATTTAAAAGAAAGGGCGATAAGTTATGAAGAAGAGAATTGTTAGTATGATTGCTATCACGGCACTAACTGTTACTTTGTTTGCCGGCTGTGGTAAAAAGGAAAATGATACCTTGATTGTAGGAACCGAAGCCGGATTTGCTCCTTATGAATATATGGAGGGTAATGAGGTAGTTGGTATTGATATGGATATTGCTCAGGCAATAGCCGATGCAATGGGAAAAAAGCTTGAAATCAGAAATATGGATTTCGATGGTGCCCTTCTTGCAGTTCAGAATGGAACCGTTGATTTCGTAGCTGCCGGTGTATCTGTGGATGAAGATCGTAAAAAAGTTATGGATTTCTCTATTGATTATGTTGATTCAACCGAGGTGGTAGTAGTTAATAAGGCTACACCTGCGATCAGCGCGGTATCGGATGATGATCTAACGGATAAGGTAGTTGGTGTTCAACAGGGAAATATCGCTGATTTTTATGTTTCCGGTCTCGCAGCAAAGGAAGTAAAGCGCTATACTAAGTTTGCTCAGGCAGCCGAGGATCTTAAGAACAGCAAAATTGATGGCATCGTTATGGACCAGTACCCAGCGCAAGAATTAGTAGCAGCTAATCCGGAACTGGCTATCCTTGACGGAGCATTATTCCAGGATAAATATGCGATTGCTGTAAAGAAGGGTAATGCAGAGTTACTGGAGGACATCAATAAGGTAATTCAGGATTTAAAGGATAATGGTAAGATTGAAGAATTTACGGCTAATCATACAAAATAGTAGTTCGTGTCGAATTCTCACTAAGTAACCGGGGGCTGTTATCAATATCAACAGCCTCTGTCTTTGTTTATATATATAAATGGTAACTGTTCAGTACCTTCACAGTGACAGGGCATCTTACGATACCTATGCACACAAAATGTGCAAAAGGACGAATGAGTATGTCATAACATATTTTGCACTGGGTAATGGTATTGAGTAGTTACAATAAATGTTTTATTAGGAGGTAGGAAATTGTTAGAGAGTTTGAGCGAGCACTTTTATAATGCGATAATTCCGGATCAGCGATATCTGGCATACCTGGATGGCTTGAAGATTACATTATTGATATCCTTCTTTGCAATCCTATTAGGTAGTGCCATCGGTGTGCTGGTAGCAATTGTTAAGGTTACTGCCATGAATTCTAAGATGAGATGGTTGGTAGCAATTTGTAATGTATATATCAATATCATTCGCGGAACACCTTTGATGGTTCAGCTATTGATTATCTATAATTTGATCTTTACATCTCGTAATACGAACGAGCTGGTGGTCGGTGCAGTGTGTTTCGGTATTAATTCTGGTGCTTATGTTGCCGAGATTATTCGTGCTGGTATTGAATCCATCGACCGTGGCCAGATGGAAGCGGGCAGATCCTTGGGACTTAATTATCTTCAGACGATGAAGCTGATTATATTGCCTCAGGCAATACGCAATATTCTACCTGCACTTGGCAATGAGTTTATCGTACTAATTAAGGAAACCTCTGTTGCAGGTGTAATTGCAGTAACGGATTTAACAAAAGCGGCTCAATATGTGGGTTCCAGAACATGGGATATTCTGCCGCCTTTGATTATCGCAGCAGCATGCTACCTCGTACTTGTAATGGGGTTAACTAAGCTGCTTAATGTCTTTGAAAGGGGGTTGGCTAAGGGTGATCGTCACTAAAAATTTACAGAAAGCCTTTGGTGAACAACAGGTTCTAAAAGGCATCAATGAAACAATTCAAAAGGGTGAAAAGGTAGTAGTGATAGGGCCCTCCGGTTCCGGAAAATCAACCTTTTTACGCTGCTTAAACCTACTTGAAGTTCCTAGTGCAGGCGAGATCTGGTTTGAAGGAATTAACATAACCGATAAGAAGGCGGACATTAACAAGATGCGTTGCAAGATGGGTATGGTGTTTCAGCAATTTAATCTCTTTCCTCATCTTTCCGTACTAGAGAATATAACACTGGCTCCGGTCCAGCATCGACTGATGACAAAGGAGCAGGCAGAAAGCAAAGCATATGAGTTACTACAGCGCATCGGACTGACAGAGAAGGCAAAAGCTTATCCGAATCAATTATCCGGTGGACAGAAGCAACGAATAGCAATCGTACGTGCTCTGGCAATGAATCCGGATGTAATGCTATTTGATGAACCGACATCTGCGCTTGATCCTGAGATGGTTGGTGAGGTTCTTGATCTGATGGCACAGCTGGCGGATGAAGGAATGACTATGGTTGTTGTTACACATGAGATGCGTTTCGCCAAGAAGGTAGCTACCCGTATCCTCTTCATGGATGAAGGAAAGATTGTGGAACAGAACACTCCCGATAAATTCTTTGAGAATCCGACCCATCCAAGATTACAGGAGTTTTTATCAAAAATCTTATAATATTAAAGATATAATTAAGGTTAACTATCGAAAGGTAGATAACCTTTTTTGATTCCTTCTACCGGTTACAATTAATAACTTAAAATTATTATAATTAATTTTTATACAAAAACATTAATAATTATCCCGTCTCTTTCAAGCATAAGTTACAAACCTTTATTTTTTGCGTTGAAGATGGTAAAATGCTATTGCATTATGAATAAATATATGGTAGTATATCTTTCTTGGAAAGACAATTGTATTTGTAATAAATACAAACACTTAAGTCCTGTACATATGCTACCCTGAAAAATATCAGGAGGTGTTAAACACATGAAAGAAGATCAGTATTTTATTGTAAAAAAGAAAGCTGTACCAGAGGTACTTTTAAAGGTAGTAGAAGCAAAAAGACTTCTTGATTCTGAGCGGGTTATGACGGTTCAGGAGGCTACCGATGCAGTAGAAATCAGTAGAAGTTCCTTTTATAAATATCGCGATGACATATTTCCGTTTTATGAAAATACAAGAGGAAAGACAATCACCTTCATGCTTCAGATGGATGATATGCCGGGGTTGCTTTCCAAGGTTCTTAACCAGGTAGCAAAATGTGAAGCAAATATCTTAACAATTCATCAAAGTATTCCGGTAAACGGAATAGCCTTATTGACTCTGAGTATTGAGATATTACCGCAAACTGACAGTACCTCACAAATGATGGAATCAATCGAGGCGATGGATGGTATTCACTATGTTAAGCTGGTTTCCAGAGAATAATGTGAATTAATATAGAATATTAATTCACATGAGAAGAACTGCGAAGTTCGCACAATGGTGCTCGCTCCTTGTTCTTCAGGGTTGTGAAGAGTATGTACCTGCGTAATCCTCGGTACATGCTTAGGAAGAGAGAATAAATGACATAATATAAAGACTTCACTGATAGAGATGATAGTTGCTACAGAACAGGAGGAGCAGTGATGATAAATATTGCAGTCTTAGGATACGGCACGATTGGTTCCGGCGTAGTTGAGGTACTTGGAATCAATGGTGAAAGTATTAAGAAGAGAGCAGGAGATGAGATTAATATTAAATACGTATTGGACCTGAGAGAATTTCCTGGGGATCCGGTTATGGAGAAGCTGGTTCATGACGTAAATATTATAATGGATGATCCGGAGATAAAAGTTGTTGTGGAAGTAATGGGAGGAGTCGAGCCGGCATATACCTTCGTTAAACAAGCACTTTTTAATGGGAAGAGTGTAGTTACCTCCAATAAAGAATTAGTAGCCAAGCATGGAGCAGAACTTCTGGACATGGCAAAGGAACGTAACCTGAATTTCCTCTTTGAAGCGAGTGTTGGCGGTGGTATTCCTATCATTAGACCCTTAAACCAATCCCTGACGGCGGATGAAATTGTAGAAATTACCGGTATTCTCAATGGTACAACAAACTATATCTTATCTAAGATGAGTGAGGACGGTCTTGATTTTGAGACCGCTTTACAAAATGCGCAGAATATGGGTTATGCAGAGCGCAACCCGGCAGCAGATATAGAGGGTCATGATGCTTGTCGAAAGATAGCGATTCTCTCTTCCCTGGCATTTGGTATGCAGGTGGATTTTGAAGACATCTATACAGAAGGCATCACGAAGATTACGGATATCGATATTAAATATGCCAAGGCTCTAGGAGCCAGAATTAAGCTGTTTGCCTCCAGTATCCGCGGTAATGACTCTCAGGTTCATGCCATGGTGGCTCCGGTTTTCATTAAAGCAAATCATCCACTTTTTAGTGTAAATGATGTTTTTAATGGTATCTTTGTCAGAGGTAATGTAATTGGGGATGTTATGTTCTATGGTAGCGGTGCAGGAAAACTACCAACAGCGAGTGCTGTTGTAGCTGATGTTGTGGATGCTGCTAAGCATATCGGTAAAAATATATGGACGTTATGGAGCAGCCGGAAATTGGAGCTGACAGATATCAACCTAGTTCAGCATCGGTTCTTTATCCGCGTAGCAGGAGATAAGGAGCTTGCTCGGTCAGAGGCAGTGAAGTTATTTGGTGAGGTGGAAGAGGTTATGGCACCTGGGGTTACCGGTGAGTTTGCCTTTATCACAGAAAGCATGACAGAACAGGAATTAAAAGTGAAGAAGGAATACTTGGACGGAGTGGTAAGTACAATCCGTGTAAGATTTTAATATATGCTTTAATAAAATTTGCAGAGTTTTTTGAATGATAGATTATAGAAAGTCTGCAAGGTGCGCTTTCTTTCATACATGTATCATAGAAATTGGCGTGACTAACTTTTTAAATACATGAATTATGGAATTTGGAAAGCTGGCGATGGCACTATCCTATATGAGTGAGAAGAGAAAGTCGGAGAGATCGACTTTCTTTATCTATGAGCCCATATCAATATAGTTAATCATAAGTTAAATTGATATACCAATGATTTGACTTTATCAGAAAGGAATTGATACTATGAAGTATATTGTTGTTCTTGGTGATGGTATGGCAGACGAACCGTTAGCCGCGCTGGGCAACAGAACACCGTTGATGGCTGCAAATACACCACAGCTGGATGAGTTAGCAGGAAAATCAGAGCTTGGAATTGCACATACAATCCCGAAGGGGATGAAACCCGGTAGTGATACGGCTAACCTGGCTGTCCTTGGGTATAATCCCAGAATCTATTATTCCGGACGGTCTCCACTGGAGGCTCTTAGCATCGGTGTTGATATGAAACCGACCGATATTGCAATCCGCTGTAATATTGTGACATTGTCTGAGGAAGATGTGCCATATGACGAGAGAACGATGGTTGATCATAGCTCAGGTGAGATCTCAACTGAGGATGCTGCTGTACTGATTGAGGCGGTTAGAAATGAGCTGGAGGATGATATTTATAAATTCTATGTAGGAACCAGTTACCGCCACCTTACCATCTGGGATCAGGGTGAAGTGATTGATTTGGCTCAACCCCATGATATCTTAGGCCGAGTGGTCGGAGATTATCTTCCTAAGGATGCTGTTCTGCGAGATATGATGATTCGCAGCTTTCATATATTGAATAATCATCCGATTAACATAGCAAGAAAAGAAAAGGGCTTAAATAAAGCGAATTCCATCTGGTTCTGGGGCGCAGGAACGAAACCGGCACTCACTTCATTTGAAGAGAAGAACCATAAAAGAGGGGCCATGTTATCTGCGGTGGATCTTCTTAAAGGAATAGCAGTAGGTGCAGGAATAAAAGTGATTGAGGTACCAGGAGCAGACGGGACCCTTCATACCAACTATGAGGGTAAAGCAAGGGCGGCAGTGAAGGTGCTTTTGGAAGAGGATTATGACTTTGTCTACATTCATGTTGAAGCACCCGATGAGATGGGACACCAAGGAAATATCTCAAACAAAGTAAAATCGATAGAATATTTGGATCAGAGAGTGATTAAGATTGTAATGGAGGAGATGAATAAGGCAAAGGCTGCTTATCGTATGCTGATAATGCCGGATCATCCCACTCCGATCCGTTGCAGAACACATACCAGTGATCCGGTACCATATCTTTTATATGACAGTACACAGGAACAAAAGCATAGCTGGCTCTATAATGAGGAAGATGCAAAACAGAGTGGCAATGAAGTGACAGAAGGATATACTGTTATTGAAAAGTTATTTTCAAATTCGGCCAGAGATTAGGAGGCAGCTATGTTAATAGTAAAAAAATTCGGTGGCACATCTGTTGGTGATAAAGAAAGAATATTTAATGTTGCCAGAAGAATTGCAGAGGAGTATAAAAAGGGTAACGAGGTGGTAGTTGTTCTGTCTGCCATGGGCAAGACGACTGACATTTTGTTGGCGCAGGCGAAGGAGATAAATCCTAACGCATCGAAAAGAGAGTTGGATATGCTTATGGTAACCGGTGAACAGGTATCAGTAGCGTTAATGGCGATGGCCTTGGATACCATGGGAGTTCCTGCTGTATCACTGAATGCTTATCAGGTAGCGATGCATACAACCAGTGTTTATGGAAACGCAAGGCTGAAGAGGATTGACTCAGAAAGAATACAGAACGAATTAGAGAATAAACGTGTTGTAATTGTGACCGGCTTCCAGGGAGTAAATAAATTTGACGACTATACGACGCTGGGAAGAGGCGGTTCGGATACAACAGCCGTTGCATTGGCAGCAGGACTGCATGCGGATGCTTGTGAGATATACACGGATGTAGACGGTGTATTTACTGCAGATCCCCGAATTGTACCAAGTGCAAGCAAGCTGAATGAGATCACCTATGATGAGATGTTGGAGCTGGCCTCTTTAGGCGCAGGAGTCTTGCATAACCGATCGGTAGAGATGGCGAAGAAGTATGGAGTACAGTTGGTAGTTCGTTCCAGTCTCAATTATTCAGAAGGCACTGTTGTTAAGGAGGTAGTTAAAATGGAGAAAATGCTCGTCAGTGGTGTAGCTTGTGATAATAATACAGCACGAATTTCAGTAATAGGTTTAGAGGATCAACCTGGAGTTGCATTCAAATTATTCAATCATCTTGCTAATCATAGTGTAAACGTAGATATCATATTGCAGTCAGTAGGAAGAGATGGAACAAAGGATATCAGTTTTACTGTAAAGGAAGATGATCTGGAGGAAGCAGTGGCAATTCTTGAGAGACATCGTGAAGGCAGTCTCAAGTGCCAAAAGATTGATGTAGAGCGGGAGGTAGCGAAGGTATCCATCGTTGGAGCGGGTATGATGTCTAATTCCGGTGTTGCCGCAAAGATGTTTGAGGCATTGTATGATGTGGGTGTGAATATTAAGATGATCTCCACCTCGGAAATCAGAGTAACCGTGTTGATTGATGAGGCTCATGTAGAGAAGGCGATGAATGCAGTACATGAAAAGTTTGCATTATCCCAGATATAATTTAGTAGAATTGTAGCTTCTCATAAATATATGGTTATAGTTACGTAAGAATGAATGGAAGTAATAGCAAAAGGCAAGGACAACAGGTATCGAATTATACACTGTTGTCCTTGCTTTTTCTCATGTTATAGGAGAATTCGTCCTATATGCTGATATTTTGTTCTATATATTACAATAAATCCTTGTATATACCGGGGTATGGTGTTCTTTATGCTACAGAGTCGAAATTCATACCTCGGAGAAAGCTGCCCTCCAAAGATTTTCTGGCGCTTTCATATGGATTACTCTCATTATACTGTATTGTAGTCTGGGTGGTCCCTCCTGCCATATAAGGAGTACCACATTCCGGACAGATTCCCATCTGATAGGACACGGAAGCAGAAACTAACTTGGCTTCGGGCTTACTACCCTCAGTAACTGCGTTGGATACATGCTCCTTCTCATGAGCGGCTACTGCTGTAAAGGATGCCTCGGGTGATACATGGGTAGGGGATTGGAAGGAGACATCGGATTCATTCGAAACATCAATATATTTACGCTCATTACAGGTCTGACATTCCGAAGGTTGTGTTTTCCCTACATGGATTGCCTCCTTTTGACCAAGTGGTGCGATACGACCAATCTTGTTGACGGCAGATAACGGACTACTAGCTGTGTGAACACCAGCTGCCGGTATAGTATAGGATGCATATCCAACTGCTCCAATCATGAAAACTCCTCCTTTGTAGACTGACTCTAGGATAATTATAGTACTATTTTTTAAAGTGGTCAATAGTCCTGGATAGCAGGTTTTTAAGCGAATTCAGTTGCTTTTCAATGGGGCGGATGGTATGATTAAGAATGGAAAAAATGATAATAAATATTGTATTGAATGAAAATTTGATTAAGGAGTAAACCAATGGATATTTTAAAACAATTGAAGGAAGAGCTTGGCATTCGTTTGGAACAGGTGGAAGCTACCGTAAAATTGATTGATGAGGGCAATACCATCCCTTTTATTGCAAGATATCGTAAGGAAGCAACGGGATCTCTGGATGACGAGCAGCTTAGAAATCTGCATGAAAGATTACAATATTTAAGAAATCTGGAAGAAAAGAAGACACAGGTGTTAAGTAGTATAGAAGAGCAGGGCAAGTTAACCGAGGAGTTAAAGGCTCAGATACTTGCAGCTACAACATTGGTTGTAGTAGAGGATTTATATCGTCCTTATCGTCCGAAGAGAAGAACCAGAGCAACCATTGCGAAAGAAAAGGGTCTGGATGGCTTAGCGGTTCTTATTATGTTGCAGGATACGGCAGAACCGATTCGGGTGGCTGCAGAACAATATCTATCCGAAGAAAAGGAGGTCCGTACGGTAGAGGAAGCCATTGCCGGGGCTATGGATATCATAGCCGAAGATATCTCCGATGAGGCAGAGCACCGCAGCTATATCCGTGATGTAACCATGAAGGAGGGAACTCTTACTTCTGTGGCAAAGGATGCGAAACAGGAAACCGTATATGAGATGTACTATAGCTTTGAAGAAAGCCTGATGAAATTAGCAGGTCACAGGGTCCTTGCTATTAATCGTGGTGAGAATGAAAAGATACTTACGGTGAAAGTAAATGCTCCGGAAGAACGGATCCTTCGCTATCTAGAGACAAAAGTAATTGTTAAGGACAACCCTCATACCAATGAAATTCTAAAAGCAACAATTGAGGATAGCTATAAGCGCCTGATTGCACCTGCCATTGAGCGAGAGATCAGAAACGAACTGACAGAGAAGGCGGAAGACGGAGCAATCAAGGTATTTGGTAAGAACCTTGTGCAGCTTCTGATGCAGCCTCCAATCACCGGACAAGTTGTACTTGGTTGGGATCCCGCCTTCCGTACCGGTTGTAAGCTGGCTGTTGTGGATAGTACAGGAAAGGTACTGGATACAGTTGTTATCTATCCAACTGCCCCTCAGAACAAGGTCGAGGAAGCAAAAGCAACAGTGAAGAGGCTAATTGATAAATATAATATTTCTCTGATCTCTGTCGGTAATGGTACTGCCTCGAGGGAATCTGAGATGATTATCGTGGAGCTGCTAAAGGAGCTTCATAAACCTGTCAAGTATATCATTGTAAATGAAGCAGGTGCCTCTGTATATTCCGCAAGTAAGCTGGCAACCGAGGAATTCCCGAATTTTGACGTAGGTCAAAGAAGTGCGGCTTCTATTGCTAGAAGACTTCAGGATCCGCTGGCTGAGCTGGTTAAGATTGATCCTCAATCCATCGGTGTGGGACAATACCAGCATGATATGAACCAGAAGAAGCTAGGTGAGGTACTCTCCGGTGTTGTTGAGGATTGTGTAAATAAGGTTGGTGTAGATCTGAATACCGCCTCGGTATCCTTACTTGAGCATGTATCCGGTGTCAGCAAGGTAATTGCTAAGAATATTGTTGCTTATCGTGAAGCAAACGGACGTTTTAGAAGCCGTGCCGAGCTGCTAAAGGTTGCAAAGCTTGGACCGAAGGCTTTCGAGCAGTGTGCCGGTTTCATGAGAATCGCGGATGGGGATAATCCGTTGGATGCTACCGGAGTTCATCCCGAATCCTATGAGGCAACCCAGGCATTGCTAACAAAGTTAGGACTTACTTTGCAAGATGTGAAGGAACTTCAAGCAAAAGCAATGAAGCAGAAGGCAGCTGAACCGGTAAAGAAGGCTGAGCCGAAGCAGGAGAAGAAACCAAAGACAATTACCGTTAAGACTCAGGAGACTGCCTTTGGTAAGGCGTTGGCAGCAGCAGTCGGAAATGGTGGAATTGCAGTTGCGGATAGTAAAGCTCAGAATAATCAGGCAGACAATACGGACCAATCGGAAGATATCATTACCATAGGTAAGAAGATTAAGGATAAGCACAAGCTTGCAGCAGAATTAGGAGTAGGTGAGATAACCTTGACGGATATTATCAAAGAGCTTGAAAAACCGGGAAGAGATCCTAGAGATGAGATGCCTAAGCCGATTCTACGTACCGATGTTCTTGAGATCAAGGATCTGACCGAAGGAATGATCTTGAAGGGAACGGTTCGTAACGTAATTGACTTTGGTGCCTTTGTAGATATCGGTGTTCATCAGGATGGATTAGTTCATATCTCCCAGTTGTCAGACAAGAAGTTTGTTAAGCATCCGCTGGATGTCGTAAGCGTCGGTGATATCGTAGATGTTAAGGTAATCGGTGTGGACGTAGCGAAGAAGAGAATTCAGTTATCAATGAAGCTGCAATAGATTATTCAATTATTGTTCGATACACCGGAAGAGTTGCGGAGTAAGCATCAAGGATGCACGCAATTTACTTCCGGTGTTTCAATTCATGGCAATAGAACATTCTCGTAGCATGCTTTCTAACTTTTAGCGTTTATGCATTAGTAAAGTTAGTATAGGCAGGGATAAGAGGAGGGAAGGTATCTTTGGAATTATTGTTTTGGTGTGCATTGCTGCTTGGTATTCCTTGCATCATATATTATACGATAATTTTACTTTATTCCGGGATAAGAGTTAACTTCTCCTGGATTTGGAGTCTGAGTGGATTTGGATGTATCACAGGGGCTGTCCTAATCCGATTTTTGCTCTACATTAAGTTTCCTATTCCGGAATGGCTTCTCCATCTGGCTTATACACTGATTGTAATTGCATTGATCGTTTTCTTTTCTTTAGAGGGAATGCTGCTGCTCTGCTCCCATCATAAGGCGGGTAGAGGAATGGACTATCTGTTGGTACTTGGGGCTCAGATCAGCGAGAATAAGGTGACGAAGAACCTGAGTAAAAGACTGGATACTGCAATAGCATATCTTTATGAGAACCCGGATACCCTGGTTATTGTATCGGGAGGAAGGGGTACTGAAGAGCTGCTATCGGAAGCCGCAGCCATGAAAGTGTATCTTTTGAAGCGGGGAATCGATCAAGGCAGAATACTTACGGAAGAACAGTCTGTGAACACAACAGGGAATATGAAATACAGTAAGGAGCTAATGAGAGAAAATGCAACCGTAGCGATTGTAACCAATGGGTTCCATATCTTTCGTTCTACCAGACTTGCAAGAAAGCAGGGGATCAATCGGGTTTATGCTCTGGTTGCTCCAACGGACAAGGTTATGTGCTTACATTACTATGTTCGTGAGGCAGCTGGCATACTAAAGGATGGATTGTTAGGAAATTTATAAAATTCCATAGACTGCATATTGACAATAAATAGGTACTGTTGTATGATGTAGCTGTAAAAAGAATAAAGGTAAATTCTTCGGGGCAGGGTGAAATTCCCGACCGGCGGTATAGTCCGCGACTCATTGATGATTATTTATAATAATTGATGATTGATTTGGTGCAATTCCAAAACCGACAGTACAGTCTGGATGGTAGAAGAGAACAGAGTATAATGTGATGATTCGCCCCGGTTTTAACGTGATTAAAATCGGGGTTTTTTATTTGCTACAATAGAAAGATCGCAAAGCGTGCTTTCTATCGTTTCATTATTCTCTGCATCACCCAGAATTTTTCCTTTCAATTAAAAAGGAGAGATAAAAGTATGAGATCAAATGTAGTAACAAAACAAAGAAGCGGCTTATATTCAACGAAACAATTGGTAACCATCGGATTATTATCCGCATTAGCCTATGTACTAATGCTGGTACACCTCCCCTTCAAATATCTTGGCTTTTTGGAGTTTGAATTCAGTGACATCCCTGCTGTAATAGCGGCTCTTACCTATGGTCCCTTTGCAGGAGTGATTGTTGAGCTGATAAAGAATTTGATAAAAGCCTTAACAGCATCCTCAACCTTTATGGTCGGAGAGCTGGCGAACTTTTTAATCAGTAGTGCATTCATTATCCCGGTAGGTATTCTGCATAAGTTGCGCAAAGTAAAAAACAGTCATTCTGCGTATAATAATGCTTCCGGTGTTAAGACCCGGGATGGTCTTTATACGATATTTATATTTGCGGTTGGAACAATCGCTATGGCAATTGTAGGAGCACTATTGAATTATTTTGTAATGCTACCCTTATATGCAAAGCTTTTTGGTGGGATGGATGTCATTGTTGGAATCGCCTCCGCTAATGTGTCAGCAGTTAAGGATCTGGCAAGCTTAGTGATCATCGGCATTACACCCTTTAATATCTTTAAGGGTATTTATATATCTGCCATTGGTTATTATACCTATCGTTTCCTGAGAGGCAGCATACTGCAGTAATTGAAAGTGATAGATATTAGCGTTGAGTTAATAATCATATGATTTGCAACAAAATGCATACGACGGTAGCTTCATCACTGTTAAAATTGAAGTAATAAATAAGCAGGAGTGCCCGCAGATATATTCCGTCAGAAAAGACAGCGGCTTATATGTTCGAAGCAGACTGACATATGATTTCTATGTCAGTTCTGATACGAACATACAAGCCGCTGTCTTGGCGTCGGAATACATGTAGATGCTCCTGCTTATTTAGATTACTTCAATATAACATCATGCTGAGGGCTACCGTCGTATGCATTTTGCCGTAACCTCTTTATTGACTCACTCTTTTTACGGGACGAGCTTCAATGTAGCCACGATAACCCATAGGGGCCAGCTGGAAACGGGGTGCTGCTTCCGGATCCCATTCGTAGCCATAAATCTGTGGATTGAATCGGTTGATATGTTCCCAGGTCTCAGTAACCGCCTCACCGAAAATTTCATCATCGTAAGGCTCTCCCTGGAATACCATCATGGTGCAGGGTGGTAATTCAATTAACTCATAACCATCAGGTATGGCATTAGAATAGGTAAGAGGAACTTCGACTCCTTGCACATACAGTGAAGTTTCCGGTTTGATCAGATGCTTTGGAAGCCACATACCGATTGGTTCATAGAGGGCTTCCTTTACACTGGTGAGCATTGGCCAGATATCGCAGCCGACCTCCTCACAGTAGGCAAAGTATTCCTCTGCTTTGTAGCCTCGTTTTATGAGTGCCTTTCTCGCAGGACGTTCAATAACCTGTACGAACACGGATTTTGCCTTATTTTCATTCATCATCATGCTTTCCTCCTTATGAAGTGCTTTATAGGTGTCAAAAACCTTGGACGGCAGAAACAACTGGATTGGTGGAGTTGTTTTACTATACTTATGAGGAGAAACACCGAATTCCTTTGAGAAAGCCCTTGTAAAACCTTCGTGAGAATCGAATACAAAATCAAGTGCCACATCGAGAATTTTGGTATTGTTATCACGTAGAACCAGTGCGGCTTTTGTTAGACGCAAAGCTCTGAGATAATCAAAGGGTGTCTTTCCGGTTGTTTCCTTAAAGATTCTGGACATATGCCAGGGAGAATATCCGACATAATCGGCCAGCTGCTTTAAGGTAATACTTTTATATAGATTACTTTCCATATAAATCTGTAGATCCTGAACAACTTTAAATGTTTCTGCAATTCCCATTTTTTCACCACCTGTAAATAGAGGATAACTCAGATTATGATTTGTTTCTTGACTTCGATTGCTATGTATGAATTGTTTTATCGCTCTGATTTAGTTTCATGATAGCAAATATTGTAGTGAAGTCAATGAAAATCCTTATTCACGTATAAATATGACGGTTGAATCGAGGAATCAATTTATCTTATGGAACAGGCCTGAATTAAACTCTATCTTTTTTTTGACATATCTGCTATAATGATGCCGTTTAGAGAGATGTTCTGAGATAGAAAGGCATGGATATATAGCATGATTATAGATAGCTACAGTACACAGGATACGTATCAGCTGGGATACCGGATGGGTTGCGAGGCTGAAAAAGGTGATATTTTCTGTCTTGGCGGTGATTTGGGAGTTGGCAAAACTGTCTTTACCCAAGGCTTCGCTAAGGGACTTGGTATCGAAGAGGCAGTGAACAGCCCGACATTTACAATTATACAGGAATACGAAGGGGGGAGACTTCCCTTCTATCATTTTGATGTATACCGGATTGCCGATATCGATGAGATGGAAGAAATCGGTTATGAGGATTACTTTTATGGAAATGGAGTATGCCTGATTGAATGGGCTGAGCTTATTGAAGATCTTATACCTAAGAAGCATACAAGTGTTATAATAAAGAAGAAGCTGGAAAAGGGCTTTGATTACCGTGAAATCACTGTTGAGAAATAGAAAAGGAGGAAATGTCTCGATTCGGCAGAGACATATGTATTATGAAAATATTAGCACTGGACAGCTCGGGCTTGGTAGCCTCGGTTGCTATCGTAACAGAAGATGCGATGCTTGCGGAGTATACCGTTAATTATAAGAAGACACACTCACAGACACTTCTTCCGATGCTAAATGAGATAGTGAAGATGGTCGATATCAATATGGAAGAAATCGATGCAATTGCAGTTGCGGCAGGACCGGGGTCCTTTACCGGGCTTCGTATTGGCAGTGCAACTGCGAAAGGCTTAGGACTTGCCTTAAATAAACCGATCATAGCGGTCCCGACCTTGGAGGGACTTGCATATAATCTTTACGGTACGGAGCAATTAGTATGCCCGCTTATGGATGCAAGGAGAAATCAGGTATATACCGGGATTTATGGCTTCATAGGCAATCAGTTGAAGGTAGTTAAGGAACAGACAGCGATGGCTATAGAGGAACTTATAGAGGAGATTAATACGTTAGGGAAAGAGGTTATTTTCCTAGGAGACGGCACTGCCGTCTATAGAGAAATGATAGAAGCGAAGACAAAAGTAGCCTATTCCTTTGCGCCGGTGCATCTTTCCAGACAAAGGGCCGGTGCAGTCGGAGCACTTGGTATCGAATTATATAAGAAGGAACAGATTGAAGCAGCGTCGATACATGAACCGGTATATCTGCGGGTGTCGCAAGCGGAGCGGGAAAGAGCAGAAAAGCTCCAGCAGCAAGGTTAAGTAAGTCAACCTATGATTTGAAGTTACATCGGAGGTAGTCTAATGGAGATACGAAGTATGACCGAGGCGGATCTGCCTGAGGTCTGTGCCATAGAGAATGAAACCTTTTCTGATCCATGGAGTCGAGAGGATTTTAGAAATTCATTGTTGGATGATAAGAATAGTTATCTGGTGGTGGAGATTGACGGTAGAATTGCCGCGTATTGTGGTTTTTGGGGTGTTGCCGGAGAAGGAGATATCTTCAATGTTGCTGTTAAGAAAGAATATCGAAGGCAGCATGTTGGAGAGACCATGCTGAAAGCATTGATTGAGAAGGGTTTGGCAAGGGGGATCGCCTCCTTTACTCTGGAGGTACGCAGCTCCAATGAGCCGGCAATCTGTTTGTATGAGTCACTGGGTTTTGAGAAAGCAGGCATCCGAAAGGATTTCTATACGAAGCCAAAAGAGGATGCTGTCATTATGTGGTTGAATACAATACAGCAATTCCCACTGTAAAAAAGCATTCGCTCGTACTATAATAGTCTTAAGGGCAATGCGGGCATCATATCAGGAGGGATAAGCTGTGAAAAGGACAAATATCATAAATAAAGGTGGAGATAATCCGATTTGTTGCAATTCTTGTGGTAAGGTTATGAAAGTAGAGAATGGAATCCTGAAGGAGGATGCATTTGAGGCGACAAAGGAATGGGGATACTTTTCCAACAGAGATATGGAAGTGCATCAATTTAATCTTTGTGAGGAATGTTATGATAAGATTACTTCAAAATTTGTAATTCCGGTGGAGATTAGAAAAAAACGGGAAGCACTATAAACCGGACATGCTGCCATAAGAATTAGATAGAGATATTATAGTGGGATTAGATTTTCTTAATTATAAATAATTGAATGTAGCAAGGGCTTATATCTTTACCATAAGCACTGTTTGTCAGACAGTGCTTATGGTAAGGATATAGTCCTTTTTTCTTCTATTTGATCTGATAACAATTGCCGATATATAGATAGGAAGGACCCGTATGAACAATAGCAGGTAGTTACATAAGTTTTTGGTTAATAGAACAATTCCATAGAGTAACAATTATCTGGACAAAAGATTGGATATACTGTTAAAATACATGTATAATGTGATAGCTAGAAAGGAAAAAGAATGTTAGATGTTTGTTTATTAGGTACCAGCGGTATGATGCCACTGCCCGGCAGATGGCTTACTGCGCTGATGACGAGATATAACGGTAGTAGTTTATTGATAGATTGCGGTGAGGGAACACAAATTACAATAAGAGAAAAGGGCTGGAGTTTTCATTCCATTGATATCATATGCTTTACCCATTATCATGGGGATCATATTAGTGGTCTGCCCGGACTGTTATTATCAATGGGGAATGCTGATCGGAGGGAACCGGTGACTTTGATAGGACCCAGAGGCTTAGAGCGAGTGGTAAATGCTCTTCGTGTGATTGCTCCGGAGTTGCCCTTTTCGTTGAATTTTATTGAGCTTTCTTCTCCTGAAGAGATAATTACGCTTAATGGTTACCAGATTAAGGCGTTTCAAGTAAAGCATAATGTAATTTGTTATGGCTATAGTATCTATATCAAGCGTGGAGGCAGATTTTTTACAGAACGGGCACTGGCGAACAATGTGCCTCAGAGGTACTGGAATCGTCTTCAGAAAGGGGATACTATTACAGATGGAGAATCCACCTACACTCCGGATATGGTGATCGGGCCGGAACGAAGAGGTATTAAGGTTACTTATTGTACGGACTCCAGACCTTTAAAAGCGATATCGGATCAGGCGAGCGAATCAGACCTGTTCATATGTGAAGGTATGTACGGTGAACAGGACAAGGATACCAAGGCAAAGGAATATAAGCATATGACCTTTCGGGAAGCAGCGAAACTAGCGAAGACGGCAGGGGTTCATGAATTATGGCTTACTCACTATAGCCCTTCTCTGACACGTCCTGAGGATTATCTGGAGGAGGCAAGAAGTATATTTTCGAACACAAAGATAGGGAAGGATCGAAAAAGCGTAACGTTGGAGTTTGATAAGGACGAGTGACAGTAGCATTTGCAAGGAGGATTCGGTATGCAAAAAGCAAAAAATCGTACAGCAGCTACAGTGGTAACGATGCTAGTAATAGCTATCGCTATTTTATCCTTTTATTTTTATTGGTCTTACCGCACCAGTCCTTTGGACGAAGTATCGGTGGAAGATATGACGGAAGTACAAAAGCTTTTGAATAAGGATTTGGAACTTTATTATCCAGAGACTTCAAGAGAAGTAATCAAATTATTTGGAAGTATGATGAAGAATCTGTATGACAACATCTCTGATGAGGAAAGAGAAGCTCTTGCTCTTAAGATCAGAGAATTATATGATGAAGAGTTCCTCGCAGCTAACCCTCAGGAAAGCTACCTTAAGAACCTATATTCCGATGTTGCCTCCTGGAAGGCAGAAAATAGGAGAATTTCATCCTTTCATCTTGTGAAGGAAGATTTAGAGCAGCAGGTGGAGCTGGACGGAGTGAAGTATGCTACAGAACACATCTCCTTTACCATTCAGGAAAGCGGTAAATTTACCGAGACCTGGAAGGTGATGCTACGCCAGGACCTGGAAAAGAAGTGGAAGATTCTTGGATGGAAGGTTGTTCCCGAGGATACACAGACAGAGTAAAGGATGAAACGGATCGACGGGACGTCCGATTTGGATTGGAGACTATATGACTAAGGATGTTTTAATATTGGCAATAGAGACCTCCTGCGATGAAACTGCAGCAGCAGTTGTAAGAAATGGCAGAGAAGTACTTTCTAATATAATATTTTCGCAAATTGAATTGCATAAACTATATGGGGGTGTCGTACCAGAGATTGCTTCCAGAAAGCACATTGAGAAGATTAACCAGGTTATTGAGGAAGCCCTGACTACAGCAGAAGTCACACTTCAGGATATAGATGCAATTGGTGTTACCTATGGTCCTGGACTCGTAGGAGCACTTTTGGTAGGAGTAGCGGAGGCAAAGGCGATCAGCTTTGCGACAGGTAAACCATTAGTGGGTGTACATCATATTGAAGGACATGTATCAGCGAATTACATTGATAACAAGGAATTGAAACCTCCGTTCCTATGTCTGATTGTATCCGGTGGCCATAGTCATCTTGTACTTGTTAAGGATTACGGAGTATATGAGATAATTGGCAGAACAAGGGATGATGCAGCGGGTGAAGCCTTTGATAAAGTAGCAAGAACAATTGGACTGGGGTATCCCGGTGGCCCGAAGATTGATAGGCTCTCGAAGGAAGGGAATAAGTTTGCGATACCATTTCCCAGAGCACAGATTGAAGGAGCACCTTATGACTTCAGCTTCAGTGGTTTAAAATCAGCAGTACTGAATCATATTAATACCTGTGAAATGAAGCAGGAAGAGATCAACCGTGCAGATATAGCAGCCTCATTTCAAGAAGCGGTTATCGACGTGTTGGTAAAAAAGACGATGCAAGCGGCAAAGGATTATGGAATGAAGCAGGTGGCAATTGCCGGTGGTGTAGCTGCCAATTCTTCTTTATTAGAGGCTATGGAGAAAGCGTGTACGGTTCATGACCTGGAATTCTATCATCCCTCAAAGATTCTATGTACGGACAATGCAGCAATGATCGGTGCTGCAGCTTATTATGAATATATCCGTGGGGTTAGGGCTGGATTTGATCTCAATGCAGTTCCAAACTTAAAAATCGGGGAACGATGATTATATAGCTAACGAATTTTAATTTGCCAAAAAGCACGATGTCGTGCTTTTTATTCATGATAATAGAAAGTTCGCAAATCGTACTTTCTATTGTTTACGCGAAGGCGAAGTGAAGTATCATTCAAGTTTACTTGAAGTGATATGAACAAGCCTGCGAATAATGCCTGCGAGCAGGCATCGGAGAAACTCGCGAAGCTTACTTCTCCGGTTGAGTATATGGATATAAGAAGGATTGCTGATTTATGTGAATTAGCAACGATTAGATCGGAGGATATAATGGATAAAGTAATTGCAATTGTATTGGCAGCCGGTCAGGGAAAGCGGATGCATTCCCAGGTAGCGAAGCAATTTCTAGTCTTACAGGATAAGCCTGTTGTTTATTATTGTTTAAAAGCCTTCGAACAAAGTAGTGTGGATGAGATTATACTAGTGACCGGAGAAGGACAGGTTGATTATTGCAAGAGGGAAATTGTTGAGTTATATCAAATTAATAAAGTAGTAAAGATCATTGAAGGCGGCAAAGAAAGGTATGATTCTGTCTATCAGGGATTGATCAATGCAGAGACAGCAGAATACGTGTTGATTCATGACGGAGCAAGACCCTTTATATCGACGGAGATAATCGATGGGCTGGTAGAGCAGGTCAAGGAAAGCAAAGCATGCATTATAGGGATGCCGGTTAAGGAAACCATTAAGGTTATAGATGATATGGGGAATATCAGAGCAACTCCGAATCGCAATACGCTCTGGGCTGCCCAGACACCGCAGGCATTTGATTACATGAAAATAAGGCAAGCGTATGAGGACTTCTATCATGATAAGGATACAAGAAGCATGGTAGTCACTGATGATGCGATGTTATACGAGACCTATATTAAGCTGCCAGTGAAGATTCTACCCGGGGACTACAATAATATAAAACTGACTACACCGGAGGATCTGATATTAGCAGAACGGATCCTATCCCAGAGAGATTAATCGTATTTATTAAGAAGATCATAATAATTGATAAGGTGTTGGAGTTTACATTATAATAATCGGATAACAATATTGTTTGAAAAGAAACAAAAAAAGAAACAATTTCTTTCATGAATAAAAGAAAACCTCTTGACACAAGCTATTTGAGGTGATACAATAGCTAAGCGACGTTTGGAGAGCGCAAATGGAGAGATGCCCGAGCGGCTTAAGGGGCTGGTCTTGAAAACCAGTGATTCCGAAAGGAACCGTGGGTTCGAATCCCACTCTCTCCGTTACGAGTTAACTAACTAAATATAGTGTTCTTGAATTGTTAGACAATATAGATAGTAATTTAACACGGTATTTAGAATCATCCCGATGGAGAATTACCCAAGTGGCTGAAGGGGCTCCCCTGGAAAGGGAGTAGGTCGTTAATAGCGGCGCCAGGGTTCAAATCCCTGATTCTCCGTTCTACTTTTTTGAGGTTTTTATTGTTAAAAAATACAATAAAAAATAAATTAAAAAAGTGGTTGACAAGTAAGCTGATGCGTGATAAGATATCAAAGCTGACGTTGAGAAACGCAGTAAACAAAAGCATCACAAGCAATTGAACCTTGATAATTGAACAGTGAAACAACCCTGAAAATTCTAAAAAACTCGAAGTTCCACATGGACTTCGAAAATAGATTTTCATTAGATATATCGAAGATACATTAGTATCGTAATGATATATCAACGAACCGTATCTGGAAACAGATACAACCACAAAAACAGTAAAGATAACCAGGATTGCTTGAACAACCATTTGGTTGTAACGATTAATCAGAAATGATTGATCAAGGCTAACGTTTATCTGACTGGATCAAAAGCTTAAACATGAGAGTTTGATCCTGGCTCAGGATGAACGCTGGCGGCGTGCCTAACACATGCAAGTCGAACGGAGTTATTATTATGAAGTTTTCGGATGGATTGATAATAACTTAGTGGCGGACGGGT
>JAEYOY010000021.1 GCA_023411215.1 Bacillota bacterium | reverse complement strand
CGATATTTACTCATGAAAAAGTTTGGTGGAATAATAGTGAAATTTTTATTGATGAAATGTTTATAACTCCGGCATATCAAAGACAGGGATATGGGGCAGAACTTTTACAGACTGTTGAGAGTTATATTAAAGAACATAAGTTAGCAGGCTCTACCTTAACGACAAATCGTTTTGCTCCTGCACCAAATTTCTATAGAAAAAATGGATTTGTAGATTGTGACCATGTGTTATATATGGGGAAAGAAGTTATATAGTATCTGTAGTGTTGATTTTTAACCTGAAGAGTATTCAAGAAAACGAGAAACACTTTCATTAATGTAGATGAAATTATTTCAATTGAAATACCAAAGAATAGGAACAAGAACCAACAAGAAATCTCGGAATCATTAATACTTGAAATGTCTTCATAATCTGCTATAATATTTTTATAAAAGGCAATCGCCACAGGGTGGTTGACCGATGATTAAATTAAACAAGAAAACACCTTCCTGCACCGGCCAAAGTATAGGGAAGGTGTTTTACTTTAGTGACATATCAACCGGAAGAAAGACACTTCCGGTTCGCGTGCGCGTTCGCATTTTTGTGAGCAAGCTTACGAATGCTCACTTTGCTTTCGCGTAAATAAATGAATGTCAACCACCCTATACACGATTGCAGCAGCTATAATAACTGCCTATACAAATTCTACCATATCATTGGATAGAACACAAGTTCGAGAATGATTTGCGATTTGTTTAATCGGCTTTATTGTAAGCTTGAAAAATCAAGCTTTTTCTGATTTTATTGATATATTTGTTAGTGGCACTTTTATTGAGGGTAACACAGTCAGTATTAAACAATAAATAATGTTGAGATATCAACGTTTGATGATGGTATGGCTAAGGTTAAACTGTATTGAATAACAGCGAAGAATTATAGAGCACCCTATCATGTAAAAGTGGTAGGGGGTTTTTGCTTTTGAAACGGGTATTATAGGTCTTCTTGTTTTGGGAGGCTAGTTGATAAGTTTGGGATTACATGGAAGTTTATAGTAATGCAGACAAATTTCTCGACAGCATAATGTTAAGCAAGTAGGATTTGTCCTAGGCAGAAAATGTATGGACAATGGAATGATAATGGACGTCTTCTTGATTACTAGCTAGAATTTTTTTCTTATGCGATAATAATTTCTATATATATGACAATAATGGCATCGTATAATGAAAATAATTTTCTGTTTTTTTTTATTGAAAAAATAATTTGTTAATGGTATATTAATAAAAGATTATGAGATGTTCTGATTGCTATACAAAGTATAGGTATAAGGAGAGTGTAGGAGAGAATGGGAATGAAAAAAGATTTTATAACAAATATTAAGTCTTCATACAACCAGCTTACGAAAGCGGAAAAAAAGGTTGCGGATTTTATCCTGTCAAATCCGAAGGCTGTACTTTTTATGTCAATTACTGATTTGGCAGAAGCCTGTGAAGTCGGTGATACCAGTGTGTTTCGGTTTTGCAAGACCATGGATCTAAAGGGCTATCAGGAATTCAAGATGGTATTATCTCTGAGTATCAACGATGGTCAGGATGGAATGGACCAGTTTACGGGTAATAACATTTCTATGGATGATACATTTGGAGAATTAGCGAAGAAAGTTCTAAATACCAATATCAATGCTCTGATGGAAACTTATTCTCTGATACAGGAGGCTGATATGGACAGAGCAATTAGTATGCTTCATGAAGCCAGAATGATCTACTTTTTTGGAGTTGGAGCAAGCATGCTGACTGCTATGAAAGCGATGAATAAATTTTTAAGGATAGAGAACAAGGTGTTCTGTTTTCAGGATAGTCATATGCAATCCATGATAGCATCCACCATGACAAGTGAGGATGTCGCAGTTCTCTTTTCCTACTCCGGAGCAACAAAGGATACGATTCATGTAGCCCAGGTTGCTAAGAAAGCGGGAGCGAAGATTCTCTGTGTAACCAGATTTATAAAGTCTCCTCTTAGTTCTTACTCTGACATCACCCTCCTATCGGGTGCCAATGAAGGACCGCTTCAGGGCGGATCAACATCAGCAGAAATAAGTCAGTTATTCTTGGTGGAACTACTGTATATAGAGTATTATCGTCGATATTTTGAGCATTGTAGTGTAAATAATGAAAAAACAAGTTCATCTGTATTAGAGAAATTGTGTTAGTGATCTAATTGGAGATTAAATGATTTAATACAAAAGTTAAATATCATTAAAACGCTAATAAAAAGCGAGTAGGTTAATTGCAATTGATTAACCTATTCGCTTTTTATTAGCGTTTGACTTTTCGTTAGACGTTCCAGTATCGAAAGCAGTATTGAATAATGGAAGCATGTAGAGCTACACCTTCTTCAGACTGGACCACATGGATTTTTGATGAAAACAGCTAATCTTGCGTTAAGATAGATTGACTAATAATAAATAAAAGAAAATATTTTTTTGTAACCATTGACAGAAAATAAATTTTCGCTATAATTAATTTATAACAATGATATAGGGGAATGAAAAGCATAAAGAGAATGGTCAGATAAGTTGGGTACGTACAAAGGCATTTGCTGAGCCTCTGGTGAAGAAAGGTGTAATAGAACATAAAAAGATATTGTTTTAAATGAAGTAAGCAATCTTGTGCTTCATAAATGGACAGTATGGAGTTAAAAATAGTACATAAAAGATATGATATTATGTTCTGCTTGATACATTGAAGGAAAAGGAGATAAAATTGTGACAAATCAGGAGATAAAGGAGCAGATACGTGGGATGCTGATAGTATCATGCCAAGCTTTAAAGGAAGAACCATTATATAGTTCTTATATTATGGGTCGTATGGCATATGCAGCAATGCTTGGAGGTGCATCTGGTATAAGAGCAAACATGGTACAGGATATTATAGAGATCAAAAAAAATGTTGACCTTCCAGTAATAGGAATTATCAAACAGATATATGAAGGTTGTGATGTCTATATTACACCTACTATGGTGGAAGTGGATGCACTCGTAGGCTGTGGATGTGAGATTATCGCAATGGATTCAACGAAGAGAACACGGCCTAATGGAGTTACTTTGGATGATTTTTTTAAGGAAGTAAGAAAGAAATATCCGGATCAGTTATTTATGGCAGATTGTTCTTCCGAAGAAGAAGGTATGCGTGCAGCGGAGCTCGGTTTTGATTTTATTGGAACAACAATGAGTGGCTATACTGAATATACGAAGGGAAGAAAACTTCCGGATGTGGATTTAGTAAAAGCACTGGTAGAGAAGAGCGGCAAACCTGTAATAGCAGAGGGAGGCATATGGTGTCCTGAGGATTTGGAGAAGGTTCTTGAGGCGGGAGCGTATGCAGCTGTAGTTGGTACTGCAATTACAAGACCTATGGATATCACAAAACGTTTTTTACAGGTAATTGAGAAGAGAAGCCTGTTATAAACCAAACTTCAATGTGATGAATGCACTAGGGTAAGAAAGTGTGTAATCAAAGTAGAGGCAGAAGACAATGAATAATATAAATCAAGCTCAAGACTTGAAGATAGCTGTAATGGATATCGGAGGAACTTCTATAAAATCAGGGATTTTCCAGAATGGATCCCTTATAGATATACAGGAAAACGATACAAATGCGTCCTTTGGTGGTCAATATATAATCAGCAGGGCTAAAGAAATTTTAAAGAACTACGGTGACATTGCTGGAATTGGAATCAGTACAGCAGGGCAGGTGGATTTTGCAAAAGGAAAGATACGATATGCCAATCAGAATATTCCGGGCTATACAGGTATGAGGATAAAAGAAATCATGGAGCAGGAATTTGGTGTTCCGGTAGCAGTAGAAAATGATGTGAATTCAGCTGCAGTAGGTGAGGCTCATTACGGGGCTGGAATTGGATTTAATGAATTTATTTGCCTCACATATGGAACCGGAGTGGGCGGCGCTATCGTTATAAATGGTGATATTTATAGAGGAAGCACCTTTTCTGCTGGGGAAGTTGGAGCAATGGTCATACATCCGGAAGAAAGAAATGCTAAGAAGGATATGTATAGTGGATGTTATGAAAAATATGCTTCAACAACTGCGTTGATACGAAAGGTTATGAGTCTTGATGCTTCTCTCACTGATGGAAGAAAGATATTCCGTGCACTAGATAGATGTGAAGTTAAGACAGCTATTGATGAGTGGATTGAAGAAATTGGATATGGGTTAACCTCATTAATCCATATATTAAACCCCTCCTGTGTAATTCTTGGTGGTGGCGTTATGGAACAAGAGTATATATTGGAAAAAGTAAAAGAGAATGTAATGAAAAATATAATGGAAAGTTATAGACATGTGCTTATTACGAAGACATCTCTTGGTAATAAAGCAGGAATGTATGGAGCAGCAGCACTTTTAGTGAAGCAGATAGTCTGTTAAAAATGAACCATAACTGGAGGCTTTTATATTAACTGACAGGTTGATATAAGGGCCTCTAAATAATTAATAGTATTCACAGAAAAGCAGTCCGACTTCCTTTGTCTTGCTATAAAAAATCCTCCTGGATTAATTTATTTTAACATTAATCCAAGAGGATTTCTTTATTAGTATACACAAAAATAATTGCAGACCTCTTCTAGAGAACAGCACCTTGCGCTATAAGTAGCTGTTGTAATTTACTGATATTCACATCTACAGGCTTGATATTGTCTTTTGCAGCAATAGATATTGCTGCTCCTGCAGCTTCTCCTAATGAACAAACAATGGGCATGATACGAATAGAAGCTTGAGCTTCGTGAGTTGTGCTAATACACCGTCCGGCTACTAGGAGATTATGTATATTTTTTGGAATTAAGCAACGATAAGGAATTGTGTAGTATTGCCCTTCTGGGAAATAATAGTGGCTAGTTCCACTACCTTCAGGATTATGAATATCGATATCATAATTGCCTAGTGCAATAGAATCTTCAAACATATAGCAAGATATTAAGTCCTGTCCAGTTAAAAGATATTCCCCATCAATCATACGACTCTCTCTTACCCCAATGCTAGAGGCTGTCATAATTAACTCACTATGCTCAAATCCATCTATATTATCTTTCATAAATTGAAACAATTCAAAGACTTGCTCTCTTGCATCTATTTCAGCTTTTGTTAAATCGAACGGATCTACTGGATTAAGTTTAACTACACGGGTAGAATTAAAATGGAGAATTCCATCTATCAGGGTGTCAAAGATTAGTACATCTTCACGAATGTTTTTGATTTTTCCACTTTGTTGATGTTCCTTATAAAGCTGATTAATCATTGGGCGTGCCTTTTTATATTTATCAATATCCACATTGCCAACGCGAAAGCACAGTGTCATTGGCTGACATAGATGATCTTCTTCACGACCTAAATGATAAGGACAACCACTTAGATAAGCTAAATCTGCATCTCCTGTGGCATCAATAAAATACTTAGAAGCAATCTTCATGAGACCTGATTTTGTACTAATTGTAATTTCTTTAAGATGAGCATCTTCAACTAAGGTGTCTACAAGATAAGAGTGAAATAATACATCCACATTTGCTTCTATAATCATACGATTTAGTAATAATTTTAAATATTCCTCCTTAAAGATAGGGGCAAAACTAGAGCTGGCAGCATCCATATCTCTTAAATTATTGATAATTTCTAAATATATTCCTTGGCTTAGCAGATAGTTAGTTGTTTCACCATTATCATTTTTTTTAGTCCAATTAGGCATGAATGGGTTAACTAAAGCATTAGCAGCAGCTCCGCCTAGTGCGTTTGACTGTTCTATAAGAAGAACGGTAAGGCCATTTCTGGAGGCGCTAATAGCAGCAGATGTACCTGCGAAACCACCACCAACAACGATCAAATCATATTGTTTCATGGTAATACTCCTTTTCATATTTTAGTTTGTACTTCTTGTTATTTATCATATCATTGGATATCAAAAAATACTTATACTAAAGTGGATTAAACTTGAACAAAGGATACATTTATATTAAGATGTAGTATAAATAAATCATTTCTTCAATGGAGGGAATATGTTAGAACAAAATTATTCACTAGAACAATTGTTAGAAATGCTAACGAATATAACAAACATACATGTGTGTATTCATGATATATCTGGAATATGCAATGGGATTAAACTGTCTATTAGCTATCCATATACGATACACTCTAAAAATTTTTGTAATATTGCAAAAAGTACACAAAAAGGATACGAAACCTGTATACAATGCAAAATATTCGCAAATTGTAAGGCGGTAGATACGAAGGAGCTTTTTCATGGTTATTGCCCATATGGCCTTTATGAAATTGTTCAACCTGTAGTTATTGATGAAAAGGTTCAGTGTATCATTTATATAGGTAATATCGTATTGAATGAAGAAATTACGATACATAAATTGAAAAATACAAGTATGCTTACAAAGGTAGAAACGGAACAGCTGATCACTCAACTAAATACAACTCAAAGAGTTAATGCTCTCGATTACTATATCTTTCTAGCGCAGTTTATTAATGATAATATAAGGAGATTAAGTGAAGAAGATAGAGGAACGGATAATTCTAAAAATACTCTGTATCATTGGGCAGTCTTAGCCGTAAAAAACATAATTCATGATGATTTCAGACAGAAATTATCACTAGAGTCGATTGCTAAACTATATTTTATGAATGAGAAATATATAGGAAGATTGTTTAAGGAACAAATGGGTCATACCTTCCGTGAATATATGAATATGATTCGTTTAAAGTATGCTGCTAACCAATTAATTGAAACTAGAGAGAAAATCATAGTCATTGCCTTGGAAAGTGGGTATCAGAATGTTACATATTTTAACAAGATTTTTTTGGAAGCATATGGTGTTACACCGGCAAAATATCGGAAATTATATGGGAATTAGTCTTAGGAGGCTTTGTGGACGAACAGGTAATTATTCAAAAAGCTAGAACAGGATTTGATGAGGATTTTTCAAAACCACACAGGGACTTTATACAGATAGCGAGGAGATAGGCGTCGCATATCCATGTTTAGAGGAAGGGTATTTTTGCTATTTTGCAGGTGCGAAGTCCAGACAGGGAAAAGTTCCAAACGGTTTTATGAACTGGGAGCTACCAGTGGGTAAGTATATCGAGATGTTTTAAATGAGATACAGGCAAACGCCACAGGGTGGTTGACCAGTATAAGACAGTAAAAAACCTTCCTGAACCAGTCAAAGTATCATATAGGGAAGGTTTTTTACATTAATGACATATCAAATAAATGAATGTCAGTAGTGCTATAATGAAAATACCGAATTGAATTAAATCTTTAAAATCGAACTTATAACTCATCAGATATTCCAAGCAAAATAATTCCTATTATTACATAAAGAATGATTATATATTGCTTTTTTGTCAACTTCTCTTTTAAGAAAATACGCGACAGAATAATAGAAACAATACTATAGGCTGAAATAAGTGGTGCTGATATTATAGCACTGCCAGACATGGCAAAAACATAAAAGAACTGTCCTATGGTTTCAAAAATTGCGGCAATACCCTTATTGCGTTCCTTGATAAAACTAAATTTCTGCTTTTTTATCACTGTGTAGTAAATGAAAGCAATTACGGAACAGATGAAGAATGTGAATTCATAAGCTAGTAAAGCATCATTTTCACTAATAAGAGCCATTTCATCAAGATAAATTGCATCTGCAAAGGTTCCAAGTCCATCTATAATGCAATATAAGATAGGGAATATGATGGCTAGAATACCTATTTGATATTTGGGATCTATTTTTACATTTTGTGAAGCCAGTTCCTCGTCTTCCTTCTTCTTTTCCAATAATGCTATGGCAAATACACCAGTAGAAATAATAATAATTGCTAATATTTCCAACCATCCAAGATTCTGCTGAAAGAAAATAAAAAGCAGAATAGCCGTAATGGCACCGGATGAATTCTGTATAGGGGAAGAAATGGATAATTCAATGTACCGAAGTCCTATATAACCGATAGTCATAGACAAGATGTAGCATAGTGATACAGGTAAATAATGTATCAGCTGAAATGGAGAGAAATCAATATCATTGGAAATCATATACCAAAGACCATGTATGCCCATGACAAGGCCAACCATAATCACTATTTTAATATGACTGAATTTATCATTACTATCGGACCCTTTTTTGTAAAATAAATCTGCACCACCCCATGCGAAGGTAGTGAACAGAGCAAATATAAACCACATTTTACACCTCTTTTTCATTGATAATATATTTTTCTTGACAGTAAAGTTGCAATTGATAAGTTGTAATCAATACATGTCTGACAAAACCAATAATTAAATATACTTAATGAATTAAGAAATGTCAACATAACTATTGGTTTATTTGAATAAAGAAGGGGCCGTATGATGGAAGCATGACCCAAGGGAAGCTCCTATACCGGAATTGATAACATGAACTTTTATTAAAAAAGCAAAAGGTACTTTCGCGGCTTCGAATATATTGGCAGATTTCATTGAAGCCGATATTTACAATCACTTTGCTAGGATCGATACAGAGAAAGCTTTCCATAAGGCTCAGGGGCTGATGATTACCTACGGAACGAAGTAATCTGTATCAAACGATTATATTTATAAGGTAAATATAGGAGGTAAAGTATCATAGTCAAGAGTGTCTAATACTTATATGTATCGGACACTCTTTTTTTTTCCTTGTAAAACATCGTAGGATTACACCAGAGGGCGTAGGTATGAACATTGAATTAAGGGATCTGTTCTATTATAATCTGATTTACAAATGAAAATAAAGGATGTTGATCAATTTATGAGAAAGAGAAGTGAATATCGTAATAAAGATATTAGAAAAGCAGAGAGAGCAGCAAACCACAGATTGATTAGGAAAAATATAGATCTATACCTGTTCCTGATACCGGGAATATTATTTATAATCATCTTTCGATATATACCGATGTATGGGTTAATAACATCGTTTCAGGATTATAATATTTTCTCCGGAATTCTAGACAGTCCATGGGTAGGCTTTAAACATTTTAACATGCTGTTCAACTCAAGGAACTTTTACTCCGTACTAAGAAACACCTTATTCATAAGCTTCGGTAATTTGCTCTTTACCTTTCCCTTAGCGATTTTTATTGCCATTCTGATTAATGAAATAGGGAACACCTTCTTGAAAAAAACCTATCAGACGGTATTATACCTTCCTCATTTTTTATCCTGGGTAATCGTGAGCGGACTTGTGGCGGCTGCCTGCTCGCCTTCTACCGGAATCATCAATCAGGTGATTGTAGGGTTAGGAGGAAATCCAATCTCCTTCTTAATGGATAATCATTGGTTTCGTACCGTGGTGATTGCTTCAGAAGCCTGGAAGGAAGTGGGTTATAGTGCAATTGTCTTTATAGCTGCTCTAACAGGAATCAATCCTGAGCTGTACGAAGCGGCAAAGGTAGATGGTGCCGGAAAGCTGCGTCAGATTATACATATTACATTACCAGGTATGTTATCAATTATATTGCTGATGTTCATCTTAAAACTCGGCAGCGTACTACATGCGAATACCGAACAGATTCTTCTGATGTACAATCCAACGGTCTATAAGACAGGAGATGTATTAGGTACCTTCATATATCGTACGGGTGTCTCCCAGATGAATTACAGCTATGCAACCGCAATCGGTTTGTTTGAATCCATAGTAGGGCTTGTCCTGGTACTCATAGGCAATTTCACAAGTAAAAAAGCGACAGGAAGGAGTATCTGGTAATGAGTTCAAAACCATCTTCAAAGATAAAAAAGGGAAAAGAAGCAATTCTAGTGACAGCCTTTGCTTACCTATTCATTACAATCTTGGTTTTACTGATCATATTTCCATTAATGCATGTTGTATCGAAAGCCTTCAGCGAGGAATGGGCAATCAGCTCCGGTAACGTAGGAATCTTCCCGGTTGGTTTTCAATTGGAAGCTATGAAATCCATACTTGCCTCAAATAAATTTTTGGTAGCGTTTGGAAATTCTATCTTAATAACAGTGGTTGGCACGATTTGTACCTTAATCGTAACGGCATTTACTGCTTTTCCGTTATCCCTGCGCAACCTCCCCCATATGAAGAAAATTTTATTATTCTTTGTGTTTACCATGTACTTTAGTGGTGGAATCATTCCAACCTATTTGCTTTATAATGCTTATGGTATACTGGATACTCGGACCGTCCTGATTGTTCCCGGACTGATTAATGTATTTCACTTGCTGATCATTAAAAACTTCTATGAGGATATCCCGGAGAGCATTATTGAATCGGCGAAGGTGGACGGAGCAACGAATTTAACTATATTCGCGCGTTTTATTGTACCATTAAGCAAACCGGTCTATGCTACCATTGTGGTATTCACTTCCGTAATGATTTGGAATAATTATTTTGGACCCATGATGTATGTAAACAGTCCGGAACTCCAGACATTACCTTTATATCTAAGAGATATGATATCAAAGGCGACAGATATTCAAGCTAAAATGTCCATGATGCAGGAAGTATCGGAGGAGAGTATAACAGCAGCAGCGATTGTTGCAGCTACCGTACCAATTCTATGTGTATACCCTTTCATGCAACGGTATTTTGTGAAGGGTATGACCATCGGATCGACAAAGGGATAAATGCATTGGAAAAATGCTTATCATAAATTAATAAGGAGGAAAGAGTGTGAAGAAAATGAAACAATTCCTAGTACTAATCCTAACACTGTGCCTGACTGTTACAATGCTTGCAGGCTGCGGTAAAAAGGTAGATACTAGCGAAACCACTAACGAAGGTACGAAAGGCAATAACCAGGAAAGTGCAGGAGAAACTGCAGCCAGTGAGCCGGTGATATTAAAAGCACTGGTGCCTAATCAGGGAGGGCTTGCATGGAATGATCCGGAGGCAAATCCAGTATATGGTTGGATAACGGAAAAAACGGGATACAAAGTAGAATATGATATCCTTCCGGCGGATAATCCGTCCGATAAATTGAATGCTATTATGGCTGCAGGTGCTGATTATGATTTTATTGTATTGAATGATAAAAGCCGCTATGCTGATTTTGCAAGCCAGGGAGCTTTAATGGATATGAAGGAACTGGTTGAGCAATATGCTCCGAGTATTGCCACTACTATTAGCCAATCCATGCTCGATATATGTATGGTAGGGGATACCTATTATTGTATTCCCTCGGCCAGCCCTTCCGGACGTGAAGATAGCTCTAATGTTGCTAACAGCATCATGATACGTACAGATATTCTTGAAAAGATGGGATTATCTAAGCCAACCACTCTTGATGAATTTACGACAATGCTTCAGACCTTTAAAGATACAGATCCTACGGGCAAGGGAAGTGCTGCTACACCTTTCACAGCCGCCATATCAGACCTGAATCATCTTCGTAACGGAGGTCTCGGCGGTGCCTTCGGAGTAGAGTCTGATTGGAAGGATATCAATGGTGAACTGGTTCCTTTTCAGCTTCAAGATGGCTTTTATGATTTTCTGGTTTATCTGAATGAGTTATATACAAAAGGCTTATTGGATACTGAAATGCCCACCAACCAGTCTGCAACGACCCTGGAGAGGTTTACAACTGATCTTGCGTTATGTAAAATTGATGCCTGGTTCTCGGTACCAAACATGGTCGAAACCTTTAAAAAAACAAGTCCGGGTGCGACAGTAGAATTTATTCAGCCGCTAGATATGGCAGGGAAAGTAGGTATGAGTGCAGCATCGATCAATCAGATAGATAATTATGTGGTCATCCCTAAAAATGCAAAGAATATTGAAGCTACCATGGATTACTTCGCAAAGAAACTGGAACCCGAGACCTTTAAGGAAATGGTAATCGGTGTAGAAGGTGCAGATCACGAGGTAGATGCGGAAGGAAACTATACACCGATATTACCTACCTTTTTTGAGCAAAGAGGAAATGCGAACGCATACCTAACCGGCACGACAGCGGATTATGGTACTTATTGGTTATGCCGTGCCCGTAAAAATGAAGACCAGTTCAAGGCATATTCCCAGCTTAACTTCGATTATGGCAATTTTATTCGTGTGAATCCGGGAAGTGAGGTACCTTGTTCCGTCTTTGCAGAGATTTCTTCAGATCTGACTGATTCATCGAGTTTTACCGAGGAATTCGTTGTAAACTCTGTAGTAAGCGGTATCACAGAGGAAAGCTATCAAGATTTTATTAATGATTGGAAGTCCTTATGCGGAGATAAATTAATTGCTAAGTATAATGAATGGTATCAATCAAGATAATGATCCTGTTGTATAAGGTACAGGGGTGTGGGATTAATGCCTGCACCCCTCTTTTTAATGTATATGCTTCTTCCGGTTCAGAGATAATTACATATTTTTATTTACACTATATTATGGTAATATTATTGTGCGACAATTAGACAGTATACTATGATGTGGAAGAATAAAGCTTCAAGCAGGCAGCAGGAATGGCATCCTGACTGACTTTGATTTTGGAGATGTACGGGATGTTGATATATCAATAGTGCGAAGCAGGCTTCAGGAAAATGGAGCTACTTTGAATAAATATAGATAATAGGGAGGCATTTATGTATAAGCTTCTGATAGCAGATGATGAAAAGCAGACAAGAGAAGGAATCGCATACTTTATAGAAAACAGTCCCTGTGGCTTTGAGGTTTCCGGTGTTGCGGAGGGCGGATTATCAGCGCTTTCGATGGCAATGGAGAAGGAGCCGGATCTGGTGCTTACCGATATTCGCATGCCGGATCTTGATGGTTTTGAACTGACTGGGCGTTTGGCGCAGTTAGCTAAGAAACCGGCTATTCTGATTATGAGTGCTTATGATGATGTGGAGTATTTTAAAAATGCATTTAAAGTAAATGCTCTTGATTATATCCTAAAGCCAATCGATACGAACGAATTGCTATCAATTCTGGAAAAGGTACGAAGACTACTCGATGCGGAGCGAGAGGAACGTTGTAAGAAAGAGAAGATAAGAATGCAAATGCAAAGTAACCTGCCAATACTGCGCGCACGTTTCTTTGCTGATCTGGTAGATGGAGTTCTTAGCAATTCTTCACCGGAGTTCACGGAACGTATGAATTTTATTCAGGTTGAACTCGGTAGGAATGATTTTTATTGTACTGCAGTCGTTAGCATTGATAACAAGCAAGAAACATATAACGGTATAAATCGTTCGGCTGAGAAGGTTCTTGACTTTGGCATTCAGAATCTCTTGGAAGAATTGCTGGAGATATTTGTAGATGGATATGTATTTGAATATGACCGAGGGGAGTTTGTTCTTCTTATGCGCGAGGAATTCTCTTTGGATGCAAAGCAGCCTGAATTATTTCATACACAAATTAAGGCGCTGATAAGGATGCTTTTTGAATCACTGAAAGGATCCAGAATCAGTGCAACAGTTGGAGTCGGAGCCTTTGTCAATGGAATTACAGGACTCCCGGAAACATTTAAAACAGCAAAAGAGAATGTATGCAAGAGACTGGTGCTTGGCAAAAATAGAGTAATTCATAATCATGAATATGAGATATTGGAGGATGATTCCCTCTTCCAGTCTTTGAATGCTGTCCTTACAGTAATCGCAGCATCGGATCAGGGACTGTTGGAAACAGCAGTCGAGCGTTATTTTCAATCAATTGCTTCAAGTCCAAAGCTGGATTTGCTCTATGGGATACAGTGCTCAGGAATGCTGATTACCGCTGTGTCGGATTACATATCAAGGATTGATGATAGTTTTAAAATTGAGAAAATTGATATTCTGTCCGAATATGAAAAGCTTGGTAAGACGGAGACAATCCCTGAGATGATGCAGCAGACACTTACCTATTGCTTAAAGCTTAATCAAATGATCCGGGAAAAGGTAGTTGACCAAAATGAGGAGACGGTTGATCGAATTAAGAATATAATCCAAAAGAGTTATCAGGACGATATTACAATCACGTCTATTGCAGAGCAAGTATATCTTAGCCCGAATTATCTTTGCGGAATCTTTAAACAGATCACAGGTAATACCATAAACCAGTATATTACCTTAGTTCGTATTGAGGCTGCTAAGACCCTTCTTGAGGACAAGACGGTAAAGCTTTCGGAAATTGGATCTCTGGTAGGATACATAGAACCAAGTTATTTCAGTAAGATATTTAAGCGACATACAGCACTGACTCCCAAAGAGTACCGGCAGATGCTGATTGGTATGAGAAAGATAAAGTAATCAGGTTTGGCCGATTCGATCGGAAGAAGGGAAGCATATGAAAAGAAAGCTTTTTGTCATCTTTTTTACATTGGTACTCTTACCAACCCTTGCTTTGGGTTACAGTAATTATCTCAGGATAACGGAACTGGCTTATGAGAATATAAATAATGCAATGATGCAGACCTTAGTACAAATCAATTATAATATTCACAACACCATTGAATACGCTACTATGGTATCCGATAGTTTATACTTTGATGAGGAAATAAAAGAATTTTTGGGTAAGGACAATCGATCTGATATGAAGCTTTGGCTAAAGCAGCTGAAGAACATTAGGAATAAAATCTACAACTATGAAGGAAAAAATCACATATATAAAGTAAGGCTCTTTGTAGATGATGAAAAGATGGTGTCAACTGAGCATGTCAATTTTTTCTCAGTGAATAGTATAAAGGATAAAGAATGGTATTCAGAAATAGCAGACCTGTATGGAGCAGGTCTTTGGTCCGGCGTAGATTATGAGACCACAATAGCTGGGGAATCGGATTCCTGGTTGATTTCTTATCGCAGAGTAATTAAGCATACTAATAATATTTTTGATAACAGCGGCATCTTATCGGTAGACATTACGGAAGCATATTTATATTCGCTTATGGATGATGTCAGTTTAAGGGAGAGTGAACGAATATTCATAGTTGATAAGGAGGGCAGGTTACTGTCAGGGGCTGATAAACCGATGCTTGGGCAGAAGTATCTGGATGACTCCTTAATGGATAAGATAAGGGCTTCTGAACAGGCCATTCTTCAAATCGGAGACATCGGTCAGGAGGAATATCTTGTTTATACAACGATCAAAGAAACCGGATGGATATTAGTAGACCGGATTGCCAACGAAAGTATGCTGGAGGGACACTCCTTCTGGGGAGATATGAATTTCATCTTGCTGACAATTCTTGTTATTATATTACTTGTGGCGGCATCTTTTGTTATCATTAATAATATCATGAATGAGATCATGAAGAGGATGAGATTGATTGCTGAGAAAATTGAAAATGAGGGTGTTAAAGCAGAACAGCTGACATCAGAGCAAATGGTAGATCGAAAAGATGATATGGGGAAAGTAGAAGCTATGGTCTACAGCATGATTGAGCGCAGTAACCAGCTTTCCAAAGAAAGCTATGAAGTCAGATTGGAGGAACGTAAGGCTCAACTCATGGCGCTTCAGGCGCAGATCAATCCGCACTTTCTTTATAACACGTTAGAGAACATTAATTGGATGGCATTTCGTAAAAATGCACCTGAAATCAGTTCTTTGGTCACAACACTGGCAAAATACTTTCGTCTGTCCTTAAATAAAGGGAAAGTATTGGTCAGTATTGAAGATGAGATTGAGCTGATAAAAACCTACCTGACTATTCAAAATGCAAGGTTTGACGGCGGATTGGATTACGAAACAAATATCGACCCCGAATGCAGGAATTATAGCATTCCAAAGCTTACACTTCAGCCCATAGTAGAGAATTCAGTGCTTCACGGTATATTGAAAAAATCGGAGAAATCCGGTACTATTGCAATTGAAGCTCGATTTCTGGAGGATGAGCTACTGATTATCATAACGGATGATGGCGTAGGAATGGAGCAGGAACGAGTGTATGAATTATTGAATTCTCAGCAATCTAGTCATTATGGATTGTATAATGTACAGGAGCGATTAAAATTGTATTATGGTGAGAAGTATGGGTTAAGAATAGATTCGACCCCAGGACAGGGGACAATCGTTACTTTACATCTGGGATTGATTAAAAATATAAATTTTGAATAAGCTCAGCACATCAGAATTAGGTGCTTGGTCCATCATCGTTATTAACTGCTGTGCCATTCTCTCATAAGTGCTACGTATATATCCAAATCCTATATAATGGAAGAAATCACCAATAGAAAACGAGCATAATCTTATTAAAGTTGGTGCTTGCGGAAACCTTCAATATCCCTAATTTATTCATAACAATTCAATTTCAGAAGATCAATCAAGTAATACTCTTAGTTAGATATTTTAAAGCGAGAGAATTACTGGTTGGTCTTTTTTTGATGACAAAATCATGAAAAATCATTGTTACTGTAGGTGTGTACATTGATTATAAACAACCCTAAAAACAAAAATAAAAAGATACAAACAGGTAAAAATAGGTAAAAATAGTGCTTATAAAAGTAAAAATATTCTATTTATGTTCAGGATAGTTAATTATATAATGAGTGGGAAAGAGGTAATAGTATGAAAATAACAAAATTTTTGCCAACTATTTTCGCTGTTGTGCTCATGCTATTGTTGATGATAGCATGCGGTAAGAATGAGAATGATACCGCTAAATCAAATGAAGCACTGGGGATATACGGAGGTTGGGCATATATACACGATAAAGAGACGGCAATAGCAGTATTTCATGAAGATGGTACCGCAGAGTATGAAGGCAAGGACTATTCCTTTGAAGGTGACAGTCAGTTTATTAAGCTGATGGATACAGACGGTAAGACCATACAGCTTCGCTATACACTTGATGATGAGGGAATGTACCTATATAGCAATAATACATATACCTTTTCTGGTGAGGGTGAGCCGGTTGGTCTGGTAGGCGAATGGTCATGCGCAGAGAAAAACTGGTCTTACTCCTTTACTGAGGCAGGAACATTCATGGAGGACGGCTTTTTTCCCGGTTACTATACGGTAGATGATGAGAATTCAACCTTTAAGCTTGTTTATAATGATCAGTTTGAAGATACAGTGTGTTATTTTCATTTGGAGAAGGATAAGCTGCGCATTGAATATCCATGGCGTATGGTTAGAATGAGCGACAAAGAATAAGTATGAAAATGTGATTTTGACTTGACGGACATACGGCAGAAAGCCGGATGCTTCAAAGACACATCGAGTCATATTACATTTACATAAAAAAACATTTTTTGAGGAGGGTATTATGAAAAGAGTTATTGCGTTACTGCTGGGTGTTGGGATGCTCGTATCTCTCGTTGGATGTGGAAAATCTGCTAGCGAAACACCTACCACAAACGAAACACCTGCTGCTTCAACCGAAGCACCTGCCGCTACAGCTACCGAAGCACCTGCTGCAACCGTGAGTGAGCCGATCGACCTCACTATGTGGTGTATAGCTGTAGAGAGCGATTCAAATCGTCATGCTTATGAAGCTGGTATCGCTGATTTCCAGGCAGCTCATCCGGAAATCAACCTTACTTGGGAAGCTACTCAGAACCAGGAATACAAGACAAAGATTAAGGCTGCTGTAGCTGCAAACGAATTACCTGATATCTTCTATACATGGGGATGTGCTTTCCTTGGTGATTTCGTTGATGCTGGTCGTGTTTATAATGCAGATGCGGCATATGCTAAATATGCTGCTGATTTACCTGAAGTTATGGTGGGCAACGTTAAATATGACGGAAGCGTTTATGCTGCACCGATCACTATGAACATCGTTGCTATGTTCTCTAATATGGATCTTCTGAAGCAGGCAGGCTTTGATAAGGTTCCTGGTACATACGATGAACTGATTGCTTGCTGTGATGCTCTTATTGCAAAGGGAATTATTCCTTTTGGCTGCTCAGGAAAAGAGACCTGGTGTGTAACCGAGTATCTTGAGTCCATTATTGAGAAAACTGCTGGTGCTCCCGCGATGAATGATATCTTTACCGGCAAAGCTTCATGGGGTAATGATGATGTAGTTAAGGCAGTTGGTCTCTTCCAGGAAATGATTAGCAAGAAGTATTTTGATCCGGAAGGCATCGCTCTTTCTAATGACGAGGTTAAAGCTAACTTCATTGCTGGAAAGTACGCTTTCTATATCAATGGTACATGGAACTGTGCAGACTTTGCTAACGCTGGTCTGACCGATAAGGTTCAGGTTGCTGAGTTCCCAGTTATCGACTCTACAAAGTCTAAGTTAGGCGAGCTCATTGGTGGACCTACTGACGGACTTGCTGTTGCTGCAAGTTCTCCGAACGCTGCTATAGCTGCTGATAGTGCATTTGAAATTGCTAAAAACGTCTGTAAGTATGGTTACATTGATGGTAATGGACTTCCTGCATGGACACAGGATCCTAACGGTGACTATTCAGCAGTCAATCCTTTAACACAGTCAGTTGCTCAAATCGTTGCTAATTCAAGCCAGTTAGTACCGTTCGGTGACAATGCAATGCCTGCTGATACCGCAAACATTTATCTTGACTATGTAAGCCAGATTTATTCTTCTGCTATCGATGGTAAGGCATTTGTTGATAGCCTTGTTAAGGATATTAAGTAATTCTGGGAAGTACATAATAATTTAAGAAACATGAATGAGAGCCATTAAGTCATTAGGTTCTAATTCGATTAAGAAAGAAGCGGTTTCCCAACGATTGTCTGGATCAAAATCATCTGGGAACCGCTTCTTGTCTAATACATGACAAGTGAAACAGCTTGCTGTTTCATCTTGTAGGGAAGGAATCAAGATGAAAAAATTATATAGTAATAAACTGACTATTCTTCTGTTTATTCTCCCTGCGCTGTTACTTTTTTTATTCATCCTTATTGCACCTATATTTATGTCGGGCTATTACAGTTTATTTAATTGGAAAGGCTTTGGAGAAAAGACATTCATTGGATTAGAAAATTATACGGAACTGTTTACCAGCAACTCAATAGGCTTTACTAAGGCTCTGGGAAATTCGCTGCTTTTAGCATTGCTATCAGTAGCCATTCAGTTACCGCTTGCATTGGGTCTTGCACTACTTCTCGGTATGGGAAGAAAGGGTGAACGAGGTTTTCTTTCAATTTATTTTGCACCAGTTCTTATTTCTACCGTTGTTATCGGTCAGCTCTGGCTAAAGATATACAATCCGTCCTACGGCTTACTTAATGTAGCTCTGAGAGCGATTGGTCTGGATAGTTTGGCAAGGATTTGGCTTGGAGAGGAAAGTACCGCACTTGGGGCTGCTTTCGTACCTACCTTATGGCAGTATGTCGGTTATCATATGCTGCTGATGTTTGCAGGTATTAAAAGTGTCCCTACTGAGTATCGCGAGGCAGCAATGATTGACGGAGCAAAAGAGGGGCAGGTTAACCGTTATATAGTTTTACCATACATTAAGCCTATACTGAAGATATGTACTATCTTTGCTGTTACAGGCTCTCTTAAGTCTTTTGACTTAATCTATGTATTAACAAATGGCGGACCGTTACATGCGACGGAGGTACCTAGTACGTTGATGATAAGTATGTTGTTCCTGCGTAATCGATATGGTATGGGAAGTACGATTGCTTTCCTTCTTATCATTTTGTGCTTCGCCTTTGCTTTGCTTATTGGCCGTGTATTCAGGAATAAGGAGGATTAACAACGTGATGAATAAGAAATCTATAAACCGGGGTGAAGCCTATTTGATGAAGGGAAGCAAGCGTAAAGAGGTCGGGGTATACATTTTCTTAAGCATATGGGCCCTTATTAATCTGTTCCCTGTCTATTGGATGTTTACCTTTTCGCTCAAGAGTAATGCAGAAATATTTGGAGTGAATGTTGCCGGTCTTCCAAACGAGTGGCTATGGTCCAACTATTCAAGAGCAGTCAATATTGGCCATATCGAAAAATATTTTATAAACAGCATCATTGTTGCCGTTTCGACTATTCTCATAGTTATGCTTATTTCGCTTATGGCAACCTATGCCCTGACAAGATTTATTTGGAATGGAAGGAAGCGAATGAACAGCTTTTTTATGCTTGGATTGACAATTCCTATTCATGCAGCTCTTGTACCGATCTATGTCACCTTTTCAAGACTGGAGTTGCTTAATAAATATATTTCTCTTATTATTCCCTATGCCGCCTTTTCGTTGGCGATGGGGATACTCATATGTACAGGCTTCATGCAGGAATTACCCATGGATCTTGATGAGGCGGCATGTATCGATGGCTGTGGTACATGGGGTATTTTCTTCCGAATTATAGTACCGTTGATGAAGCCAGCCGTGGCAACGGTGTCTATTTATACATTCCTGCAGTGCTGGAATGAGCTGATGTTTGCGAATAACTTTATTAGTGATTCTGCGCACAGAACACTGCCAGTCGGTATACAATCACTTTCTGGACAGTTCACGCAGGATTGGGGTCCGATTGGTGCGGCGTTGGTTCTAGCAACATTCCCGACGCTTATATTCTATGCGTTCTTTAGCAAGAAGATACAAGAGAGCTTCATTGCCGGAGCAATCAAAGGCTAGTGAACCAGAGAAACTTACAAAGTGTATTTCTCAGGTAATTAGAGTTTGGATGATTTTGGATGTGCCGTGTTGAAAATAACAAGCAGATGTGATACGATAACGTATAGAAAGTATTGGTAAAATTTGCATTTGCATAAATATACGTGATTGAGGTGTAGCAATGAGGCATGGCGGCAATAGAATAAAACGCGATAATAAAATGTCGCTGCAGCAAACGACTTTGTTAATGCTTGCTATTCTTTTGCTGTTTTTTTGTATGATGTTTATGATAGCAACCTCTATCATAACCAAAAAAACGGAAGATGATTTCAAAATAAGAACCTCGGAAACAGCGGTCAACAATGTAGTGTCCACCATCAGAGCAAGCTTGGTAAACTACAATTATTTATCACGTCTGATCATGGTCAATGGTAGAGTAGTTAAGTATTTAAAAGCGAAGGAATTAGATAGAGATAAGATATATGAGGCACGAAGGGGCATCTATGAAATACAGTATTTATATAGCTATATTGATTCGGTATATATCTTCCGCAACGATGGTTCGTATGTAAGCACAGGACAAGGTAAATATTTTATCGATTTTAACATCTTAGAGCGGACTAAGATATTGGGTGCACGTGGTACCACAGTTATTTCGATTAATGGCAACGGAACGATTAGTAAAAACAACAGTAGGCCGTTTCTAACTATGTCGCGTGCAATATACGATATTAATTCACAAAAGCTCTTGGGTATACTTATCATGAACATATCAAGCAATGTATTTGATGATACACTTGCGCTGCAGAATTCCAGCGGTATGTGTATACTGGATAGTAATGGTACACTTCTATGTGGGAATGCAGAAATCGGTGCATTGTATGATAGCGACTACAATAGCGACAGCATGGTATATAAGAATATTCGCTTCGGTGGTGAGAGGAAGACTCTGACCGGCAGGCTGGCGGTAAAGCCACTGGTGGTTTTGTGTGCGAGTGGCAAGGGTGCTGAGGCACTGCCGCGGGATACGATATATGCGCTGATGTTGACTCTGACATCATTTATCCTGTCGGGCATGGTTTGTGCTTGTTTTATTACAGTTAATATTGCACGACCGATCAGAAATCTGAGTGCAGCAATGGAACGCACTAGGTCATCGGGGTGGCTTAAAAGGATTGACGCCAAAATGCCAAACAATGAAATTGGTAGGTTGGCTGAAAGCTACAATAGCATGATAGAATATCTTAACGAGCTGTTCAATCGTCAGCTGGAGGATGAAAAGAACGTGCAGAAGGCGGAAATGCGTGTGCTTCAAGAGCAGATAAAGCCGCATTTCCTCTATAATTCATTAGAAACGATCAGCTATATGGCAGTACAGGAGAATGCAAGCAAAGTGCATGATGCACTGGAGACACTGGGTAGCTTTTATCGTAATTTCCTTAGCAAAGGTGATCGCGAGATACCACTAAAGCGTGAGCTGCGTATTACGCAGGATTACCTTTCCCTGCAAAGGATGCGGTATGGAAATATATTTGAGGATGAATATATCCTAGACGATATCACGCTCGATTGCATGATACCTAAGCTGATTCTTCAACCGCTTGTGGAAAACTGCATCTACCATGGAGTGCGCCTTAAGGGAGAAAAGTGCATTATTCGCATCACTACCCGCATGGAAGAGGACGGGTTGCACATAATTGTGTACGATTCCGGCGTTGGCATGAGCGCCGAGCAGATAAAGAACGTACTGAAGGCAAGTGTGGAGGATGACGTAGGGATACTGTCGGGTTTCGGTCTGCGTGGCACCATCAATCGGATACGCTATTACTGTGACTGCGACAACGTAGTACAGATATGCAGTGAGCCGGGCGAATATACGAAAATTGAGATATACATTCCCAAGATGGGGGAGACAGAAGCAGAGGGGGAAGGATAATGTACCGAGTTATGATCATTGACGATGAGATGCCTGCTCGTAGGCTGCTACAGGCATCCATAGATTGGCATTCGCTTGATATGGAATTGGTGGGCGAGGCGGCGAGCGGTATCGAAGCGATTAACATCATTGATGAGTTACGGCCGGACATTGTTTTTGTTGACATTTCCATGCCCTTTATGAACGGGATAGAATTCACACAGGTCGCAACGAAGCGATATACAGACTTGATGATTATCATTTTGACAGGATTTGATGATTTTGAATATGCACGCCAGTGTGTTCGTCTGCCGGTAGTAGAGTATATGCTTAAGCCGATTGTTCGGCAAGAGGTGACTGAGGTCTTAACCAAAATAAAGGAAAATCTGGATCAACATAATACTCGTACACAGGAGATTGGACGGGATATTACTCCGTCTGATATCGAACAGATAATGCAGTATTTGCGCGATAATTTTACGGATTCTAATATCAATCTGACTTCTGTGGCGCAGCATTTTGGATTTAATCCGAGCTATTTTAGCCGGAAATTTAAGCAGGAAACAGGAAAGAGCTTTATCGAATTTCTTATCAATTGCCGTATGGAGCGGGCGATCGGGCTAGCAGGGACAAACGAGAAGATGTTCTGTACTGCCAATGCTGTCGGCATCCCTGACCCGAACTACTTTGGACGCTGCTTCAAAAAATATACGGGCATCAGCTATTCGGAATATGTCAGCTCGCATAGCTAGCAGTAAAAGGTCTCATAGACATTGAGTAATCAATATCTATGAGATTTTTTCATTTTATTAAAGTGCTGTTAGGGATTAAGTCTTCTCAATAGTCGGAGCAAGTGAAAGAGGTTAGATAGAAGACTAGATAGTACTAGAATAAATAGTCAGCAAAGTGTATTAAGATCACAGGATGGATAATTACTGTACAACAACACCTTTTTTTAAGATAATATTAGCATAGATGGCAGTTTCGCCAGTCATAATAACAACAGTTGATTTTTCTTTTGTTTTATTATAGAAGTCCCATTTGTCTATTTCTTCAAAGCATTCGGCACCCCGCTTATCGTGTTTAGATACGATCTCTTTATAAGTATCCCAAATCGGAGTTTTTGCATTATCACCTTTTACAACACTCATAAGGGTAACAGGCTTATCTACATAGGCATCCAATGGAAATACCTGTAAAATAGCGTCGAGGATCTCCGGCACACCATGTCCATCTAAGCGGATTACTTTTTTACCATAAGTATGTCCTGGAAAATTGCCATCTCCAATGGTAAGCTCGTCTGTATGACCCATTTCACATAATACCTTTAAAAGTTCTGGGGATAAAATTGGCGGTATTCCTTTTAACACGATAAAATCCTCCTAAGATAAATTCAGAAACAGAAACGTTTCAGTCAAGGTTATATTATAATTATTAATATAGTATGTCAATAAGAAACTAAAAATATCCATATCAAAGGACTGTATTTCAGGGAATTATAAGCAAAGTTAACAATAATATTTAAATGTTGACAAGAAATGGTAGGTAGATTAATATGAAACTATAAACGGAAACGTTTCGGTTACATAAAAGGAGGATATAAATATGCCATTGGTTACATCACAGAAGATGTTAACAGATGCTCAGAAGGGCGGATATGCAGTAGGAGCATTTAATGTGGAGAATATGGAGATGGTAAAAGCAGTCATAGCAGCTGCAGAGGAATTGAAAGCACCTGTTATGCTACAGACTACACCCTCTACCGTAAAGTATGGGTCATTAGAAACATTCGCTGCGATTGTTACAGCAGAAGCAAAGAAAGTAACTGTTCCGGTTGCGCTGCATCTGGATCATGGAAGTAGTTTCGAACTTGCTGTAAGTGCCATGAAAGAAGGCTACACATCTATTATGATTGACGGATCTCATGAAGCTTTTGAGAGTAATGTTATTATTAGTCAAAGGGTAGTTGAGGCAGCTATATCAAATGGTATTCCGGTGGAGGCTGAGCTTGGAAAGGTTGGTGGCAAAGAAGATGATTTAGAAGCAGATGCAGATACCAATACAGATCCAATGCAAGCGAAGGAATTTGTAGAAAGAACAGGTATCAGCTCTCTTGCAGTAGCAATTGGAACTGCACATGGATTTTATAATGGAACACCTGTACTGGACAAAGAAAGACTTTCTGAGATTAAAAAGGTTGTATCAATCCCTCTTGTATTACATGGTGCATCAGGACTAAGTGATGAGGATATAAAAGACTGTATAAGACGTGGAATATGTAAGGTTAACTTCGCAACGGAGCTTCGAGTTGCCTATACAGCTGGAATAAAGGGACTACTTAAGGATAAACCGGATACTTTTGATCCGAAGAGCCTTGGGAAAGCAGGAATGGAAAAATTAAAAGACTTGGTGAAAAGCCGTATTCTGGTTTGCGGTTGTGATAATAAAGTGATAAAATAGCTGATATCATTTATTATTTTATAAAAAGGCAGGTAGAAAAAGTGGCTTCTACGATTAAAGATATAGCAAAATACACAGGTCTTGGGCTTGCTACAATTTCCTCCTATTTAAACGGCGGTAATGTTCGTGAGGGGAACAGAAAAAAGATAGAAGAGGCGATTGAAGATTTAAATTTTGAAATAAATGAAGTGGCTCGTGGGCTGAAAACAAATAGAACGAAAACGATTGGTGTGGTAATTCCGGAACTAAATAATAATTTTTGCGCGGAAATCATAACAGTGATGGAGGATATTTTGCGAAGCCATGGTTATGCAACGATCGTTTGTGACTGCAGAACTGATAAGGAGCTCGAGAAAGAGGCTGTTAGTTTTTTATATCGGAAAAGAGTGGACGGAATTATAAATATGCCGGTTAATTCCGATGGTTCCCATCTAAGCAGCTTTCACAAGGCAGGAAAACCAATTGTATTGATTGACCGCAAAATTAATGGAATTGGTTGCGACTATGTTTTAGTAGATAATCTTGCTGCAGTCAAGAATGCGATCCGGAAATTAATCAATTCTGGGCATACAAGGATTGGAATGATTGGTGGTCCGGAGGATATCTTTACAGCGCAGGAAAGAATGCTCGGATATCGACTTGCGTTAATGGAAGCAGGGATAGTCCCGGAAGAAAGAATGATCGAGCAGGGTGATTACACAATTAATGGTGGAGTTCGCTGTATAGAGAAGCTGGTAAAGAATAATTCTGATATGACGGCTGTATTTGTTGCTAACTACGAAATGACCATGGGTGCGGTAATCGGGATCAATGAGATGGGGATAAAGATTCCGGATGAGCTTTCTGTGATTGGCTTTGATAATGCGGAGTTTGCAAGAGCATGCAGTCCAAAATTAACAATTGTAACACAACCGATGAAGGAAATTGGAAAAAACGTAGCTGAATTAATCTTAAAACGAATTGATGAAAATCAAAGTAAAGAAGAATTGGAATATCAGACAATCAAACTAGGGACAGAAATCATGGAAGGAAATTCTGTAAAAAGGATATAATCTATTAATCGTAGGTGACAGAGGAATTATAGTATCCAAAAGCGAAACGTTACGACTGAAGTTTTGGGAAATATCAACTACTTTTGAAGATGCTTTCTTTAATAAAAGTGCTGTAGCAGATTGGAGGATTAGATTGAAAAAATATTTACTTGGTATTGATATTGGAACAAGTTCCTGCAAGATAGCAATTTTCAACCGGCAGGGTGAAGTAATCTCCAGTGGAAATGCGAATTACGAAATCTATTATCCAAAACCCGGATATGTAGAGCAAAACCCGGAGGAGTGGTGGACAGCAATCTATCAAACCATAAAGTCAACACTGTTGAGGGCTGGTATTAATAAAGAGGATATTGCCGGTGTTGGCGTTGACGGACAGAGCTGGTCAGCCATAGCAATTGATAAAAACGGAGATGTTCTGACCAACACACCAATTTGGATGGATACCAGAGCGGATGTAATATGTAAAAGGTTGAATCATGAGATTGGTGAAGATAACATTTTTAACCTGGCAGGTAATTCCCTTCAATCCTCCTATACTACTGCAAAGATAATCTGGTACAAAGAAAATCTTCCAGAGGTGTATGAAAGGATAGATAAGATATTGCAGTCCAACAGTTTTATCGTTTATCGTCTGACCGGCATATTGAGTCAGGATAAATCCCAAGGCTATGGATTTCACTGTTTTGATATGCATCATGGAGTCTGGAATGAAGATATGTGTGAACGTCTAGGAATTCCAAGGAGTTTTCTACCGGATATCTATGATTGCCACCAGATTGTTGGTTATGTTACAGAAAAAGCGGCGGGACTTAGCGGCCTGGCAGTTGGAACTCCTGTGGTTGCTGGAGGTCTGGATGCAGCCTGCGGAACACTTGGAGCTGGTGTCGTACTTCCGTATGAGACGCAGGAACAGGGAGGGCAAGCAGGAGGAATGAGTATTTGCTTAGACAAATACAGTGCAGACCCTAAACTCATTCTAAGCTACCATGTTGTACCTAATCTATGGCTACTCCAAGGTGGTACCACCGGTGGAGGGGGAGCGATGCGGTGGTTTGAAAAGGAATTTGCCGGCTTCGAGAGAGAAGAAGGGATACGAGTTGGTAAATCCTCTCTTGAACTACTGAATGAGATTGCTGAACCTGTAAAGCCTGGCAGTGATGGTGTCATATTCTTACCATATATGGCGGGCGAAAGATCACCTATATGGGATGTTCATGCAAAAGGGGTATATTACGGACTGGATTATAGTAAGACAAAAGGACACTTTGTAAGAGCTACTATGGAAGGGGTAGCGTTTGCATTGAAGCATAATCTGGATGTGGCAGAAGATGCAGGGGCACAGGTTAATGAGCTAAAAGCAATGGGAGGCTCTGCAAATTCCCTGCTATGGACACAGATAAAAGCAGATGTGACAGGAAAGCCGATTGCCGTTCCAGCCTCTGATACGGCAACCACCCTTGGAGCAGCAATATTGGCCGGTGTTGGTGTGGGCATGTATCGGGATTTCGAAGAAGCTGTGAGCTTGACAGTAAAGGTTCGAAGATACCATGAACCGAACATGGATAATCACGTGGTTTACATGGAAAATTATAAAACATATTTAGAGCTATATAGCAATCTTAAAGATACCATGAAGGAGAGATAATCGAAATGAAAGCAGCAGTTGTCTGTGCAAATGAAGATGTATGTTATATGGATTATGAAGAACCGATAACAAAACCAGGTACCGTAAAAGTTAAAGTGAAAGCCTCCGGAATCTGCGGCTCTGATATTCCAAGAGTATTACATAATGGTGTTCATTTTTATCCTATTGTATTAGGTCATGAGTTTTCAGGAGATGTAATAGAGGTTGGAGAAGGTGTTACCAAGGTTAGGGTTGGTGACAGGGTCTCCGTTGCACCATTATTACCCTGCCTAACCTGCGAGGACTGCCAGAGAGGCAATTATTCGCTGTGTAAGAAATACAGCTTTATTGGTTCCAGAGAACAGGGAAGTAATGCGGATTATGTAGTAATTCCTGAGAGAAATGCGGTCGTTTTTGATAAAAGTATTTCCTATGAACAAGGTGCAATGTTTGAACCGTCTACGGTTGCACTTCACGGCTTGTTGCTGAATGATTATCAGGGTGGACAGTATGTGGCAGTGTTAGGGGGTGGAACAATTGGCCTGTTCACAATGCAGTGGGCTAAAATATATGGTTCAAAGAAGGTTGTTGTGTTTGACATCAATAATGATAGACTGGCACTTGCAAAAAAGCTGGGAGCGGATGAAGTAGTAAATACCACGGTAGATGGCTTCCTGGAAAAGGCAATGGAATATACCGATGGAAAAGGATACGACTTCGTGTTTGAGACTGCCGGGGCTGCACCAACTATGTATATGGCATTTGAAGTGGCAGCAAACAAATCCCATGTATGCTTTATTGGAACACCGCATGTAAATCTCGAGTTTACACAGAAGATGTGGGAAAACATGAACCGTAAAGAGTTTAAATTAACTGGTTCCTGGATGTCCTACAGTGCTCCGTTCCCGGGAAGAGAGTGGGAGCTGACAGCACATTATTTTGCAACGGGACAGCTGAAATTTGATCAGGGCCTAATTGCACATAAATTCCCGATGGACCGTGCTCAGGAAGCATTCCAATTATTTAAGACACCAGGTGCTGTTAATGGTAAAATACTGCTGATCAATGAGAATTAGTACCAGCTACTTAGAAAGGATCGAATAGCAAAGATGATTTTAACAGTAACTTTAAATGCGGCGATTGATAAAAGATATGTAGTTGATCATTTTCAAGTTGGCAGTGTCAATAGGGTAAAGGAATGCAGCTACTCCGCAGGGGGAAAGGGTCTAAATGTATCTAGGGTTGCAGCGATTGCAGGAGAAGATGTAACTGCAACCGGATTTGTTGGCGGGCATGCAGGTGATTTTATTATCGAAGCATTGGAAGAACAGAACATAAAAAGTGATTTTGTGAAAATCAGCGGAGAAAGCAGATCCTGTATTAATATTTATGATGTAACCAATGATACACAGACTGAATTTCTGGAACCGGGTATATTTGTAACAGATTCCGATAAAGAAAAAATGCTAAGTAAATATATTGGATTAATGGATGCATGCTCGGTCGTCGCAATATCAGGAAGTGTACCCAAAGGTGTGGATAGCGATTTATATAAAAGCATGATTAAAATAGCAAAGCAGCATAATAAAAAGGTGATCTTAGATACCAGCGGCAAATTATTGGAGGATTCACTGGAAGAAAAGCCTACGATGATTAAGCCAAATTTGGATGAGATAAGAAGCTTAACTGGAAAAGAAATGAATAATCAGGACGAATTAATCAGTACTGCGATTGACCTACATAAGACAGGTATAGAAGTTGTTATGATTACTCGTGGCAGGGATGGATCTCTGATCGTATGCGAAGAAGGTATCTACCGAGTAATCATACCGAAGATCAAAGCAGTTAATACGGTAGGATGTGGAGACTCAGTGATAGCTGGTTTTGCAGTTGGCTTTTCGCGAGGAATGCCAATGGTAGAGATCATGAAATTCGCCAGTGCTATCTCGGTTGCGAATGCAATGCGTATGGAAACAGGGTTTTACCTGACAAAAGATATGGAGGGTTTATTACCTCAAATTCAGGTAGTAAAAATTATGTAGCGAGCAAATCACAATTTACATTAAATGATAATAATCCGATCATATCAAGGACATAAACAACGATTGTGAGTTTCAAAAAACGATTAATATAACTATGAAAATATAAATACAAGTACTGACAAATCGGTACTTGAAATTAAGGAGGAGAAAATAATATGACGATTTCTATTGATCCCAATTTAGTACCCAAGAGAAGACTTTATAATGGGGATTATATTCCTGGTATTGGCATGGGAACCTTCGGCTCTGACCGCTTCACACCAGAGCAGGTATCTGCAGCAGTTGCAGGCGCAATTGAAGTAGGATACCGTTTGTTTGACTGTGCAGCTGTTTATGGAAATGAAGATCAAATTGGTAAAGTGTTCGAGGCTGCATTTGAGAAAGGAACTGTTAAAAGAGAAGAGTTATTCATAACAACAAAAGTTTGGAATGATATGCATGGAAAGGGTGATGTACTCCTGTCATGTGCGAAGAGCTTGAAGGACTTGAAATTAGATTATATTGATCTGTTCTTTGTACATTGGCCATTTCCTAATTACCATGCACCGGGCTGCAGCGGCGATTCTCGTAATCCTGATTCTAGACCCTTCAGCGTAGAGGAATTTATGAATACCTGGAGACAATGTGAAAGATTAGTAGAAATGGGTCTTGTAAAATACATTGGTATGTCCAATATGACTATCCCTAAACTAGATGCGGTTCTTCCTCTCTGTAAGATTAAGCCGGTAGCAATTGAGATGGAATTACATCCGTGCTTCCAACAGCCACAGTTATATGATTATTGTGTCGCTCAGGGTATTCAACCAATCGGCTTTTGTCCAATCGGCTCTCCTACCAGACCGGATCGTGATAAGACGGTGGATGATATTGCTGATATTCAGGTTCCGGAGTTGGTAGAAATTGCGAGGGCTCATAATGTACATCCTGCAGTTATTTGCTTGAAATGGGCAGTACAAAGAGGACAGGTTCCGATTCCGTTTTCTGTATTTGAAAATGAATATGCAAGTAACCTAAGATGTACCACAGAAGATCCGTTGACCGATGAGGAAATGGAGATATTAAAGTCGATTGATAAAAATAACCGTTTAATTAAAGGTCAGGTATTCTTATGGGAAAATGCCAATGGCTGGGAAGATCTTTGGGATTTGGACGGTATAATTACTAGGTAATACTTAAGTTGTGATGGATTGTTATGGCAGCATAATTGGTATGAATATCAGAGAAGGTTGAGTTTTCAACTTTTTTGGTGATCGGACTTAGGTAAGACTGTCATGAGTAAGAAATGAGAATAAATGATTGGCATCCTAACATGAAAATTGGTAGGGTGCTTTTCATTTGCTGATATGATAAAATAAATGTAATAGACAAATATGAGCACACACTGACAGGAGCAGTCGTTTATTCTTTGCTACTATTAATGTAAGGAGATGATAGATATGGAATGGGTAAAGTCATTAAATCAGGCAATCGAATATATGGAAGATAACCTTACTGAAAATATTACATGTGAAGAGATAGCCGAACACATATATCTTTCTAGTTTTCATTTTCAAAGGGCATTTAGCCTGTTTACAGGCTTGACGGTTGGGGAATATATTAGAAATAGACGTCTTTCCTTAGCTGGTCATGAGCTGTTGTTAAGTAAGGTTAAGGTAATCGATATTGCACTAAAGTATGGATATGAGACACCGGAAGGTTTCTCAAAAGCATTTACTCGATATCATGGCATAACACCAAATGAGGTAAAGAAGCAAGGTGCCATTCTAAAATCTTTCAATCGCCTAATACTAAAAATAGTGATGGAAGGTGGTAATAGTATGGATTACAGGATTGAAAAGAAAAAAGCATTTCAGGTGGTAGCAAAGGCGAGGTTTTTTAATGAGGAAACCTCGAGAACAGAAGTACCTAATTTCTGGGGTGATTATTTTAATGAGAAGCTTAATGAAAAGGTCTGCGGGATGATGGGAATATGTGCTCAAGCCAAGGAAAATGCAAAAGAATGGAAGTATGGAATCGGATGTGAAAAGCAGTATGTAAAAGAGATTCCTAAGGATTTTGAAATATTTGAAATACCAGCATATACTTGGGCGATATTTACCTGTATTGGTCCGATGCCTGATGCAATACAAAATCAATGGAAGAGAGTGTATAGTGAATGGCTGCCTGCCTCAAATTATGAATTAATATCGGATTATGATATTGAATATTATACAGAGGGTAATAACGATAGTGATGATTATGTAAGTGAAATCTGGATTCCAGTGAAAGAAAAGGAACACATTTTTCAATAAATCCGATTCGTAACACCGGGGTGGTAAATCCAATGTAACAACAACTGACGGTGCTGTTATGAGGTTTTTTCAATTGGATTGACACCCATGAATAGAAATAGATGTTGAGTATTGGATAGCGTATGATTAAGTATTGTTAGGAATAGGACAATTGTTGGTAGTGAAGTGGGACGATTTTGATCTAGAGTTATATATTAATTATCGAGTGAGGCCAGTGTAAAAGCTAGCCTCACTTTATTTGGCTCTTTGTCAAGAGTTGGGGTGGGATTCTCTGAATCCCTCACAAACACTTGATGAAGAGCTATTTTAATGTTTTAGATTCTATAAACAGTATACATTGATATTTACCTGTCTCTGCATTTCCTTTAAACTCATCAATGGAGAGTACTTTAGGAATGGAAGGTCTGTCATAATTAATACGGTCGAAGACCCTTGTTACAGTAGATATCGATGTGTTTGTCTGTGAGGCGACATAGGTATAACTAATGGTTTCTCTTAGTTGGTGGCAGATATACATGGCAAGTCTCTTTGTCATATGCTGATATTTTGGTAGCCATGTATACTTCTCATAGAAATGTTTACCGCAAGGGCAGGTGTATCTCCTTTTTCGAAGAACGAGATTAGTAGGTTTAAGCTGAAAAGGGATATCCTTAATTGTCTGCATCCGATAATCATGGATCTTTCGAGTAACGGTACCACAGATAGGGCAAACCTGCTGAGTTGGTTTTGTTTCTAAGAGGATAGTAATCAACGAGTTTGAATGTTTTATACTTTTTACGATTACATCTTCTAAATTTAACAGTTTATTGATACAATTAGAGTGCACTTATAAATCTACCTTCTTTCAATTATGTTGGTCGCAGAACGGAAAGTAGGCAGGCTGGTTATAAGTGCATTTTAATGTAAAAAAATATCGGGGTAAAGTACCACCCCAATATTTATTATAGAACCTTTTATTCTTCTTCACCTTCTATTGTTGACTATAAAAAATATGTCTTCCTCTTGTAATCTCGCGTGTTTTACCATCGATGGTAACACAGGCTTCTACCGGGGTTTCAATTTCATAGCGCCATAAGGTATCTTCTTTTCTCCATTCAGATCGGATAAGTCCGTATTTGGTATCCAAAGAAGCTTTTAACCAATCCAATCGCCGGTCAGGGATAGGGGAGATTTTCACCTTCTTATATCCGGGATACTCTTCCATAGGCTTAATACCGGCTGCCACACCATATACCCAGTCTGCAACGGCGCCATAAGCATAATGATTGTAGGAGTTCATATCAGCACTCCAGAAGTCACCATTCTCCATGATTCCATCCCAATGCTCCCAGATGGTAGTAGCACCCTTAGTAACAGGGTATAACCAGGAGGGATAAGCTTCTCGCAGTAATAAAGAATAGGCGAGGTCGGCATGTCCATAATCACTTAATACATGAAGTAAATAAGGGGTTCCGACGAAGCCCGTCTTCAGCTGAATTCCGCATTCTTTCACCATACTCGCCAGCTTATCAGCTGCAGCTTGGCAGTCCAAAGCCAGCTTGAAATGAGCTGCCAGGATACATTCCGTTTGAGTTAAGTATTCCGGATAGGTAGCCTGGAAGGCACTTACAATCTTTTGAAATAAGCCCTCATACTCCTTTACATTTTCGCCTAGTACTTTACCGGCTTTCACTACGAGGGAGGTGGAATAAGCATAAAATGCAGTTGCAATAAAGTCTTCTCTTGTTGATCCCTTATAGCTTCCGGAAGGAGCGTCCAGGCCGAGCCAATCTCCAAAATGGGTTCCACCGGTCCAAAGATACGGAGTCTTGGTATGAGAGGTGATATAACCGATCCATTTCTTCATACATTCAAATTGAGATGCAAGAACCTGAGGATTTCCGTAGGCTAAATAAATCTCCCAGGGACATATGGTGGAAGCATCAGCCCAAGCTGCACTGCTCTCATCGTCTAATATATCAGGAATTACGTGGCCAACCCGTCCATTCTCTCCCTGGTCAGCAGCCATATCCGCCAACCATTTTGTAAAAAACTTCTCCACATTATAATTCAAGGCAGCAGTTTTCACAAATACCTGTGCATCACCAGTCCAACCAAGACGTTCGTCTCTTTGAGGACAATCGGTAGGAACATCCAAAAAGTTACCTTTTTGGCCCCAGATAATATTGTCAAAGAGCTGATTTAATAGAGGATTGGAACAGCTAAGGTGTCCGGTACGCTGTATATCAGAGTGCACCACGATAGCATAGAAATGATCTGGTCTTGCATTTTTAACACCACCTGGGAACTGATCAATACGAATATAGCGAAAGCCATAAAAGGTATGCTTTGGTTTATATGTTTGAAGTCCGTCTTTACAGATATAATGATACTTTGCTTTCGCACTGCGATAGTTTTGTGTGTAGAAATTTCCTTCCTTATCCATCACTTCTGCATGGGAAAGTAGAATTTCTTCTCCGGTATTGGCATTTACATTAATCTCAACGTAGCCGGTTACCTCTTGACCGAAATCAATGACAAGTTCTCCCTTAGGAGTATGGAATAGCCGTGCTGCCTGCAGACGTTCCTGTTCTTTAATTTCTTCACCCTGTTGCTTGATCAGTGTATGAGTTGGGCCTTCAAATATGTGTACGTCATAATTAGCTATGGAAGAAAAGGAAGCGTCGTAAGTTTCGCCGTCATAAATTTCAGAAAAACGTACCTTACTTTCTTCACAGGACCAGCTCTCATCAGATAGTATGGTTACATTACTACCATCTTCGTAATTAATCTCTAATTGAGCTAAGAGACCGGGAGGCGTAACTCGTAAGTTATTCTTTGTGTTAGCATTAGCCCAACCTAATCTACCTCGATACCAGCCTTTGCCTACGGTTACCTCAAAATTATTATTTTCCAATAATAAATCAGTTACATCGTATTCTTGATATTGGAGTCTTTTTGAATAACTAGTCCAGCCTGGAGCTAATACAAAATCGCCGATTCGTGTCTCATTGAGAAAAGCCTCATAAACACCAAGAGCTGTAATAAATAATCTTGCCTTTTGTATCTTACCATGGCTAGAAAAACTTTTTTTGTATAAGGGGCATACTTCACCCATTTCGATGGCGGGTTTTAACCAGTGTGCTTGCCAAATCATAATACATTCCTCCGATTAGTAATGATTGACTTTAAGAATAGCAGATAGTAATATAAAATAAAACACCTGTTTATTGCCGATATAGGGGGCAAATTTAACTTATGAAAAAGATGGATACACTGGAGTTAAGTGAATTACAAGATGATGAGAATGCAGAAACCGAAAAATTGGTAATTAAACCCTTTGAACAAGAGGATTTTGGGGGACATAATCATAATTTCTTCGAGCTTGCCTACGTCACAGGAGGAACAACCATACATACCCTTAATGAGATAAGAAGTACCTTATCCAAAGGTGATTATTTTATCGTTGATTATGGGAGCGTTCATAGCTATAAAGGAAGTAAAAATTTAACATTGATTAACTGCTTGTTTTTGCCTGAGATTATTAATGATACCTTAAAAGGATGTAATTCCTTTGAGATGCTGATTCATGGATGTTTATTGCGTTATTACAAAATATATTTGGGGAAGAGCACAGTCAATCATATTTTTCATGATGAGGATGGAAGGGTAGTGGAGCTCCTTCTTGGTATGATGAAAGAATACCAAGAAAGGAAGATAGGATATACGGAAATCTTTCGATGCAGGCTTTTAGAGATTCTGATTATTACTATGCGCAAATTGGTTGATGATAAAGGGAATATATCAACGAATAAAGCCATTGTAGATGCGATGGAATATATCAATAGAAATTTTACAAAGCAAAAATTATTGGAGTGTTTTTGCAAGGAATATCATTTTACTCCACAGTATATTAGCCGTAAATTCAAAGAAGAAACAGGCTTTACCATCAGTGAATATCTACAAAAAATTCGGATGGAAAAATGTTGTGAATTACTGGCGGGCAGTGATCTGCCAATCTCTGAAATTGCGCAGGAAATTGGCTATAGTGACATGAAATTTTTTAATAAGATATTCAAACGAATGCTAAAAATGTCACCAAGAGAATACAGAAAAACCTCTCGAATAAGGGAATACAGAGTTCTTGATTAAAGTTCTTGTTGTAACTACTAGTATCGAAGATACGAATACTCTCTATGGAGCTGCTTAGCCAAATATTGAAGCGGATTGATTGAAATATCTTCAAAATTCAGTGGATTATTGGTACAATAAGGGTTAGGAAGGAGGCAGTAAAGATGTCAAATACGATAACACCAAAACAGAAACATATCTATATTGCGATCGATTTGAAATCTTTTTATGCCTCTGTTGAGTGTATCGAAAGAGGTTTAAATCCACTGACCACAAATCTAGTAGTAGCTGATCCATCTCGTACCGAGAAAACCATCTGTCTTGCCGTATCTCCATCCCTGAAGACTTATGGCATACCTGGCAGAGCTCGGTTATTTGAGGTGCAACAGATACTAAGGGAAGTAAAACAGCGTACAGGGAAGGAAGTAGAATATATCATTGCACCGCCTCAGATGGCACGCTATATTGAAGTGTCAGCGGATATTTATGCGACCTATTTGAAATATATTAGTCCGGAGGATATTCATGTATACAGTATAGATGAATGCTTTATGGATGTGACTAATTATTTGAGCCTTTATCAGATGTCTGCGAAGGAGCTAGCGGTGAAAATGATACATGATGTACTTATGAAGACCGGAATCACAGCTGCAGCAGGAATCGGAACAAACCTTTATCTTAGCAAGATTGCCATGGATATCGTGGCTAAACATGTAGAAGCCGATGCGAATGGTGTTCGTATAGCGGAACTAGATGAGTATACTTATCGCAGATTATTGTGGGATCACAAACCGATTACTGATTTTTGGCGAATTGGCGGAGGTATTGCAAAAAGACTTGAAAACAGCGGTCTGAATACAATGGGTGAGATTGCCGGAATCTCACTGTATAATGAAGAATTGTTGTATCGTATGCTTGGCATCGATGCTGAATTATTGATTGACCACGCATGGGGGTATGAACCATGCAGTATGGAAGATATTAAATCCTATAAACCCAGCACAAACAGCATTTCTTCGGGACAAGTCTTACAGTATCCCTATGATTTTCATAAGTCAAGAATTATTGTACAGGAAATGACGGATTTATTGGTACTTGAACTTGTGGAGAAAGGGTTGGTGACAGATAGTCTGACCTTGACCATTGGCTATGATAGGAGTAATGTAGATGAAGGAAGGTTCGAAGGCGAGGTTACGGAGGACCGTTACGGAAGATCGATCCCCAAATCTGCTCATGGTACTGCTAATCTCGGTACAACAAGCAGTAGTACTAAGAAAATCTTGACTGCGATTATGGAGCTTTATGATAGAATTGTATCAAAAGAGCTTCTGATCAGGCGCGTGACTGTGAGTGCCAATAACCTTGTGGAAGAAAGATATGAGCAGTATGATTTATTCACAGATCCGGCAGAGCTGGCGAAAGAGCGTAAGATACAGGAAGCAATGCTTAGTATAAAGAAGAAATTTGGAAAGAATGCCATCTTGAAAGGGATCAATCTGGAAGATGGTGCTACTACAATGGAAAGAAATAATCAGATTGGTGGACACAAAGCATAGGAGAGATTTCGTATGGTAAAGAATCCGGTATCCTTGGAGGCTAAGGCTACTCATAAGTATGATGACATTATTGAGATGGAATATCCATTGAAAAGCTCTGATATAATCAAACATCCAAGAATGAGGGTAGAAGACCGGGCAAAGATATTTGCTCCTTTTGCGGCACTGAAAGGCTACGAAGAGGCGATTGCAGCAAAACAAAAGGTTGTTGTACCCCGCATCGATTTGTCGGAGGAGGCAAAAGAGGCTTTAGATATAAAGCTGGGAAAGATTGAAGGGTTGCTTGAGAGGGGCCATCACCCAATCGTTACTGTTGTATATTTCCAAAAGGATAAAGTGAGCAATGTGGATGGCGGAGAATATATTCGATTCACCGGTATGGTAGCCAAATTTGGTCAGACTTCACGTATCCTTCAAATAGTAGACAAAAGACTTCGGCTGGAGGATATATATAACATTGAGGGGGAGGATTTGGATTAAAATCAGCTACTTATCATTATTACAATTGTAAGAAAGGAAGATGATCCAGCCAACTCATAAAGGGTTCCTTGGATTATACAAAACACACATGAAATTAATCATTATACGACATGCGGATCCGGACTATAGTAAGGATTCCTTAACAGAAAAAGGATGGAGAGAAGCAGAGTTTTTATCAGATCGGATCTCTGAAATGGAGGTAAAAGCATTTTATGTATCACCGTTAGGAAGAGCGAGGGATACCGCTTCGGTTACGCTAAAAAAGATGAAGCGTGAAGCCAAGATTCTCCCATGGCTTAGAGAATTTCATGCACCAATTATTGATGAGGTATCTGGTAATGAGCGTATTCCTTGGGATTTTCTACCGTCCGATTGGACTAAGGTCAATGAATTCTATGATAGAAATCTTTGGTATACTACGCCGATCATGCAGTCAGGGAATGTGATTAATGAGGTCACCTTCGTTTATTCTGGTCTGGATGAGCTGCTTAAGGAACACGGGTATCAGCATGAAGGTAATTTATTTCGTGCAATCACGCCCAATGATGATACTATTGTCCTTTTCTGTCACTTTGGAGTAGAATGCGTTATTTTGGGACATTTACTTGGTATCTCACCAATGGTATTGTGGCATGGCTTCTGTGCAGCACCTTCCTCAGTGACAACTTTGATTACGGAAGAGCGCAGAGAAGGATTAGCATATTTTCGGATGAGTTCTTTTGGTGATATTTCACATTTGTATGCAAAAGGAGAGCCACCGGCATTTGCTGCAAGGTTTTGTGAGATGTTTGATAATACGGATGAACGCCATGACTAAGTAATATAACCGGAATATTTACAGCGTCAGCTTATACATCTTACAAAGGCTTAATATCATTTGAGGGGAATTGGTGGGTAAATATGATTAAAATATTATTTTTTATCATAGCCTTAATAAGTATGCTTATTTTGGTATATTTTGATGTTAGTGTAATTATGTCGTTCATAATAACCTTTATAATTTTATTATTCTGTAATTATATCTCAGGATACATTATTACCACATTGCAAAGGAAAGCGTTAGACTCAGATTGTGACCCGGAACGGTTCTTGAAAATGATGGATCATCTAGAGAAGAGACGTGGTAAAGAACAAAGAATTGTCCACCGTCTTGCTATTAATCGTGCTGCTGGGCATATAGCTATGGGGAATTTCCAAACTGCGAGAGAGTATTTGGAGGGAGTAGATACCTCATATATATCAGAAAAAGATGGATCATATCTCATTTATACAATTAATCTCATCCTATGCTATTATGAGCTGGGGGAGATTGATAAAGCGGAGCAATTATATGAAACGAACTTGGTAAAGCTAAGTCCTTTGGGAAAAAGGCTACAAAAATCAGTCGAAATATTAATTGGCGAGAGATATTATTATCTAGGTAAGTATGATTTGAGTTATGAACATCTTAATAAATTACGAACCCCTGATTTAGATAGAAGACAATATCTGAGTATTTTGTTTCGTCTGGCACAAATGGAGATAATGATGGGGGAAGCGGAGAAGGCCATAAAGAAATTCAAAAAGGTAGAGAAACTTGGTAATAAGCTCTGGATTGTTAAGAGTTCAAGGGAAATATTGGAGAAGATAACCAAAGAAGAAAGAGCTGATTTGTCAATATCCAATGAATAACGGGGCACTAAGTGACCGAATATGAAAAGAAAGTAGATCGCTAGGAGCCGGTGGTATAAAGTCAAGTAAATGTATATTATTTAATACATATCAAGAACGCTTTAGCGGGTATGCATCCGCCATATTTGTTGAGGCAGTTCATGAAAAGCTTGAATGCAAGCTGGACAGCAGGGAATTTTGTCTTGTAGATGATGGTTATTCATGGATACAACGCTTACCGATTAATAAGAACTGGTCAGTAGCAACAAAAATTCGATTAAGAAAAAATATGTATTCAAAGGAAATTCATTATTGAAGTGATTTGAGAGAAGGTGAAATTATGGCTAAATTATTGGCATTGGATCTGGGTGAAGAGGAAGAGGTTTGTAATGTCGGAAAAGCATTATCTTCTCCGGTAAGACTCGAAATATTAAAACTACTTTATGAAGAGAGTTTGAATATAGGTGAGATTTCTGAAAAGCTTCATATAGCACCGTCAAGCGCAGCGCTTCACGTAAATATATTGGAGAAGGCGGAATTAATTAATACTGAGGTTCAACCCGGTACAAGAGGGGCCGTGAGGCTGTGCAGTAAAAAGAATGATATTGTCAATATCAGTCTTGATAATTTATCGAAAAACGTTAATCAAGTAGTTAGTGTCAATATGCCAATCGGTGCATATACGGATTGTGAAGTGTTTTCGACTTGTGGAATAGCTGACGAAAATGGATTTATCGGAAATGAAGATTCAATACAATGTTTTTATCTTCCGAATAGAATGAATGCACAAATTATCTGGAGCTCTGGCGGTTATATTGAGTACAAGTTTCCTAATCAAATTCCAAAAAAATCTGATTTAAAGAGAATAGGCTTATCTCTGGAGATTTGTTCAGAAGCACCAAATTACAGAGAGAATTGGAAATCAGAAATAACCGTATGGATCAACGGGGTTGATTGTGGATCATGGCTGTCACCAGGAGATTTTGGGGCTAGAAGAGGGAGGCTTACTCCGTCGACCTGGTCGTCCGGAAGCACCCAGTACGGATTGTTAACGACTTGGGAAGTGAGAAAAGACGGGTGTTATGTTAATGAAAACCGAGTGAGTGATACCCATATAGGAATGTTAGCTATAAAGGAAAATGAACCTTTAGTGGTACGAATCGGAAATAGAAAGGATGCCAAATACGTCGGAGGCTTTAATATCTTTGGTGAGAAGTTTGGCGATCATCCACAGAATATTATTCTAAGTATGGAATACTAGGCATCAATAGAATGATGAATATGCGATTGTAAATTAGAGCATGTTAAATGGAACTTACCCTTTTAACATGCTTTATCTTTTTGATGAATTTCATGGGCCCTTTAGTAGTACATAGATGTGAACCGTTTATTATTACAATAACAAACATAAAAACTGAATAAATACACTTCATGCATCCTGGAAATAGACAGTAAAAATGTTCATAAAGAATAATGAGTTGTAAAAAACATATAAAATATAATCGGTGAAGAGGTTGTAATAATATATTATATATAATATAATACAGACATAGAAACATAATTGGTGTTTTAAACAATATCTTTTAGCATCAAAACAAACACTAAATATGTTTTAATATGTCTTAGCAAAGCGGGATTTTTTCAGATTCAGGAGTAAAAGGCTAAGCAAACCACTAGAAAAGAGGTACATTAAATGAGAGTTCCGAGAAATGAATATCCAAGACCACAGTTTGTAAGAAATGAGTGGATGAATTTAAATGGTGAGTGGGAGTTTTCTTTTGATACAGATTGCTTTGATCAGAAGATTATTGTTCCATATGTATATCAGACAAAATTGTCCGGAATCAATATTCAGGATGCACATGAAATTGTATGGTATCGCAGGAGCTTTGACCTTCCGGACTATATGAGAGGAAAGAAGACAATCCTCCATTTTGGAGCAGTTGATTATTTCTGCGAGGTATGGGTAAATGATGTCTTTATTATGGAGCACACAGGAGGCCATATCAGCTTTGAAATGGATATCACTCATGCTCTAAGAAATGATAGTAATACAATTGTTCTAAAGGCTTGTGATGGTCCAAGTGATCTGGAAATCCCAAGAGGCAAACAATACTGGAAAGATAATTCGGAAGGAATTTTTTATAATAGGACTACCGGTATTTGGCAGACAGTATGGCTGGAAGCGGTAGAAGAAGCCTATTTGGAGAAGATTTATATCACAGCAGATTTGGATAATATGCAGGTTGAGTTTAATTACGAAATCAATAGCCCCAAAACAGTTGAATTAAAAACAGAGATATATTTTGCCGGGGAATTATTAACCATTAATACAATTGAAACAAAACGGAATGCAGGAAGCTATAAAGTTCTCTTGGATCAACAGATTTTGAGAAATTGGAATTTCCAAGAGGAGATGACCTGGACTCCTGAGAATCCTAGATTATTTGATGTTATATTCAAGGTTTGTGATGCTGGACATGTCGTGGATAGTGTAGCTTCTTATTTTGGAATGAGAAAAGTGTCCATTGAAAATGGTAGATTTTTATTAAATAATCGACCATATTATCAAAAATTGCTTCTTGATCAGGGGTATTGGGAAGATTCTTTATTAACCGCACCTACTGATGAAGATTTCATTAAGGATATCGAATTAGCAAAATCGATGGGCTTTAACGGGGTTAGAAAGCATCAAAAAATAGAGGACCCCAGATTTTTATACCACGCAGATAAAATAGGCTTCTTAGTATGGGGTGAGATAGCAGCTGCTTATGTTTACTCACGAAAATATGTTAAGAGAATTACAGATGAGTGGATTGATGAAATCTTAAGAGATTATAATCATCCATCGATAGTTGCTTGGACGCCTTTGAATGAATCCTGGGGTGTTTTCAACATTAAGGATAAAAAGGAACAGCAAAGCCACAGCGCAGCCATGGTATATTTAACAAAGTCTTTAGATCAAACAAGACCGGTGATATCAAACGATGGTTGGGAACATACCTGTACAGACTTACTCACAATTCATGACTATGAATGGAATAGAGAGATTCTAGAAGAGCGTTATAAGAGCCTTGAGAACATACTGAATTTTGCACCTGGTGGAAGACCTATCATGGCAAATGGTTGGAAGTATGAAGGACAGCCAATATTGGTGACAGAGTTTGGCGGTATATCGTATAAAAAAGGTGATTGGGAAGGCTGGGGTTATTCCAATGCTACCTCGGATGAGGATTTCGCACAGAGATACTGTGATGTGGTGTATCCTTTATTAAAATCTCCATTTGTTCAAGGTTTTTGCTATACTGAAATAACCGATGTTGAGCAAGAAATTAATGGTTTATGTACATATGATAGACAACCGAAAATCGACGTCGAAATCATTCGCGCAATTAATGAAGGCAAATGGAATAAATAAGAGGCTAATAATGAGAGATACAAGAATTGATTGCTTTAATGGGATTCTTACGATTCAAATGATATTAGCTCATTGCTTTCAGTTTTACAGCCATCTGTGAAAAGGGTTGGCACTTTTCGACAGACTATATCAATCTTACTACTTTTTAAAATGAGCAGTACATACAGTTTGGGACTTTTTGTAGTAATTATGTGTGAGCTGGTATATGATTGGTTTGACAAAAGGAAAGGTACAGAAGGTAGTAAGTAGTTAGTAATTCGATGATTATGGCACCTTATCATGAAAATGTGATGGGTGCCATTTTTGGATCTTAGTCTGTTAATTACCCGGTCAAAAACCATGTAATGAAACAAAATAAATAATAAAGCGGAACGACTAGAAGAATTAATGAGCGATTGTAATTGTGAACAGTTGACGATGGTCCTTGAGCTATGTCAATTAGAAGCTTACAAATAATTGTTGAGTAAAAGCTGCTTCTATTATACAATTAATTCAAGTGCCGAAAAGTTATTAGTCGTTATAATATATATGAACCCAACTAAAAAATTCATTCATATGTAATATAGGAGGCTTCATGTATTTTCTATATTATTATTGTATTAGCGGTTTGCTCACACGAGGGCTTCTCTTACCTCGATTTATCTGATGAGGATTATGACAATTTTAAGAAGCTTAACCTAATATATTCTGTTGATATTATCAATTAACATTCGCCTAATAAGTGAGTTGCTTCACGTCATGCGTTATATTATTGAATGAATCGTTATGCTAATATTAACTCAGGAGGTAAGCGAATATGGCAAAAGTTAATCTTAAAATAGCGGAGTTAAGAAAACAAAAACGAATCGGGCAGCAGGAGCTGGCAGAGGTATTGGGGGTTACTTATCAATCGGTAAGCAAATGGGAGACAGGTACGACAATGCCGGATATCACGTTACTACCGGCTATCGCCGAGTATTTTAATGTGTCGGTGGATGAATTACTGGGGTTAAGACCCTTGCGTGAACAACAATACATACAACGAAATACAGATGATAGATCTAAGTGGAATGAGAATACGGATAAACTATTTCAGAACAGAAGGAATTTCTGGAATGATGATTATCTGAAATTCTTAGTAGAGAATGTCTGGCATATTACCTCACCAATTCATGTGATAGACTTTTGGTGCGGAGACGGTTATTTAGGAAGAAAGCTGATGGAAGCATTACCGGAGGGGAGCACCTATACCGGGATTGATAGTTTGAGCTTTATTAATAAGGCAAAAGTAACATTCGTAGATACGAATATTCCAGTGGCCTTCATTGAATCAGACCTTTATCATCTTAATATTGGCAAGAAATTTGACTTAGCCATCTGCCAGGCATGCTTGCGTCATTTAAACAGGCCGTTGGAGGTTCTTGCTAATATGATTGAGGTGGTCAGAAAAGGTGGCATGGTAGTCGGTGTGGAAGTGAATAGAGAATTTGAAAACGACGGAATTTATATCGACGGAATCAGCTACGATGAACTATGTACGAATTTTGATTATCATCCGCTCTGGAGAACAGAACTGGAGAGGGAGGGCAGAGATTATGCAATCGGAATGCGCCTGCCATTTTATATGCATCAGTTGGGGTTACATGATATCGGTGTAAGAATGAATGATAAAGTGATATTCACCTACCCGGATAAGATGGATTATGAGAAAGAATTGCAGGAGTTTATACAAATAAATGGATGGGATAAAGCAACTGGAATTGCAGAGAATGAAGGCTTAATTGAGTTTTTTATGAATAGAGGGATTAAAAGAGCAGATACGGAAAAGTTCTTGATGATGCAAGCCAGAATAGCAAATCATTTTGCCGATGCGGGTTCTGAGAAAGAGTTCCTTAAGGTTCAGGGGCTGATGATTTCCTACGGAACAAAATAATTATAAGGAAATACGAAGCAAAAATAACTAATCCAAGTCAGGGAGGTATTTGCTATTAATAAGATAGAACCATATAAGGGAATTACAGTATTCATTATATATCGCGCGGAAAATAAATGGCGGTTTGGAAGAAAGGCAAGGAAAGTAAAGTAAAGTAAAAATACTAGAAAAGCAGTTTCTAGTCGATAAGCAGCACTGCAGGGTGTCTTTCCATTACTCTAACCCGTATAATTTGAAAGGGTTGTGCTTAAGCTCTTTTTGATAGAGACCGACAACATCTCGGAGATCAAAAAACATACATTCACATTTGCCGATTTGCCCTGTTTTTATTATGCCCTTATCATAAGCCATTGACTGGATGGTATACCAGGGCTTTACCGGTGGTTCTCCCGTCTCTATGAACCACTGGTCAGGGGGATAAAGCTGATTCACTTCTTCGGATGGTTTAAAAATGTCACGGATCCTTTGCGGAAGCAAATCCTCAACGTAATGCATGGCTGTTAAACGATAGATGTCGACGCCTAAAAGCAGTGCCTTACCGCTGTTATCAATAAGATATTGAAATCCGGTTGAAACTTTGCCAGCATTTTTTCCCCAGGCAGAAACACGAAAAATACCTTCACCTGTTACTACCTCAGGCATTTGTCTAAAAGTATCGGCGATTAGGCCCATTGCACTGCGTTCTGTATCGGGCTCAAGTATCTTTATTTTACAGGTTAGCCCTAACTCATTATCTGCTTTTGTTAGCGGAAGATTGGGTGACAACCTGAGTGAGGGCATGAATATACTTCCATTACTGCCTACTGTTTCTTTCAAAGCCTCAATAACAGTTAAGGCACCGCCTTCCACATAGCCAAAGCTATTCAATGAACTATGTACTTCCAGCTCCATTCCGGGTCTGATGCCGAGTGACTGGAGTCCAGAGATGATTTCTTGTCTTTTAATACAATCCATCTGATTTCCTCCAACGAATATTATTATTTTATATGGAAAAGTAATCTTTTGGTCGCCTTTCTATACGCTCTATCAAACGTCCAAACTGTTTCTACCTTACAATCATATCAATTTCCCAAAATAATGGTAGACTTGTATTTAAAATTGTGTTAATCTGGAAATAGAAGTGCGGATAATTTTAAAAAATGAGCTTTCTATCAACGATTAAATTTCAACTGATAGGAGCTTTTTTATTGCTTAGGTGATTGCGTCCCATGTAATAAATTGTAAGCTTACACTATATTATTGTTCAAAATCGGGTTGAGATATTTTCCTATCTATTGTACAATTCATATGGAATAAAATAGTAATAAAGGGGGATTAGCTATGGTTCATCTAGTATACTGCGATAATGAAGGGAAGAATGGAGAGAAGGTACTTGATAAAATTCTGGCCGGTACAAAAACTATGGTAGTGCGTGGAGCAGCTGGTAGAAAAATACCACATAGCAGAGTATTTGAAGGAGAAACACTTTATTTTATGCAAAAGGGTACAAGTAAAATTACTGCTTCCGCCACGGTTACTAAGGTTGAAAACTATACCAAGCTTTTAGAGGATGAGATCGATAAAATCCTTAATGACAATCAAAGTAAACTTAATCTCTCACCCAAACAGAAGGAGCGTTGGCATAAGAAATGCCTGTGCCTGGTTGAATTTAAAGATGTTAAGGATATTATGCCGTTAGAATTTGATCATCAAGGAAATATGGATGATTGGCTTATAATAGAAAAGATAGAAGATGTGGTCGTTGGGACAAGTATTCCGTATAATTATGAAAAATCAAGATTCTAGATGGCATTATTTTAGTGATATGCCGTCAGTATAATCTGGAATGTGGTCCGATTAACGGTGACAACAAAGTCAGCCCATTAATTTAATGGAGGATTATTGAAAATGAAAATTGAGTTTAATAGAAAAGCTAAAATTATTTTATTTTCTATCTGTGTATTATGTTTTCTTTCGATAATTTTAGTTTATTTAAGGATTTTACCTTTTGTTGTGTTTCTTATCATTTTATTATTTGAATGGATATTTTCGTTTTATATTTTATTTCGATGGCTTAAATGGAATAAGGAAAATAAAAAGTAATACGCCTTCAATGCCTATAAGGATATCATTATAATGAAGCTGATTCTTTGGGTGGTAATATAAACCTCAATGTAGAAGCACTTACAACCAGAAAAGTTGGTACCTGGTTTATGGGAGACTGGGTATGGACATACATCGCCGGTGTTGTTGGTAAAGATGCTGCGTTTGGAATGCTTTCAGTTTCATATTCGTTTGCTTGACTTAATGATTCCGAAACAGTATACTTGAAATTAATTCGTTTCATTCGAATAATGTAAGTTGAAATGATTAAACGCGATGGTACTGTATGGAGGATTTTGATGAGTGAAGATAATGTAACGAAATTAGAATATATGGGTAAGGAAATTCTTCTGATTGCAACAGCTCATGTATCAAAAGAAAGTGCGGAGCTTGTGAAGAAGGTGATTGAGGAAGAACGTCCAGATAGCGTATGTATTGAGCTGGATGAAGACCGCTATCAGAATATCATAAAGCCCAAGGCTTGGGAAGATACGGATTTGATTAAAGTCATTAAGGCAAAGAAGGTAGGATTTATGATCGCTAATCTTTTCCTTGCATCCTATCAGAAGAAGATGGCTTTGAAATTAGGAAATCAGGTCGGTGGCGAGATGATCCAGGGAATGGAGAGTGCGAAGGAGACAGGAGCAACCTTAGTGTTAGCAGACCGTAGTCTTCAGACAACCTTCTTACGGATTTGGCGTAAATTAAACCTATGGGATAAGGCTAAATTAGTCGGCAGCCTCTTGTTTTCTGCTGATGAAGACGAGGACATTACCAGTGATGATCTGGAGAAATTATTGGAAGAGGATATGCTGGAAGCAGCAATGGCTGGATTAAAGAAGGATTTTCCGAAGGTTGGCGAGGTGTTAATCAGTGAACGGGATCAATATCTGGCAGCTAAGATTAAAGAGGCTCCCGGTAAAAAGGTGGTTGCCGTATTAGGTGGCGGCCATGTACCGGGTATCAAGAAAGAGATCTTTAAAGATCAGAATATAGAGGAAATCTCAGTTGTTCCTCCGGTAAGTCCTTTTTCAAAGGTCGTCGGGTGGATTATTCCCGCCTTGATCACCGGACTGCTGGTATATTCCTTTATCATTAATTTTCAGACCGGATTGCAGCAATTATCTGCATGGGTGTTATGGACTGGTATCTTAGCGGCAATATTTACTGCTTTATCCTTCGCTCATCCACTGAGTATCCTTACCTCCTTTCTTGCAGCTCCACTGACGACCTTGCATCCATTGCTGGCATGTGGGTGGTTTACCGGACTGGTAGAGGCTACGATGAAAAAACCTACTGTCAAGGATGTGCAGAACGTCCAGACAGATATATTCACGATTAAGGGCTTTTTTACAAATCGTTTACTGAAAACCATTTTAGTCATATTTATGGCTAATCTTGGAGCGACCATCGGTACGTTTATTGCCGGTACAAGCCTGATAAGAAATTTGTTTTAAAGCAATAGAATAATATGATTATAAGGCATCTTATCATAGCGTGGTAGGATGCCTTTTTGGTAAAATATGCTTGGTGGCTGTCTGCTATGGGTGTATAATAATTGTTTGTAGCCAGTATCGAAATAATACTGGTCGACAGGGACACTATAAGAGTTAGAGAGTAATCACGATACTCCCAATCCGATATGACAATAATGCTATGGAGGAGAAGATATGATAAAGACATATTCCGTAAGCTCCATTGAACAGCTGCTAGGTTACGCCATTATTGATACGAAGCAAATCTTATGGGAGTTTTACTTAGAGGAAAAGGTACATATGCATTCACAGGAAATCTTTCAATATCTAATCGATATGAAATATATCGTAGCTGCAGAATACAAGACCTATGATTATTTGCTTATGTCACTGTGTCATGATTTTCAGAAGACCTGTGAAGGCAGTGCATATCTCTTCAGAGATTATAGCGAGACTGGATGTCCAGACAATCGATTTGCTGACATTACCATTCGTTTAGCCGATATGGAAGATTGTGATAATTTGGAAGTGCTTAATCGAATGGACGAGGAGGTGGAGTTCTTTCATGACCTGAAGGAGGAGATTATTAATCAGGAGGTACTTGTCTTTCTGAGGGAGAATCACCTGCTAGGCGCCGGAACCTTCAAGAAGATATGGAAGGATCAAAGCTATCGTGATATTGGTATGGTGGTTGCCAAAGAACATAGAAAGAAAGGTTTAGGAACCTTCATTCTGATTCAGCTTAAGGAGTATTGTGATCAGCATGATTTGACGCCGGTGTGTGGGTGTTGGTATTACAATTTTGCTTCTAAAAGAACACTGGAAAAAGCCGGCTTCATCACTAAGCATAGAGTAATTCACTTTACTTTTTAAATTATATGCAACATAGGTAGGCACAAATTGCAACATAGTGTGTGACCGATTGAAATACGATATATAATCAACTATACTGTGACCACAGGCCAGCGATCATGTCAGTATAATACACTCTGCATCGCATAAAGCCTGCCAAAACAATAAAAGGAGTGTAGGTTGATTATGAAAAACAAATTATGGGTTGTATTGAAAAAGGGGTTTATTTTATATTGCATGATATACACAGTAATTACGATTATCAGCAGTGCATTACAATTGTTTCAAGGACGGATGGAGGATACGAATTCACACATATTGAATAGGGCTGTCGTTTGTCTTATTGCAGTGCTTGTTATAGAGCTTTCTGCAAATATCAAATTTAAGAGTGAGTTGTTAACCTGGCTTGTGGTTTACGGGATTGGAATGACTATCGTATTTATCTATGTATGGTTTACCAGATTTTTTGAACCCTTACATAAAAATGCATATCGTGATATTTTTCTTAATTTTACATCAATCGCAGTAGTAATTGGTATTATCATTCATTTCATTGAAAAACGAAAAGAAAAACGGGGAAGACAGGTAAATGAAAATAAATCAATATCATAACCAGAAGCTTTCAGAGGATTATATTGACTTATACTATCGGCAGGAAACGGATGAAATTAAGGATTTGCTTCAGTACGTGAATTCCAGAAGTGTTCTCTATGGTAAAATAGAACGAGGACAGACACGTGTTCTGCCTCAGGAAATCTACTACATAGAAGCGGTTGATAAGAAGACCTTTCTTTATCTGGAAAAGGAAGTAGTTCAAATAGAGAATAGTCTACAGGAACTGGAGTTACTGTTAGGGAGCAGTGGGCTTGTCCGAATTAATAAATCTGTCTTGGTCAATATATATCATATCAGAAAAGTGAATGCAGATATTAATATGAGGTTATGTCTGGTTATGGAGAATTCCGAAAAGCTATCGGTAAATCGAACCTATAAGAAATCATTTATGAAATATCTGAAAGAGACCGAGAGGAGAAGTGATTATGAAGGAAAGTAAGTTGAGCAGCTTTTTCTCGGGGGTATGTATATTCTTTACAATATTGCTGTTTTCGAAATTCTTTTTGGAGTATTATGCGGATCCTGCAACCTGGGATAACACCAGAACGAATATCGTATTTATGTTTGTGTTTTGCGTCTTAAGCTTATTTATACTGGAGCAGCACAAAAGATTCGATCGCTTGCCGATGGTATTGGTTTTGATTCTGCAGCATCTAGTCGCTTTGGCTGTTGTGATGCTGTTGGTGTGGTTCAGCGGCAGGTTTGAAGAGCTATCGAAACATGCTTACCGGGATATATTTCGCTCCTATACGATTCCGTATATCATAGGAGCGGCATGGTATTATATAAGCTTAATATATGAAGCGAGAAGAGCGAATGCAATACTTGAACGTGTAAGAGAAAATGACAGGAGTAATTATGAAGCTGGAGGAGAAAGCGAAGAAGATAAAAACTGATATTCCGGCTGTCTTTATCGCACTTAAGAAGAAAGAGACTCCTCTATTACCCAAGATTGTTGCAGGAATAACGGTCGGATATGCACTGTCACCGATTGATATCATCCCGGACTTTATCCCAATCCTTGGGTACTTGGATGATCTGATTATTCTTCCGGCATTAATCACCTTAACGATTAAATTATTACCGGAGGATATTCTTAAAGAAAGCAGAATGGAAGCCGAGGGTCTCTGGAGCAATGGCAAACCAAAGAAATGGTCTTATGCAATCCCAATTCTTCTTATCTGGATTGCAATTATACTACTAATAATAAATGCATTAATGAAATAGTTGTACCAATGCATCAGCAGTTACCCCTCTCCTCAAGATAGAAGAGGGGTTTTACAAAATATTAACGTAATCTATACCATATCATGGTGTTTTCCTTTTTTGGTTAGTGATAAATTAAGTTTATCAGCCAGAGACATCAACAAGCCTAAGCTAAATGAAAAAGGAGAATATAAGATGAAAAAAACAAGAGGGATTACCGCATTATTATTAATATGTATGTTATTCGTTACTACATTAACTGCATGTAGTACAAAGGGTGAGGATAAACAAACATCCAATCAGGAAGTAAAAGCGGAGACCACGGACCAGGCAGAACCTATCTCTGAGGCATCTGTACCTACTGAAGCACCGACAGCCGATACCACTGTAATAAGCGGAACACTTTTGATGTCAGGATCCACTTCTATGGAGAAGTTAGCTAATGTTGCAGCAGAGTCATTTATGTTAAAATATCCGGATGTGACAGTTTCCGCTGAATTTATCGGTTCCAGTGCCGGTGTGGAAGCTCTTCTGGCAGGAACAGTTGATATCGGTAACGCATCCAGGAATTTGAAAGATACGGAAGTTACCTCCGGTGCAGTAGAGAACATCGTAGCAATTGACGGAATCGCTGTTATCGCAGATAATTCCAATGTGGTAGCAACCCTGACGAAGGATCAGCTTATCAAGATCTATAAAGGTGAAATCATAAACTGGAAAGAAGTCGGCGGGGGAGATCAGCCAATCGTTGTTATCGGTAGAGAGTACGGTTCCGGTACAAGAGGTGCTTTCGAGGAATTACTCGAGATTGAGGATCAATGCAAATACTCCAATGAGATTAATAGTACAGGAGGCGTTATGGCAAAGGTAGCTTCCACAGTAGGTGCGATCGGATATGTATCTCTTGATGTTCTTGACGATAGTATCCGTGCATTGCAGCTGGAAGGAGTAGAACCTACAGCAGAGAATATTAAAGCAGGTAGCTACTTCTTGAGTCGTCCCTTTGTAATGGCTACACGCGGTGAGATTTCAGAGCAGAGTGAGCTTGTTCAGGCCTTTTATGAATACCTAAAGTCTGAGGAAGGAAAGCAGATGATTGAAAGCGTTGGTTTAATCACAGTAGATTAATTATAATGGCAATGATATTATTTATAGAAGAAGTACTCAAAGAATAATTATGAGTACTTCTTCTTTTTATGGTTGTGATTAAATATTACATGTTATACAATATTATCTAAATATATGATAAAGATAGCATGCGGTGAAAAAAGTGAAGAAGTATCTTCACTCAGAAAGAGCTCCAGTATGAATTCCAATGGAAAGTCATGTTAGACTTCTTTCCGGTATTGTTTGAGATGGCGCAGAGCGCTATATGGAGGAGAAATGTGAAAAACAGAAAGAAGATTATTTTAAACCTGCAGGAGCATGGAGTTAGAATGCTGAAATCAATTGGGTTATCTGTAATAGCAAGTGTGGCATTTTATTTTTTGAATGCCCCGATATTGTTTCTCTTGTTCGGTTTAATTACAGCCATTCTAAGTATCACACTTTTACTACTGGTACTAAGGGAAAATCGACAAGGGAACGGGCCGAAACCGAAGGAAACTAAGAAATAAAGTGGAAGTAAACGAATGACTTAGGGTTGAAATGTCTTAATGGGGGGACACAAGTTATGTTCGAATTCACTATGGGAGATAAAGAGATACCAGAAGAATATGAGAGGAATGAAAGAATTGCAGTTAGAGCGATATTGTTCTATGGTGACCAGGTCCTGATGGTAAAGACCAACCGAGGAGATTACAAGTTTCCCGGCGGAGGGATCAAACCCGGAGAGGATCATAAAAAAGCGCTGATCAGGGAAATTGCGGAAGAGACAGGATATGTGATGGTAAAGGTCAGAGATAAATTAGGCGAGGTGATACAACAGCACCCAGACTATGCAGACAATAACAAATTCTTTGTAATGAAATCGATTTACTATTTATGTGAACTTGAGAACTTGACAAATTATGGACTCAAGTTGGATGATTATGAGGCGGAGCAGGGGTTCCATGGAGAATTCGTTAACCTATCGGATGCCTTGGAGGCAAACCTGGGTATCATCAAATCTGACAGCCCAGGAAGAATTGACTGGGTAGAGCGGGAAGCCGAGGTGTTAAAATACCTACTAGGGCACTAATGCTTTCTTCGTCTCTCCCACCAATAATTAAGGTAACTTTTCTGAGCCCTGATTCTAAGGTTAAGCTCAGCGAACATCCCAGATAGAGTGTAAGAATTGCTGTTGTCCAGCATTGGTATGATGATAAATACTGAGGCAACTCGAAGGAGAACAGAGATGGCGATCATGAATTTATATCGGTCCGAAATGATGGAGCTTAAGGTTACATTGTTATGTATTCCTTCCAGAATTGCACCTCCGGTGAGAATTCCTAAGAAGGAGCCGCATAATGAGGTGATGCAGGAGAAGACTGCTACATATGAAGCACGTTGTTCATCCGGTGAGGAGGAGAGCTGAAGGCTGGTAGCAGCAAGATTGGCACCGCTCCAGAAGGCTGCTCCGATCAGATTGTGGAGCAGGGTAGGCCAGATGCTTCCGTAGGTAGAGAAAAGGAAGAACAGTGGGGTTAAAGCTGCAACGGTACAAGTACACCATAACACCGGCTTGCACCCAAAATGATCCAGGAGTCTACCCCACTGTGATACTACCAAAACAGTAATCGCGGCGGCGGTTACCTGACTGCTAAGGGTAAATTGCATATAGCTTAAGCCCATCTCCGTCAAGGCATATCTGGCCAGATAGCCTCCGGACATATTGGCGGTAAAGCACCAAGCCGTCCAAAACAGCATAAACTTGAAGAAGGGTTTGTTACTCATAACCTGCTTTAGGACGGGCAGAAGCTTTAATTGAACCGGAGGCGTCTTATATACCTCCTCCATGAACAAGAAGCAGATCATATCCATAATACCAAGGATACCACACATAACAAAAACGAGCGTGTATCCGGCGAATCCGGTCATCTGATCCAGAATACCGGCAACGATCAGGCCCGTGGTTACACTGGCGATCGAGGTGATACCATCGCGTTTGGATAACCATCGACCACGTATTTCAATCGGAACCAAATCGGCCATCCAGGGCATGAAGCTGACGTTAATAAAGGAGCCGAAAGCAGAGGATACTCCAATCAGCAGAATGACAGACCATAACCGTAATGCTGACTGATCAGGCGGAATAAAGAAGGGAATCAGACCAATGACGATCCACAATAGTCTTGAGAAGAGTCCATAGGTCATCATATATTTTTTGCGTTTTTGAGTACGGCTGACTAATGTAGCGAAGGGTATTTGCAAAAGTGCTGCCGCTAAAGGAATTGCGGTTAGTAAACCATATACTAAGTCACCGGCACCCAGATATCCGGCGTATCCGGTCAGGGATGAGCTGCCGCCACCGCTTATAACACCCCATAAGGTTCCGAAGGTATTACCGAGTGTCATCAGATAGATACTCCTGCGAATCTTCGGAAGCAGGGCTGCTTCATCAAATAATTTCTCAAAGGGCTTTCTCATGTCTATATTAACTACCTTTCTGTTATTCAAGCAGACATTTCTAGATAATATCAGCTTATTATATCGAAAACGTTTCGTAATGTAAATGTGAAATCTGATAACTTATTTGTCATATGGCGACTTAATGGTTACAGTATACGTTTTTATGGAAGTTCTTGTTTTATAATTAAAAATCTAGACGAAATTGCGATCTGGGGGTATGATTAAAGAGTAGGTTGTATATAGTATATCGGGATGTGTTTAAAAATCCCTAGGAAGTGGAAGTGATAAGCGTGCTACGTTTTATATATGTAATAGTAAGGAGTATGTATGTGATCCCTTATTACCTATATCAAATGAAAAAATATTATAATAAGCCGGATCAATATTCAGAAGATGCTTGCTATGCCTTGGCAATGAGGGTTGTAAAGCTGATTAAGAGATTTGGACGTATCGATACTTACATAACGGGGACAGAAAATCTTCCCGATGAAGGCGGGTATATCATGTACTCGAATCATCAGGGGAAGTACGATGCCCTTGGTATCATGATTGGGCATAGAGAGCCCTGTACCTTCATTATAGCAAAGAAGCAATCACAGCCCATTGTTACTACCCAATTTGTCGATCTGATCAGAGCAAAACGCCTTGATTTTGGTGATATCAGGCAACAGGTAGCTGTTATGAATACTGTGACGGATGAGGTGAAAGCGGGACGCCGTTATCTGATCTTCCCGGAAGGAGGGTATACGGATAATCATAATCGTCTTCAGGAATTCAAGATTGGAAGCTTTAAGTGTGCCCAGAAGGCTCACTGTCCCATAGTTCCTGTCGTTGTGTATGATACTTATAAACCTTTCGCTGTTAATTCCTTAAAAAGGGTTTCTAATCAGGTACATTTTCTAAATCCTATCTCTTATGAAGAATATAAAGGGCTGAAGACAATACAAATTCGGGATTTGGTAGTACAACGGATTGAAGGGTTTATTCAGCGGCTTGAGGAATATCCATTGTCTGAATGGGATAACGAGTTAGAGGTCCAAGCATTTCAGGAACAGGTATTCATGGAGGAGCAATTGTTCTGATATTTGTTATTAATAATGGGGGAAAGATTAATAATTTAAGAATTTTGTAAATATATTGACTTAATATAAACATATTTATGTAGTAGTATATGGTACATGTAGCAAAATGTCTTTATGAGGATAAAATATGGCAAGTAAAACAGTAAACAAATCAATTCAAAATAGAAGGCCTGGCATAAGGAAGAGTCGGAAAAGCAAGAAAAGTAAGCGGATGGCAAGAATACTGATTATTGATGCCGGAGTGCTTTGTGCTATCCTGGCAGTATATCTGATCTTTGCCTTCTATTATAATAATCACTTCTTCGGCAATACTAAGGTGAATGGAGTAGATACCTCTAACATGTCGGAGGAGAAGGCAGAACGGGTTATCAATGACCAAGTGTCATCGTATGTCTTAGAGATCAAGCAAAGAAATGGGGTATCCGAATTCATTTATGGAAGTAATATTAACTTACATACGGATTTTGATACAAGACTAACGGAGCTCATTCATAAGCAGGGAGGTCTATTATGGCCTACATCCTTATTCCGGGAGAAGGAATATGAAGTAGGTACTATCCTGACCTATGACGAAAAGCTGTTAAAATCTTATATTGATCTTATGAAGGGTCTTAAGGAAGAGAATATGATAGAGCCGGTTAATGCAACCATCGCATATGGTGAAAATGGCTTTGAGATTGTACCTGAGAATCCGGGTACCAAGGTGATAAAACACAAACTGTACAATGCAGTTACAGAAGCAATCAATACCTTACAGCCGACCTTGTCCTTAGAGGAAGCAGGTGTCTATGAGGAGCCGCAGATTACTTCTGAGGATCCCGGATTATCGGAGGCATTCAAGGAAATGAATCGTATTGCCGGTACGAAGATTACCTATGAATTCGGAACGGTAACGGAAGTATTGGACGGAAGCAAGATAAGTGAATGGCTTTCGTATGATGAGAACTATCGGGTTTCATTAAATGAAGATAAAATTAAAGAATATGTTGACTTTATCGGGAAAACCTATAATTCCTTTGGACGTCGTCGTACCTTTAAGACCTCCTACGGTGATGAAATTAAGGTGGAAGGAGGAGATTATGGCTGGTGGCTGAATCGTCCCTCCGAGGTAAAAGAACTCACTGAGTTGATACGAAAGGGCGAACAGACAGTGAAGGAGCCTGTCTATTTCCAGACAGCACAGCAATACGGAGCGGATGACATTGGAGATACGTATGTGGAGGTTAATCTTACGGCTCAACACCTGTTCTTCTATAAAGAGGGAGAGTTGATTGTGGAGACCGACTTTGTATCTGGTAATGTATCCAAGGATTATGCTACTCCTACGGGAACCTACCCAATTCAATATAAGGAGAACGATGCTATTTTAGTTGGAGAGGATTATGAGACACCGGTAAAATACTGGATGCCCTTTAACAAGAACATCGGTTTTCACGACGCTAACTGGAGGAATGAATTTGGTAAGGATATCTACCTGACCAGAGGCTCTCACGGATGCATCAATATGCCACCGAAGGCTGCCAAGAAAATGTTCGAGCATATCAAACGAGGGGTTGCAGTTGTGGTTTATGAACTGCCCGGTACAGAAAGTGTAAAAGGAAGAGAAACCTAAGAAAGAGGAATCTGAAGCAAAGAGACCCAGGACAGTGAGACTCAGGGCAGTGAAGTTAGATGTGCCGACAGGATGTAGATCTATTTAATACAACCAATTATTATAAGAACGGATATGGAAGAGAAACCTTTATTGAGTTTTCCTCCATATCCTTTTTTATTAGATTATTGTTCTTTATGATTAATACTTCGTAAATTGTATTCTCTCTATCTGGGTAGTGCTTATGTGCTAATTTTAAATTTCCCTCTAGTCAAAACACTAAATATGGTATACAATGTTAATAATGATAACCATTACTAGTATTTGAGGATAAAAATTAGGTGGAGGAGAATATATGGATATAATGATCAAAAAGCGCGACGGAAGGTACGAACAACTTTGCGTAGAGAAGACGAAGAAAATGGTTGCTTATGCATGTGAAGGCTTAGAGGGCTGCGACCCTTTTGAATTAGAGATGGACTCAAATATACAGTTTCGAGACGGTATGAGTACGAAGGAGATACAGAAGATTCTGATTCAGACAGCAATCGAGAAGATGATACAGACTACGAAGGATAGCCAGGGGAATGTGGTTAAATCAACAAATATTAGTTGGCAATATGCAGCAGCAAGATTATTAATGTCAGATTTATATAAGGAAGCAGCCATCAATCGTGGCTATCATTATTTTGGCTACGGCGACTTTTTGTCACTGGTACATATGTTGGTGGAACAGCAATACTATGGAAGTTTTTTGATGGAGGAATATAGTGAGGAACAAATCAAGGAATTAGGTGCTTATATCAAGCCGGAGCGAGACCTACTCTTTAACTATGAAGGTCTTAAGCTGTTATCAGACCGTTATATGATTCGTGGCTATCATAAAGAGGTATTGGAGCTTCCTCAGGAGCGATTTATGGCTATTGCTATGCATCTGGCCATCCCTGAGGGAGAGAAGAAGCTAGAGTATGCGAAGAAATTCTACGATGTACTAAGTCAGCTTAAGATGACAACGGCAACTCCTACTCTTGCGAGTGCAGGAACACCGTTTCACCAGCTAAGTAGCTGCTTTATCTCTGTAGTCGGTGACAATCTATGGTCCATCTATGATGTAAATCAGAAGTTCTCTGCCGTATCTAAGCACGGAGGAGCATTAGGCATCTATATCGGCAAAGTTAGAGCCCTAAATAGTGAAATCCGTGGTTATAAGAATGCCTCCGGCGGTGTAATACCTTGGATCAGGTTATATAATGATACTGCGGTTGCAGTCGATCAGCTGGGCAGGCGAAAGGGAGGAGCAGCGATTACTCTGGATATCTGGCATCAGGATTTATATGAGTTTTTGGATTTGAGAACCAACAATGGGGATGACAGAAGAAAGGCTCACGATATCTTCCCGGCACTCAGCATTCCGAATCTCTTTATGGAACGACTGGAATCTAGACAGGATTGGTCCCTATTTGATCCCTATCAGGTACATAAGGTGATGGGATACCATCTGGAGGATTTTTATGATGAAGAGGATACGAAGACCTTTACCCATAGATATCTGGAGTGCGAAGCGAATACCACAATCCCGCGTATCAGCGTTCCCGCCCTCGAAGTAATGAAGAAGATTATGAAGAGTGCTGTGGAGACAGGTACCCCCTTCCTATTCTTTCGAGATACGGTTAACAGAGCGAATCCCAATAAGCATGCAGGTATGATCTATTCTTCGAATCTCTGCCATGAGATTGCGCAGAATGTCAGTGAATCCGAATTTGTAGAAGAAGTAATAGAGACAGTAGGCAACCACAAGGAGGTTGTTCGAAGATTAAAATCCGGAGATATGGTAACGTGCAATCTGAATTCTGTCAATCTGGGACGAGTTACCATAGAGGAGCTTCAGGAGACGATACCACTTCAGATTAGAATGTTGGATAATGTAATCACGCTGAATCAGACACCGGTGGCAGAAGCAAGAATTACCAGCGATAAATACCGTGCCATCGGATTAGGCACCAGTGGGTATCATCATTATCTTGCCAATAACCGCATCGCCTGGGAGAGTGAGGAGCATCTTAATGAAGCGGATCGGCTATTCGAGGAGATCGCCTATCAGTCGATTAAGGCTTCTATGGAGCTGGCCAAGGAAAAAGGTCCTTATCCGGAATTTATGGGCTCGGAGTGGCAGACCGGCAAGTATTTTGAACGTCGAGGCTATTCTTCTGAACGTTGGATTTGGCTTAAGGAGGAGGTAATGAAATACGGCGTTCGCAATGGTTATATCATGGCGGTAGCTCCGACAGGAAGCACCTCTAACATTGCAGGAACCACAGCCGGAATTGATCCGATCTTTAAGAAATTTTTTATTGAGGAGAAGAAAGGAAGCTTTACACCGAAGGCGGCACCGGATTTGAGCAGCAAGAACTTCTGGTTCTATAAGGAGGCACATCATATCGATCAGCATTACAGTATCAGAGCCTGCGGGGTAAGACAAAGGCATATCGATCAATCGCAGTCCTTTAATCTCTATATCACTCCTGAGGTTAAGGCGAAGGAGATATTAAATCTCTATGTGGAGGCGTGGAAGAATGGGGTTAAGACAATCTATTATGTGCGTAACCAATCCCTGGAGATGGATGAATGTACCAGCTGCTCCAGTTAAAATTAGTAAAGCAGGGATTGATATTTGTGCCGAATAATTTATAATAATAGTATGAATTAAAGAAATTAACTTAAAGGGGAATATGAATATTAGCTTCCTATGAATTAGATTTAGGAAGAATGAGGTAATGCACTTTACTATTTTGAAGAGGGGTATTTAGGAGGAAAATAGGATGAATAAGAAGAAGATATTCAATGAACAGGGACTGCGTGGGACGGAAGCCTTAATCAATGGAAATACGACGAATCTGAGAGAGTGGAACCGTATCAAGTACAATTGGGCTAACATGTTCTACCGAACGATGCTGAATAATTTCTGGATACCGGAGGAGATCTCTTTAAATGAGGATATCAAGCAATTTCCTCTGTTAACAAACGGAGAGAGAAATGCCTTTGACAAAATTATTTCCTTTTTGAATTTTCTCGATTCCATTCAAAGCGAAAACCTGCCTAATCTATCACGGTATGTGACAGCACCGGAGGTCGCTTCTTTACTAAATATTCAAGCCTTTCAAGAGGAAATTCATGCACAGAGCTATTCCTATATATTGGATACAGTGACGAATCCAGTGGACAGAGATAAGATCTATGATGAATGGCGTGAGGACAAGCAGCTGCTGAAGAGAAATCAATACATCGCTAACATCTATCAGAGTTTCAATGAGGACGCTTCCACCTCGAACTTTCTGCGTACAGTCGTAGCGAACTATATTCTGGAGGGTATTTATTTCTATTCCGGCTTCAGTTTCTTCTATACACTGGCCAGACAGGGTAAGATGACGGCAACCAGTACGATATTTAAGTATATTAACCGTGATGAGGTTACTCACCTGGTGTTATTCCAGAATATATTGAAGGAATTAAGGACAGAGAATCCGGAACTCTTCACTCCGGAGCTGATCGAAGAGATCCGTGATATGATGAGAACCGGAGTTGAGCATGAAATTGCTTGGGGACAATATGTAACGAATAACGAAATTCTTGGTATAAACAATGAGCTAATCGATAAGTATATCAAATACCTTGGTAACCAGAGGCTAAAAGCGATCGGACTTGAGGAACTATACCCTGAGATTACCGAGAATCCCATGGCTTGGATTGAAGGCTTCTCGAACCTTAACAGCACTAAGACAGATTTCTTTGAAGCAAAGGTAACAAATTATACAAAGGCTGCAGCCTATGACTTTGATGATTTAGATTAATAGTAATGATAAGTGTGCAAGAACTGATAGCATGATGCAGAACATAATTCATTAGCAACACGCTCTCGCTTGGACGAGTCTCGCAAAGGTTCATAAGGTCCTAAAGTACAGGACCTAAGTACCAGCGGCCTCATACAGTTGCTCATCGAATTATATTCTGCATCATGCTGATATTCAGGCAGAGATGTGCAAATTGTCGAATACAAGTTGCTTATAAGGCTTTTGACACCCTAATCATATAATAGCAAAGCAGCAATATGTAACAGAAAAAATATAACAAGAAAATATATCAGGAAATATAACATAGAATATAAACAGAAAGGCTAAAAGCCCTCTCCAAAACCGCTGGAGAGGGCTTTTAGCCTTTCGGCTCTTTGCCAAGTCTTGGGGTGGGATTCTTTGAATCCCCCTCAATTACTGGATGAAGAGCTATTTTAATGTTTTAGATTCTATAAGTAGTTTTTGGGTGCACATAATAAACCTGCCTATTGTTCTTTTGTTCTTTTATTCTAGCGACACGTATGAAATATCCTGTTTCTAAAGCGATTAAATTTAACTATCCCATATGAGACTCTTTTAAGGACTTTGATCTTATTGTTATAGCCTTCTGTAGGTCCATTTGTATAACCATACTTAAATGTATTAAGTATTTCCTTTGACCAGTTGCGAAATGTTCTGGCACAAGTTTCAAACTCCTTAATACCGCATATTTCAGCATTTCTAATCCAATCCCAGAACTCTGTTCTTAAAACAGCGTAGCTGTTTTCTTCACAAATACGGTAAAACCATTCCTTGAAATAATGAGCTTTCCGTAAGTCATCATTGTAAAGCAGCATAAGATCGCATTCCTTCTTACGATCATCCCTAAGCTTATCATATCTACCCAATATTAATCTTCGACTATGCTTATAGTATTTACGTAAGGATACTGACATGGTTCGTTGAAGCCTTTTGCGTACATTCTCAATCGCCCATGTTACCTGTCTGATGAAATGATATTTGTCAGCTATAAGAGTTGCATTTGGGAAGAAGGTCTTTGCTATGTCACGATATGGCTCCCACATATCAGAGATAAAGAATTCTACCCGATTACGTTGTGCCTTAGGGATATCTCGAAAATAACTGCAAAGATGCGATTGTGTCCGGTCAGGAGGTATATCTAAAATACATTTTTTCTTACCATCAACTAAGATACACTGAAATTTACCTGTCTCGGCATTACCTTTAAATTCATCAATAGAGAGAACTCTTGGGATAGATGGCTTAACGTAATTAACACGATCAAAAACCCTTGTTACGGTTGAAAATGTTTGTGAAGCAATGTAAGTATAACTGATGGTATCCCTAAGCTGATGACAAATATACATAGCAAGACGTTTTGTCATATGTTGATATTTAGGCAGCCAGGTATATCTTTCGTAAAAATGTTTTCCGCAAGGACAGGAGTACCTTCTCTTTTTCAACACTAGGTTGGTAGGCTTAAGCTGAACGGGAACATCCTTAATAGTCTGCAGACGATAATCTTGGATCTTTTTAGTGATTGAACCACAGGTTGGACAGATTTGCTCAGTAGGTTTGGTTTCCAAATGGATTGTAATTAAAGTATCAGAATGTTTGATACTTTTAATAATTACATCTTCTAAATTTAACAGTTTATTGATACAATTAGAGTGCACTTATAAATCCTCCTTCTTTCAGAAATGTTGCCGCAGAACCGAAAGAATAGGCAGGCTGGTTATAAGTGCATTTTAATGTAAAAAAATATCGGGGTAAAGAGCTACCCCAACATTTGGTGTTATTATAGAACCTAATAAACATATATGCTAAGGAAATCTTATTCAACCCTTATTTTTACCTATTTTGTAAAGTGAATTTCTGACTCATAAAGTGAAGTTCTAACTACAGATCTACATGATTTGCTTCAGGCTATTGAGGTACTGGAATTACGATTACGATAGAAGAACTTCTCGAATTGTTTGTTTTGACTGAGTATATTTAAAGTAAATGCAAAAATTGAATATGTGATATAATCACGGAATTAAAACGATATAAGCTTATAATGAATATATAAATATAAAGTGGTGCTAGTATATAAGTGTGGGCACGAAAAGTTCAACACGATACAATAGTTCGAAGAAAGTGAGGAGACGCTTATGAGTGAAGATATAAAATATGAAGTAGTAACAAGTAAGTCTTTTAATGAAGCTGTTGAAAGCCTAGAAAAAAGTCTAGAGGAATTAAAATTTGGTGTGCTTTGGAAGCTGAACTTTAAGGATAAATTAAAGGAAAAGGGCATAGAGTTTGATAAAAACTTTATGATATTGGAGGTTTGTAATCCTCTTAAGGCAAAGGAAGTGTTATCAAAGCATATTGATATAGGATATTTTCTGCCTTGTAAGCTAGTTGTATACGAGGATGATAGCACGATAAAAATTGGTATGATTAATCCTAATATGCTGATTGGACTTCTTAATCATACCGATATGGAAAGTACTGCCAAGGAAGTGCAAACGATACTGATTTCTGCAATCAATAATGCTAAATAATCGCATTATAGATGGAGAGCTCGTAATATATTTAACTCCTACCAACTCAATTACTATATCGATAAGGTAGGAGTTTGCTATGTATGTAATGGTATATTAAACTTGTAACACTCCTACCTATTAGATTACAATATCGTAAACGGTAGATAGTGGGTACTCCACTAAATGTCCGCCGCTCAAAAGAGCGGCGAAAAATTGAGATTATTTTCTGCATTCTGCCGGTAGCTTTGGCGACCACGGAAGCAGGTCTTCACAGAAACTCCAGTCTTTATCATCCAGATGCTTCGGGATTTCTGTCAGAAGATATTCAAAGTAATTGTACGGCTTTATATTGTTTGCCTTCGCTGTTTCGGCAATGCTGTAAATAATGGCACTGGATTTGGCTCCATTGATGGTGTCAATCATTACCCAGTTTTTCTTGCCGACGCAGAAACCTCGTATAGACTGTTCAGCAGCATTATTATCAATTGGTACTTCACCGCTACGTGATGTTCCTCCACCTCTACTTTGGACGGGGTGAATTGTATATTATTTAAAGGTACTTTAACCAAACAAGCAAAGGAGGATACCGGCAGCAACAGCTGAACCGATAACACCGGCTACGTTGGGACCCATAGCGAACATCAGCAGATAATTACCGGGAAGAGCCTTCTGTCCCTCTACCTGGGAAACACGTGCGGCCATAGGAACAGCAGATACACCGGCAGAACCAATCAATGGATTAATCTTACCTTTGGTGATCAGACACATGAGCTTACCAATCAGAAGCCCGCCAACTGTACTGAACATGAAAGCGATTAAACCAAGAACAATAATACCGAGTGTTTTAGGCTTTAAGAATTCTGTACCAACTGCCGTAGCACCTACTGTGACTCCGAGGAAGATGGTAACAATATTAATCAACGCGTTCTGTGCCGTATCAGAGATACGCTCTACTACACCGGATTCCCGGAATAGATTACCCAGCATCAGCATACCAATCAAGGGAGCGACGGAAGGGAGAAGCAGAATACAGAAGATGGATACAGCGATTGGAAAGCAGATTTTCTCAAGCTTTGATACGTTGCGTAATTGTTCCATCTTAACTTCACGCTCTTTCTTGGTGGTAAGTAGCTTCATTATCGGCGGTTGAATGAGTGGAATTAATGCCATGTAGGAATACGCTGCTATTGCAATAGAGGCTAATAAATGTGGAGCCAGTCTTGTTGTCAGATAGATCGCCGTCGGGCCATCAGCTCCTCCGATAATACCGATGGATGCGGCTTCCTGTGGTGTAAAGCCAAGAGCAATTGCTACGACAAAAGCGATCGCAATACCGAACTGTGCACCTGCGCCGATTAACATACTGCTGGGACGGGCAATCAGTGGACCAAAGTCTGTCATGGCACCGATGCCTAAGAAGATCAGGGAAGGATAGATCCCCTTCTTTACACCAAGATAAAGATAATATAATAATCCGCCTACCTCTTGATCACTTGCCGGTGCAGCCATAATCCCAGTCAAAGGTAAATTCGCCAACAACACACCAAAAGCGATCGGCAGTAGTAAAAGCGGTTCGAACTTTTTCGCAATTGCAAGATACAGAAGAACACATGCTACAACAATCATTACTACGGATTGCCAGGTTAAGGCGGCAAAGCCGGAATCTTCCCATAATTTAATCAGTGATTCGTAAAACACTCTAACTCCTCCTTACATTTCGATTAGATTTAGTTTCAAATATCAATCCTAAAACATAGAGCTTTAAAGTTTCGCTTCTTGCCCGAATTTTTTCTCGATTATCATAATAATCATTGAGAATATTCGGATAATAGCCCAGAGCACTCCAAGTACTGCAAATACGACAGCCATACAGAAGATTGCCACGAGAATACTTTGTGTCACCTGCATATACTACACTCCCTTCCTAAGATAATAAATAAGCTTATTTATTTTAATGCATAAAAAAATGGAGTACTTTAATAATAAAGCCCTCCACCCTATAAGCTCAAAACTTGAACAGTTAAGATAACTGCCAACCGGAATTTCGTTAAAATAATAACACATCAGGAATTAAGTGTCAATATTATTGGTTTATTTAAATCCAATATTGTTCCAATCGTCAAAAAATGTTACAATAAGCAGATGAATAAGATTTGAGACCGAGGAGATACAATGAAGGAAATTTACCAGTTACCACAGCAGTTCTGGACTGTTTTCAGCTCCAGAAACAGATATATCTATATGGAAGCCCTGCTAGCAATCTATGATGAATACTTGTATAATGATTATTTTCTTACAAAGGAGACCTGTATTCAATTAATTGCAGAGCATTTTTCTGATCGTATCGTTGATATCTCAGCGGATGATGAGGAGCAGGATCCGGATAGCATGGAGCCTATGGCGACGAAGATATTGAACCGCTTAATCCGATTCTCCTGGCTTAAGAGAGTGGAGGATTACAGCTCCTTTAGGACCAACATCATCATACCGGATTATGCCTCTACCTTTATTGAGACTATAAAGAAAGTCAGTAATCCGGACGATGAGGAGCAGGATTTATACATACAGAATGTATATACCAGTATTTATTCCTTCTATCATGATACCAAGGCCGGCTTGGAGCTGTTAAAGGCGGCGATGATCAATACCACGAGACTCAACCGCTCTCTGCAGGACATGCTTCATAACATGGATCAGTTCTTTGGTGCTCTTCTGGAGAAGGATAATTATGAGGATCTGCTTCTGGAACATCTTAATGGCTATGTTGAGACAATTGTCAACCGGAAGTACAGGCTGCTTAAGACCAGTGATAATTTTTATATCTATAAAAATGATATTAAGAGGCTGCTTCGTGTCATCAGCGAGGATGAGGACCGTATCAATCTATTAAAGCATAAGCTCATGACTGAGGGGAAGCAGGATGAGGACATTCTCCGGGACTTTTCCAGAGTAATTGATGAGATTGAACGGGGAATCCTTAATATGGAGAAACGGATCTCCCATATTGATTCAGAACACAGCAAATATATCAAGGCAACTGTAAGCAGGCTGGAATACCTTTTAAGCAGTGATGACAGTATGCAAGGGAATGTAATTGCATTATTGAACCTAATGTCAGAGGCAAGGGGACAAAAGCTGTATCCCCAGGTTACATCGGTATTCCTCTTGAACGATCATACGGTGATTACGCCGGATTCCTTCTATAAGAAGAGAGGGAAGCGGAAGCAGTTCGAGGACACGGTAGAGCTCGAGGTGGAGACTGAGGAGGAATTAACCAAGGAGGATATACTCCGCATTAATCAAAATAAACACCGATATAGCAAAGCGCAGATTGAAGCCTTTATCCTGGAACGTATGCAGGGCGGAAGCTTCTCTACCAGAGACCTGGCGATTGACAATGATGAGGACTTTGAACTTTTGGTATTAGCTTATGACTATAGCATTCGAAGAACAAGTCCCTTTCATGTAGTACCAGGTGAACGAGGTATGATTACCAGTGGGAAATATTCCTACCCTGATATTATTTTTGAGAAAAATAGCAAATACCATCAACCGGCCTAGCTGGGCAGAATAGATACACAGCGATATTCATATCGATAGAAGAATACAGCCTACTAATACCCTAATATAGACTACTATAATGAAGAACAGTCAGCACTATGTTACGATTACAGAATACTGACTGTAAGAAAGGATTTTTATGTTCCCTTATTATAACGAACTCCTGGACGAAGAGAAGGATGAACTTAGAGAGGCAGTCAGGACCTTGTATCACCAGACCTATATTCTGGAACGCAAATATGATAAAAAGACGGAGCGTTATCTGCCGAACCGTATGTACCGTATTTGTGAAAGACATCTGGATTTCTTAAAGGAATATTTTAAGATTGCCGATATTGATCTGCTTGAGAACAGGCAGTATGGAATTATGCAGATTGTGACTCAGAATCTGCAGGGTGATAAATTAAGTCGGTTAACCACTATTTTTCTGCTACTCTTAAAGCTAATCTTCGATGAGCAGATGAATACAGCCTCTAGCTCCATTCATGTATATTCCTCCTTAAATGAGGTGTATGATAAAATCCAATTATTCCGTCTATGGAACAGTAAATCCATCTCTCCCACGGAGCTCAAGAAGACTATGGCAGCACTAAAGAAGTATCAGGTAATCGAAATCACCGATGAGCTTGGGGAAATGGATGGAGATACAAGGTTTATCATCTATCCTACGATAAATTTATTACTGGATAGCCAGTCGATCGGAGCGATTATTGAGCAATATCAAGAGGAAGGGGAGGTAGTCGACGATGGACAGATATCAAGCACTTTCGAAGATGTGTCTGAATAATTGGCACTATATCAATGAAAAGATACTATCCTTTCATGAAGAGATCAATTTCTTTACCGGACATTCGGGCAGTGGTAAATCCACCGTACTGGATGCTCTTCAGATTGTACTGTATGCGGATAGTAATGGCCGCGGTTTCTTTAATAAAGCAGCAAAGGAGGATTCTGACCGTACTTTGATAGAATACCTGCGTGGTATGAAGGTTGTACAGGAAAATAATGAGATCGGCTATCTTCGTAACAAGAACTTCTCTACGACCATCGTTCTGGAGCTTGAGGATACCGAGACCCATAAGTTTCAGTGCATCGGAGTTATATTCGACGTGGATGTCAGCGTAAATGATGTAAACAGATTGTTCTTCCGGCACACGGGTGCTCTGGCACCAAATCATTACCGTGACGGAGAGAAGGTATTCTCGGTGGGTGAGCTGAAGGAATATATCGAAGCTAATTATTCAAAGGAGGACTATTATTTCAGCCGGACCAATGAGAAATTCCGAAATGAATTATACACGAACTTCTTCGGGGGCCTACATCCAAAGCACTTTCCGGCGCTCTTCAAGAAAGCGATTCCCTTCAAGATGGATATGAAGCTGGAGGACTTTGTTAAGAATTATATCTGCACAGAAAATGATATTCATATGGAGGATATGCAGGATAGCGTTGCCCAATATACCAGACTGAAGCGTAGGCTGGAGGATACCAGGAGTGAGATTACCTTACTAACCGATATCCGTCAGCAATATAGCCGTTATGAGACATACTCTGCACAGATAGAACAGCTGCAATATAATCTGGATAAGCTGGATATCTCCACGGTGGAAGCGAAGCTAGATAAGCTTCAGATCCAAGAGGTGGAATACAAGGAGGATATCCAGAGCTTGACCAAGTCTATCGAAGCCTTAGAGGCAGAGATACTGGCGCTTCAGGAGCAGAGAGACGAAGTGGCTTTTTCAATCCAGAATAGCGGATATGAGCATTTGGAAGCGGAACTCGTAAGCTTGAACCAGATGCTGGAGCTATTGTATCGCAGCAAGACTTCCTATGACAAGATAGGCAGCGGGCTCGCGGCTTGGCTTTCCACTGACTATCCGGATGCTGCAGCAAGGGTAGGAATCGAGCATTTCATCGGATATCAAGCTACAACCAATGAAATCTGGGAGGTGAAGGACACTCTAAGCCGAATCAGAGGTGAGCTGGAGAAGAGTAAGGGAGAGCTAACAGCTAAGATTAACGAAGTTGCATATAAGCTAAGTGATATTACTAGACAAATGAATATATTAATAGGTGGACAGAAGGCATATCCGTCCTATCTGCTAGAGGTTAAGGATTACTTAACGAAGGAACTGGAGCAGCAATATGAGATGCCGGTAAAGGTAGATATTCTTGCAGATGTCATTGAAGTGAAGAAGGAAGAATGGCGTAATGCCATAGAAGGCTATATGGGAAATAATAAGCTAAGTCTCATTGTTCCTCCCGAGTATGCGAAGCAAGCGATGGAGCTTTATCAGCGATTAGATTCTAAGAAATATTACCGTGTAGCAGTTATTGATACAGAGCGTGTGATGAAGGATTCTAAGCCGGCTCAGAGTGATTCCCTGGCACAGGAGGTAGAAGCAAGCGCCGATTATGCTAAGGCTTATACCGATTACTTGATGGGATCGGTGATCAAATGCAGCTCGGTCGAAGAGCTTCGTGGCAATAAAAGCGGTATCACTCCGGATTGTATTCTCTATCAGGGCTATAAGCTGCAACACATCAATCCGCGTAATTATACGGAGGAGGCCTATATCGGTAGAAGTGCCATTGAGCGTAGATTAAGACTCTTAGAACAGAATCTCAATGATCTGAAAGGACGAAAGGAACCTCTCGATAAGGAGCTTCATAGGATAGAGGAGCTTCTTGCTTATGAGTATCTACAGAATGATGTGGACTTCTATGAAGGTAAGCTTCAGGAAATGAGCCAGATCAAAGAGAAGGAGCTTTTAAAGGAGGAATACAAGAATCGAATCGCCTTGCTGAAGCAGTTAAATATTGATGACTGGAAGGCAAAAAAGATCCAGATTGAGCAGGTTATTGATGCGAAGAGCAAGCAGAAGGAAAAGGCGAGTATCGCACTTGGTACCAAAGAAAATATGATCCGTGCTTCATCGGACGAGCTTCTGTCCTTAAATGAAGAATTAATAGAGAAGCAGAAAAATTACCAATTCGATTCTCAGCGTGAAGATGCTTATCAGGCAATGCTTCGTAGTACGGAAAATAAGAGTATGGATAAGCTGCGAATTGACCTTCTTAATCAGAAGCAGCTCCTAGAGCGACAATTAGAGGAAGAGTTCATAAAGGTACTGAAGCGCAGGGAGCAGTATCACAGCGTATACGCCTATCGTGGGTTATCACTGACCAATCGAGATAACCAGGAGTATGAGCAATTATTGGAGAGTTTGCAGAGTGATAAGCTGAATGACTTTATGAAGAAGGCAAATGAGCAGGCAGTTCAGGCCATCTATCATTTTAAGACGGACTTTATATACAAGATCCGTGATGCCATTAAGGAAGTTATGCAGCAGAAGGATGATCTGAACCGTATTCTTTCACAGATGGATTTCGGAAAGGATAAATACCGATTTATCATTACCAAAAACCGTGGTGAGGATGGAAAGTTCTACGATATGTTCATGGACGAGAATCTGGAGATTAATCCCCATCAGCTGACCGGAAACGTAAGTAATCAGATGGATCTTTTCAGTATGCAGCATGAGAAGGATTACAGTGAGTTAATCAATGAGCTGATTGAATTATTCATGCCGCCTGAGAATTGTGATACCAGAACCTTAGAGGAAGCAAGAGCGAACATGGAGAAGTATGCGGATTATCGAACTTATCTCTCCTTCGATATGGAGCAGCTGGTAGAAGGTATGCCACCGATGAGATTAAGTCGAATGCTATCGAAGAACTCCGGCGGAGAAGGACAGAATCCCTTATATGTTGCTCTATTGGCGAGCTTTGCACAAGTCTATCACATTAACCAAAAATCAAATCTCAGAAGAAGATCGACACCAAGGCTGGTGGTACTGGATGAGGCCTTCTCCAAAATGGATGCGGAAAAGGTGGGAAGCTGTATCGGTCTAATCCGGACCCTTGGATTCCAGGCAATCATCAGTGCAACCAATGATAAGATTCAAAACTATGTGGATAATGTAGACAAGACCTTTGTCTTCGCCAATCCGAATAAAAACCGCATCTCCGTTCAAGAATTTGAGAAACGGGAGTTCATTGAGCTGTTGAGCTCACAGGAAATGGAAGAAGAGTAACTGTAAATATGGAAGAACGATAGAAGGCAAGCTTTGTAGGCTTTCTGTAGTCATGTATTAAGGAGGCACCTTAGCTGTTATCGCAGCAATGGTGCCTCTGATTCTATATCTTCTCCCTTAGATAAAGTGTTTTCTTTCGAATACAAAGCTGTAGTTTATAAAGCATATAAATAATGAATGTTGATAATTGATAGTATAATTGGGATAAAAAGGTAGATGCAGCCCTTTTGTGGTGATATAATATTATTATCAATTGACTTTTTATAACGAAAGTAATTGGATTGCTTATTGAGCGGTTTACTTAAATCGAGTGAAAGCAAGAAACACAGTAAGAAGCTTGGATAGGAATGATTGTAAGGATATTATATTGTATTAACAGAAGCGTAATTATTAATTATATCCGGGTTGATATCAAGTGAGGAGGTCATAAAATGAAATCAAATTCAAATGGGAATTATCGGCCAAAGAAAATAAAATACATTATCATCGGGATTGTGTTAGCGAGTACTATAATCACAATAGTCAGCATTTACAGGATTAACTTCAGTCCAAGGAGTAAAAATGAAAGAGCAATTGAGGCTGTGATGAAATCCCTGTTAACCTGTCCAGATATTGAACTGAACAGGTTAATTGAGCTATCTGCTTTAAAGGTGGGGCCGGGATTTGTAGAAGAGCCAAAGCCTGAGGATTTTGAACGGTATAATAATAAAGTAAACGATATGTTTGGTTCCTATTTGACGGAGATAACATTAGATTATATCAAGGCGAGTGCATTTCGATATCATACCATCGCAGAAGAAAAAGGCAGCGAAATACAGGTAGAAGATATCGAGATTAATCAAGACAATATAGACTCACGAAATTATACATTTACGCTTCATCTCTATTACACAAGTCCCGATGCTGATAAGAAGCAACTAGTTGTCAACGGAAGGGCTCAGTGCCTGGAAGCGGGCAAAATAACATTTCTAAGGTTTTCGGATGATTTTTTTAAGAATGAATTTGTAAATAGCTATTGAAGATTATTATGATCAAAGGTAAGTCTATAATTGAGTACGAGAGAATGAGGCATTAAGAAAAAATAACGAAGCCTTATATTTATAAAGAGCGATTATAAATGCAATAAGAGCAGGTATACACCTATCAACTATCATTATAAGGTTGGTAGGTTTTTTTACACTAAAACTGTAATTTACAATGTAGAATAACAGGAGGATATCATTATACGGTATCGATTTGAAGCAACTTTATTAATATCATACCGGGTCATGTTTGAATATATTAGTATAGATATGTCAATTTTTATCTTTATATATAAGCACGGCTAATATTTTATATAAATTACACAAATAAGTGATTTGATTCCTCAAACTTTTGTGCTATAATATTAATCAGATATAAATTAGATTAAATGGTCTAAGAATTAAGGGAAACAGTCATAAAATTACTTATTTTCTTTACATTAAAGGAGGTTGCCAAAATGACAGTCGGTCAAAGTGTTCCGCGTGTAGATGCCTTGGACAAAGTTATCGGAAGGGCTAAGTATACCGATGATCTTTGCGAGAAGAATGCATTTATTGCGAAGATCCTACATTCGACAATTGCAAATGGTATCGTAAAAGCCATTGATGTTTCAGAGGCAGAGAAAATTCCAGGGGTGGTTAAGATAGTCACCTGTTTTGACGTGCCTAAGATTTATTTTCCGACAGCAGGACATCCGTGGTCTACAGATCCTGCTCATCAGGATGTAGCAGACAGACTTTTACTAACAGACAGAGTACGTTTTTATGGTGATGATGTGGCTGCAGTAATTGCAGAGACGGAGGTGGCTGCAAAGCAGGCACTGGAGGCGATCAAGGTTGAATATGAGGAATATCCCTTTGTTCTTGATGTCCAGGAAGCGATGAACCTAGAGGCGCCTCAGCTACACGAAGCATATCCGAATAATATCCTGGGACACTCTTCTCTTCGGAAGGGTAATTACGAAGAAGCAATAAAAGAACCCGGATTAATAAAATTTGATGCCTGGTATGAGACTCCAACGGTTCAGCATTGTCATATTGAAAATCATATCTGTTATGCCAGCATGGAGGGCAGCCGTATCACTGTGGTGTCCTCAACACAGATTCCCCATATTATACGCCGTGTCGTTGGGCAGGCCTTAGGAATTCCCTGGGGTGATGTTCGTATCATAAAACCCTATATCGGCGGTGGTTTCGGTAATAAACAGGATGCCTTATATGAACCTCTTTGTGCATATCTTACGACGCAAGTGGGAGGCCGTCCCGTCAAAATAGATGTAACCAGAGAAGAGACCTTTGTAAGTAATCGCGTTCGTCATGCGATTCGCTTCCATGTAGTAAGTTGGGCACGTCCTGACGGTACTGTTGCAGCAAGAAAGCTGGAATGCTTTTCTAATCAGGGTGCATATGCTTCTCACGGTCATGGTATTGCAGCGAAGGGAATGAATGCCATTCCGCAATTGTATCCTTGTGACAATATGGAATGTGATTCCTATACCGTGTTCACGAATCGTCCGGTCGCCGGAGCGATGCGTGGTTACGGAATTCCACAGGCAATGTTTGCTGCGGAATCACATACTGAGGATATTGCGAGAGCATTTGGAAAGGATCCGGTGGAATATCGCCGTAAGAATCTGATGCCCGTTGGCTTTGTGGACGGTTTCTCCAAGAATGAGAACTACTTTGACAGCTTTAATCAATGTTTGGAAAAAGGTAAGAGCTACATAGATTTTGACCGCAAGTTCAAGGAGTATCAGAATCAGACAGGTCCCATTCGTAAGGGTGTGGGTTGCTCCGTATTCTGGTACAATACCGGTGTTTGGCCGATCAGCTTAGAGACCTCTGCTTGTCGAATGGTACTCAACCAAGATGGATCAGTTCAGTTACAGCTTCCAGAGACGGAGATTGGTCAGGGTTCGGATACCGCTTTTTCTCAAATGGCAGCAGATGCCTTAGGTATTCCCTTTAATAAAGTCCATGTAATATCGAATCAGGATACCGATATAACACCATTTGGTACCAGTGCCTATGCATCCAGACAGACCTATGTGGCGGGCTTTTCCATTAAACAAACCGCGTTGATCCTAAAAGAACGAATACTGAAGTATGCTTATGAATTAACAAGAATGCCTTCCTTTGAATTGGATCTGGTGGACGGACAGATTGTCCGTAAGGCGGATGGACGCGTGATGATATCCCTTAGTGAACTTGCTACGGAAGCATTATATAGCATGAGCCACGCAGAGCATATGACCGCGGAGAGTACCTATCAGATCAAGTCCAATGCGTATTCCTTTGGTTGCTGTTTTGCAGAGGTTGAGGTTGACATTCCTCTCTGCAAGGTTAAATTACTTGATATTATCAACGTTCATGATGTGGGTCAGCTGATTAATCCCCAACTGGCAGAGGCTCAGGTTCATGGTGGTATGAGTATGGGTATCGGATATGCATTGGCCGAGCAGCTGCTGTTTGATCCCAAGACGGGTAAGACTTTGAATGATAACCTGTTAGATTATAAGCTGTCTACCTTTATGGATCACCCACATTTGGAAGCACAGTTTGTTGAAAATTATGAGCCGACCAGTGCATTTGGAACGAAGGCACTGGGCGAGCCTCCGGCATGTCCGGTAGCTCCGGCGATCCGTAATGCAATCTTAAATGCTACCGGTGTTGCAATCAACAACATCCCTATGACGCCTCATATCCTCTTTGAACGTTTTAAAGAGGAAGGGCTAATATAAGAAAGGGGAAACATCATGTACGATATTAAGGAAATGTTCGAAGCAACCAGCGTCAGTCATGCGGTAGAGCTTCGCTTAGCGCATCCCCAGGCAATCATATTAGCCGGAGGAAGCGACATATTAATTCAAATGCGGGAAGGAAAGCTCGCTGGCAAAGAAGTTATCAGTATCTATATGCTGGATGAGCTGCGTGGCGTATCTCTTACGGAAGATGGTACGATCCGAATTGGATCACTCACTAGCTTCTCTCATATTACGAAGGATCCGATTATTCAAGAATACATTAATGTACTGGGCCAAGCAGTGGATATGATCGGTGGCCCACAGATCAGAAATATCGGTACGATCGGTGGAAATACCTGTAATGGTGTAACCTCTGCTGACTCTGCTTCTACTTTATTTGCCTGGGATGCACTGATTGAGCTGACCGGCAGTGCAGGAAAGCGTTGCATACCGATCAGGGAGTTCTACATTAAGGCAGGAACAGTTGATATTCATCCCGATGAACTTCAGACAGCAATTCTAATCCCTAAGGCAAGCTATGTGGGGTATAAGGGGCATTATATCAAGTATGCAATGAGAAATGCCATGGATATAGCAACCTCAGGCTGTTCCGTGAATGTGAAGCTGTCTGCGGATAAGAGGACCTTGGAGGATGTGCGTATTGCCTATGGTGTTCAGGGGCCTACTCCACTTCGTGCTGTCACTGCAGAAGGTGTCGGAAGAAACGGCGAGATTAGCGTAGATCTACTTAAGAAGATCAGTGAAGCAGTCCTAGAAGATATTAAGCCCCGTGACAGCTGGCGTGCTTCCAAAGCTCTTCGTCAGCACATTGCCGTAGAGATGGCTCATCGTTGCTTGCTAGAAGCAATCAAGCTTTCGGGAGGTGAAGTATAATGGCACAATATAAATTAGTCAAATGTACAATTAACGGAAAAGAAACCGAGACTATGGTAGATGTCCGCGCTTCCTTAACCGATATGCTCCGTAATGATTACCGCCTTACTTCGGTTAAAAAGGGCTGCGAGGTTGGTGAATGTGGTGCCTGTAATGTTATCATTGACGGAGAATGCTTTAACTCCTGTATCTATCTGGCTATCTGGGCAGACGGTAAGAGTATCCGAACCCTGGAGAGCTTACTTAGACCGAACGGAGAGTTGGCCGATATTCAACAGGCCTTTATCGATGAAGCAGCCGTTCAATGTGGCTTCTGTACTCCAGGCTTCATCATGACAGCAGTTCAGATACTGGAAAGCGGCAAAGAATATACCAGAGAAGAGCTTCGTAAACTCTTGTCAGGTAACCTGTGCCGTTGCACCGGCTATGAGAATATCATAAATGCAGTTGAGAAGACCATGCTCCGCCGCTTAGGAAAACTGTAACGATTTAAGAGTAAACTCCGCACTATCGGTACCGGGTTCCATCCAGTCGATATCACGAGTAATTATTCATGATAATAATTAATATCAAATAATGAAGTAACGGCTGTCATAGCATAGATATAACGGAGGAAGAGTCCTATGCTTACCGTAATGCACTGTTTGACGAACAGCCTATCGTAATGTAGGACAGAGGCGAACATTAATGTTCGACTGTGGCATACATTATGGTTGGGTGTACGTCAACCTGTGTGTGAGGTAAGCGTAGGGCTCTTCCTTCGTTATTCAGGATGTCTAGCAGCCGTCTCATATGAATGAATTTATAGCTGCAGATGGTACCTTAATATTTTCTTCACTTTTTTACCACATGATTGACAAATTACAACCATATAATAAAGCAGACAAACTACCAAATGTTTACTGATAAGGAGCTGCTTATATAATGAAGAAAAAAATAGTATTATTATGCCTACTAACCATTGTATCGTTCGGTCTGTTCAATCTGTTAAGTATGAATACAGCACAGGCGAGTTCAACTGCAACAGTCAATGAGATACAGCTTGGACGTTACCCGGATAAAGTGATCTATGGATATGGTGAGGATTTTGACTCTACCGGTATGGAGATTTCAGGCCAAAACAGCGACGGAACCATTAGTGCAATCACGGATTACGTGGTAGAAGGCTATAACAATAAGCAATTGGGTAACCAGGTAATTACAATTCGTTATCAGAATCTGACATTATCTCTTCCAATCCAGGTAGTGCCTGCGAAGGTTACGAATATAAGCATCAGCGAGAGAAGTCTTACATCCTATACGCTTACCTGGCCTGCAGTGCAGGATGTGTCCTTCTACGAGGTCTATCGTAAGGAAGAACCATCCGGAGCATATAATATTCAAGCTACAGTACAGTCTAATTCTTATTCTGTAACGGATTATAGCAGTACGATCTATTCCTATCAGATACGTGCGGTAAAGCAGATGGATGGCTTGACTTACAATGGCGTTTTCTCGGATCCCTTTCAGGCAACTACAGTACCGGGAAAGGTTGAACTTCTGAATTCTGTGGAGATAACAGATACTTCAGTCGGGCTGTCCTGGGGCATGGTAAGTGGAGCTACTGGCTACAGTATCTATCGAAAGGAAGTTTCAGCAAAGGATTTTACATATGTGGGCGATTCCACTACTATAACATATCTGGATACGAAGCTTAAACCGGGAACCAGTTACCAATACAAGGTATGTGCTTATCGAGTGAATAACACTTTTTATGGCGAAGCCTCACCTGTTTTGGACCTTAGCACAAAGCCCGCCAAGGTAGTGTTTCGCATAAAATCAGGAGATAAAGTGGCCAGATTGTCCTGGTCAGCGGTTACTGGAGCTACATCCTATGAGATCTATTCCGGTGATGAGTTTTCCGGATATTCCTTATTGACAACAGTGGCAGGGAATACAACTTCCTATATGGTAGAGGATGTAATAACCGGTTACAGTTATTCGTACTATATGCTGGCGAAGAAGGAATATTTAGGAGTTGTTTACGAAGGAGCAAAGTCTGAGGTAAAGACGGTTACCATTGTAGAGCCCCAGGCTACCAGTACAGAGGCTAAATATTTTGCAGATGAAGCAGCCTTCAAAGGCTCTGCTGCTTATATCAATATTGGATTCTTCAAAGAAAATGTAAATTATAAAAAGAGTTATATCATTCCGGGCTTGATCAACACCAATGTCGGCGGCTTCCAAAGCACGACCATGTGTCCCCAGAGTATAACTTTTGCTAAAAATTATCTGTTGATTACGGCTTATGATCTGTCTGATGAAGAGCTTTCTGTAATTTATGTTATGGATAAGAAGACAAAGGAGCTGTTAACCACACTGGTATTACCGACTGATGCTCATGTCGGAGGAATCTGCTACGATGGTAAAAGTGTATACCTGACAACAGGAAGTAAGGTATCCGCATTATGGTATTCCGACATTACTGCGGCTGTAAAGTCAGGAAAGCCCAGTGTTAATGTGAATTTTCATTCGGTATGTAAGGTAGGTATCTCAGCATCTTATATCACCTATTATAATGATAAGCTGTGGGTAGGCTCCTATAACGAATTAAAAAGTACAAAGTTGTATAGTTACTATATAGATGATTTTGATACCTATGTTACCTTAACGAAATCAGATGCAATAACCATGCCAACCAGAGTCCAGGGAATCGCCTTTACACAGGAAGGATATCTGCTTATGTCCCGCTCCTGCCAGTTATATAAGGGATTACGTGGTTATATGCGCCAAATCGATGTATATCTTCCGGAATTCTCGGAGGAGGACAGCGGTAGTATGGATCTTGGCAGCAGTTTAAAGACAGTCGAGGTTCCTTCCATGAATGAAGGAATTGCAATTGATGGGAAATATGTATATGTATTATATGAATCGGCAGCCTTTCAGGATGCGTCCTATAAAGTGGATCGTATCAGCGCCTTTGAAGTTAAGAAACTACTCCCATAATGAATTATGATAATTTCATATTGAACTTTTGAAACACGAATCAAACTTACAGGGCTACAGAAAGGATACACCAAAATGGAGATAAGACATACCTCACTGGGGGAATTGGAAACAGTTATGGCAATCTATGATCATGCCAGACAATATATGAGACAGCATGGTAATCAAAATCAGTGGATTAACGGTTATCCAAGCAAAGAACTGATAACAGAGGACATCAACGAAAGGAGAAGCTATGTCTGCTTGGATGAGGGTCAAATCGTTGGTGTATTCTGCTTTACGATAGGAATTGATCCCACTTATATTAAGATATATGAAGGGGAGTGGCTGGATGATGCACCTTACGGTGTTATACATCGAATTGGCTCCGCCAGTCATAAGAAAGGTGTAGCTTCCTTTTGCCTCGATTGGTGCTTTGAACAATGCCCCAATATTCGAATTGATACCCATGAGGATAATGTGGTTATGCAAAAATTTCTCTTGAAAAACGGATACTTAAAATGCGGCATTATATATCTGGAAAGTGGAGCACCCAGGGTAGCCTTCCAGAAGAACAGTAGAACAGAGAAGAGAAATGTGGAGACTAGGATTACAACAATAGTACTTGATATCGGTAATGTCTTAGCACATTTTCGCTGGAAAGAATACCTGGAGGAATGCGGCTATGCTCCGGAAATCAGAGAACGTATCGCTAATGCAACCGTACTCAGTGGCTTCTGGAATGAATGGGATCGCGGTGAACGAGAGGAAGAGGAGCTGATTGAAGAAAGCATTGCAAAGGATCCGGAATTAAAACAGGAGATCTTATCCTTTTTCCATAACTTTGATCAGATTGTAAAGGAATATCCTTATTCAAGGGACTTCGTAAAAGGACTAAAGGATAACGGATATATGGTCTATCTCCTTTCGAATTACAGCAAAAAGCATTTCGCCCTTAGTAAACCAACCTTTGAATTCATCAATTATGTTGACGGAGGAGTGATTTCCTACGAAGTAAAGTCGATTAAGCCTGAGCCTAAGATCTATCTGACACTGATTGATCAATATAACATAAAATCTAATGAAGCAGTTTTTCTTGATGATTTGGCGGATAATCTGGAAGGAGCAAAGCCCTTCGGCTTCCACACGATACAAGTTAAGAATTATGACCAAATGCTAACAGAGCTTAGGGAATTGGGGGTCAGAATATAAATTACTAGGAGAGACAGGAAGGTATCTGCAGTTTTATTTAGAATAATATAGAGAAAACGGGTTATGACCGGATGAGATATCGATAAGCGTGTGAAAGATACGTTTATCGATATTTTTTTGTGTGTAAAAAGCATCGAAGAATCGAGACAAATATATATTGGGTTAAAATAATAACAAAAATAAATGAGAATCAATATCAAAAACACTTGACTTTTTTCTCTTTCTACCATATGATAACAATGAACTTGTAAATGATAATCATTATCATGCAAATTGAAAGGTAGGAAACGGTATGTCACTGGCGATGTTAGGAATAGGTGAAATTAGAAGAGTATCTGAATTTCGAGGTAAAGAAGAGATGAAGAAGCATCTTCGTGATCTTGGTTTTATTAAAGGCGAGAGTGTACAGGTAATCGGGGAGAACCCAAGCGGTCTGATTCTTATGATTAAGGGTGTTAAGATTGCACTGAACCGTGGACTTGCATCCATGATCATGGTCGAATAGAAAGAAATGATTTCATAAATAAATATCTAGAATAACGGAGGTAAGTGATGACGTTAAAGGATCTAAAGCCTGGTCAGGAAGGTGTTGTTACATCGATTGGAGAGAAAGGACCGGTAAGAAAAAGGATTATGGATATGGGAGTTACTCCTGGAGCGATGATAAAGGTAATAAAGGTAGCACCATTAGGTGACCCAATCGAGATAAATATTCGAGGCTATGAGCTAAGTCTTAGAAAAAGCGAAGCCAGCCAAATTACGATAGAATAATCAGGAGGAGCAACATGTCTTATATCATTGCATTAGCAGGAAATCCTAATTGCGGAAAAACAACGCTATTCAACGAATTAACCGGTGCAAGGCAACATGTTGGTAATTGGCCGGGTGTAACCGTGGATAAGAAGGAGGGAGTTTATCGAAAGAATAAAGATATTACTATTCTGGATCTTCCCGGTACATACTCACTCTCTCCCTATTCTGCAGAAGAGATCATAGCAAGAGATTATATTGTGAAAGAGAGACCCGATGCAGTCATTAATATTCTGGATGGAACAAGCATTGAGCGCAATCTGTATCTGACCCTTCAAATTATGGAAACCAGAGTACCCATGATCATAGCCATTAACATGATGGATGAGGTAGAAGCGAAGGGTGACAAAATTGATTTTCTTAAATTGGAGAAGCTCTTAGGGGTTCCTGTGGTTGGAATCGTTGCAAGAAGCGGAAAGGGACTCGACACCCTAATGAAAGCTGCAGCACAGGTTGCAGAAAGCAAGAAGCTAACTGCAAGACCGGAGCTCTTCGATTCCCAGGTTAAGGATGTTATTGAAGAGGTAAGAAAGAACCTTACCATGACTACGGAGGAAGAGACCTACTGGAAGGCACTGAAATTAGTTGAAGCGGATGAGGTGGTCTTTGAAGAATTAGAAGAAGATAAGAAGACAAAAGTAAAAGGTATCATAGAAAATACAGAGAAAAGCAAAGGTATCGATCTGGAAGCAAAAATTGCTGATCTTAGATATCAATACATAGCAAGGCTGGTAAAGGATGCGATAAAGAAGTCCAGTATCGGTCATGTTGAAACCAATTCCGATAAGCTGGATAAGCTGCTTACCAACCGTTTCTTGGCAATCCCTGTCTTTGCAGTGGTTATGTATCTCCTTTTTGCCTGTACCTTCAGCGAGAATTTCTTGTTTATCGAAGGTCTACCTAGTCCAGGTATCTGGTTGGCAGGTCTGGCAGAAACCGGTTGGGGTGCATTGACCGGATTATTAGAGGGACTACTGGCCGATGCATCACCCTGGGTCTATTCCCTTGTCATTGATGGAATTATGGGTGGTATTGGTGCAGTAATCGGCTTCATTCCCTTGGTATTGGTACTATTTCTTCTGATCTCAGTACTAGAGGATAGTGGGTATATGGCCAGGGTTGCCTTTGTTATGGATCGTATCTTCCGTCGCTTTGGATTATCCGGCCGTTCCTTTATTCCGTTATTAATGGGCTTTGGATGCGGAGTACCTGCGATTACTTCTACTAGAACTCTGGAGTCAGAAAAGGACCGTAGAATAACCACAATCATTACAGGATTCATGCCCTGTGGTGCTAAGCTTCCTATCTTTGCCTTATTTGTTTCGGTCATTTTTGCAGACAGTAATAAGACTTTGGTGACCTATTCCCTTTACATGCTCAGCATTGTGGTCGCAATCATAGTATCTTTATTACTCAATAAATTTGTATATAAGTCTGAGACCTCCAATTTTGTTATGGAGCTTCCTCAGTATCGAATACCTACCGGAAGAAGTGTAGTAATTCATGCAGTGGAGAAGATAAAGGATTTTGCCATTAAGGCAGGTACTATCATCTTCCTTTCCACAATCCTTCTTTGGGTACTTTCAAACTTTAACATCAATTCATTTAATGGTAAGAACGCAGCGGCTAACGAGAATGGAAGCATTATGAGTGAGATGGATGACAGCTTCCTGGCTCAAGGCAGCAGTGTCATTGCACCTATCTTTAGACCCTTAGGCTTTGGTGAGTGGAGACCTACCGTAGGTATAATCTCCGGATGGATTGCAAAGGAAAATGTTGTTGTAACCTTTAGTCAGCTTTATGATGAGGATATTACGGCGGAATATCTGGAGGAGTTCTTCTCGGGATATTCTACTGAGGAACTGGAAGAAATGGGCTTTGAAGATGGCATATACGATGAAGAAGCAGCTTCTGCTATCTATGCAGAAGGAATTCTCTTTGAAGGTGGCGATGAGAATGCTCTTACTACCATGAAGGATGATATCCCGAATAAGGCAGCAGCTTATGCTTATATGGTGTTCAATCTGTTGTGTATGCCCTGCTTTGCGGCAGTCGGCGCAATGAAGCGAGAATTAAAGACCTGGAAGCTGACAGGCTTTGGTATCGGAGTGCAGATGATAACCGCCTATATCGTTGCACTGTTAATCAATCAAATCGGTGGTCTATTCGTAGCATAATCCGAGGATTGCGAAGAATAGGAGGAATAACTTGAACGAAATATTACCAGATAATTCAAAAGATAAATTAGATTCCAGCAAAGAGCAGCTGCTTAAAACCCTTAGGGACAATGGAATCAAAATTACTAAGCAGAGAAGATTAGTGATCGATATTATTATGAATCAGGAGTTTCAAACCACTAAGGATATTTATCATTATGCGAATTCAATTGATCCAAAGATTGGAATTGCAACCATTTATCGTATGGTTAAAACTTTAGAAACTGTGGGAGTTGTAAATCGTAGGATCAATATTAATATCGGAGAGTAGGAGGATAATGATGACTGATATCATTGTAATTGGTATTGTGCTTCTAATGATTGCCGGTGTATCCTTCTATCTATGGAAGCGTAAGAAATCCGGCAAAAGCGGCTGTGGTTGCGGCAGTAGCAGCAGTTGTGGTGGCTGCAGCGGCAATTGTGGGAATCACTGAGTAGGCTGCTGTATCTGTGTACAATAACACCCTTTCGTGGATGGAATTGTTCGGATACAGCAGCCCTTTTTATACATAGCTATCGTATTCTATACTATTAAAATGCTCCGTTATGGATGATGCATTACGGATATCGTTAACTTGCTTTGGTCTTGGCTACCTTAAGGATATAGCGGTCGAGCTTTTGTTTTAATTGCTCGGATATGGTAGTTAGCGGCAATCTTACCTCATCGGAATCGATCAGTCCGGTCTTAGAGAGGAAGTACTTGATCGGGGATGGGTTAGGCTCCTTGAAAAGCAGAGGAATCAAATCATAGAGTTCTTTCCAGGTCTCCAGTGCTCCCACAGTATTATTTGCCTTAACCTTATGATATACCTCAACGAATTGTTCCGTCTTCAAGTGGGCAGAAGCAAGGATGCCACCCTGACCTCCAAGAGTTAGAGTCAGATAAAATAGCAGGTCTTCTCCAGAGAGAATGGAGAAATCCTTCGGAGGATTCATAAGGAGTGACATACTTTGCTTAATATCACCGCAGCAATCCTTTAAGCCGATAATGTTTTTAATCTCTGCCAGCTTATAGATCGTATCATTTTCAATATTGACACCGGTACGGTAAGGGATATTATATATAATCATATTTAAATCTGTTTCGTCAGCGATTGTTTTGAAATGAGCATAAATTCCATCCTGACTCGGTTTATTATAATAAGGGCAGACGGACAAGATTCCCTGTATATCATAATATTCAGCAATCTTTACCTTCTTGATTACATTAGCGGTATAGTTACCTCCGATGCCTACATAGACCGGAAGGCGTTTCTTATTATAATCCATGGTACGTTCTATCATTTCTTCAAATTCATAATCACTCAACGTTGGTATCTCACCGGTTGTTCCAAGAGGAATAAATCCACTGATCCCTTTCTCTGAGTAATGCTCAATCAACCTTTTATAGGATTTGAAATCTATTTTATCATCCTTGAATGGCGTTATAATTGGTAACCAGACACCAGTAAGCTGCATAAAAAACCTCCTCATAGCTGTTACGAAACAAGGATACTTGTAATGTATCATTGCTATAAAGCAATCTGCTTTACAGATTCGTAATTTATATTACTATTGTATACAACATTATTTGAATTAAATAGCATAATAATGCTTTGAATATTGCATATAATGCTATATAATGTTATAGTCGAAGGCTTTTGACACTTTACTCAACATTAACAAGTCGCTATGGTACTGCATGGAGGTTGGTATGATTAAATTTGAAAAAGCAGGATATCTGAATCATGATTTTAAAATATTTCATCTCATCGATCGACAGCGTAAGGAATTCGAATTTCATTATCATGACTTTAATAAAATCATTATATTTATCAGCGGTAATATCAATTATACGATCGAAGGTAAGAGCTATGAGCTACAGCCCTATGATATCCTTCTGGTGAATGCAGGTGAGATTCACAGACCCTCCGTACTTGACAACTCGGCATATGAGAGGATTATCATCTATGTTTCACCTCAATTCCTGAACACCTTCTCAGAAGAGGAATATGATCTAAACTATTGCTTCAATCGAGCAAAGCAGGAGCATTCTAATGTACTGAGAATTCATTCGATGGAGAAGAGTAAGCTATATCAGGTATGCCAGGAGTTGGAGCACTCCTTTTCCGACCAAGCCTTTGGGAAAGAGCTCTATCAGAAGATTCTGTTCCTGGAATTTATGATTCAATTAAACCGTACTGCAATATTGAATCATATTAATTATTTGGATTCGGCCAAGGATAATACGAAGCTGGTACAGATTCTGGACTATATTAACGAGCATCTGGGGGAGGAGATATCCATTGACTCCTTATCGGCAAGGTTCTATCTGAGCCGGTATTATTTAATGCACTTCTTTAAGGAGGAGACCGGATATACCATAGGGAATTATATTACGGAGAAGAGATTATTAATGGCAAAAAATCTGGTGCAGAACGGCTGCTCGATCACTGAGGCTTGCTTCCAGAGTGGTTTTAAGAATTATTCCACATTTTCCAGAGCGTTTAAGAAAGCATTTAATACGATACCCAAGAATGCAATGTTTATCGACTAACAGGGTATTCTTACGATACTTAGAGAAAGGTAGGGGGATTATATGTTTTTAGCAGAGGTTTGTTTTGAAACGAATGATGTAATTGGATTAGCAGATTTTTACCGTAGACTCTTGCACATTGAAGAAGAGAATAAGGATGAGGTTCATCAATTAATCACCGGAGGTCAGGTTGCTATCACTGTATACAATGATGGTTCTGTTAAAAATAATCAGAACAAAAATATTACCCTGGCTTTTACTGTAGAGGATGTTGACGCGGAATATGAGAGACTGTTAGGAATGGGAATTACGATCATTGAGCCTCCGACAACCAGACCCTGGGGAGCCAGAAATATGCATTTTTGTGATCCGGATGGGAACCATATCTATTTGAGAAGTTTTCCGAAATAAATGATATAAGAACTGCATCCGTGGATAATTAGATTAATTAGTAAGAAAGTCGTGGACAAGTCTTAGCAAATGAGAATGGAAATAAGGAAAGTGGCGAAACGATGAATAAATTAAGTAATACCTTAGGTGAAAAAAGTATTGGTAAGCTGTTACTTGGGATGGCAATCCCGGCTATCATAGCCCAGCTGGTGAATATCCTCTATAATATCGTGGATCGTATCTATATCGGACATATTCCTGATATCGGTGCGACAGCTCTGACTGGTGTCGGTGTTACCTTTCCGATTATCATGGTTATCTCAGCTTTTAGCGCACTGATCGGAATGGGTGGTGCTCCCCGCGCCGCGATTAAGATGGGCGAGAAGGACGATGAGGCGGCAGAGAATATTCTCGGTAACTGCTTTACGGCATTGCTTGTTATATCGGCGCTTCTTACCATAATTTTTTTATTTGCGAATAAGTCTCTGTTAATGATGTTTGGTGCCAGTGAGGAGACACTTCCCTATGCCTTAGGCTATCTGAATATCTATGTCTGCGGCACTATATTTGTTCAAATGGCGCTTGGATTGAACAGCTTTGTTACAACCCAGGGCTTCTCTAAGACGAGTATGATTACGGTTGCAGTTGGTGCTGCCTTGAATATTATCCTTGATCCCATCTTGATATTCGGATTTGACATGGGGGTAGAAGGAGCGGCAATTGCTACCGTAGTATCTCAGGGCGTCTCAGCCTTATGGGTACTTCGTTTTCTTACCGGTAAACGCACGAAGCTGAAGATTAGACGCAAATATATGAAGCTTCAACGAGCGACAATTGCCCCTGTCCTTATACTGGGATTATCACCCTTTATCATGCAGTCTACAGAGAGTCTTCTGAATATTGCCTTCAATACTTCTCTACAACGGTATGGTGGAGATATTGCAATAGGTGCTATGACCATTCTGTTGAGTCTATCACAGATTCAATTTATGCCCATACATGGATTATGTCAGGGAGCCCAACCGATTATCAGTTATAATTACGGAGCAAAGAATACCGATAGGGTAAAGGCTACCTTCCGTCTGTTGGTGATCTGTGCCTTCAGCTATTCTACCCTCATTTGGTTATTGATGATGCTGCTGCCCGGAACGTTTATCTCCTTGTTCAGTTCACAGAAGGAGCTGATATCTTATACGGGCTGGGCTCTTAGAATATTTATGCCTGTCTCCTTCCTTATGAGTATACAGACCTGCTGTCAGCAGACCTTTTTAGCACTTGGGCAGGCGAGGGTATCCATCCTATTAGCCCTGCTTCGCAAGATGATATTATTGATTCCACTGATTTACATAATGCCTGTCTTCTTCGAGAATAAGGTATTTGGCGTATTTTTTGCCGAACCGGTTGCTGACTTTATCGCAGTTACTGTCACCATGATAACCTTTGCATATCGCTTTAAGAAGATTCTGTACTATAGAGAAGCTGCTTAATAGAAAATGTTCTTATTCGGAACGTAATGCGACCACGGGATCCTTTTTGGCAGCCAGTCGTGAGGGAATCAGTCCGGCAATTAAGGTCAAAATCATGCTGATGATCACTAAGACGATACCACCCTCCACCGGAAGGGCTGCCTTCACACCTGAGATTCCAGTAAGATTACGGATGATGCTGTTAGCCGGAAAAGTGAGTAGAATGGTTATTATAATGCCAATCGCACCGGATACAAAGCCGACAATCAGTGTTTCTGCGTTAAAGACTCTGGAAATATCGCGCTTTGAAGCACCTACAGATCGAAGGATTCCGATTTCCTTCGTACGCTCTAGTACGGAAATATAAGTTATGATGCCAATCATGATGGACGATACCACTAAGGATATTGCTACAAATGAAATCAGAACGTAGGAGATGACATTGATGATGGAACTGATAGAGGACATCATAAGACCGACAATATCGGTATAGTTGATGACATATTCTTCTTTACCTTCTTCGGTCACTCTTTTATTATAAGCTTCTATATGATTTGATATATTATTCTTCGCCTCGAAGGTGGCTGCATAAATACTCATAGTCTCCGGTTTATCGATGTCCACCACATTCAACAGCGCTAAATTATCTTCATAGGTAGCGTCCGTCGTCTCGGGTTGAAGCTGATCTGTGAACATCTCTAGTATCTGCTCCTGTGTCATATCACTCATATAATCGGTCATCTGTGCCTGTGTCTCTTCATCCAGCGTAGCGAGATAAGTATCTATATCGTCCATTGTAATCTCTTTCTCTTCACCGCTTAAGAAAGGGATTGAGGTAAATACATCGATATCAGGATGTTCAAGCTGTTGTTTTACTATTTTTCTCGCATTGGTTTCCTTAATCGCATAATCGGTAAGTGCCTTGGTATAACCGATGGATCCGCTCACGGAGGTTGACACAGCATCCTCGTTTGGTCTAAGAATTCCGACAAGCTTAAGAGTGGTACTACGATCGACTACTTTCTTCATTTCATCACTGTCCTCTCGAATATCTGTCCAGGATCCGTCTTCCTCCTCTTTGTAATAGTCAGCAGGGAGCACCAGCTTAAAGCTCGTGGAGAGCAGTTCGTCATAGGTATAGCTGGAGGCTTCTGTCTCATAGGTCTCTCCCATCATAGCAGCTTCCATAATCTTCTGAACCTCATCCATGTCTCTCAAACCAAGGGCGTATAATACCATATCACTGATCTCGTTATTCTTGTCAACGATTAATACAATCTCATTGTAATTCTGTGGCCAAGAGCCTGCTATTACATCATATTGCGATCTTAGGAGAGCCTTATTATCTAGTATCTCCTCCCATACCTCTACTCCGGTGGAGAACAGGGAGGACATCTGGGAGGCCATATCAGAAGCAATGGAATCACCATAGAAGGTATCAAACAGGGTGCCGGGATTAACTTTGGTAGTCTCCGTTGACGTATCGGCTTTATAGATGTTCAAATCCATTGGATAGCTATACTGGATCGTGCTGATATCGGTGGAAAGATCATTGTTGTTATTTTCAATATATTTTTTGAAGGCTTCCAGATTATTCGTCTGAACCTCTGCGACCATCGTATTCATCATTTCTGTCATCACATTCGCCCCATATACTTTATCCGGTTCATGAATGCTATCACTCTCCGATTCTCCTGCAAAGGTACGAAACATACCGGCTAAATCCATACTTTCCCGTTGAATGGTAATCGGATAGGAGGACAGGGTATCCTCCTGAACCTTGTCAATGTAAGTCTGAATACCGTTGGACATCGCCATAATCAGTGCGATACCAATGATTCCGATGCTGCCAGCGAAGGCAGTCATGAAGGTGCGTGTCTTCTTGGTCATCAGATTGTTAAGAGATAGAGAGAGCGCGGTAGCAAAGGACATGGAAATCCTTTCAGAGGTAGTTTGGTGGTCTCTGTCTTTCGCCGTTGCATCAGGGATAGAAGTATCTGCTTCGACAGGGTGATAAGGGTTGGAATCACCGGCAACCTTGCCATCCAACAGACGAATGATTCTAGTGGAATAGTGCTCAGCAAGGTCAGGATTATGGGTAACCATGATAATCAGGCGTTCTTTTGAGATTTCCTTTAGTATTTCCATGATCTGAACACTGTTTTCTGAATCAAGAGCACCGGTTGGTTCATCGGCTAGAAGAATATCTGGATTATTAACCAGTGCACGAGCGATGGCGACTCTCTGCATCTGGCCGCCGGAGAGCTGATTTGGTTTTTTCTTAAGCTGATCAGATAGACCAACCTTTGCTAGTGCTTCATCGGCTCTTGCTCTACGTTCTGACTTAGTAACACCCATAAGAGTCATAGCAAGTTCAACATTTGACAGAACGGTTTGATGAGGAATTAAATGATAGGTTTGAAAGACAAAGCCTATGGAATGATTACGGTAGGTATCCCAGTCGCTGTCTTTAAATTCCTTGGTCGATCTTCCGTTAATGGATAAATCTCCGCTGGAATAGCGGTCCAAGCCGCCGATGATGTTAAGTAGGGTGGTTTTGCCACAGCCGGAGGGACCGAGGATGGATACGAATTCATTCCTGCGAAACTCAATATTAATGTCCTTCAGGGCGTTTACTGTGGTATCGCCAGCATTGTAATCTTTGAATATATTCTTAAGTCTAAGCATGATTTGCTCCTTTTCTGAACCTTTCCGTCGTGATATCTCTTGTTTAAGTATGAACTGTTTTCCTAAATTTATGAAAATTATATACTTTAAAACCCTTTTCAAAGCTGATATAATTCGAATATAATTATATAATATGGACATCAAATATTATTTAGACGGGTGGATCTCATCTATCCTTGATTTATATCTGTCCAGTGTGACCGGTAATAAATTAATTAAAGTTGAGACGGAAAGAACGTGAGGAGACAAAATGGGAAGGATAAGAATAGTAGCGGACAGTACTTGTGATTTGTCAGCAGAGATTATTAGAACCTATGATATAACAATTATCCCACTTAACATTGTACTAGGTATGAACAGCTATCTGGACGGAGTAGAGATTACACCGCAGGAGATATATGAATGGTCGGATAAGGAAAATACGACTCCTAAGACTGCGGCACCGGAGCTTGGGAAGGTGCTCGAGCTGTTGCGTCCGATGACAGAAGCTAAGGAGGATATTATTTTCTTTGGTATATCAGAGGAGATGTCGGTCACCTGTCAGGTAGTGCGAATGGCAGCAGCAGAGCTGGAGTACGATCGTATCTGGGTGATCAATTCAATGAATCTCTCTACCGGTATCGGACTTCAGGTAATGAGGGCAGCTCGAATGACGAAGGAGGGACAACCGGCGGAGGTTATAGCAGAAGAGATAGAGAAAGCGAGAGATAAGGTGTGTGCCTCCTTTGTGGTGGATACCCTTACGTATCTGCAGCGTGGTGGCAGATGCAGCGCTGTAACAGCACTACTTGGAAATACTCTTAAGTTGAAGCCGATGATTGCAGTTAAGAATGGTAGGATGGGAGTTGATAAAAAATATCGAGGAAGACAGCATTCAGTCATCAGAAGCTACGCCAAAGAGTTGGAGGCGGAGCTCTTGCAGGCAGATCCATCCAGAGTATTTATTACTCATTCCGGTATTGACCCTCTTATTGAACAGGAAACCTATGATTATCTGACAGGGTTACATCATTTTGAAGAAATTCACATCACCAGGGCAGGCGGAGTGATTTCCAGTCACTGCGGACCGAATACACTGGGAATACTGTATTATAGACAATAAATTCGTTGTGATCCCGCATCGATAAGGGGCTGCCACATAATGATTAGGACTTGAAAGAAAGATGAATTGACACCTCTCATACAAAGCGGATTAGGGGAGCAATCAATCTTTCTTTCTTTAATTTGTTTCGCGACAGTCTTCTTTTGTTCTGCAGGAGTCTGCACGGATACTACATTTCAGAAAGAAGTATCATAATTGATTAAAATAATGAAATCATAGTTTGCAGGAAACATCAATATGGAGTATAATTGTTATAATTATATAAAAAATACTCGGGTTCGTCCTGTTTTTTGTGTATAGTAAACATAACTCTGAAAGAAAGTGGTGGCATTATGCATGTAAAAGAATTAGCAGTAGCAAGAGGTACCCAGAAGGCAGAGCTGGTCCTAAATAATGCAAGTATTATTAACGTTTTTACAGAATCGATCGAGCAGGGTGATATTGCAATTTGTGAAGGGCGTATCGTAGGAATTGGACAATACGAAGGTGAGGAAGAGCTGGACTGCACCGGTAAATATGTAGCACCCGGGTTCATCGACGGGCATATACATCTCGAGAGCTCCATGCTTAAACCAGTTGAATTTGTACGATCTGTAATCCCTCATGGAACTACAGCGGTGATCACGGATCCTCATGAGATAGCTAATGTAAGCGGTTTGGAAGGAATTGAATATATGTTGGAGGCTTCCGAAGGGTTGCCGCTTGACATCTATTTCGTGCTTCCCTCCTGTGTCCCGGCAACCGCTTTTGATGAGAGTGGAAGTATTTTACTAGCAAAGGATATTGAGGGCTTTTATAAGAATAAAAAGGTAGTCGGTCTTGCCGAGGTCATGGATTTTTATGAAACAATCCGTGGAGCGAGTGATATTCTGAAGAAGATTGAGGATGCTAAGTCGGCGAATAAGGTGGTTGATGGCCATGCACCGGGAGTTACCGGTAAGGATGCCTGCGCCTATGTTGCTGCCGGAGTACAGTCTGATCACGAATGTATTTCGCTTGAGGAGGCAAAGGCAAAATTCAGACTTGGTCAATGGATTATGATACGTGAGGGTACCGCAGCTAGAAATCTGGATGCTCTGATGGGTATGTTTACTCCCCCCTATCATCAGAGAGCGATGCTGGTTACCGATGATAAGCATCCCTATGATATTATACGGCTGGGTCATATCGATGATATCGTGCGAAAGGCTATCAGTAAAGGAGCAGATCCCTGCATAGCGATTAAGATGGGTACTTTTAATGCTGCTACTTATTTTGGGTTAAAGGATTACGGTGCTGTAGCACCGGGATACCATGCAGATCTCATTATTCTGTCAGATCTTGAAAAGGTAACAGTTCAAAAGGTACTGAAGGATGGAAAGCTAATATTGGAAGACAATAAAGTGATTGATTTTAAAGAGCCTGAGATTCGTAAAGAGCTATTAGATAAGGTTTATCACTCCTTCAATTGCAATGAGATAGTACCCGAGAATTTTGCGGTGGAATATAGCTCTGAGGAAGAAGAATATGAGCAATTCCGTGTAATTAAGATGATTGAAGGTGAGATCACGACGGAAGAGGTCTTTGCACCTTTAATTAATGGTGAAGCAAAGGTGAACCTTGAAGAGGATATCATTAAACTTGCGGTGATTGAACGTCATCACAATACGAATCATGTCGGACTCGGCTTTGTAACCGGATATGGCTTAAAGAAGGGGGCCATCGCCTCCTCTGTGTCTCATGATTCCCATAATATCATAGTGATCGGTACCAATGATGAGGATATTGCGATTGCTGCCAATTGTATCCGTGATATGCAAGGGGGGTGGGCAATTGCTTTAAATGGCAAGGTGATCGGTAATCTGCCATTATCCATTGCCGGACTAATGAGTAATCTGGATGCAGCGACCTTAGCCGAGAACATACACGAGATACAGGCACTTGCCAGGGAAATGGGAGTAAAGGAAGGAATTGATCCCTTCATGAGTATGGCATTTGTCAGCCTGCCGGTTATTCCGAAGCTTAGAGTAACGACAACCGGATTATTCGACGTATCCTTACAGAAGAGGGTTCCCCTTCTGGTAAGAAAGGAATAGAAAGCTAATAATTATTTGCTTCTTCCATATATAAGCATTCAGGAGGAGGCTAGTGTGAATTATTGAAAAGCATAATTCACACTTCCAAGTTTGTGCCTGCGTAATCCTCGGCACAAACTAACTCAAAGGGCAGGCATGAATAGTTAGTGTGAAAAATCAAGATTATTCACGAAGTGAATTGTTTACAATTCACTTCGTGAATATTGTGCTCTGCAGAGTGAGAAAATCAGAGATTTTCTCACATAAAGTTTGCAGGCTATGAAGAAAGGCAGGGTTATAATTATGAGCAAGTTGTTTCCAAGAACACAGGTTGAGGGTGTTTCGCTTTCCCGTATGATTATCGGAACGAACTGGATTCTGGGATGGAGTCATACCGGAGCTGCAGCTGATCGAATGATTACAAAACGCTATGATACCAGGGAAAAGATGTGTGAGATATTAGAAGCCTATATGGAATATGGGATTGATACCATCATGGCACCCTTTGGTCTGAGTCAGAATCTTGTGGATGCGGTGAAGGCTACGGAACAAAAGCTTGGAAAACCGATGATTATGGTAGATACACCCTGCATCAATGTGGACAACACCAAGGAGGGTAGAAAGGAGGCAGAGAAGGTTATCACGGCTTGCGGGCAGAGAGGATCCAGAATCTGTTTGCTTCATCATTCCAGCGTAGAGCAATTGGTTAACAAGAACAAAGGAATTATCGACCGCCTTCCGGATTATACCTCAATGATCCGTGATGCCGGTTTGATTCCCGGCCTTTCCGCACATATGCCAGAGCTGATTACCTACTCAGACGATAATAATTATGATGTACAGACCTATATTCAGATATATAATTGCATGGGTTTTCTGATGCAGATCGAAGTAGAAACCGTAGCTCGTATTATTCATAATGCGAAGAAGCCGGTTATGACCATCAAACCGATTGCAGCCGGAAGAACCACACCCTTTGTTGGCTTAAACTTTGCATGGAATACCTTGCGTGAATGTGATATGGTAACTGTCGGTGCCTTCCAGGCAGATGAGGTTCACGAGGATGTAGAGATATCCTTTGCCGCCTTGGAAAGACGTTTGCCCGACCTGGAGAAAAGGCAAAGCCCAGCGAATAACCAGGCAGCCTTCGGTAAGTAGAGAGAGGAACCTATATGGAGAAAATCAGCAGGAAGAATTGGGCTTTAATCTGGATTCTGGGCATGGCAGGACAGCTGTGCTGGAACGTGGAAAATGCTTGGTTTAATACCTTTATCTATGCTAAAATCGCTCCAAATCCTGACATCATCTCCTGGATGGTAGGAGTAAGTGCCGCAGTGACAACCTTTGCAACCTTCTTAATCGGTACCATGGGGGACAGGAGGGGTAAGCGTAAACCCTTTATAGCAATCGGATATATCCTGTGGGGTATCTTCACGATTACCTTTGGAGTCTCTGAATTCCTGCCAATCAATTCGGTTTTTGCTGCAGGATGTTTCGTAGTCGCGATGGATGCAATCATGAGCTTCTTTGGCTCAGTGGGTTATGACAGCGGCTTTTGTGCCTGGACAACAGATATCTCGAATGAAAATAACCGCGGACGAGTCGGAGGTGCCTTTGCGACAATGCCGGTTCTCGCAACCATCTTTGGATCCGTGGTATCCGGTATCATTATTGATCAACTGGACTTCTTTGCATTTTTTGTCATAATCGGAGGTCTGGTATCAGTAATTGGAGTTTTCTCATTGTTTATGCTGAAGGATTCTCCGAACCTTCGAGAGAAGAAGGATCCGAAGGGCTTTTGGCATCAGTTTTTCAGTGTATTTAATTATAGAACGGTAAAGGAGAATAAAGAGCTATTCTGGGTATTTATCATCTTGATGGTTTATTTCATTGGTTTTAATGTATATTTTCCCTACATCACAATTTACTTTGTAAACTATCTGGGAATGGATTATACCCTGACCGGAATGGTACAGGGACTTAGCTTACTCCTGGCGGTTCTCCTCACGATACCTGCTGCAAGGTTCATTGATAAAGGAAGAAATACTAGGGTAATTGCGATTGCCCTGCTGATTAATGTGTTAGGTTTATCAATGATTAGTCTCAGTACACAACTGATTAGCCTGGCACTTGGGATGCTGCTTACAGGAACCGGATATGTCATTATTCTTCAGACACTGACGGCTTGGTATAAGAACCTCTATCCGGAGGAGCAGCGGGGGCAGTTTGAGGGAATCAAGCAACTTTTCTTTGTCTGTATTCCGATGATCATAGGCCCTTTTATCTCTAATTTTATTATTAAGAACTATGGTATTTATGCCGTGGTAGATGGCGAAGAGGGGATGATTCCCAACGAGATTCTTTTCGCGGTATCAGCAGCATTTACTTTGTTAACATTTCTGCCGTTACTGCCGGCAGGAATGCACTTATCGCAGAGGAAAGCAATGAGACAGGACAAGGGGGAAGATTAATGCAAAAGCAATTTACATGTCCGGGGCCGGTGCTTAATGCAGATGGTTCACCTAATCCCGGTTATTCCACAAAGAGTATACTTACATATTCACGCGATGCCATAAAGGCATCTCCTTTTCGCATCAAAGAGTGGGATTTCTATCAAGTGACGGATCACAAAATGTGCATACAGTTTACCATTGGTCACGCTGCTTATGCCGGACAGGTGGGCATTATGTTCTTCGATTTTGAGAAGGGGAAAATGCTCGCTGAGAAAGGAACCCTGCTGGTGCTACCCTTCGGTTCACTCCATCTTCCGGAGGATACTGAGAAGGATCATGTGATCTGTTATGATAAAAAAGCGGGAAAGATCTGCTTTACTGCAAAGGGGAATACCAGGCGTCTTTACTGTAAATGGGAGGATTTTGAGGCGGATATTACCCTGAACAGACAAAATCAGAATTCTTTAGTAATCAATGTACCCTTTGATGAATCTCCGAAAGCCTTCTATTATAATCATAAAATCAACTGTATGACAGCAGAAGGAACCGTAAGCTATGGGAATAAGCAATATTGTTTCTCCCCGGAGGATTCCTTTGGATTATTGGATTGGGGAAGAGGAGTATGGCCCTTCCACAATGAGTGGTATTGGAGTAATGGCACCGGATACATAGAGAATAAGATCTTCGGCTTCAATCTTGGGTGTGGTTTTGGAAATACCGGTAGTGCAACTGAGAATATCTTATTCTATGGTGACAGCATCCATAAGCTGGGGGAAGTAGTATTTGAACGGAGTTCTGACTATATGCGGCCTTGGCATATCCATGACACGGAGGGAAGGCTTACACTTACATTGACCCCAAGCTATGACCGTACCACGAGAACGAAGCTTTTGTGGGTAAATAATTGCTGCCATCAGATGTTCGGAGAATTCAGCGGTAAGGTAGTCCTTAATGATGGGACCGAGCTGAAAGTAGATAAATTAATATCCTTTGCTGAGCATGCAGTAAACAATTGGTAGAAGATGGCATAGGAAAAATGCACTAAGAAGCACAAATAATCAATAGATGGTTTGTATATAATCCTGACACTGGGAATAATTGAATTGTTCATGATGTCGATGAAAAACGTTTCAAAAAACTAAAATATATAACAAAAAGATAAAATATAATAGATTTCGACACCCTCTATGTGCTATAATGGATATATTAGCTAATTTCAGTGCTAATTATATCATTATAAATACATAGGGGGTATTTTTATGAGTAAGGTACTAGATGGGAAAAGAAAAGGGAAGGTACCCAAGGGTACTAAGCAAACGACAGGAAAGACCGGGCATGAGCGACGGAGCTGGATTAAAAGAAAGGATATGAATGAGAACAGCAATGGATTGAAGGTAGATGTGGGGAGAAAAACTTCAATACGGAAAACTGTCGTAGGTTATATTCGAAGTATTCGCTTAAAAATTCTGGTTGGGTTATTAATACCGATTGTACTATTAGCTATATATGGAATAATATCCTATCGTAAATCAGAAGAGGCAATTATCACAAATTATGAGAACAGTTCCTTGGGAACCATCAATGCGGTCAGTGATTACTTGAATTTTGGTTTGACCGTTATTCAGGAAAAGTCTGGTGAGCTTCTTTTGAATTCAGATATCGGGGAGTATTATAATCGCCCTGAAGGGGCTGCTGAGACAAATTATATCAATGCCCGAAGTTCCGTTGAAAGTGAGGTTCAGCTGGTGAAAAAGACGAATTCCTTTATCGCCGGCGTACATATGATTGGTAAGGAAGCAAAGACCGTTTCCTCTGAGGCTGCAACTCAGGACAGTATTTATGAAACCTTTAGTAAGACTGCTATAGTAAAAGCTTTTGAAGATAAGTCGGTGAAGTATGTCTGGGTAGGAGAACATAGTGATTTAGACGAGAGGGTGTCCAATAAAAGGGTCTCTTACAATTCCTCCAATTATGCCTATTCACTGATTCGGTCTATGAATGCAAGGAATGGTTATGTAATTATAGACGTGTCAAAACAGAAGATACTTGACATGTTCACAGAATACAATCTTGGTGAGGGAAGTATCATTGCCTTAGTTACAAAGGATGGACGTGAGGTAACCAAGGGGGCCGAAGATAATATATTTGCAATGCAGAGCTATTATAAAAGTGCAGTAGAAGCAGAGGAAACCAGCGGATTTTCATATCAGCAATATAACGATAAAGAGTATCTGTTCTTGTACAGTAAAGTTGGAGAGATTGGTGCAACAATCTGTGCGTTGATACCAAAGGCAACCATTCTTGAACAGGTATCCGGTATTAAGACCTTGAACAATACCTTTGTTACGATTGCCATATTATTTGCTACAATTATTTTAATATTTGTATCTGGAGCAGTCGGTATCGCAATCAGATTCTTGAGTAAGCGTATTGATCAGGCTGCGACCGGTGATTTGACTACTAATTTTGATACAAAGCGCAAGGATGAATTTCTTCATCTGGCAAAGGGAATCGGCAACATGCTTGCAGATATGCGTAAATTAATCGGACAGGTTCAGGAGATCGGTGGTAAGGTTAGCACCTCTGCAGGAGGCGTGTCTGAGAATTCCGAGAAGCTCCTCATAGCTACAAAGGACATATCTCGGACCATTGATGATATAGAGCAGGGCATTGTACAACAGGCAAGTGATACGGAGCAGTGTCTGTTACAGATGGCGAGCCTATCAGATCAGATCAATCAGGTATATACCAATACCAATGAGATTGGCCAGATTGCAAACGATACAAAGAAGATAGCAAGTGAAGGTATCGTAATCATTGATGAGCTGAATAACAAAGCGAAGGCTACCACGAATATCACTCATAATGTTATTGTTAAGATACAGGAATTCGAAACACAATCAAAGGAAATCGGTGGTTTTGTTAATATCATTAATGATATTGCTGCTCAGACTAACTTACTTTCCCTCAATGCATCCATCGAAGCAGCACGAGCGGGGGAAGCCGGTCGAGGCTTCGCTGTTGTTGCCGATGAGATACGAAAGCTTGCCGATCAATCCGTGCATGCGGCAAAACAGATTCAGAATATTGTTACAACGATCACAGATAAGACGAAGGATACGGTCGATACCGCCATAGAAGCGGAAAGTATCGTTGGTTCTCAGTCCGATGCCCTTAATAAGACGATCCGGGTGTTCGATAATATCAATGATCATGTTAACAATCTGGCTAGCAATCTGGAAAATATATCGGAAGGTATTGTGAAGATTGAGTCTGCTAAGAAGGATACTATGGATGCAATTCAAAGCATCTCAGCTGTATCAGAGGAAACTGCTGCAGCTTCTGAGGAGGTTAGTGCAACAGCAATTAGCCAGATTGATTCGGTAGAGCGTCTGCGAATAGCAGCACAGGAGCTGGCGGTCGATGCAAAGAAGCTGGAGGAATCGATTAGTATATTTAAGATTTAATGAGATGAAGGAAACAGACTGACAATAATAATATCGATAAGAAGCGATATCCTATCAAGAAAGAAATTAATGAAACACCGGATATGCAGTTACGAATGGGTGACTGCGTGGCCGGTGTTTTTTCCTATAGCATATTTAACAAAATTGGAAAAATTCAGAGTGGAGTAAGAAACTCTTGATTGTCAGGTCTACTTGATGTAAACTATCCTTGAGGTCTACTGATAGTAGTGCAAAGGGGGTCATTCTTATGGCAGTATATAAATTAGCTGATACGGAATCAAAGTTCGCTGATTTGATTTGGGATAACGCGCCAATTAATTCAACTGAGCTTGTCCGGTTGTCGGAGGAAGTTATGAAGTGGAAAAAGTCCACTACATACACAATTTTGAAACGGCTTTGCGACCGAGGGATTTTTAAAAACGAGGGCGCGGTTGTTTCAGTGGTTATAAGCCGCGACGAGTTTTTTGCCGGTCAGAGCCGACGCTATATTGAAGATACGTTCGGCGGTTCGTTGCCGCGCTTTCTTGCGTCGTTCATAGGTGGAAAAAAACTGTCCGACAAACAGGCGGAAGAACTTGTACGTCTCATTAAGGAACACACCAGGAAGGAGGGCTGACTGTGGAAAAGGTTTTCCTTTCCGTCCTCAATATGAGTCTGACGGCGAGTTTCGTTATATTGGCAATTATACTTGTGCGGATGCCACTCAAAAAAGCGCCGAAGATTATATCATATGCGCTATGGGCGGTGGCGGGGTTCCGGCTTATATCTCCTTTTACATTGGAGAGTGTATATAGCTTGCTCCCATTCAACGCTGCCCCAATTCCACAGGACATAGCAATGCAAGAAGTTCCACGCATTGATAGCGGTATACCCTTCGTGAACAACGCTGTCAGCTCAGTATTACCCGCAGCCACCCCTGCCGCAAGTGTAAATCCGTTGCAGATTTGGCTTGCTGTCAGTTCCTATATCTGGCTTTTCGGAGTCATAGCCATGTTGATTTACAGCTTGGTATCTATTGCTTTGCTAAAACGCCGACTTCAAGCCGCATCACCTCTTGAGGGTAACCTCTACGAGGCTGACAATCTCAAAACGCCATTTGTTATTGGGCTTTTCATGCCGAAGATTTATATTCCGGCAGGGCTTTCCGAGGAGGAGAGCAGATACATTATATTGCATGAGCGAACGCATATCCGGCGTAATGACCACGTCGTCAAAATGTTCGCGTATCTTGTGCTATGTCTGCACTGGTTTAATCCGTTTGCGTGGGCGGCATTTGTCCTGATGGGCGCAGACATGGAAATGTCCTGTGATGAGCGTGTTATGAAGGAGCTGGGAGAGGACATTAAAAATGCTTATTCACTGTCACTCGTTCGAGTGGCCGCAGGGCACAAAATTTTAAACGGGAGTCCTCTGGCTTTCGGAGAGGGCGGGATGAAGGAACGAATAAAAAATGTATTGAATTTCAAAAAGCACTCACGGAGGATTATTGTTGTGGCCGTGGCGTTAGTAGTGGTGTTGAGCGTGGGCTTCGCAGTGAGTCGGTCAACCTCGCCAAAGGAGCCTCCAAAAATCATAATACAATACGATGGAAATGAAATAAACTGGATTGTAGGTAAGAACAAGTGGAATGGCAGTATTTATGACCGTGAAGATAATTTTAAGCTAATCATGTCGGGCACAACAACCGGAGAATTACCATACATCAAGAACGGCGAAGATATTTTAATTCAGCTGGAGGGCGACGTTCCAGATTCAGCTATGTTGTCAGAGTACATTTTAAGAGAGAACGGAGAAGTCAAATATAACATGGGGACGTCCTATAATCTGCGTTTTGGAATCTTGAATCGGAAGGGCGATTTTACTTTATTGCCGAATCCTAATACCTTACTAAGCTCCTATAGCGGGGATTATGTGCCAGGAAATACAATAAAGGGTTATCGTCTTGTATGTACTTGGGGTGGGAATGAGTGTGAATATGGGTTTATCATTCGTTCTGACGCAGCTTTTACAGTTAATCAGTCATTGTCAAATTACGAAACACGCGAGTGGGTAAACTACTATTTGGATAATAATATGCCTTGGAACGGCAGCTTGGAATTGGAGCTTCCTGAATACCCAGATACCGTATTCCAGTGGACACCATACGAGGTTACAGCCACTCATGGAGGCGGTAAAAAGAAGCTCTTTGAAGGGATGCCCATATGGAATGTCTATCTGGCGGACTTGACCGATGATGGTTTTCCGGAATTTTGCGCGACAGTCAGTATAGGCTCGGGAATTATAGATCAGCGTGTGGTGGTTTTTGATTACGTAAATGATAAGCTATATGACTTATCCGATCGCATGTATTACGACTATGTATTGTCAATGGAAGACGGACAGTTGATTGTCACCCAGACAGAGTTTAATGGTCGTCCTTCTGATGGTGCGAAAATCGCAGTAGGCAGCCTGGCAATTGTAAAGGATGAACTGATAGCCATCGGCATTGACCGTACAAGGCCGGAGGTTGAACCTGAAGTAACATCGGCGCCGACTGAAGATATGTCCGATATATCTCAAAGAGTCGAAGATGGTCTGCGTATCATTATGTCGTCACCGCTTACTTCATCCAATCCGCAGGATTATATAGACGCTCATCAAGAGGAATATGAAAAGCTTACAATGAAATATCCGGACGGCGTCTTGGAGTACCTTATTTCCCAGTTTGAAGCGGGCAACTCCGATGGTTTGCGTGGGCAAATTATGATGCGAATGTGTAAAGAAATGCTTGGCGCCCAAAACAATGTAACCGACGAATCTCTATCGCCGCAGGAATGGTATGAACAGCTCTCTATTATCAGCGAAACGAAACTACCTGATTTCAAGCCGGAAAACCCGGAGGGCCAATACGGTGGACTTATCTACTCGGCTATAACGCAGCATTATGCACAGTCAGATGACGGTTTCCTCGTAGCTGCACCGACAGTCTATGGCACATATGAGGAGGAAGGCAAACTCAAAATATTTGTGACGGTGTTTTATGAACGGTATAAATTATATGGCAAAACTTTAGAAAGTACAGGCGGAGGAGTGATTCCGGGAGCGATTGTATTTCGATACGATAAGCATAGTGGCGGATGGGAGTTTGAGGAATATTTTGAGGTCGGCTCAGCCAATTTGCCGGACGGCGCGTATTTCGGAGACTCCATCCGAAAACTCTGTGTGATGCCGGTATCGGGAAAGGAAATACCGAACCTTGCAAAGAAAATGAACTCGGATTATTCAGATGATACCCGACGTGAATTGCTCATGCAGAACCTGAAAGAACACTTGATGGCATATGGGCAGACGGATGTGTCCATACGAAAGCCGGATGGGAGCTTGGTTAAGTTGTCACAACTGGAGTGAAAACTCAATTACTATGGGCAGGGATTATTGCTTTCCCTGCCTAATTGTAGTCATGTGTGATGCAAAGCTACAACCAAATTTTACTTTTCCGGTAAAGCTGCCCTAAATCTGTGCTTTTGGTTTTTTATTTTCTTATGTCATCGCAGTTATATGGAAGTCTTTACATATTTTGCTATGAGTGGTAGGATATCAGCAAGGAGGTGTACTGTATGGCTAAGCTTAGAGAAACTGTCTGCATGTATTATAAAGCAATGGGTGAGTGTGCCAAGGGAAGAGAGGCGAACCATCACGGTTACTGCCAAAAGTGTGATAAATATTATCCAAGAGCTAAGGTACATCACATAAACCGTAAGAAGCAAGAGATTAATAAGATTAGGGAGAAGGAAAGAGACTAGACAAAGGAAGGAATAAGGTGGAAGTTCTGACTAGACATTGAAATTGGCTAGACAGAGGTGATCTGTGAAGAACTTGTGCAAGGAGGTAATTATTGGTGTTGCTCGAAGAATTTGATATTAATGAAAGTGCCGTTATTAATGCATTTGATATGATACAGATTATAGAGGGGTTTCCTAAGGTTGCGGTTTCATGTTTTTCATATGTAACATTTGAAAGGCTACTCAAAGAATTTAATGGTGTTCCAATTGAATCTACAGGAACTGCCAATATGAAAATCCCAGTATATAAAGTAATCTATAATGGAGCAGAAATCGCATTGTTTATGTCATGTGTGGGAGCTGCTGGATGTGTTGCTGTATTAGAGGACATATTTGCTATGGGCGTAGAAAAAATTGTACTTTTTGGAACTTGTGGCGTATTAGATGGTGATATAAAAGATTGTTCCATTATTATACCAAACACTGCAATGAGAGATGAAGGAACCAGTTATCATTATGCACTTGCATCCGATGTAATTCAAGTAAATAAAAGGTATCAGAATGAATTTATACAAATATTAGAACAGCATAATTGTACATACACAATAGGGAAGGTTTGGACGACAGATGCATGTTATAGAGAGACTCGTGAAAAAGTAAATAGACGAAAAGAATCTGGATGCATTTGCGTGGATATGGAATGTTCAGCTGTTGCAGCATTGGCTGAATTTAGAAAAAAGGAAGTCTTTCAATTCTTTTATGCGGCAGATAACTTGGATAATGAACAATGGGATGCTCGAAGTCTCTCAAATTCAGCAGAAATTTTAGAGAAGGATAGGGTTGCATTATTGGCTATGGAATTGGCTGTAAAACTGTCATAGTAGTAATAAATTCTACCTATGTTGAGATTTGTAAACAATAGGTACAGCAGTAATGATGGAAGAGCTCTATTATGTTTATGAAATAAAGGCAAACACATAGATAATTTGATTTTGTGGAGGAGATGAATATGGAAGCAAGAAAATTATTGGATGCATTATTGGTCGCCGAAAGACTGAAAGATACAACTCGCCATTGCTATACTTCCAAAGGCAGACGCGAGAGTGTTGCGGAACATAGCTGGATGATGACCTTGATGGCTTTCTTTATGAGGGATGAATTCCCTGAAGCTGATATGGATAAGGTGATCAGAATGTGCATTATTCATGATTTAGGAGAAAGCTTTACCGGAGATATTCCTGCTTTTGAAAAGAGTCAAGCCCACGAGCAGACAGAAGAGAAGCTGCTGTATAACTGGGTTGATTCCTTGCCAGAGGAATATGCAATAGAAATGCGAGAACTTTATGAGGAAATGGCAGAGCGTAAAACAGTTGAAGCCAGGATTTATAAAGCCATTGATGGTCTTGAAGCAGTGATTCAGCACAATATGTCCGACTTATCTACCTGGATTCCGAAAGAATTTGATCTCAATTTAACCTACGCAGATGATAAGGTTGCGTTCTCCGATTATTTGCAATCGTTAAGACAAGCTGTTCGTGAAGATACCATACAAAAGATTAATGAAGTAAAGTAAAACTCCGCGTTCACAATTACCTTATAATTAGCGATATGACTTCTTATACTAAGGAGAACGATTAATTCTGCTTATGGTTCAGAGGTTATTTGGGAGATAGCAAAATTGTCTAAGTAATCCACATTCTTTCTAAATGGTGAAGAACTATTTCCCATTATGTTTATTTGGCAGATTGATAATTCGCATTTGGTGGCGAATACAAAGAAACGAATCTGTTTTAATACAATGATAAATACGAATTATGAAAGGAATGTATAATGGATAACATACAACTTGTTGATATAACAGCGGATAACTGGATGGAAATTTGTGGGCTTAATCCTGGCCTGGAAGGTCAGAAATTCGTTGCAAGTAACTCGTTTTCTATAGCTCAATCTGTTTATGAGAAGGGATGGGTGATCAAAGGTATAGCAAAGGATAGACTGCTGATAGGCTTCACTATGTACGGATTTAGTAATGAATTGAATGCATATGAATTGTGCCGATTTATGATCGATGAACGTTATCAAGGAAAAGGTTATGGCAAATGTGCTTTGAAAATCATTATTGCTGATATGCTTCTCAACTACGGAGATATTAAGATTTATCTTAGTACTGATCCAAATAATTTGAGAGGAAAGCATATCTACGAATCTGCAGGCTTTGTCCCAACTGGAGAAACGTTCGAAGAAGGCGATAATAGAGAGGACATCTTCTGCTTTACGCAAACTCCTAATGAGTAAGAACCGTATTTCCCATTATGTTTATGAAGTAATGCCTTGTACATAGGCAAATTTGAATTTTTACTGTGAGGAGAAAAGATGGAAGTTAAAGAGTTTTATAGCTTAGAAGATAAAGAATATTGGTTAAATCAGATTAAAAAGAGCGACTGGGGAGCAGGACAATATTTGTATGACTTATTGAATAAAAATGAATTAAGAGAGTTGTGTGGAGAGACAACGAAAGTTTTTTTGCTGACGGATAGTCAGAAGTTAGTGTCATTCTGCACTCTAGCTGAGGTGGATGATGTGAGAGACACCGACCTTAATCCTTGGATAGGATTTGTATATACTTTTCCTCAGTATAGAGGACATCGATATATGGGAATCCTTTTAGAGTTCGCATATATCACTGCTAAAAGTAATGGATCCAGACATCTTTATATTTCAACCGGCGAGACTGGACTGTACGAAAAGTATGGATATTCATTCTATCAAATAATGAAAGATATGCAAGGAGAGGATTCCAGGATATATAGGATTGATGTTAATTGAGATATTTAAGATATGGGGAAATAGATAACTTCAAATTTGTGGAGAAGCTTTCAAATTCATATTAAAGGCATAAGCATTATATGTAGAACATATAAACACAATATTTAGAAATAGTGAAACCAACTAAAGTACCGGAGGAATAGGTGTGAAAAAAAGTTCAATCTTTGCAATATGTCTGTCAATAATTATCGGATTCACTATTTTAGGAGGGCTAGTTTTTCACGGGCTAACTAACCTAAAAACTCAGCAAGCAAGATATCAAATGATCACACATGGTGATACTCTTGTAATATTTGATCAAGAAACAGGAGATTATTGGACAAAGTACATCCCTCAAAATCAAGGCCCGACAGATTGGGAAATTAATAAAATACCGATAAAATAAGCTTTAAGAGAATTTGAGTGATTCGCTTTATTTATATAATACGAAACGATATAATTAGCGAAGGAGATCTTGGATTATGATTACTATTTACGATTGGTTTGGTTATGAATTACCGGTTAAGGAGCGTTATCAGTTAATTAAAAAAGCGGGATTTGATGGCGTTTTACTATGGTGGAGTGAACACCTTGGTCGGAACGATTATCGAGAGGGGCCGCATATAGCGCGCGAATCGGGTCTTTTTATAGAAAATATCCACACACCATTCCAAGTCCAAGATTATATCTGGCTTGATAATTTAGACGGTGAATACACAATCAATTGCTATTTACAATGTGTTGCAGATTGCGCAGAATTTGATATTAGTACTATGGTGGTGCACTTGCCCAACGAAGACAGGCCATATAATAAATTGGGACTTGATAGAATCAAGAGAATCGTTGAAAAAGCGGAAAAGTTGGGTATAAATGTCGCATTGGAGAATTTGCAGAACCTTACCAATTTAGCGTTTATTCTGGAGCAAGTAGATTCCCCTCGTATCGGTTTTTGTTATGACTGTGCACATCATTATCGACATTATTCAGACAGGGATTTATTATCCATGTACGGTTCTCGAATGATGGCGCTACATTTGCATGATAATGAGGGGAAGCATACCCACCGGCTACCATTTGACGGTGCGCTTGATTGGCCTACAATTATGAAAGAAGTAGCAGAGACGGGTTACTCAGGTTCGACAGCAATTGAGGTTATGAATTGGGATTATTTATATTTGTCAGCGGATGAATTTATACATAAAGCGTTTGAAAGAGCGAAAAGGCTGGATGAATTAAGAACTAAATATGTATAAAACAAATTATCTTAATTACTCCATATATGCAAAAGAGATTCGCTGTTATCGATTGCGAATAAACGAATTTACGGTAATGTTGTGATAAACAAGAATGCAAGGAGGTAATTATTGATGTTGCTCGAAGAATTTGATATTAATAAAAGTGCCGTTATTAATGCATTTGATATGATACAGACGATAGAGGGGTTTCCTAAGGTTGCGGTTTCATGTTTTTCATATGTAACATCACGAGCGTAACGCTCCTGTTCAAGAACCGTTTGAAACATATGTCCTTGCCGAGAAATTCGTAAACGATATTGTTGACCGATTCTTCGACGTTGTGCAGAGAGATGATTGTAAATAGGGTAGGTAAAAAAGGAGAAAAGATGAACGGGCAAAATAGATCCGATGTTAAAATCGGTGCAAGGGTAAAAATTGTATTGAAAGCTGATCAAAAGACGGGAAAGCTAACAGAAGGAACAGTCGGAAAAATACTGACCAACAGTAGCTTTCATCCTCATGGCATTAAAGTAATGTTAACCGATGGACAGGTGGGTAGGATTCAGGAAATTATTTAAATTGAATTACCAGGCAAAGGAATGGGGGAAAAGGATGAAGATATTAGTAGTAGGTGGCACCAGATTCTTTGGAGTGCATTTGGTACGGGCACTTTTACGAGAGAAGCATGAGGTTACAATTGCAACCAGAGGCAATACGAAGGATGATTTCGGGGACTGCATTCACCGCGTCACAGTGGACCGATGCGATCCGGAAGCACTAAAAAGAGCCTTCCGGGGAGAGTTTTATGATGTAATTTGTGATAATATTGCTTATTGTTCCAATGATGTTAAGTATCTTCTTGAAGCAGTCGGATGTGGAAGATATATCTTAACCTCCAGTGCATCCGTGTATCCGGAGCTTGGACTTGATACAAAGGAAGAGGATTATATCCCAGATACTTATCCGCTCGTCTGGTGTAATCGGGAGGACTATACCTATGATGAGATTAAGCGACAGGCAGAATGTGCATTAGTTCAGTCATATCCTGCTTTGTCCTCAGCAGCGGTTCGCCTACCCTATGTCATAGGAGAGGATGATTATACAAAGCGGTTATATTATTATGTAGAGAAGATCATAAAGGGTATTCCGATGCAGGTAGATAATACACAAGCTGCAATCTCTTTCATACAGTCCTCTGAGGCAGGTGATTTTATATCCTGGCTTGCCGGCTCTAAGCTGGTCGGAACGGTCAATGCCTGTAGTAAGGGAACAATGACGCTGGAAGAAATCTTTGCCTATATCGAGAAAAGGACCGGAAAGAAGCCGATTCTTCATTCTGACGCGGAAGCAGCACCTTAAAATGGTGGAGAGGATTTCTCCCTGAATACCCTGAGAGCAGAGGAGGCGGGATTTGCATTCTCAGAGCTAAGGAGTTGGATCTACAAGCTACTGGACCATTATATCAAGGAAGCTGAGACAAATTAAGAAAAGACTGGTCATCCTGTATGAGGTGGCGGCAAACTACATATGCTAGCAATATTAAAAGGAAAAGGATGTGTTTCCTATGATATTTGCCGGCTATTGGGGTAAGTCAGCTACTGCGGAATATAAAATATGCATGATCTTAGCACATCAATGCATGCCCACACTTTTGAAGGTGAAGCCCGCCAGCCTGCTATTAATTGATAAAAGCCTATTTTTTGATTTACAGGATTTCTATACTCCTCTAGTGAAATATCTTAAGCTTTTTTCCTGCAGTTATATCACTTTCCAGGAGACGGAGACCAGATTATATCTGTTTCTGTATAATGAGGAGTTACTTTATCCATCTATAACAATGGGACTGCGCCAGACCTTCCTGGAGAGCTATGGCTATTCTGTATTGAAGGAACAAATGGCTTCTGTGCTAGGGCTTCTTGGTAGAAGATATCGTAACTACTGGATAACCGGGGAATTTCCACATGAGATCGGTCTCTTCCTGGGATATCCTCTTACTGATGTGGAGGGCTTTATCCGCAACCATGGCAGGAACTATCTTCTCTGTGGTATGTGGAAGGTTTATGGCAGAATTCAGGTTGCAGAGACAGCCTTTTTATCCTTCCGCCATATGAGGGCTAGGGCAGTAAAGCGAGTAGAGGCAAAAAGTGAGTTCCTATCCCTATGCAGGGAGGAGTCGGAACAATATCAGCGGATTTTATGGGAGCTACTTACCTATTAAGAAAAGTTCATTTGCAGATAATCAATGTATTAATTCGAATAAATGAGTATATATTGCTCCCTCTAAAAAGACAGGTTGTATCACTTGCTTGTCCCCTTTGGAGGGAGCATATTTCAGCATTTTTTATAAATGTTATATAATGACTATTGTAAGCTTTTCCATCATCATATAAAATGCTATAATGAAGATGTATATCAGTTGAAATAGATTGCACGAAAGCTCAAAGAAATCTGGGCAGAATAAACTAACGCATTCGGATCGGAGAATAAGTCAGATGGAATTATGGATACTTTTTGCAATCATATCCGGAATATTTGTCAGCCTTAGAGAGTTGTATATTAAGAAATACATAAGGCAATCTCCGGAGATCATCAGCTTTACAACAAGATTTTATGGTAGCATCCTATTCATAATCATCGCATTCCAAGGGAATATTATCATTGCCAATCCTCCTGTTTTTATCGGGGTTACACTGCTTACCGTGATTATCACCGCTGTTGCCACCCTGATCCGTCTCAGGCTAATTAAGACGGAGGATTTATCGCTAACGACACCTTGGCTGGGGTGCATACCGATTTTTGTTGTCGTCTGGAGCATGTTATTATACCGCGAGCTTCCGGATACAATGGCACTGATCGGAATCCTACTGGTTTGTATCGGAGCTTTTACAATCAACCTTCAAGGCGGTCGCATGAAGATAAATAAAGCAAGCGTATGGATGCTTTTGGTTTCGATTTTGTTGGGATTTACCACTTCGGTTGATAAAATTGCCATAGGTGCGTCCTCTGCCATCACCTACTCGCTAATCTGGACCATTTCCTCAGCGGTTCTGATGTACGGTGTGGCTAAGACAAAGACAAAGAGGGTTATGATTGTTGATAAACACCTGATTATTCAGGCGGTGCTGTGGGTAATAGAGTTTTTGTTTCAAATGTTAGCCGTGCAGAGTATCAGTCAGATATCCTCCGGTCAGACCTATGTAAAGACTCTTAACATGTTGAATATTGTGATCACTACTGTGATCAGCAGTATCCTTTTCAAGGAGAGGGAGCGTAGAAAGCGAATTCTCTCGGCGGTTCTGATCTTTGTCGGAGCAGTGATCGTTGTACTGTATCGATAGGATAGGGTAAAATATGAATAAGCTATTAAGAGGAATATAATATTAAATCATAATATATAGAATTTCAAATTAAGATGGAGGAAGATTGAGATGAGTTATTTGAATAAGACGGAAAGCATCCGCAGAATACAGGAACTGTCAAATGCGATGGGTGTTGCCGGTTTTGAAGATAAGGTAGTAGAGCTGCTTCGCAGCTACAGCGAAGGTCTAGGAGAGATTAAGGAGGATACACTTCGTAATCTTTTTATTTATCGTAATGGCAATACCGGTAATCGACGAGTGGTGCAACTGGATGCCCATAGTGATGAGGTTGGTTTTATGGTTCATTCCATTCGACCCAATGGAACCTTGCAGATTGTTCCTCTGGGCTCCTGGGTAAATTATAATATTCCCGCTCATAAGGTATGGGTACGAAATTCTGATTATGAGTATATCCCAGGAATTATCACCAGCAAGCCACCACATTATTTGAGTGAGAAGGAGAAGAATGCCCCCATCGATATCAAGCAGATGACGATTGATGTAGGAGCAACCTCGAAGGAGGAAGCTATCAAGGAATTTAAGATTCGGATAGGGGAACCGGTAGTACCCTATGTGGATTTCGAATATGATGAGAAGCATGATATTATGATGGGAAAGGCTTTTGACAATCGTGTCGGTTGTGCCGGTGTTATCGATACGCTTCGTGCTCTTCAAGGGGAAAAGCTTGCCGTCGATGTTGTTGCAGGAATTGCTACCCAGGAAGAGGTAGGAGCCAGAGGAAGTACGGTTACTACTCGATTAATCAAGCCGGACATCGCCATCGTATTCGAAGGCTGCCCTGCCGATGATACCAGTGTTGACAGCTATGAGATACAGACAGCCATCAAAAAAGGCCCAATGCTTCGCCATATGGATGCAAAGATGATTACGAATCCCAGATTTCAACGTTTTGCGCTGGATACAGCTGCAAAGCGAAATATACCAGTCCAGGAAGCGGTTAGAGCCGGAGGATCAACGAACGGCTCCGTGATTCATCTGACCCATCAGGGTATTCCGACCATAGTAATCGGTGTCCCGGTTCGTTATGCCCATACGCACTACGGGATCTCTACCTATTATGATTATGAGAATAGTGTGAAGCTAGCCGTAGAGCTTCTCAAGCTGTTGGATGAGGACGTGATACAGGGCTTTTAGTAACAAGACATATATTCGTTAGGTATCATCATGTTAAATATGACAAAGCAGAGAAATATAATTTTGGATCAGACTATTTCTTTAGAGGGTTTAATAATGGTTGATGCAAGATGGTTCTCCTCTGGAGTAGTGTAACTAATTTATAGATGGAATAATAATATAGAGGCTTAGCAGTAATTTTTCGAGGAATAGATATTGGTAAAATAAGAGGAAAGGAAATCCGAGTAGAAGGGGTTTCCTTTTTTGAATACAGGATGAAAAAGTATCTTCGTAGCGGATGGTTTTTAGACTTATTTATATAAAATCATATTGACAATCCAGAACACCTAATGTATATTAATATAAAACAATGAATAAATATACATACATGCATGCGAGGGACGATTCTATGAAGAAGAAAGTATTTGTCGATGGATTATCCGGAACGACCGGATTGAAGATACATGAGAGACTTAGTTTGTATTCAGAGCTTGAGATGATAACAATCGATTATGAGAATAGACGAGATGCAAAGGAAAGAGCAAGATGTCTCAATGAAGCGGACATTGTATTCCTTTGCCTACCGGATGAGGCAGCGAAGGAAGCGGTCAGTCTGGTGACGAATTCATCTACGAAGATTATCGATGCCAGTACAGCATTCCGTACTGCAGTAGATTGGACCTATGGACTACCCGAATTATCTAAGGAGCATCGGGAGGCGGTTAAGAGCTGTAAGAGATTAAGTAACCCGGGATGCCATGCTACAGCATTTATTCTGTCAGCATATCCTTTAGTGAAGGAGGGAGTCATTGCTCCGGATTATCCGATTACCTGCCAGAGCCTTACCGGCTATAGTGGTGGTGGAAAAGCGTTGATTGAAAAATATGAATCGAATAACGGTAAAAATGATTATATGAAAGCACCCAGACCCTATGCCCTCAGCCTAAATCATAAGCATTTACCTGAGATGATGCTCCATGCAGGCTTATCGGAGGCACCTCTTTTTGTTCCGATCCTTGGTAATAATTATAAGGGAATGGCTGTGATGCTTCCGCTTCATACCAGGCTTCTATCAAAAAAGATGACCGGTGAGAATATACACGAGGTGCTTAGCGAACATTATTCCCAGGAAAAATTCGTAAGGGTGATGCCTTATTCGGATGATTCTATTTTATTCGATGGAGCAGTTGATATTACAGCTTGCAATGATACGAATAGGGCAGAAATTTTTGTATTCGGAAATGACACAAAAGGAACGGCAGTCGTAATGACACGCATCGATAATTTGGGTAAGGGAGCTTCCGGTGCAGCAATTCAGAATATGAATATTATGTTAGGCTTTGAGGAAGATCTTCATCTATAAAATATGGTATCCGCTAAGCAGATAGACACACGAACATAAGGGATCAGCTCTTGGTGGTAACTGATAGATATCATCTGCTGCAGTCATATAATCACGAATAAAACAATAGAAAGCACGCTTCGCGAGCTTTCTATTGTCAAGAAATAAAGCGGTATAGCTAATCACATGTAAATTTGATTAAGCGATACCGCTTTTTTATCGTAATATGCATGATATTTCATATAGGGTGTGATCAGGTTTCTGCCTTACAGTATCGAAAAAGCTTGTTCTTAGGCTGAATGGGGATATACAGAGTCTCAGCAAGAGAGCAGACCTTGTCTACAATACTCACCAGGAAGGCTTCCCGGCAGCAGGGGACGGTTCTTAATGTCAACGGCCACATATGCTTAAGAATAATATCCTCCTCTACGAAATTCAAATTGAAATAACGCCTGGCATTACTAAGTGCAAAGCGAGGATGTACAAAACCGTGGAGCTTATGGCTCTTGTCAGGAATATGCCAATCATACAAGTAAAAATCATGGAGAATCGCCCCGCGAATCAGACTCTTATATTGAAATCGCATGGGCAGTAGAAGCGCCAGACGATAACTGTAGTAGGCAACAATAAGGCAGTGCGTCAGGGTACTGGTATTTCCGTGTTGAAGGTATCGGTTCATTTCCTGAACCTGCTCCACCTGAAGCAACTCTCTGACAGTACAAATAAATCCTCTTTTCTCTTCTAAGGTTATATGCACCACATCCTTTCAACCTTTCTGTTCTAATCTTTATCCCATATCAATATTTTATTCTACCCATTTACATTTTTCAATTAGGATTATTCATAATGCCTCCAAGATATTGGTAAAAATGGTGAATATTAGTTGCCTAATCAATGTTTTGGAGTTAAAATAACCATATGAGCGACTACTCATAAACATATGGGAGGGTGAAATAATGGATAGAAAAGCAATGCAGACAACGAAGACGGAGCGGTTGTCATACACGGGCTTCTTCTTGGGGCAGAATATTATTTATGTGCTACCGTTTCAGTTCTTAACGTATTTTTATACGGAGTTTGTAGGCCTTACCTTAGCAGACACTGCGGTATTGCTTCTTTTAGCAAAGGTATGGGATTCCATCAACGATCCGATTATGGGGGCGATTGTTGACAAATGCAATCTCAAGAAGGGCAAGTTCCTACCCTGGTTAAAGGTAGCTACCTATACGGTTCCCCTATCTCTGTTTTTGATGTTCATCAATATCGAGGGACCCTATCTTCTAAAATTAGTTTATGCTTATGCGACCTATCTGATCTTTGATATGGTATATACGATATCGGATTCGCCTCTGTTTTCCTTATCCACGGTCATGACCAGCAATACCTATGAGAGAGATAAGCTGATGGCATACGGAAGACTTGCCGCTGCAGTCGCAGCGATTACGAGTGCCGTATTTATGAATATTAAGAAAGAAGTGGGTTGGACCTGGACCGTAGGTATCTACTGCCTGATTTCCTTTATCGTAATGTTTCCATTACAGTTTACTGCCAAGGAACGGGTGAAATATCAAAATAGTGAAGATATTTCCTTCGTTAAGATATTTCAGTACTTATTCAAAAATAAATACTTATTGATTTATTTCATTGGATTTCTCGGGATTGAGATTACAAATACTCTCCAGATTATTGCCGTATATTTTGCCAATTCTAATCTCGGTGACGAATCCATGGTCATGATTATTATGGCAGTTGTTATTGTTCCGGTTATATTAGTAGCACCCATATTGCCATTGCTGATCAAATCCTTTGGTAAGAAGAAAGTAACAGTGATCAGCTCCATAGCTGCGATTGTATTAAGTGTTGTCCAATATTTCGCAGGCTATGAGAATTTGACTGCATTTCTTATCATTGCTGCTGTACGAGTCACCTTCATGCAGATTCCGTTAATGCTGTATGGTATGTTTACGGCAGATTGTATTGAGTACGGGGCGTATCAAACTGGCGAGAGAACTGCAGGGATAGCCTTTTCCTTGCAGACCTTTATGACTAAGCTGGGTGGCGCATTAGCAAACACGCTGTGTGTGGTTCTTCTTGGGGTATTTGGCTATGTAGAGCGGGCACCGCAGCAGTCCGCAGGTGCTTTGGAAGGTATTTGGATTATTATGAGTCTCATTCCCTGCCTTGGATATGTGGTAATGCTGATTATCATGGCAATCTATAAGCTGGATGAGAAGGAAGTAGCAAGAATGATGGTAGAAAACCAGAAGAAAGCGGGGTAATTAAATTGCGCAGAGAACTGGATCTGAACAGTAAGATAAAAGAGGTATATGCCAATCCCATCGGACATGATGTGATCTATAAGCTACTGCTTCAATTGAATAAGAAGGAAAAGCTGATTACGAATCCGATTGTCGGAAATATGAAGCTGAAAACCGTTGCAGGATTAACGAAAAAGGTACTCGGTCGGGAGTTTTTTACGACCTTTCTTACACTATTGAATAGTGAAGCAGACATACCGGTCAGGAAGCAGGGGGATGTCACCAGAGCCTGGTGGAAGGAAGTGGTATTCTATCAGATTTATCCCAGAAGCTTCCAGGATACGGACGGTGACGGGATTGGTGATATCAAGGGCATTATCTCAAGATTGGATTATTTAAAGGAGCTTGGAGTAGATGCGATCTGGCTCTCGCCGATCTATGATTCCCCCAATGACGATAACGGCTACGACATCCGTGATTATTACGCCATCCTACAGGAATTTGGTACGATGGAGGATTTCGATTGTCTGCTTGAGGAAGTTCATCGCAGAGGAATGCGTCTGATCATGGACCTAGTTGTAAATCATACCTCGGATGAACATCCGTGGTTTAAAGAAGCCTTAAAGGATAAGAACTCCAAGTATCATGATTATTATCTGTTTCGAGAGTCAGAGGAGGAAAAGACGCCAAATAACTGGAACTCCTTCTTCAGCGGACCGGCTTGGAATTATTATCCTGAGCTCAGGGAATGGGGACTTCATCTCTTCTCCAAAAAGCAGATGGATCTGAATTGGGAGAATAAGGAGCTCCGAAGTGAAATTGAGGCTATGATTCGCTGGTGGCTTACGAAGGGTGTAGATGGCTTTCGCATGGATGTAATTAATTATATCTCGAAGAGAGAAGGACTTCCGGAAGGAAATGAAAGCATCGGAAAGCTAATGGGCTACTACGGAATTGAGCATTATTATTACGGGCCAAAGCTCCACGACTATCTCCGTGAGCTGAAAAAGGAAGCCTTTGAACCCTATCAGGCCTTTACTGTAGGAGAGACGCCGGGCGTGGGAATGCAGATGAGCAGACTTCTAACCGGAGAGGAACGAAAGGAGCTTGATATGGTTTTCTCCTTTGACCATCTGGAGACTCCGGGTCATATAAGGTTCGAGGATTACCGCTATGATATGAATTATCTAAAGGAATATATGATTGATTGGATGGAGAATTACGGTGATAATTGCTGGATGTCCATCTTCTATGAGAACCATGATAATCCAAGGATGATTTCTAAGATTAACCCAGATCCGGCAGTTCGTGAGGTCCTGGGCAAGCTCCTGGCAATGTTGCAGCTGACCTTAAAGGGGACACCCTTTCTCTATCAGGGGCAGGAAATTGGAAGTATCAATCAAGCATTTACCGGCATTGAGCAGATGAGGGATGTGGAGAGCATCAATTATTATACAGAGCTTCTTCCTAACCTTGGAGAGAAAGAAGCCTGGAAAAAGGTGTTGAGTGGCAGCAGGGATCATTCCAGAACACCGATGCAGTGGAATGATCAGAAGAATGCCGGCTTTACTCAAGGCGAGCCTTGGCTGGCGACAGATAAGGATTATCTGGAATGGAATGTTGCTAAGCAGCAGGAGAATCCAAATTCCATATGGCGCTTCTATCAGAAGCTGCTTCAGCTTCGTAAGGAGCACGAGGCTCTGGTCTATGGTAGCTTTGAAGCGGTAAACCGTAAGAAGAAAGATATATTCACTTACTATCGGAGGCTTGGTGGTGAGGAATTCTATATTGAAATGAATATAAGCGAGCATGCAATTCCTTCCTTATCAAGGAAGAAGGAGTTTACATTGTTACTATCTAATTATACGGATGAAGCAGATCTGCTTCGACCTTATGAAGCGAAGCTATATCATAGGCACAGTCAGTAGTTGATTACGTCAATAGATTAAAGTGATTAGTCCGGATCGTTGCTCGGTTTTAATGTGAAAATATCACACTTCCAGGTAGTGCTTGCGTAATGTACTGGACACTTGGTACAAACTAATTCAAAGGGTAGGTATGAATAGTCCGTATGGATATTTAAATGGGGGTTGTCATGAAGGAATATATCAATAAGGACTTATCAGGGAATAAGAAAGATGAGCAAATAAGAATAAGGGCAAAGGAACTGGTTGCACAGATGACTTTGGAGGAGAAGGCAGGTCTTTGCTCCGGTAAGGATTGCTGGAATCTGAAAGCTATTCCGCGATTAGGACTTGAGTCTATCATGGTGGATGACGGGCCTCATGGCCTTCGTAAGCAGGTGGGCTCCACGGACAATCTCGGTATTGGAGACAGTCTTCCGGCAGTCTGTTTTCCTACTGCCAGTGTCATGGCCTGTAGCTTTGATGTAGAGCTGGCAAAGGAGGTTGGTAGAGCAATCGGGGAAGAATGCCTGCAGGAAGAGGTCAGTGTAATTTTGGGTCCCGGTGCAAATCAGAAAAGAAGTCCGCTCTGTGGCCGTAATTTTGAATATTTCAGTGAAGATCCTCTGGTATCCGGAGAAATGGCTGCGGGAATGATACAAGGTGTACAGAGTACAGGGGTTGGGACATCACTTAAGCATTTTGCCGTAAATAATCAGGAGAGAAGACGAATGACTATCGATGCGGTTGTGGATGAAAGAGCTCTCCGTGAGACCTATCTGAAAGCCTTCGAGATTGCGGTAAAGAAGGGACAGCCAAAGACAGTCATGTGCGCCTACAATCGTCTGAACGGAGAGTATTGCAGTGAGAACCATGAGCTTCTCACGAAGATATTACGTGAGGAATGGGGGTTTGAGGGTCTCGTAGTATCGGACTGGGGTGCTGTGAGTAATCGTCCCCTAGGTGTTATGGCGGGCATGGACCTGGAGATGCCAGGAAGTATGGGAATCAATGATGCTAAGCTGGTAGAAGCAGTGAAGAATGGGGAACTTAGTGTAGAGGTTTTAAACCAATCAGCCTGTAGAATCACTGAATTAATACTGAGCCAGATGGAAGCAAAGAGGAAGAATTATCAATATGATGCCAAAAAGCATCATGATTTGGCGGTAAAGGCAGCAGAGCAGTCCATCGTATTACTAAAAAACACAGATAATATCTTGCCCGGTGAGTTTAATCAAAGGGTAGCTGTCATAGGAGCTTTTGCTAAGGTACCCAGATATCAGGGGGCAGGCAGTTCTAAGTTACATCCGATCAAGGTAGAGAATGCCTTAGATGTTTTTAAGGAGACGGGACTTGATATAACCTATGCGAAAGGTTATTCTCTGGACAGAGAGAGTAAGACGGATCATATTAAGGAATCGGAGTTGATTTCAGAAGCCTGCGAGGCAGCCAAGGGAAAAGACATCGTCTATCTCTTTGCCGGTCTTCCGGAAGGATATGAATCAGAGGGTTACGATCGAACATCCATGGCTATGCCGGAGCTCCATAATCGTCTGATTGGTGCCGTTTCAGAATGTAATCCCAATGTGGTGGTAATTCTGCACGGAGGAGCAGCGGTGGAGCTTCCCTGGTATGATAAAGTGAAGGGAATTTTGCTAGCCTATCTGGGCGGAGAGGGCTGCCATAGAGCTGTAGTAAATCTATTATTAGGGAAAGCAGTTCCATGTGGCAAATTAGCGGAGACCTGGCCTTTGAAGCTCTCAGACAATCCTTCCTATCATTACTTCCCGGGAGGAAGAAAAACAGTGGAATATAGGGAAAGCATCTATATAGGCTATCGATATTATGAGAAGGCAGGGAAACCGGTTCGCTTTCCATTTGGGCATGGCTTGTCCTATACGAGCTTTACCTATACCGATTTGGAAGTGAGCAAAGGCAGCTGTGAATATGGTGAGCTGCTTGACATCACCTTCACCGTTACCAATGAAGGAAATGTTAAAGCCAAAGAGACTGTTTTTCTATTTGTTGGTCATAATAATGATAAGGTATTTTTACCGAAGAAGGAGTTAAAAGCTTTTCAGAAGGTTGAACTCGCTGTCGGTGAGAGTAAGAGAATAACTGTCCCGCTTGATACTACGGAATTCGGTTATTATAATACTCTGATCAAGGCGTGGTATGCGGAAAGCGGTTCCTATGAAATCAGTGTGGGAGCCTCAGGAGCAGATATTAGATTACAGCATACAGTCACTCTTGCTAGCTCGGAGAGGCCTCAACCTGATTTGAGAAAGATAGCACCTACCTATTATCATCTTGTGCAGGGAGAATTTCGTGTGGAGGATCATGAATTTGCTGCACTGTATGGTAAGCCGTTGCCGATACATAATAGTATCCCTAGTATGCCTTACGATCATAATAACACCCTGGAGGATATTGAACATACTCTGACCGGTAGGCTGTTATTATGGGTTGCGGATCGGATGACCAAGAAGGTAACCAAGACCTCCGAGGAAGAGGAAGCAATGATGTCCAGCATGATCAAGGAGATGCCGTTCCACTCCCTAGTTACGACAGGAGAAGGTACCATATCCGAAGCTATGATGGAAGGTATCCTACATATTGTGAACGGACATATAATAAAGGGGATCAGAGCACTGTTAAAAGGTTAGTATCATTCCGCATTCGGATCAGCTGTTTCCTCGAGTCGCTGCATCATTTTATGAAGGGCATCTAACAGATTACCTGCGTATTTCGGGTCGAGATCAAGATTGCAGATCATGCTCTTCGGAATGCCGATTGCTTCATGCTTTAATGCGTGGCCCTTCGGGGCTAATTGAATATATACATTTCTTTCATCGCTGGAGCTGCGGATACGTTTAATGTATTCCAAGGACTCCAGCTTTTTTAGCATTGGTGTAAGAGTCCCTGAATCTAGGTATAAGCGTTTGCCAAGCTCCTTAACAGTGATATCGTCCTTCTCCCAGAGAGCCATCATAATGATATATCCGGTATAGGTTAGACCATAAGGCTCCAGAAGGTTTTTATATTTTTTGATAATCTCCTTGGAACATACATATAATGAAAAGCAGAGCTGATTATCAAGCATTAATAAATCATAATTCGTTGTATCCTTCTCATCTTTTATTGGAGCATTATTTAAAGAAGTATCCATAAGATTGCCTCACTTTCTATTGATGAAATGTATCATATCATGTTTGTGTAGATTAGAAACGCAATGATCGATGTTTACAATTAGATTTTATACAATTTTTAATAAAATGTCAATAAAACTATTGACAAACGCAAAATAATGGTGTTAAATTAAATTGTAAACAATTTAGATAACGCAATACACATCTAATATCAAATACGTATTGACTTACTCTAAGATAAAAATATAAATATTTCAAGTATAAACAGTAGATTATGAAAGCTTCCTGTATACTTTAAATAGGTCAAGAGATTGACATAAAAAAATACCTCAAGTAAATTTAGATTATTACTGACCTGGCAGTTGGTAAAAATCTAAAGAATACGAGAGGTATCTAAAATGA
>JAEYOY010000054.1 GCA_023411215.1 Bacillota bacterium | reverse complement strand
GTGGTGCTAATGAATTATGTTACATATAGTGACTTATTTGCTTTTGTAATAATAATAATTGCACTGCTTACCTATTTAAATAATAGGGACGACAAGCGCAAAAAATAACTGCCCCCTGACTTGGCCGTAGTGGGCAGTTAATCTGTTTAACGGAGGCTAACCACATTTTGGGCGGTTACTCCTTCTATTAGTTTTAATATAGCATTATTAATAACAAAAGTAAAGAAGATTCGAGAATTTGTAAATCTTTGAAAATCTTTTATAATGGTTTGATTTGATTTATGATACGACACCTAACAATATGTTCCCAGACACCTCACAGCCTGCAGGCACCCGGTGTCCGGGTTGCATAGTTTATAGCTATCAGTTATCGGCGGACACCTTAAGGCTCTGGGGTGTCGGGAACACGAGACGTTAAGTGACATTACAGACTGGTTTTGGTGAAAAGGAGAACCTATTTATGGGATGGCCAACACATATAGTTGCAGCTGCAGGTTACGTTTTTGATCAAAAGGGGAACATACTTATAGTAAAAACGCATAATAGAGGCTGGGATTGTACAGGCGGACAAGTTGAAGAGGGAGAGAATATTGAAGAAGGTGTACTACGTGAAATATTTGAAGAAAGTGGTGTAAAAGCATATATAAAGTGCTTATGTGGTATTTATTCAAATGTAGGAAAACATCTCTATTATGATGGAGTAACGCTAGTTCCAACTAAAGTAATGATGGATTTTATTTGTGAATTCATAGAGGGTGAATTAACCTGTTCTAATGAAACAAGTGAAGTTATGTGGGTTCCTAAAGAAGAAGTTTTAAGTTATATTACATCGTCTGCACAGATATATAGATTTAAGAAAGTATTAGAATTTAATGGTAAAGTGATATATGGTTCATATGTAACAAAGCCAGAATTCAAAGTATTATCTGAAAGATACATATAAACATTGATAGTATTATTTTATTATTTCCGTGTGTAACATCACCTAACAATATGTTCCCGGACGCTCCATAGCCTAAGTGCAGCCTTAACAAGGTAAGGCTTGCATCCGGTGTCCGGGTTATAAAGGTATCAAAGCTTCCAGTTACGAGCGGACACCTTAAGAATCTGGGGTGTCGGGAACACGAGCCGTTATAAGAAATCAGGGGAAACCATATAAAAAACAAGAAGATAGCCAATGGGTTGCATATTCGTTGTCCATGAAGAATTCTAGCAGTATTAATTTGGAATGGAATAATCAGGTATCTATGAACTCCAATGAAAATCGTACCGATTATTAGTTCTGGTCTTGGATGGTGCTTTGTGAAGCTCATTTATTATTGCTGATATTCTAGGCTTGTATTTTTTAGGGGGAAAGACAATGGATTTTATTTCTCTATTAAAGGTTAAACGGTGGCCTAAAGATACCATCGCGGCGGGTCGTCGGCACACCGTTTGTCTTAAATCTGATGGAACAGTGACGTCAGTTGGGGACAACAAATACGGACAATGTGTTGTAAGTGCGTGGCGCGATATAGTAGCGGTTGCGGTAGGAAATGTTCATATGGCTTCGAATACAGGCAACGCCCATACAATTGGTCTAAAAACTGACGGATCAGTTGTTGCAACGGGTTGGAATAAGCATGGTCAATGCAATGTAAACGACTGGGACAAAATTGTGTCTGTTTCGGCTGGTTGGTGTCATACCATTGGGCTTAAATCAGACGGATCGGTTGTAGCTGTAGGCCGAAACAATGAAGGTGAATGCAATGTATCCGGCTGGCGTGATGTTGTAGCAGTGGCTGCTGGTGACTGGCATACTATTGCTCTTAAATCGGACGGAACTGTGACGGCCGTTGGTAATAATCGATATGGCCAATGCAATGTAAGTGGTTGGCGTAATATTGTAGCTGTTGCGGCAGGTTATCTCCATACCATCGGGCTTAAATCGGACGGTACAGTTCAGGCTGTAGGTTTGAATAAGCATGGCCAGTGTGATGTGAGCGATTGGTGCGGTATTGAAGCGGTTGCTGCTGGTAGTAGTCATTCTGTCGGCATTAAGTCTGACAGTACTGTGGTGGCTGTGGGTTGGAATGATTATGGTCAATGCAATGTTAGTGACTGGAGCAATATAGTCGCGATAGCAGCGGGGTGTACCCACTCTGTTAGTCTTAAATCTGACGGCAGAGTGGTTGCTGTTGGTGATAACGAGTTCTCTCAATGCGAAGTAAGTAGTTGGCAAGGAATTCAACTGCCGTGCAATTATTTTTTGTAAGAAAATTCGAAGATGCCCACTGACTTCTTATAACAATGTGTTCACGCATCGGGTCGGCTCCGCCGCCTTCGGTCCGCCCGAAGTAGAAGAAGCATAATTTCGAAGAAGGAGATTCAAGTGCAAGCACTAGGCTCAAGGGCTTCGTAAACCCGCGCCACGTTATACGAAATCTGCACAAAGAATATATAAATTTAGGAAGGAAGATTCACAGATGGAAATCAAAGAATTTAACTCAATGAATGTTGTTTCTTATCATTATGAAGGCACAGCTCCAGAGTATCATGCATGGAGTTATTTATTTAACTGGATTATTCAGAATAATTATTCTTTGGACGGATGTAGATTTTTTGGATTTAATAATCCTAACCCAGAGCATGGCATAGAAGAAGTCGGTTTTGAAGTATGGATGACAACAAGTCAAGGTACCGAAACTGACGGGCTTGTTAAATATAAGGAAATAACTCAATCTGGATTATATGCAGTACATAAAATTACATTAAAGAACATTGAGAACGGATGGGGACAGTTAATTGATTGGTTGAATAATAGTGAGTATGAATACGATAACACAAGACAGTATCTAGAAGAACACTATATTAATAATGAGCAGCTTAAATCAGTCCTGACGAATAATAAATTTGAAGAAGATGAATTAGTAATTGATTTATGTCTTCCAATTATAAACAAGTAATATTCTCTTAAGCAGTTCGAAGAAGGTGCTGACTTCATATAACAACGCATTCACGCTGCGGAGTCTGACGACCCCTTGGTCGCCAGAAGTAGAAGCACGGAAGCATATTCAGGTGAGCTGGTAATCCCTTTGAACGATAGATTTTTTTCAAAGGCATATTGGAACCAATTAAATTATTAATTTTTGGGTCGAACTCACCGACTTCAATGAATTTATCTTTTTCCGATTTTTCACTTTCTCTTCTATACTTACAATTTATTATAGCAGGGTTTTATTGCAGAACAAATGTTTTGATTTAATTTACATATTTCTTCCAATATGCTATAATTAGGTTTATATTTTTGTGAGTTATTACAATACTTTTCATGATCATTTAATAACACATCGACTAACAATATGTTCCTAGACACCCCATAGCCTAAGTACAGCCCTTACAATGTAAGGGCTTGCACACGGTATCCGGGATTTACGTTACTTGACTAATATAGATATTATATGCGGACACCTTAAGGCTCTGGGGTGTCGGGAACACGAGTCGTTATCGGAAAGATGAGGCAAGCCGCCATATCGTGTGGCAGGTCATCTTTGAGTAGGACTCTGAAGCATTGTACCATTAGATAAGGATTATATAAGGGGGAGAAGAATGCTTGATTTATTTAAGAAAAAGACAAAGAATATAAATATCGATATTAGAGAGGTTTTATTTGGTGATAGACAAATAGAACAATGGTGTGGATCAGGTATGCCATGGGAACTATTTTCAAAAGCAAATGAGGAAATCTCAAGAGGAAATAACGATATAGCAATAGAAACGCTAAAAGAAATTATTAAGTTAGATGGACTTGAGTCTCGGCATTATATTCAGGCATGGTATTTCTTGAGAATGCTTGGAGTGACACCCGAAAAAAAATTTGGCAGTAAAGTGTACGGGGTTGTTATTGAGGTATCCCTTGATGGAGGTTTAGATATTTTAGCAGCATATGAGGATTGTTCTGCTAGATACTTTAACTATAGCGGTGCAGCTATAATTTGGGATAAGCCTGATGATTCGTTAAATGAAATAATTACAAATCTCATTACTAAAAGTCAGACGGTTGTAGATATGATTGGCCCTTGGGATAAAGAAAGGCCCAAACCTCCAGTAAAGGGGAATGTCAGACTTAATTTTTTAACTCCCTTAGGATTACACTTCGGAGAAGGACCTTTCAACTTGTTATACAATGATCCGATGGGTGGTGCCGTTATTATTGCTGGTACAGAACTGATGCAAAAGCTAATAGAAAAGTCTGGGAAGTGATAAGGGCTCGTCATATGGTATTTTTGTCTCTTTGAATGTTATAAGGAGGAAGAAGTTGTGATAGATGGACATGTACATATTGAAAGAGGGGATTATAGCATTCAGTGGATTAATGAGTTTGTAAAGTATGCTCTCGATAGGGAGATATCTGAAATTTACCTTTTGGAGCATTCTCATAGATTCCTAGAGTTTAAGGAGTTATATCGGAGCATCGCTTCTTATAATGAGTATCAAGGTTCCTGGCTTGGTCAAAAAATGACATTATCCATAAATACATATAAAGAGTTTATTTATGAAATACGAAAGCATCAATTTCCGTTAACAATAAAATCCGGATTAGAAGTTTGTTATGTTGAAGGTGCTGATAGCATAATAAAGAATGTTTTGAAGGATTTTGAATGGGATTTTATTACAGGTTCGGTTCATTGGATTGATAATTGGGGATTTGATCATAAAAAGGAATTTTGGGAAGGAAAAGACATAGACAAAATATATTTTAGATATTATGAGATTATGAAAAGTCTTATAACATCTGGTCTTTTTAATATAGTTGCTCATCCTGATTCAATCAAGTGTTTTGGATATTATCCTTCATTTGACTTGACAAGAATATACTTAGAAATAGCAGATTTATTAATCAAAAATAATATGTATGCTGAACATAGTGCAGGATTGTATTTGAATTATGGATATCCATCACTTGGTATGAATCAGATAATGTATGGTGTGTTTATGAGGAAAAATGTAAAGATCATAACGGCATCAGATGCACACAGACCAGAAGATACAGGAAAATATATAGAAGAGATGATAAAAGTATAGATTATTTGTATTTGTCTGTGTCATATCAATTTGAGCAGAACTCAGTAACCTTTATTATTAGGCTATTGTTTACAAATACGAAGTAGAAAATATATATTAAAACATTGCACACTGTTATCGTGTTTGATGTTCATAATGAAAGCAATCACAAATAGGAGGCGAAATAATGCATGGCATAAAACCTTTCCATTTGGTATTAGAAACTTTTATGTTGCAGACCCTGAAGGCAATCTACTTGAAATAGGAAGTTGGGGAAAAGAAGAATAGATTCATGAATCGGTAGTTAAATTTGGAGTAATTGCTTGTGTAGTTAATAAGCATTAAGTATAAACAGGAGGAACTCATATGCAACAAGATCGATTTTCGGGAATGCTTAAGTTGTTCGAACAATTTGAGAGTCAAAGCGAAATCAATGCCGATTTTGAATATGATTTTAGCAACGTAAGATGGAAAGAACTCTGTAGCCAATATGGATTAGGTGAATTAATTGAAGGTGATGATGAGTTGTCATCAATAATAAAAATGCTGCATTGGGTTTCCTTTCGTTGTAAGTATGATGGAACGAATGGTAATCAACTAGAACTTAACTCCATTGATATATTGAATTACTTGAAAAATCAGATAGGCAAAGGCGTTAACTGTAGATGCCTAGCTACTATTTTAGCAGAATGCTTATTGGCAATAGGTGTAAAAGCCAGGGTTTTACATTTAGTGCCGATGTCACCATATGACATGGATAATCACGTAGTAGTAATGGCATATTTAACATCGAAAAGTAAATGGATATATCTAGATCCTACATATAATTGCTATATCACTGACGATAAAGGTGAGATTTTAAGTCCGCTTGAAATAAGAACCGCTATGGCAAATCTCAAGAGCTTAGATTTAAGCGTAGATATTATTACTCGTGATGATACAATAGCAGATGAGGATTTTAGAAACTCATATACTGAATACATTGCAAAAAACATATTTGCATTTAAATGTGTACTTAACAATACATTTCATTCTGAAACTAATAAAGCAACATATGTGTGTCTATGCCCTGAAGGGTACAATATGACTGAAGCAATGAAACTTAACTGTGAATATCGTAAATTATTTTATCAAGACAAAGATGTATTACGTGCTTGGCTTAGCGAAGATAAAAACAATCCGGAAAAGGTGAAATATATTAGTTTAGAGCAATTTTTTGCTTGTTGATATAAGGACCGTCCCGACCTTCACATAACAATATTTTTCAACATTCATTCAGGCTGGATGAACAAAAAGGAAGATATGAAGCTGAATGAACGTCGGGAACACGAAACGTTAGGTGTCATTCAACATGAGAAGGGATCTGAAGTCCGATATAGGTTTTATATCAAAGTTGAATAGTACTATGAAAATATGACAATTTGATGAAAGCGGGGAGACTTATTTGATATACAATCATTTTACTGCAACAGGGATAGTTTTTAACTCGAAAAGGGAAATTTTAATGATACATCACAATAAACTAAAAGTTTGGTTACCACCTGGTGGGCATGTTGATGATAATGAATTACCAGAGGATGCTGTAATACGGGAAATATTCGAAGAAACAGGAATAAAAGCAAAAATAATTAGTAATAAAAGAGAGCTTGCTTTAAGCAATAAGCATTGCAGAGAACTTGAGATACCATTTGTAGTTCTTCTTGAAGATATAACAGGAGACGGAACACATAATCATATTGACATGATATATCTTTGCAAAGCAATTAATGAAGAGTTTGTACCGCAAGAAACAGAAATACATGGAATAGGCTGGTTTACTATTGAACAGCTAGAGAAATTAGAAACATTTGACAATGTAATAAAAACAGTATTCCAAGCTACAGATTTTATCAATTCCAATAGGGTATTTATGTAATGCAAAGTTAGTTCATTATTGCACAATTTACGTGAAATCCAAGAGTGCAAATAGCCAGTTTACATAGGTTTGTAAGACAAATTACAGCTAAATATTAAAGTTAATTGGAGGAGGGTGTACGATGTCGCTATTTACTAAAGTAAAAGATTTCTTTTGTAAGGATTATGCTGGTCAATGTAACGGGTGTGTAC
>JAEYOY010000050.1 GCA_023411215.1 Bacillota bacterium | reverse complement strand
TGATAGAGAAGCGCTTTGCTGCTGCTTTGCTTGATTTTAACTTGGGCATGATATTTCCTCCTTAATAATTAATACAGCCGGAGGATGCAGGATCAAGATACTGCCCCATCCGAAATACTGTTTAAATTTAGTATTTTAACGTTTTTCTGTTAAGAACATAATCATGTTTCTTCCTTCGAGTTTGGCGGGCTTTTCAATTACAGCTATATCCTCGAGTCTTTTATAGAAATCGTCTAAGATTACCTTAGAGGCTGATGTATGAGCCATTTCACGACCACGGAAACGTAATGCAACCTTCACTTTATCACCATGAGTAAGAAACTTACGAGCTTGGTTTGCCTTTGTGGTGATATCATTATCATCAATATTCGGTGATAAACGAATCTCTTTTACCTCGGTAACCTTCTGTTTCTTCTTAGCTTCTTTCTCTTTTCTCGCCAACTCATATCTGTATTTGCCGTAATCGATAATCTTACAAACAGGTGGTTTCGCTGTCGGAGCTATTTTGACAAGGTCAAGATTAGCATCCTTTGCAAGCTTCATTGCATCCTTGGCAGACATGATCCCTAACTGCTCTCCATCTTCGCCAACCAGTCGAACTTCTTTGTCCCTGATCTGTTCATTAATCATTAAATCGCTAATAGTACTGCACCTCCATAGGTTATAAATTAACTGTTACTAGGTTTTGCATGCTTTCTACTTACACGTTCGCATTTTGTAAACGAGTTTACAACTGCTCACTTTGCTTACGCGTAAATAAAAAAAGGTGGATAAAGAATATCCACCTTGAATGCACAATCACGTAATTACTTCTTCTCAGAAATAGTATCGAAATCTTATTTGCATTAACCCGTTCACAATAAATCACTTTACGCTATGGGTGAGAGATGGATTCTCTTCTTCTTTCCTCATAAATACTGTCACACAGTATTCACAGCCTATTAAATATAACATGCCGTACAGAATATGTCAACTTATTTTTATATCTATTATATGATCAGAATGTCAAAAGCCATACGAATAGCTTATATACGCCAATTTGTACATCTTCACTCAGGCTTTAGCGTGATGCAGAATATAGTTTTGACTCTCCATTCATTATATGATCAACCAATCTGAAGACCGGATTTTTTCGAAAAAACTTCAATCGCTTTTGATATAGCCGTTCCAACCACGAAGCAGATCAGAGCTTCAATGAGACCATTCACGGTCACGAATAATACAATGAAATGAAAAGGATTGGTTGCTCCCAATGCTGTAACAAGGCCCTGAACATATTCAGTGTTGTAGAACAGCAATACAAAGGCAGTCATAAATAGTACGGTATTTAATAAAGCACCTGCCAGGTTCGCTGTTGCATGAGAAATCAGCCTAGTACGATCCCATCGCTTCATAGCCATAAAAATCAAGCCCGTTAGCCAACCCATCAGGATACGTGTCATAACACATAAGACAAAAGTTCCTACTACGCTGATGCCAAGCAAAGCAGCACCCAAAGGCCCGCTAAAGGCTTGAATAAAGCTGGTAATACCGAATACACCGCCAAGAATCGCTCCTGCTGTGGGTCCCAGTATTATCGCTCCTACCGCCACTGGAACAACGAGTAGGGTTATCTCCAGCCCCGGTGTCTTAATATAACCGAGCGGTGTGAATGCCATCAGGAGTATGATTGCTGTAAAAAGTGCAAGCTGGACCATTTTTAAAGTACGTTTGTTTGTGATTGTTTTCATAGAATCCTCCATTCTGATTGTTCCAATCTATTTATAGTATTGGTCAATTGTTCAATGAATAATGATAAAGAGTCACCCTAATCAAAAACACCGCTTCATTTCGTCCGAAATCCTCCGACGTTAATAGCGGTGTTAAACTCTATCGTAATCAAAATTTCCAATATTCGAGCTTGAACTCATAATATCTCATTCTGTCGAATACAACCACGTTAAAGTTCCTGCCGCACATTACAGAGGTCAAGACTATACAGGGTGTCAGAAGTACTGCTGCCCTTCCCTGCTTCGCCTGCTTTCTTCCTAATGTCCCATATGTGGGTACACTGGAATAATACAGGATCACAATATCTCCGATTAAGCTTAGGAATTCCTTAGGAACTTCTGAATTATTCAATTGTGATTATATACTATATTATCCTTCCAAAAAAAGCAAGAAAAAAATCATCCTATGAAAATGATTCGGCTTCGATGCCCTCCTGCATTATATCTTGCCCAGTTTTAACAAACGGAAAGTATAGGTGCTTCCTACTAAGCCAAGCGCCATCATAACAACATAGCTTAACATTGATACAGGAAACAGCATCACAAGAAAGACGCTTGCATTTATTAGCATGTGTAATAATATTGGTGCGTATATTGTACGATACCTACGATAGACAAGACCCAATACATATCCCATCACAAATGCATAAATCCCTTGAACCAAATTGCCATGATAGATCCCAAAGAATATCGCCTGAAGCAGATTCGCACCAATAAAAGGTAAAACCTTACCTGCCCGGTATAATGTTACTCCTCGAAAGATCAGCTCTTCGGCAATTGGAGCTATCACGATGGTATAGAGCAACACCAACAGAGGACTACTGCCAAGCAGCCCATTCATCGTCTCACCATATTCTTCAAATACCTTAGGAAACATCGGTTGGATTATATTCATTGCACCCGAGAAGAAAAACTGGCAGCTTATACCTAGGATCAGAAAGTATAGTAAATTCCTTCGATGAAAGACAGTACGCCAATCTACCTTCTGCTCCCGCCGCACTTCCACATGGTACCAGAAGTAGAACACAATACCACAGATCAAAACAGAAGCAATGGAGATTATATAGATCATATTCTGTGACATAAGCTTATTTATCTCTCCGGACAACCGAGCAAAATCCGTCAGTACCGCTTTCCCCTGCGTCAATCCTAGATAAATAGATATCATTACCTGATAAATAATGTGAAATAAATTAGATACAACAAATATAATAGTGAACGCAGCCAGGAACGGTAATACACTTGCCTTCAGATAAACCAGTAATTTTTTCAACATCTGCACTTCCTCTTTGTTTTTATTACAACCATTCTAGCATCTTTAGATGCTGCTGCCAACCAAGAAAATAATACAGCATTTCCTTCTATCGTCCATTGCATGCGATACCTATATAATACACATCACCCTCAATCCAGCCAGGCGATGCTAGGAAGGGCTGCCGCATAATCAAATTATGCGACAGCCCTTCCTAGAAGTTCTCTTATTCCATTACCCTAGCATCCATTCTGTACCTGCGATGCAGCATTATCCAAGAACAACCTCAACCTTATGAGTCTTCTTATCTCCTGCAAGTGGAATGATATTTCCTGCTATTTCCTTGCCATCAACTGTCATCTTAGCAACGCCCTTCGATACATGGTTCGGATTTTTCACGGTAATTATGTACTTGTCCTCACGGAATTCACGGGTAACCGTGTAGCCATCCCATGCCTTCGGAATAGAAGGATCTACCTGTAACCCATCATATTCCGGTTTAATTCCGAGGATTGCCTGGGAGATTGCCATGAAGTTCCAGGAAGCAGTTCCTGTTAGCCAGGAATTCTTTGCCTCACCGTGACGTCTGGCATCCTTACCTGCTACCATCTGGGAGTAAACATAAGGCTCCATACGATGGATCTCAGAGTATTCCTCTGTATAGGAGGGTGCAATTCTAGTATAGTAATCAAAGGCCTTATCACCTCTGCCCATCTGTGCTTCTGCAATCATAATCCAAGCATTGTTGTGGCAGAAGATACCGGCATTCTCTTTATAACCGGCGGGGTAAGTAGAAATCTCGCCATATTCTACATAGTATTTTGTATAAGCAGGGTTCTGGAGCACCAGACCATATTTTGTTCCAAGGCGCTCATCCACTGCATTCAATGCCTGAATTGCTTTGCCGTCCTCAGTACCACAGTGACCCATGATACACAGACCTTGAGACTCAATAAAGATCTTACCCTCTTCATTCTCATCACTTCCGATCTTTCTTCCGTAATCATCGTAAGCACGAACGAACCAAGCTCCATCCCAACCGTCTCTCATAATGACCTCACGCATCTTAACAATCTCTGCCTGAATGCGGTCAGCCTCAGCTTTGTTACCAATCTTATTCATTAAGGTTACATACTCCTCACCGATATAACAGAACATACCGGCAATCATAACCGACTCAGCAACCCTGCCATCCTTACTGGTGCTAGTCTGGAAGGACTCACCTGGCTCGGTAGAGAAGCAGTTTAAGTTCAGACAGTCATTCCAGTCAGCGCGACCAATTAGCGGAAGTCCATGAGGTCCAAGATTGTTGATCACATGGTCCATAGACCGCTTTAGATGATCTGCCATAGGTGTGCTGGTGGACTCATCGTTATCAAAGGGTGTCATAACATCAAGTATAGAGTAATCTCCGGTCTCTTTGATGTAGGCAACCACTGCTAGTACTAACCACAATGGATCATCATTGAAGTTACCACCAATCTCATCGTTTCCCTTCTTTGTCAGAGGCTGATACTGATGGTATGCACCACCGTCCTGCAGCTGAGTAGAAGCGAGATCAATAATTCTCTCTCTTGCACGATCAGGTATCTGATGAACAAAGCCAAGAAGATCTTGGTTGGAATCTCGAAAGCCCATGCCTCTGCCGATACCGGACTCGAAATAGGAAGCACTTCTGGATAAATTAAAGGTAACCATACACTGATACTGGTTCCATACATTTACCTGACGATTTAATTTCTCGTCTGCAGAGCTTACGTTATATTTGGACAATAACTGATCCCAGTACGCGCCTAATTCAGCAAATGCCTTGTCCACAGCTTCTGTGGTAGCATACTGGGCAATCATTGCTTCTGCCTTCTTTTTATTTATTACATTCTTGCTCTCGAATTTTTCCTCGAAAGCATTCTCTACATATCCTAATAGAAATACAAAATCCTTTGTCTCACCGGGCTCCAGATTAATTTCCAGACAGTGGGAAGCAATCGGATGCCATCCGTCTGCTACCGAATTATTGGATTTGCCTGCGAATACAACGTCTGGGTTATGGAAGCCGTTATAGGTTCCCATAAAACTCTCGCGGTCGGAATCAAAGCCCGCAATCGGAGTATTTACGGAGAAGAACGCATAATGGTCACGTCTTTCCTTATACTCGGTTTTATGGTAAATAACAGAGCCCTTAATCTCTACTTCACCGGTATTATAATTTCTCTGAAAATTGGTGGAATCATCCTGGGCATTCCATAAACACCATTCTGCAAAGGAGAACAGCTTTACCTGTTTCTTCTTGCCGGAAGTGTTCTTAACCACTACCTTATGTACCTCAGCATTGGTATCAATCGGAACGAAGAATGTTATCTCAGTCTCAACGCCTCCCCGAGCGCCGGTGATCTTCGTATAACCCATACCATGTCTACACTCATACTTATCAAGCTCCTTCTTAACCGGAGCCCAGCCGGGTGACCAAACATCTCCTCCATCATTCATATAATAATAGCGTCCACCGCCAAGATCCAAGGGCACATTATTATAACGATAACGAGTTATTCTGCGGAGCTTTGCATCCTTATAGAAGCTGTAACCTCCAGCAGTATTCGATATCAATGAGAAAAATGCCTGCGATCCCAAGTAATTGATCCAGGGATAAGGAGTGGTGGGTGTTGTGATAACATACTCCTTATTCGAATCATCAAAATATCCGTATTGCATGTAAATATTACCTCCTTATAGCTATTTGTACTCCATTCCTCATTATATTATACCTTTTCCGCTATTTCAACCGGAACCGACCCTGAAAAGTAGTACAAAAAACCACTAGAAATTAGTGCATTATTGCGAAACTGTATCTGGAATTATTTAACCATATACAATTCATAAAAAAAATGTCAAAATAAATTACTATCTTATGCGAAATGATAAAGGGCGCAATGCGCCATCATGGAGGTAAATCATGAAAAACAACAATAAAAAGAGAAGCAGAATGATCCTGCTCCTCGTCATTTTAATCGTGTTTCTTACAGGTGCTGGTGCAGCCTATGCCAATAAATCCACTCTGATTAACAGCTATTATCTTGTCATGAAAAGTCCAAGAGAGTATTATACCTATCTTGAGAAGTACGGGCTATATGAGCTTGTTTCATCATTGCCTGAGGTTGTGACTGCCGGGAAGGATACTTATGCTTACGACATCTCCTCGAATATAACCTTCCATAAGAATGAACTTGATTCCATTCTGGATACGGTACTTGGTACCAATCTGACCGACCTCGAGAAGCACCTAGGAATCCCCTTGAATAATATTGGCCTCGATGCGCTCTTAGTCTACAAAGAACACAGGCTGAATGAATCAATCGGCCTAAAGCTTAATGACGCTAAGCTGCTTACCACCGAGCTCTTCATAGATTCCGAGGCCCAAAGCATGTCGCTGCGATTCCCTGAGCTGAGTGATGCATATCTTGCTCAGTCTCTCAGAGAAGGAGAAGCTACAATGAATATGCATGAACTGCAACAAAAGCTCCTGTATACAGATCTGCCGGAACGTATCCTTCGCCGTTACATGGAGCTATATTTCAGCCACCTTGGTACGGTCACTTTGGAGAAAAAGGTTACCTTATCACTGGACAGTACGGATACAGAATGTAATTTACTTACTGTTACCTTCACACAGGAAGAGTTCAGAGAATTATATCTTGCTCTGCTGGAAGCTGCAAAGTCCGATGAAGATATCCTATCCCTGCTGCCTCTGCTTAATATATCGCAAGAACAATATCTTCAATCATTTCATACGATCGAGGAAATAATCTCCGGACGGTATTCCGAGGAAAATCGGGAATCCGTTCTGCAGCTGAAGCTCTATGTGAACCATAAAGGCAGAATCCTGAGCCGCGAGTTGACTACCTTTGGAAATTCAAACCTTGGCTATACATTACTAGCCAAGGAGGATTCCCTCGAATATGAACTCCAGCTGAACCATGCCTCCACAAATCGTATGCTTCGCATTAATGGCATCAACAGAAAGATTGAGGAAGCTAACCAGGGTAAGATAACCCTCAATGTTACGAACCCTGCCCATTCATCAGATGATGACTTAAATGTTGACATCGTCTATGAAGGTGCCAGAAGCGTACCTTACGATGGGCAACATTACTTAGAGGGTACTTTTACACTTTCTTCAAAAATGCTTTCCGGGATTCTGATTACCTCTGATTTTAGTTATGAGGAAAACAAGCAGCTTAATACAACTGCTATACGCTTAGGAACCTCCCCCTTCATCGAGATCAACAGTACCGTAAAGCCTTTAACCGATTATGAGGAAATCCAGCCAACTGATTTCGGTCCCCGTTATGACTTCCCGGAATACAACAAATATTTGTCTGGGATTGACTTTGAAGAGTACTTTACATTCCTTGCAAATTCTCTCGGTATCAATCAGGAAGCTCTCCAGAATCTCCTTTGGTGATCATTGTATTAATGTAGCTAAAAAGCCATTTTACCGTGCACTTGTATGGAAAGTGGCTTTTTAGTTCCGCCATTTTATTTAAGAGATATTTAATAATTAATTTCTTTTTTTCTATAATTAAATGTGTTACACTATGTAAATCAAAGTATTAAAAATAACGCCATAACAATATTAAGACAGAATAGATTGAAAATCACACAGATTTTTCAATCTACAAATTTGTGTTGCCGACCAAATTACGGTGCTTTGGCAACATGTAGTATAAGTACGATATATAAGTGAGGTTTTTACTATGCCAAAAGAAACCAGGCTTGAAGAAGACGCGGTTATCTACCAACCCCGACAGAAGCTAACAGAAAAACAAAAACTAAAGGACATGAGCTTCCAGGATAAGATAGGTTACCTCTGGGATTACTATCGTATTCATGCTGTTGTCATAATTGGAGTAATCGCTCTGATATCCTATATTATCTACGAGATTATCACACCAAATATAGAGACCCAGTTCTATGCAGCGATTATTAATAATTCGATCAGCGATGAGGTTTGGGAGCAGTATGACGCCAATTTATCAGAATATCTGGACTTAGACCCTAAGACAGAAGACATACAGCTTAATTACAATTTCTATCTGAATTCAAACAGCGAATATACAATGAGTATGCAGCAGGCATTAACTACCTATATTGCTGCAGGCGAGGTCGATGTAATCATCGCACCGGAATCCACCTTTAAGGGATATGTCTACAACGGATTTTTTGAGAATATATCAGATCAGCTACCAACTGATCTCTATACCAGCCTTGCAGATTATGTATTTATCTCCGATACCGAGGAGGTGCCCGAGAAGAATGTCTACGGCATTTATCTGACTGATTCCAAGCTTTTTGCTGAACATGCCAATAATACCGATCCTTATGTTTTAGGAATCTTAGCCAATGCCACACACAAGGAAAATGCAGCGGAGTTTCTCCGAATGCTTTACAATGAGTAAATGACCTTATCATAGATATTAAAAACTCTCAAAAAGAAGGAGCCCCTAAGATGTTACCATCTAAGGGGCTCCTTTGTTATCTATATACTCCAAATCATTTTATACCGGAAGCTACACATTTCCTTTATACCTCTATATATGAATGCGTCGGACGCAGTAATCAACTATTATTTTGCTGTGATGTACCCCTGTGCTTTCAATAATTCTGCGATTAATACCGCACCGCCGGCAGCACCTCGAACGGTGTTATGTGATAAGCCTACAAACTTGTAATCAAACACTCTATCCTCACGGAGCCTTCCAAAGCATACGCCCATACCGTTCTCATAATCACGATCCAGCCTAGCCTGAGGACGGTTATCTTCTTCGAAATACTTAATAAACTGCTTCGGGGCGCTAGGTAAATCAAGCTCCTGAGGAATTCCTTTAAATTCAGCCCATGCCTTCAGAATCTCTTCCTTACTCGGCTTATTCTCAAAATTTACGAATACGGCTGCAGTATGTCCGTCGGTCACAGGAACACGGATACACTGAGTAGTAATCATCGGCCCTTCCGCTTTCACAATCTGACCAGCCTCTACCTTACCCCAGATACGAAGCGGCTCCTGCTCACTCTTCTCTTCCTCACCGCCAATGTAAGGGATTACATTATCTACCATCTCAGGCCAATCTGTAAAGTTCTTACCGGCACCGGATATTGCCTGATAGGTTGTCGCAACTACCAGCTTAATTCCAAACTGGCGTAATGCATGAAGAGCAGGTGTATAGCTTTGGATAGAGCAATTTGGCTTAACGACGATAAAGCCCTTCTCTGTACCCAGACGCTTCTTCTGTGCTCCAATTACCTCAAGGTGTTCCGGGTTCAGCTCTGGAACTACCATCGGAACATCTGGAGTCCATCTATGGGCACTATTGTTCGATACGACAGGAGTTTCCGCTTTCGCATATGCCTCTTCGATAGCCTTGATTTCGTCCTTCGTCATATCTACCGCACTAAAAACAAAATCTACGCTTGCACTAACCGCTTCAACATCATTCACATTCATTACGATTAATTTCTTAACATTATCCGGCATAGGCGTAGCCATCTTCCAACGGCCACCGACTGCTTCCTCATATGTCTTCCCGGCACTTCTCGGGCTGGCAGCAACGGTAACTACCTCAAACCAGGGATGGTTTTCTAGCAGGGAGATAAAACGCTGTCCAACCATTCCGGTTCCTCCAAGGATACCTACTTTTAATCTACCCATTTCAAATCCTCCAATACTGTTCTTCTACGGCACACATCTGTCTTTGCTGTAAATATACTATATACTAATTTCAGAAAAAATCAACACTTTTTTGTATAAAATTAAAGTTTTGTTACTATTATATAAGTATAAGACTGCAAAGTTACTTCGTTTGGTTATTTTTCTATAAGATTTTGATAGTTTTCCAACAGCTTTTTAAGGTCGTCCATGGTTTCGATCTCGTTTACGTGATTTCTGAGCTTCGCAGAGCCCGGATATCCGGTGGTATACCATGCTACCTGCTTTCGCATCTCACGAATTCCGATGGTTTCTCCCTTATAAGTCGCCAGCATGCCCGCGTGGCGAAGAATCATATCGCGAACTTCATCAAATCCAGGCTTCGGAAGAAGGACCCCAGTCTTCAGATATTCTTTAATCTGTGCAAAAAGCCAGGGATTGCCCCTGGTACCTCTCGCCATCATGAGAGCATCACATCCTGTCTGCTCGAGCATTGCCTTGGCATCCTGTGGGGTAAAGACATCGCCGCTACCAATGACTGGAACAGTTACTGCTTCCTTTACCTGACGAATAATCTCCCAATCTGCCTTCCCGCTATAGAATTGCTCTCTGGTCCTGGCGTGAACAGCGATTGCGGCCGCTCCATTCTCCTCTGCAATCTTCGCAACCTCTACGGCATTGATGCAGTCCTCATGAAAGCCTTTACGTATCTTTACGGTAACAGGCTTAGAATATCCTGTAGCTACCTTGCGTACAATCTCACCGATCAATCCCGGGTTCTTCATCAGAGCAGAACCTTCGCCGTTATTTACGACCTTCGGGACAGGACATCCCATATTGATATCAAGAATATCAAAATTACGATGCTCTAATCTCCTTGCGGTATCCCTTAGGATATCTGGATCTGCTCCGAAAAGCTGAAGAGCAGCAGGGCGCTCCTCCTCAGCAATCTGAAGAAGCTGCTCTGTATTCTTATTATTGTATTGGACTCCCTTAGCACTGACCATCTCGGTATAGACGAGATCTGCTCCTTGCTCCTTACAAAGTAAACGAAATGGCAGGTCGGTTACTCCTGCCATGGGTCCTAACAATAAATTTCCTTCCAAACTGACATTTCCTATCTTAACGCTCATGCTATATCCAAGCCTTCCCTTTGAATTAATTTGTGCCAAGTGTGCAACGTCTCGAATGCGAGACGTTATACACTTTGGTTTCGATGCACAAACATCATGATAAATCTCGTAGTATCGTAAAACGAGGAAGAACAAGTAGTGAGCACCACTGTGCGAACTTCGCAGTTCTTCCCAAGGATTTTTGTCTTATAAAATCCTTTATTCACACTATTCGCCTATCGGCCCTTATTCTTATCACTGATAATCTTAAGACCTTTTAACGTCAGATTAGGGTCATATACTTCTATGACATCGGTTGCATCCGATATTATCTTACCAAGTCCACCGGTTGCTATGACTTTGCACTTCTCAATACCGGCTTCCTGCAGCATTCTTCGAACAATATACTCTGTCTGTCCGATGCACCCAAAAACCAGACCCGCCTGCATACTGGTCACAGTATCCTTGGCAAGGATGGTGTCCGGCATGGCGATCTCAATCTCCGGAAGCTTCGCGGTATCATTCCATAAAGCATTCGCTGAAATACGGAGTCCCGGACAGGTTACCGCGGCGGTAATACTTCCATCCGCTGTAATTAAATCATAGGTAATCGCTGTTCCAAAATCAATGACTAATACCGGTCCACCGTAGATCTCGTAGGCAGCCACCGCATCTACGACACGATCTGCTCCAATTTCCTTAGGATTCACCGCTCCGATTTTAATACCGGTCTTTGTTCCGATACCGACAATCAAAGGAGTAATACCCAGATATTTTATAATTCCAGAGGTCAGTGAGTACATCAGCTTTGGCACCACACTGGCTATAACCACAGCTGTAATCTCCTCAATCTCAAGCTTTCTTGCCTTTAACAAATCACACAGTACTAAGCCGTATTCATCCGAAGTACGAGCTGTATTGGTTGTCAGACGAAAGCTCGCCTTCATATCATTTTCTTCAAATACACCTATGGTAATGTTAGTATTACCAACATCAACAACTAATAACATAATCAAATCCTCCTGAACACATTTATAAGGTCTAACGAAGCATCGTCACGAGCAGCGTTTATAACAGATCAGAAGCATTCTCTCCGAGGAAGAACACCTTATAATAAAGCTCTAATGCCTCCAATAGCTCTGCTTTCTCTCTTTGGAGCTGCTTTATCTTTAAGACACTGCCTATCTCATCAAAGAGATAATCACTTTCTTCCGAATCAACACGCATAATAAGCGTACCATCCTCTTCAAACTCCAGGGATAAGATTCCCCCGATGTCTTCGGTATATAGTACGCACATTATCTTAAGTTCCTGCTTTATCTGCTCCGGCAATGCTTGAAAATCCTCATTAAGCCAGAACTTCTTCTCATATGCACTGCTCGCGCATAAAACCACCTTATCCTGATACATATTATATCCTCCATACCAAACCATCGATTATACCATTTCAATAATAATAAAGCCAAGTACTATGACTATAACTCCCATCATTATAAAGGTCATTCCCGTCATCTTACTCTTCGGGTTCCTTGTCTGCTTCACTCCGTTTAATATATTTACAAGTCCACCAGATATACATGCAGCAAGAATAGCATAACGGTTCATAGGATTCTGAAAGATCAGTATCAGAGAAACAATCAAAGCAATTCCTACGATAGTATTAATCAGATCAAGTATATTAATCTTATTGCTCCCCGATGAGAAATCCTCTAATAGTTTCTTTAATTTGTTCATGTTAATAACCATGCCTTTCTCATAACCTCAGCTTGGTGTATGTTAATGCCGAGCTTATCAATTTCCTATTGTAGCAACCATTACTGCCTTTATGGTATGCATACGGTTCTCTGCTTCGTCAAATACTACATCAGCATGACGCTCAAACAACTCTTCGGTAACCTCCTTGCCTTTTACAGCAGGCAGGCAATGAAGAAAGATTGTATCTGTCTTTCTAGTAAGCGCAAATAAAGCATCATTTACCTGATAGGGCTTTAAGAGCTTAACACGTTCGTCCGCTTTATCCTCCTCACCCATTGAGCACCAAACATCCGTATAAATCGCATCCGCACCTTCAACTACACTGAGCTCATCCGAGATAACTATCTTACTTTCGGAGGACTTAGCATATACCTCACAAGCGGACACCAGATCCTTCTCCGGCCATAATTCTTTAGGAGCCAGTATCGTAAAATCAATGCCCATCTTAGAAGCGCCGATCATTAACGCATTCGCCATATTGTTTCGGCCATCGCCGACAAAGACCAGCTTTAATCCTTTAAGCTTACCAAACTGCTCCTTTAAAGTCAAGAAGTCTGCAAGAATTTGCGTAGGATGATCCACATCGGTCAAGCCGTTCCATACCGGTACACCGCTGTATTTTGCAAGCTTCTCCACAGTCTCCTGAGCAAAACCACGGTATTCAATTCCGTCAAACATTCTTCCAAGAACCCTGGCCGTATCCTCTATGCTCTCCTTATGACCTAATTGTATATCATTCTTTCCTAAGTATTCCGGATATCCACCTTCATCCACACATCCTACAGTAAAAGCGCAACGAGTCCGGGTAGAGGGCTTCTCAAATATCATAGCGATATTCTTTCCCTTCAGACTGTTACCGGTGATCCCCTTTTTTTTCTTCTCTTTTAGCTCTGCTGCCAAATCAATGAGATATTCAATCTCCTCCGGGGTAAAATCCTTCAAGGTTAATAAACTACGTCCTTTTAAATTCATAATATCCTCCTATCCGCCGCCTCTGGACAGCTATCAAATAGTAGTAAGCTGTTCGCTCTGCCTCACTTCATGATTATCTTGATAAGTACCTAAAGTATAGCATGTTATATTTATACCTTTTATATGTGTATTTATACATTATTATAATTTTATGTATTTGTCAAGGAAAATGATAATTCTATAACAATTTTACAAAACGTATGGGGTAAGGGACGTCGGATTCCCTGTATATCTATAAGCAATACAGCTAAAGTAATACATCTATTTGAAAATACCTAACCCAAAAGCAAACAATAGAAAACCTTTTCGGCATACCATTATTGTAAGGAACAGGAGGTATTTAATTCAATTTACTTGTCATGAACGAGAAAAGTACACTTCGTGGACTTTATAAAAGCTGCCACGAATGAATTTTCTTTCATTCTATGGCAGCCTACCGCATTCTTTTCTGCTTATTTATCTCGTACTACTTTATTTTTTTACTTTAATTATCGTTCTCCTCTTGAATAGGTGTTACAGAAGGTGTATCGCGTGTAATAAACTCTGCGATCAAATTCTGTTCTAGAATTTCCTTCGAGGTCGTCTTAAGAAGGATAGCCTTATCATACTCTGCCTGATACTGTTCTGCATCCACAGCCTCGTTGGTTCCTATCCTCCAAGCACGGCTGCCCTCAAAAATACCCTCCCTGGAAATCTCGAAGATAATATCATTGGTAGCAAAGGAGCCCTCAAATAGATAGGTGGTAAATGCAACAAAGCCATCTGTTGCATTGGATAAATCCTGACCCACGGTAAAGGTCTCATCCAATGCTAAGCCCATAACATTAGCAACAGTTGGCATGAAGTCTACCTGTCCGCCAGTAGTTGTAATGGTCTGCTTTACCCCACTACCCGGAACATGGATCATCATAGGTACATTCAGCATCTCATCGTAATCATAGGTTCTTCCGATAAATGCATTCATCTGCTCCATTACCTCTTCCATTCCACAGTTCAGGCCGTGATGATCACCGTAGAGGGCAATCACAGTGTTCTCATAAAGCCCTGCAGCCTTGAGATCAGCAATCAGCTGTCCAATCGCTTCATCTGTATAATGTACGGATTGCAGATAGTCACCAAACTTTGTCTCTTCATCCTCTGGCTTTAGTGTCATGGTACGATATTGGTCGTCAATATCAAAGGGATGGTGATTGGATAGAGTAATTGCAAAGGTAAAAAACGGCGTAGTTTGCTGCTGTAGGATACCTACCAGCTGACGAAACATCGACTTATCCGAGATGCCCATGCCGATCAGTTCATCCTGCTCCAAATCCTCCATACTGTAAAAATCCTGAAAGCCCTGATTGGGATAAGCACTCTCTCTGTTCCAGAAGGTTCCCTCAAAACCATGAACCGCAAAAGCATAATATCCCTGCTCACGCATCAGCCAAGGTAACCCGTGAAAGGTATTATCCTGAAACAATCGGTAGCTCTCTCCGTCGTCTACGGGATACAGGCTGTTCATACTGGAGAATTCCGCATCTGCAGTGTTTCCCTTACCTGTATTGGTGTAATAATGATCATAATATAGAGTGTTTTCTTCTACCAGACGGTTCAGATTCGGTGTAATCTCCTGACCATTGTACTCCGCTCCGATCACAAAATCCTGAACTGCTTCTAATTGAATTACGATCAGGTTCTTTCCCTTTCCAATTCCATTATATTTAGGAAGTTTAGTCTCGGGAGTCACTTTCTCTAATACCTCAAGTATCTCCTCCTGCTCCATCTCCTCCTGAGCCAGATTATCAGAAATGGTTTCATAGATATCAGTAACATGGCTGGTGAAGAATTCCATACTGTTCACACGTTCAATTGCCGCCGAATGAAAAGGATTAACAATCAGGGTAATGATCATAGCGGTTAATACATACAGAATATATTTGAATTTTCTCCAAGGATAAATCTTCTGAAGAATTTCCTTGGTCGCATATTTCTTAAAGCTGTAATAAGCAAAGGGGATATCCAAAAACAACAGGAAGCTGGCCGGTATCAAAGTAGCGATAAAGCTCTTCGGAACTGCGGCGACGCTCTTCGCTTGCCATAGCTGTCGGATGGATACTGTCTGGTTATAGTAATTATAGTACATAGTATCCGCAAACATTAGCAGACTCAGCAAAAAGTAAACTGCTAAAAATATTCCCGTTTTACGTTTCAACCCACTTCTGCCAAAACATATATAAATTGCTGCCCATACTATCAGACTCAAGACGATCATAACTATCTCCATGCGATTTACTTTAATCAGAGAATAGTACACCATCATCTTAAACACAAATAGGAAGGTAACAAAATATGGAGATGCGATTATTTCTTTTAGCCTTTTCATAGAGCCTCCATTAACGCAGATTTGCGCAAACTCTCAACTAATAACTAGTTACATATAAATCAGGTTAATAATAGCTCATTGCCACTACATTATCAAGCGTTAAAATCTTAATTTTTTCTTAATCTAGACACTTTCTTTTATGCACTATTACCTAATGGTATGAGGTCAGATCTTCTTGAACACCATTCGATAACTGAAATCTCAAGAAATGCCACAGCCGGAAATCATCTTTCCGACCGCAGCATTCTTTATACTAAATCCTATTGGTTATTGGTTCATATCGTCTTTTCCTACTTCAGTAAGAGCCTTTACCATTCCTGCCAATCCCTGAATCTCGGAAGGAATGATGATCTTGGTAGCCTTACCGTCCGCAGCCTTTGCAAAAGCCTCGAGACTCTTAAGCTGGATTACTGCGTTACTTGGAGCCGCTTCATTCAAGTATCGAAGCCCCTCTGCCATCGCCTTCTGAATAGCAATGGTAGCTTCTGCCTGGCCTTCCGCCTCGCGAATAGTAGCTTCCTTCTTTGCCTCTGCTCGAAGGATTGCAGCCATCTTATCTCCCTCAGCATCAAGGATTGCTGATTCCTTTTTACCCTCTGATACTAAAATAGCCGATTTCTTCTGGCCTTCTGCAATGAGAATTGATTCTCTTCTCTCTCGTTCTGCCTTCATCTGCTTCTCCATTGCATCTTGTATGGCTGCCGGCGGTATGATATTCTTCAATTCCACTCTGGTCACCTTGATACCCCATGGATCGGTAGCAACATCGAGGGATACCCTCATCTTCGTATTGATAATCTCCCTAGAGGTTAAGGTCTCATCCAATTCGAGATCCCCGATGATGTTACGCAGAGTGGTTGCAGTCAGATTCTCAATTGCCATCAATGGATTATCGACACCGTAGGCATAAAGCTTCGGGTCTGTAATCTGGAAGAATACTACTGTATCAATCTTCATCGTTACATTATCCTTTGTGATCACCGGTTGAGGTGCAAAATCTACCACCTGTTCCTTCAGGAGAATCTTTTTGGCCACTTTATCAATCAGCGGCATCTTAATATGGATACCCACATCCCATGTCGCCTGATATCCTCCAAGACGTTCCACTACATATGCATTCGCCTGTGGAACAATCTTGATACAGGATGCAACGATAAGTAATATCAATACCACTAAAATTATCACTAAAAGCTGTCCTAATTCCATCCTATTACCCCTCCTTATATACGCTTACAATTAATTTCACTCCGGTAATACCGTGTACCTTTACCATCTCACCTTTTTCTATTACATCGTCATCCATGGCCTTTGCAGACCATTCCTGTCCATCAACAACAACCTGCCCCACGGCATTCATATTATTAATCGTTGCAGTAACCAGGGCTACCTTGCCAATAACTCCTTCATAGTTCGTCTTTGTCCTTTTCGGATTAAAGTATTTTAACACTAAAGGTCTCGTAAAGCATAATAAAACAATGGATACCACGAGGAATAAAACAACTTCCAAGAAAAGGTTATCAAAAAACAGGGAAATTATGAATGCAACTAATGCACCGCCTGCGAACCAGATCGTAGTCAGACCAAGTGTTATAATTTCGATAAATATTAATATTGCGAGAATAAGAAGCCACAAAATCGAATTGGTCATCTAAATTCCCCCTTTCTATATCAGTTTCTTATATTTTACTCGTTTCTGTAGCTTTCTACAATAGAACGAGTCGTTTTCTAATTTTATTTTAATGTTTAGTAATAGATAACTAACCGGTACATAAACGAAGGCGCGCTTTTCGCACGCCTTGATCATGATACTATTGTAATTATTTTCGAATCTAAATATACAAGTCAACTATAATTGTTGGTCTCTGATTTCCTTAACGTCAAGTGAAATTCCTAGATTACCGTTGCGGCACCTTAAGGCATCGATCATTTCCTTGTCATTCTGGTCGGATTTCATGACAATATCATAGTAAAGCTCGAACAATGTTCCCATATTACTGGTCTTAACTCTCTGTAGTTGAACATAGGTGGTATACTTTGAAAATATCTCATCAAATACACCCTGATAATTCATATCCTCCGGAACAGTAATCCGAAGTCTCTTTTCCTGCTGTTTACCAATACCATAGCCACTCTTATTCACAAGCACTATAACTGCACCCACAACAGCGATAACAACAGCACCCAAGGTCAGATAGCCCAGACCAACAGCCAGACCTGCCGCCATGGTCAAAAACACAAAGGAGATATCCTTGGAATCTCCAGGTACACTACGAAATCTTACGATTGTGAAGATACCTGCCATCGAAAATGCTCTTGCAAGATTGCCACCTATTAGAATAATCACAACAGCTACTATGGTCGGTAATATAACTAGACTTAAAACAAAGTTAGCGGATCGGTCTTTCCTCGGCGTAATAATAAAGTAAACCCCGCTGATTGTAACTCCGAGTAAAACAGCTACAGCAATACATACCAATACCTTACCGAGACTGATCGACAAGCCTGAGGTTAATGATAATTCTTCAAATATGGTATCAAACATTACTTCCGAACCCGACATTAATAATCCCCCTATACACACATTTTTTTATCCTTCGAAGTCATGGATAAATCGATCTCATTTCGCTGTAAGGCTCTCTTATATTCCTCCCCATATTTTGAGAAGGTTGTAGGATAGATGTGATAATCAGACAAGAGTTTGGCAAACCATAACGGAGCGGCGTTGGTCATCTTTGCCTCCATAATCCACATTCCGGCAGGCAATAGCAGCTCCCCATAATTACCTCTGTCCAATCCCACCTCATTACGTCTTGTCCTAATGTTGGTATCGAAGGTAATTCGAAAGTTTGGATCCTCTATCCCAAACATCGCATTTCTATCATAAGAGATATATAGCGTAGGCGTTATGTCTGGATATCTCATAAGGAAATAGTCAACTTCACTTAGTATCTGCTCACCAAGCGGCTTTTTGGCCTTAAAGCGCTGATGCTCCTCTATGTAATGACAGGCATCCTCCAGATGCATCGCTGTACGCCTTTTATTCACCTGACCGTTATATTTCTTCTTAATCTCAAGATATACCTTGTCTCTTGGACCAACGACACCATAGCTCCGAAGTCGAAGCTTCTCCTTATAAATCGGCTTTTCGATCGATTTTCTTATGATTGCATGATCCGGTGTGTCATAGTAGATATTGCATATTGTATAATAATCCCCATTACTACTGAAGGCGTCCAACGCCATATACTCTTCTAAACGAGGCTTAATCACCTGAAAAACCTCATCCGTAATTAAGAACTTCTTCTCGGCACGATTAAAAACCTCAATAGCCATGACTGACATCTCCCTTATGATACATCTTCCGTTCCAAGCAATTATCAATTTAAGCTGCAACACGTAAACATTTTAGACATATTCGTCCAGACTAAGAGTATTGTATTATCTTTAACAGTAGACTGCAAATCGTAATCATTCAAATTTCTTATCATATATTGCTATTTATTCTTTCTTTGCCTTGCCGCTTCATACATTAAAATTGCCGCAGCTACTGCTGCATTCAGTGATTCGACTTTTCCAGCCATCGGAATCTTTATCAGGGTATCTGCTAGTTCTGAGGCCTGGGTGGTTAAACCGTTTGCCTCATTCCCTATTAGAAAAGCACATCTGTTTTGGAAGCTTCCCTCTGTGTCATAAGGGATCCCCTGAAGATGTGCTGCATATATTTCTATTCCCTGGGCTTTTACTCGAGTTAAAAGTTCATAAAAGTTTTTAGCCTGATAAAAGGGTACACGGAATATTGAACCCATTGTCGCCCTGATTACCTTTGGGTTATATACATCCACAGATGAATCACTGAGTATAATTCCAGTCACACCGGCCCCTTCTGCTGTTCGTATCATTGTACCCAGATTACCTGGATCTCTGATATCCTCTAGCAAAAGCAAGCAAGCGTCCGGCTTCGACAGTATACTTTCCGGCTGATAACGAGCCATAGCCACTATACCCATAATTCCTTGGGGAGTCTTTGTCTCAGAGGTCTCTTTGAATATGTGGTCGGTGAAAATCTCATAATCCATATCACCAAAATATTCCGGCTCTTCACGCCACATTTCTTCGTAAAAGCTCTCCGATACATAAGCTTTCTTGAGAAGCTTAGCATCTTTGGCTTCCTCGAACATCTTTATTCCTTCGATTACAAATACTCCCTGCTCTTCTCTTTCCTTCGCTTTCTTCTGCAACAAGGTCAGATTCTTCACCTGAGCATTACTCATACTGCTGATGACCGTCTTCTGTTTCATTATTAAACCTCACATAACGTCATGTTATAAAACCTTTATGATACTAGCAATCCATCCTAGGCTTCCTGCAAATTACTCAGCTTAGCTGCCTGATCAGCTGCAATTAGACTGTCAATGACAAAGTCCAGATCTCCGTCCATCACCTTATCAATCTGGTACATGGTTAAATTAATTCTATGATCGGTTACACGTCCCTGAGGGAAGTTATAGGTTCTGATCTTCTCAGAACGGTCACCGGTACCCACCTGGTTCTTTCTCGCTTCAGCCTCTGCATTACGGGACTTCTCTAATTCCAGGTCATAAAGCTTTGCACGTAAAACACGGATTGCCTTATCCTTGTTCTTTAGCTGCGATTTCTCATCCTGACAGGATATTACAATACCCGTAGGAATATGAGTTAGTCGAACGGCTGAGTCCGTGGTATTAACGCACTGACCACCGTTACCGGAAGAACGGAACACATCAAACTTACAATCATTCAGATCAAGTTCAACATCAACCTCTTCTGCCTCCGGCATAATGGCTACTGTAGAGGTAGAAGTATGAATACGCCCACCGGATTCTGTTACAGGAACACGCTGTACACGATGTACACCACTCTCATATTTCAGCTTCGAATAGGCACCCTTACCGTTTATCATGAAAATTACTTCCTTGTAACCGCCAATTCCATTCTCGTTCATATTCATTACATCAATCTTCCATCGGTTACGCTCTGCATACATAACATACATACGATATAATTCCGCTGCAAATAAAGCAGCTTCATCACCGCCGGCTCCGCCTCTTATTTCTACGATAACATTCTTCTCATCATTGGGATCCTTTGGAAGCAATAAAATCTTAAGTTCCTCTTCAAGTTTGGGAATCCTTTGTTTACACTCATTCAGTTCTTCCTTCGCAAGCTCGCGCATTTCCTCATCGCTTTCTTCCTCCAGAAGTGCAAGACTATCCTCTATGCTTTTCTGATTCGACTTATATTCCTTGTATTTTTCAACTATTTCGCCCAGATCAGAATGCTCCTTACGAAGCTTCTTATAATTATTCTGATCATTCAAGACATCGGGGCTCATCATCTCATCTTCAATTTCCTGAAAACGAATCAGAAGATCCTCTAACTTATCAAACATACTAATAATTCCTCCATATCATTTATGATCGTCTTGCCGCTACAACGCGGTCAAGTCCACTCAGATCCTTCTTTATCATTACATCGGTAAAACCTTCCTCCGTTAAGATTAGTTTCACTGCTTCACCTTGATTATATCCTATTTCGTAGAAAATCAAACCGCCCGGGTTTAGGTGCTCCTTAGCAGCTTGACTAATACATCGGTAAAACTCAAGTCCGTCGTCACTTCCATCCAAAGCCATTCTAGGTTCAAAATCCCTTACCTCCGGCATCAAATCTTCGATATCACACGATGGAATATAGGGGGGGTTGGATACGATAATATCAAAGCGCCCTTTTACATGATCAAACAGATTGCTTTGTAAAAGCTCAACCTTCACCATATGCTTATCAGCATTCACGGCAGCAATCGCTAGAGCTTTCTCTGAGAGGTCAACTCCAACCGCATGTCTTAGCCGCCCAAGCTTTGCAAGGCTGATGATAATGCAGCCGGAACCAGTGCACATATCCAGCACCGATCTATCTTCACAGTGTTTTAGAACCTCTTCTACCAAAGTCTCAGTATCCTGCCTGGGAATAAGAACATCCCCATTCACTTCAAACTCTAGGCCCATGAATTCCTGGGTTCCGAGAAGATGCTGCAGCGGTATATGAGCGGTTCGCTGATGAATCAACTCAAGATATCGATATCCTGCCTCTTCCTCTACCAGCATATCCCCCTTCAATAATAGATCCGTCCGCTTCATATTAAAAACATGGGCAAGCAGATACCATGCATCTACATCAGCATCTGCTATTTTCTGTTGTTTTAGTAATTCACGTCCGGTCTGCAGTAGTTGCTTATAAGTGTTCATTTATCATCCTCACAAACCCGTTGCTAAAACCATTCTATGCATAGACACTGGTACACCACAGCATCTTCGATGCCTGACTCTATGCTAATGTTTTTTCTTATCATCATCAAAGAACTTATCAAGTGCCTTTAAAATCTCGTCATCCTCTTCATCTTCTTTTACCTTAACGTTCGTCTTAAAGGTTACCGGAGCCATACCTTTGTTACGTCCAATGGTATTATGATGTTCCTCATACTGCTTATCGTTGATTGCTTCAGCCTGTGTTGTTTTTACTTCCTGCTTTGGTACTTCAACAGAAGTTTTCTTCTCACTTGGTACCTTACCTGTATAAGCCAATCCACCAACCTGAGGTTTTATCTGAGGCTGGGCTTTATTTTCACTATTCTTAGTAACCGGTTTAGTAACAGGCTGCTGGCCTTTCGCCTTTGTATTCTTATCAGTAACCGGCTTTGCATCCGCTTGCTTTGCTACAACTTGCTTTGTTTTGGCCTGCTTTGCATTATTCCCCTTTACCCCAGACTTCTTATTCTGGGAGGCTGAAGAATTCTTCACAAAATCCTTCCAGTCAAATATAGCACTGACACTTTGAATTGCAACCTCAATCATTGAATCATCCGGTTCTTTTGTTGTAAGACCTTGCATCCATAATCCAGGCTGGCTGAGTACTTGAACCAATTTATTCTCACTCTTGCCGGCAAGACGGATGAATTCATAAGATACTCCTGCTATAAAGGGTACCAGAAGAATACGGGACAATACCTTTAAGATAAGGTTATCAACAGGCATAAACATAAAGAATACCAAGCTTATTAGTATTACCAAAAGCATAAAGCTGGTACCGCAGCGCTTATGCTGCTTTGACTGCCATCTGACATTCTCCACAGTTAGTTCAAAACCGTTTTCAAGACAATTAATTGTCTTGTGTTCGGCACCATGATACATGAATACTCTCTTTATCTCCTTCATTCTTGAGGCAAGCAGCACATACCCGATAAAAATTGCGAGACGAATAATGCCTTCGACAAATAAGATAACATAGCGATTCTCAATGAATCTGGCAAAAAGATTTGTTAGTAGAACAGGAAGCACCATAAATAATGCAACACTCATAACAATTGATATTAATACAGCAAATGCCATGAGCAATGCATTGGACTTATCTGCATTCTTAATATTCGGAATTTGAGCACTTGCCATCTCATCCGACTCACTATGTGGAGCAACTACTTCCTCAACAATAAAGTCATCATCTTCTTTTTTTCTATCTTTCTTCTTTTTGCTGGTTTGGGCAGCCTCATCCTCTTCATCATAGAAGCTGGCAGAGTAATTCAATACCTTCACACCAATAATCATGGAGTCCACAAATGCCAACATTCCACGAAATATCGGTAGCTTAAATAGCTTTACCTTATCGGTAAAATCTTTATGAGTATTCGTTTCTACTATAATTTCATTATCCGGCTTACGCACGGCTACGGCGTAGATGTCTTTATTCTTCATCATTACGCCTTCCATTACGGCCATGCCCCCAATTCCCGATGGTTTCATTTTAGCACCCGAACCTTTCTCTAAACTTGTATTCTGTATTATGTAATATGTCATCAGCACTATATGTAATATATCATAATTAACCAATAAAAACCAGTTTTCTTAGCTAAATCTATTGAAAAGATTATAGCTACCCATGTATATTAACCAGCTTTTATTATGATTTTATAAGTCAAGTATTTAAAAATAGGCTGAGGAAGTATACCTCAACCCATTTTTTAATGCTTAAATTGTCTAACAAACAAAATAAATCAGTAAACCAATTCACTTGTTATGAATGATTATTAACAGAAATACTTCTATTAATTATTTATCCTGGCCTAAACCATACCTACGGTTGAATTTATCAATTGCACCACGAGCAGCAGCAGCCTTAACCTGTCCGGTGTAGAATGAATGGCACTTGGAGCAGATTTCTACGTGGATATCTTCCTTCGTTGATCCTGTTACAAATTCGTTACCGCAGTTGCAAACAACTTTAGCCTGATGATATTTGGGATGGATTCCTTCTTTCATGTTTTCACCTCTTTAAGATCGAATAGTTTTATCTATTGGCATTATAATAATTCCAACTAATAAACAGCTTTTTTATTATAGCACAGGTCATCCCCAAGTGCAATACTTAAAAAACAATTTTAGTTTTTTTAATAGTTTCTATGAATTCCGTATTCGTCTTTGTCCGAAGGAACATATCAATAATGCGCTCCAGTGCTTCCTCAGATTTCATTCCTCCTAGAGCCTTACGCATCAGATAGGTAGCCTCTAGCTCAGGCTGCGTTAACAGCAAATCATCTCTTCTTGTACTTGATCTAGGCAGATCGATCGCAGGGAAGATACGCTTCTCGGATAAACTTCGGTCAAGTACCAACTCCATATTACCGGTTCCCTTGAATTCCTCAAACACCACATCATCCATTCGGCTGCCTGTGTCTACCAGCGCAGTTGCGAGTATGGTAAGGCTTCCTCCCTCTCTCATACATCTGGCTGCCCCAAAGAATTTCTTAGGCATGTGGAGTGCTGCCGGATCAAGACCGCCGGATAAGGTTCTGCCACTCGGTTGTACCGTCAGGTTATAGGCTCTTGCAAGACGGGTTATACTGTCAAGTAATATAATGACATCCTGCTTATGTTCGACCAGCCTCTTTGCACGCTCGATAACCATCTCGGATACTCTTTTATGATTCTCAGGCAGCTCATCAAAGGTGGAATAGATCACCTCTACATTTCTTCCTTCGATCGATTCCTTAATGTCGGTCACCTCCTCCGGACGCTCATCAATCAAAAGAATAATTAGCTTCATATCCTGATGGTTTTTGGTAACTGCTTTGGCAATCTGCTTCAGTAAGGTTGTCTTACCTGTCTTCGGTTGGGACACAATCATACCTCTCTGCCCTTTACCGATGGGTGATATCAGGTCTACCATTCTCATTGATACCCCTGTCCCCGGTGTCTCAAGATGAATTCTCTGATTAGGGAAAATGGGTGTCAGGTCCTCAAAACGCTTCCTCTTCTGCGCTTCTGCCGGATGAAAACCATTGACACTTTTTATATATAATAAGGCACTGAACTTCTCAGTCTGACTACGAACCTTCGTGTTACCAGATACAATATCACCGGTCTTAAGATTGAATCTTCGGATTTGCGCCGGTGATACATACACATCGTTTTCTCCTGGAAGATAGTTATCACAACGGATAAAACCGTACCCATCCGGAAGAACCTCCAATATGCCAACCTTTGTCTCCCCGCTGTCCAGTTGATCCATTTCACTCTGGCTTGAGGATGCTGACGGTCTTCTTTCTTCACGTCCCGTAATAGATATCTGCTCTGTCGTTTCAGCTGTTTTAATCTCTTGCTTTTCAGTCTGAAGTGGTTCTTCTTCCGAAGTGACCTTTAATAATGCCTCAATCAATTCACTTTTTTTCATAGTTGTTATGTTCTTTAATCCCTTTTCCTTTGCTATCTCTCGTAAATTGACAAGAGTCATTGAATCATACTGATTTCCCATAATTACAGCCCCTTTTCTCTTAGATTGGATTCTCTTACGGAATTACGATATAGAAATGATACAGAATTACTACATGATGGAATTATCCATAGATTATCCTAATATGATATTTCATTATACAACAACTCAAATAGAAAGAAAAGTATTTTCTATTGTGCTATTATTCCTATATTTTTCCTTTTATCTCTCTTATATATCTCCTAGTCATAATAAATCACAATTTTAGCACTTTTGTTTATAATAAGAATCATTCCGCAATGTCCATGGTCACTCGAAACGACAATTGTCAGTATATAAATAATGCTGAATAAAATCATCTTGATTAACACTTTTCAGAGTGCTATGATAGCTGTAAAACTTATTTGTTGACGAATAAATATAGAACTTTGAGGTGGATTTGTATATGAATTTGAACGAACAAGCATTAAGGATGCATGAGGAATGGAGCGGGAAGCTGGAAATCACATCAAAATGCCCGGTGAATACCAGAGATGATTTATCTATTGCGTACACTCCGGGCGTAGCAGAGCCCTGCCGTGTGATTGCACAGGATAAATCGGCAGCGTACCGGTATACTATAAAAGCGAATACAATCGCAGTTATCTCCGATGGCAGTGCAGTTCTTGGACTCGGAAATATCGGTCCCTATGCCGCTATGCCCGTAATGGAAGGAAAAGCTGTCCTTTTCAAGGAATTTGGTGGAGTGAATGCTATTCCGATCTGTCTTGACACTCAGGATACAGAGGAAATCATTAAGACCATCGTTGCCATCGCTCCTGCTTTTGGAGGGATTAATCTGGAAGATATCTCTGCTCCAAGATGCTTTGAAATAGAGGAGCGCCTGAAAAGCCTACTTGATATTCCGGTATTCCATGACGATCAGCACGGTACCGCGATCGTGGTACTTGCGGCTGCTATCAATGCCCTAAAGGTTACCGGTAAACGCAAAGAGGAATGCCGCATTGTAGTTAACGGAGCCGGTTCGGCAGGCATTGCTATCTCTAAATTACTTCTTTCCTATGGCTTCAAACACCTTCTTCTTTGTGATATCTACGGAATTATATCAAAGGAATATAAGAATCTTAACTGGATGCAAGAAAAAATGCTCTCTGTTATAAATCTAGAGAATAAGAAAGGTACCTTGGCTGATGCCTTGGTCGGCGCCGATCTTTTTGTCGGAGTATCCGCACCGAATATCGTTACCCAGGAAATGGTTTCCTCGATGAACAAGGATGCAATTATTTTTGCAATGGCAAATCCAACTCCTGAGATCATGCCGGACCTTGCTAAAGAAGCAGGTGCCCGGGTTGTTGCTACCGGACGTTCTGATTTTCCCAATCAAGTAAATAATGTTGTCGCCTTTCCCGGAATCTTTCGTGGTGCACTAGAAGGCAGAGCAACCCAAATAACAGAGGAGATGAAGCTGGCTGCAGCCATGGCAATTGCCGGTCTGGTTGATGACTGTGATTTAAATGAAGATAATATTATGCCTCAGCCCTTTGACACCAGAGTGAGTGACGTGGTAAGTGCTGCAGTAAAGGCATATATCAGAAAGTAGAGTAGAATATGTGGGATCAGAAAAGATATCATTCCTTGGATTATGAACTAAAGAGGTGTTACGGTCGAAAGATCTACAAGCTGTCTCTGAACGGAGGAATGACCTGCCCGAACCGGGATGGAACACAAGATACACGTGGTTGCATCTTTTGCTCCGAGGGAGGCTCAGGCGATTTTGCTGCTGGTTTTCAGCCTGATATAAAAAAGCAAATTGAGGAAGCCAAGGCTAAGGTCGCGGCGAAGCTTGTTGACCCCGAGAACACCGGATACATTGCCTATTTTCAGGCCTATACGAATACCTATGCTCCGGTGGAATATCTAAGGTCTATATTCTCAGAAGCGATCAACCATCCGGATATCCTTATCCTATCCATCGCCACCAGACCGGATTGTGTCAGCGAGGAGGTTCTTGCTCTACTTGCAGAGTTGAACCGGATTAAGCCTGTCTGGATTGAGCTTGGACTACAGACAAGTCATGAACAAACCGCAGCTTTTATTCGAAGGGGATATCCTCTTAAAGTATTCGAGGAATGCGTCCACTCACTCCATCAGTATGGAATTCCGGTCATCGTTCATACCATTCTGGGCTTGCCAAAGGAGTCAAAACATGATATGTTAAAGACCATGGAATATATATCCACCCTGCCGGTCCAAGGAATTAAATTGCAGCTATTGCATATATTAAAAGGAACCGATCTCGGACGGTCTTATGAAGAAGGCAGTCTGCAGGAGGAGCTCACCTTAGACGCTTATGTTGATATTGTCATCTCCTGCATTGAGCGTCTTCCGAAGGAACTTGTTATTCATCGAATTACCGGCGACGGTCCTAAGAATTTATTACTTTCTCCGTTGTGGAGCGGTAATAAAAAGCTTGTGCTCAACCGAATACACAGCCAGATGAAGGAACGGGATACTTATCAAGGGAAATTATATAATTGCCCGATCTGATCAAAGGAGGTTAGCAATGCAATCCGATACCTTTATGTTATATAAGCTTATGATACTCTATATCCTGAGTAGAGTTAACTTTCCTTTAACCAATGCTCAATTGACTACATTTATATTGGAAAAGGAATACACCAATTATTTTAACCTCCAAAGGGCCATCTCGGAATTGATTGATGATGCCTATATAACAACAAAAATAATTCGCAACAGCACCTTGTATCGTATTACAGATAGCGGAAATGAGACACTTCTCCTTTTTGACAACATGATATCCACCGGTATAAAGGAAGATATTGAAGCTTATCTGTTAGAGAATAAATACGAGCTTCAAGCAGAGGTATCCACTCAGGCTGAATACTATCAGGTAAAAAAGGGCGAATTTGCTGCTCACCTTAGTGTTATTGAACGGGATTCCCCCATTATCGATCTGACTCTCCTTGTCACAACTCAGGAAGAAGCCAAAAGCCTCTGCAACAACTGGAGAGAAAAAAGTTCAGATGTCTATGCACATCTGATGTCTATGCTATTATAAGCAATTTGATCAAAAACTGATATTATCAAGTCAGAAGAGTCAGGGTCGTAATCTTTATATGTCCTTGATATAACTCATTTAAACTGCATAAGGAAAGGCATCGCTTAGCTAAGCGATGCCTTTCCTTATGCAGAACAATAGAAAGTTCGCGAAACATACTTTCTATCGTACATTATATTAATGTCCGTGTCACTGACTTAAATATATCATTCATTTTATCAGTTTACTCACTCCGATTTGTCCGACACTTCTTCCAAGATCTCAGGTTCCTGTGGCGTGAAACAAATCTCTTCGATACATGCCCAGATTTCCTCCCTGCCCTGTTTACTAGTGGCAGAAAAGGGGAATATCTTCGTTCCAGGTACTACCTGCAAACCCTCTTTAATAATTTTTACCTGCTTTTGTATCTGACTGCGATTTATCTTATCCAGCTTGGTCGCAATGATGACCGGGTGAAATCCTTGATATAAGATCCAGTCATACATACTCTTATCGTTAGCAGAAGGCTCATGACGGATATCCAATAGAAGGAAGATCATCTTAAGCTGACCTGAGGTCTTCAGATAGTTTTCGATCATCTTTCCCCATTTTTCCTTCGTGGTTCCTGATACCTTGGCATATCCATAACCCGGCAGATCTACATAATATAGAGCATCATTAATATTATAGAAGTTAATCGTCTGCGTCTTACCAGGCTGACCAGAGGTTCTCGCAAGGGATTTTCTATTCATAAGGGCATTGATTAAGGATGATTTACCGACATTGGATTTCCCTGCAAATGCCACCTCCGGCTTATCATTAACCGGCAGCACACTGGTAATTCCACATACCGTCTCCAAACCCACACTTTTTATAATCATTAATCATCCCTCACTTATAAAGACAGACTTTATTATGCTATCTCGTCTTTACTCTTTTTTGTACTACGCTTCACAATCGGTTTTCTGGTTACTACTTCATCAGAAAGTACGATCGTAGGCTTCTCTTTGCCAAGAACTGCGTCCCTTGTAATAATGCACTTGGTTGCATTCGCATCGGAAGGAATATTATACATAGAATCCATCATAACATTCTCCATAATAGCACGAAGTCCTCTTGCACCAATTTTTCTCTTGAAGGACTGCTTTGCGATCTCATCCAGAGCACCCTCTTCAAATTCTAGTTCAACACCGTCCAGCTCGAACAGCTTCTTATACTGCTTAGTAATAGCATTCTTCGGCTCGGTTAAAATACGAACCAATGCCTCTTCATCCAGCATATCAAGTGCTACCGTAACCGGCACACGTCCTACAAATTCAGGAATAAGACCGAATTTAATCATATCCTGCGGCATCACCTGACGGAACAACTCACCTACATTTGTTTTGTTCTTCTCAACAATCTGAGCATTAAAGCCAATGGATTTCTGCCCGGTACGAGCTTCAATAATTTTCTCCAGGCCATCAAATGCACCGCCACAAATGAATAAAATATTTGTGGTATCAATTTGAATAAATTCCTGATGAGGATGCTTTCTTCCACCCTGCGGCGGAACGGAGGCAACCGTACCCTCTAGGATCTTTAAAAGTGCCTGCTGTACACCTTCACCGGATACATCTCTTGTAATAGAGGTATTCTCTGATTTTCTGGTTATTTTGTCTATCTCGTCGATATAAATAATACCGTACTCTGCGCGCTCAATATCAAAGTCTGCAGCCTGGATGATTTTTAATAGGATATTTTCAACATCTTCACCTACATATCCCGCCTCGGTCAGTGCAGTCGCATCTGCAATTGCGAAGGGTACATTCAATAATTTAGCCAGGGTTTGAGCCAGATAAGTCTTACCGGAACCGGTAGGGCCAATCATTAGGATATTACTCTTCTGTAGCTCAACATCCAAATCCTTTTCAACAAGCACTCGTTTGTAATGATTATATACAGAGACAGCCAGAACCTTCTTTGCTTCATTCTGCCCAACTACATGCTGATCTAAGAAAGCCTTGATCTCCGCGGGTTTCAATAGGTTGATGTCTGTGTTAACTACAGGTTCACCTTCAAATTCTTCTTCAATAATCTCGCTGCATATCTCAATACATTCATCACATATATAGACACCCGGTCCAGCAATCAATTTTCTTACCTGGTCCTGAGTTTTATTACAAAAGGAGCATCTTAGTTGTTTTCTGTCATCTACCTTTCCTGCCACTGCCTTATCACCTCTTCTCTCTGCTTAATAGGGTTGATTTTATCTGTGTGCTAAAATACCATCGATAATTCCGTAATCACGAGCTTCTTCTGCACTCATATAAAAATCTCTTTCTGTATCAACCTCAATGACTTCAAGCGGCTTGCCTGTATTTGCTGCAAGGATCTCATTGAGCTTTCTTCTAGTCTTAATAATGTTATCTGCCACAATCTTAATATCGGTAGCCTGGCCTTTGGCACCGCCGGAGGGTTGATGAATCATAACTTCCGCATTGGGAAGTCCAAATCTCTTACCCTTTGTACCGCCAGATAAGAGGAAGGCACCCATGCTCGCTGCCATACCAATACAGATGGTAGATACATCACATTTAATATAATTCATCGTATCATAGATTGCCATACCTGCAGTAACAGACCCACCCGGACTATTGATATAGAAATTAATATCCTTGCCAGGATCCTCTGACTCTAAAAATAACAGCTGCGCAACGATTAAGCTGGCAGTTACATCGTTAACTTCTTCTCCAAGGAAAATGATTCTTTCCTTTAATAATCTGGAATAGATATCATAACTTCTCTCACCACGACTCGTTTGTTCAATGACATAAGGTACTAAACTCATACATTTATCCTCCTTATCAAATGATTAGTGTGAAGAAAATGAATCTTCACACTTTGAACTGCATCGAAGATGCAGCATGGGGTTCTAGTTCGAATTCTTATACTTCCTCTGACTCAGCAACTACAAAGTCTACTGCCTTCTGAACAGCAATGTCAGCTTTAATCTGCTCTTTTTCCTTCTCGCCGATTAATTCCTTTAATTTATCTAATTCCATCTGATACATGGAAGACATCTCTGTAAGCTCTTTCTCCATCTCCTCTTCGGACACTTCGATCTTCTCTGCCTTTGCTACTGCTTCTAATACCAATCTGCTCTGGATACGCTTAAGTGCCTGAGGCTTTAAGGTCTCCATGAACTTCTTTGCGTCCATACCAGTAAACTGGAAATACTGCTCGAGGGAAAGTCCCTGATACTGCATTCTCTGAGCAAAATCCTCTGCCATCTGATTAACCTGGGCAGCGATCATCGGCTCAGGAATATCCATGGTGGTTCCTTCGATAATCTTATCCACTATCTCGTTTTCTTTTGCTGTCTTTAATTCTTTTTCTTTACTTTCCTTAATTGTAGCCTTGATATTCTCTTTATATTCATTCAAAGTATCAAATTCAGATACATCCTGTGCGAAATCATCATCTAACTCAGGAAGCTCTTTTACTTTGATCTCTTTGACGGTAACCTTAAATAATGCCGGCTTACCCGCTAATTCCTTCGCCTGATACTCTGCAGGGAAAGTAACATTAACCTCTGTCTCTTCGCCGATTTCCTTGCCGATTAACTGCTCCTCAAAGGTATCTATGAAGGAATGAGAGCCTATGGTAAGAGAGTAATTCTCACCTTTACCACCTTCAAAAGCAACTCCGTCTACAAAGCCTTCAAAGTCGATTACAGTAATATCGCCATCCTGAACAGCTCTATCCTCTATGGTGATGGTTCTGGAATTCTGCTCACGCTCTTTATCAATCTGAGCCATAATCTCATCTTCTGTTACTTCAGCTTCCTTCTTCTCTACCTTAATTCCTTTATAGGTACCTAAGGTTACTTCCGGTTTTAAAGCAACTTCTGCTGTAAAGATGAAGCTTTTACCCTTCTCTACCTGAACTACATCAATGTCAGGTCTGGATACGATCTCAAGACCGCTTTCACTGGCAGCCTTCTCATAAGCCTCTGGAATTATCTCGTTTGCTGCATCCTCATAAAGAATACTTGCGCCATACATCTTCTCGATAATGGCACGAGGAGCCTTACCCTTACGGAAGCCCTGAACATTGATCTTGTTTCTGTTCTTCTGATACGCTTTCTCTAAAGCACTCTCAAATTCCTCAGCGGAAGCCTCTATTGTAAGCTTTGCCATATTTTTCTCTAATTTTTCAACCTGTAAACTCATTTTGAATCCTCCTAGTATGTTGGGACAGTTTAATCCCTCTTATTCGTCCTGAAAGACTTTATCTTCCAAGCATATTCTGCATCTTACTTTTTGCTATTTATGTTCATTTCATACGCTTCTAATGCAAAAGTACTTAGTTTCTGCGTTTGCAGATATTTTGACATTAGTATATTATAACATATGCTTTCTGTAAATACCATTTTTATTTTTGTTTAAAGCTTTTTTATTAAAAAGTTTAAAATAAATATAGTATTTCTTCTACTTTACATGCCCCTGCGACTTCATCACTTCTACGACCTGATCCACCAATGTACAGCAGATTTCTTCCGAAGCTGCCTCTACCATAACGCGGACTACAGGCTCTGTACCGCTTTCCCGGACCAAGATCCGTCCATCATTACCCAACTCCTTCTCTGCCTCACTTACTGCTGCCATAACAACTGAGTCATCCTTCACCGCTTTCTTGTTATGTACCTTGACATTCACCATAAGCTGAGGATAGATTGTGATTTCCTTCAGAAGCTCCGATAACGGTGCTTTACTCTCCAGCATAACCTCCATAATCTTCAAAGAGGTAAGTACTCCGTCACCCGTGGTTGCATGCTTACTGAAAATGATATGGCCAGATTGTTCTCCTCCGATGGAGTGGCCATTTGCCATCATATTCTCATATACATATTTATCACCCACGGCAGTCTTCTCGTACTTAATCCCCTTGTTATCCAATGCCTTATAGAGACCAAGATTAGACATAATGGTGGTGACTACGGTGTTATTCTTCAAGTCATTGCGGCTCTTCATATAGACACTGCAAAGATACATGATCAAATCTCCGTCTAATATATTTCCCTTTTCATCCACAGCTAAACAACGATCTGCATCTCCATCATATGCAAAACCGACATCCAGTTTATTCTCCACAACAAATTTTTGCAAATGTTCTATATGAGTGGAACCGCAGTTAGAATTAATATTAGTGCCGTTCGGTTCACTGTTGATTACAAAGGTCTTAGCACCGAGTGCATCAAAGACACCCTTAGCAACGGTGGTAGCAGCACCATTGGCAAGATCAAGGCCGACACGCTTGTCAGAGAAGGATCTGGTAGCCAGTGATATGAGGTAACCTATGTAACGATTTCTTCCGATAGCATAATCAACCGTCCTTCCTATGTTCTCTCTGGTTGCAAAGGGAAGATTATCTTCCTCACTGTCAATATAAGCTTCAATTAAATCCTCTACCTCAGCCTCCAGCTTATAACCATTTCCATTGATTACTTTGATACCGTTATCGTAATAGGGATTATGACTGGCCGAAATCATTATACCACAGTCAAAGCCTTCACTCCGTACTACGTATGATATGCTTGGTGTTGGGGTTACATGTAACAGATATACGTCTGCTCCGCTTGCTGTCAATCCAGCCACCAGGGAATACTCAAACATGTAGCTGCTTCGTCTTGTGTCCTTTCCTATTACAATATTCGCCTTATGCTCCTTACCGTAATAGTGTCCCAAGAATCTTCCCACTTTATATGCATGCATTACTGTCAGATTGACATTTGCCTCACCGCGGAAGCCATCTGTTCCAAAATATTTACCCATCATCTCATATCCTTTCCTATTTTATTATCAAAACCCAGCTTCATAGAAATTTTAAATTGGTACTACTATATTCTTAGAATCAAAAGCGCCAGCTTCGCAGACGCTTCTATTCTAGTATATGTATATGCTCATTTTCGTACATCACATGTACTAAAAAGTAACTAAATACTTAAAGCACGTTTATTTTAACATAGATAGTGTGATTATGGAAATGGAAATTGTTATTTATACAAAAAAACATCACCGGTTAACGGTGATGCTGTCTCCTCAGTGATGTTTTTTTGTGTAGTCCAGATTACTATTTGCTGCCAGACATCTGTTGTTCCTGCTGTCTGATCATACGTTTAACCATTTCTCCACCTACAGAACCATTCTGCTTGCTAGTTAAATCGCCGTTATAACCTTGTTTTAACGGAACACCGATTTCGTTAGCGATTTCCATTTTGAAACGATCAAGAGCTTCTCTTGCCTGAGGAACTTCTGCTCTGTTTGATCCACTATTATTATTGTTTGCCATATTAAGTTTCACCTCCATTTTGATTAGTATCAAAGCAACCAAGTACAAAATCAACTGATTGTAGGTTCAGCGGCTTCTAATAAGTATTATCACCGCATGTGATTTCGTTTTGTATTGCCTGTGATATTATTGTTAACAGCTTAGGCAAATATTATGATGGTAATTTTTGTTTGTTCTACCATCCTACTATTATTCCTACTTATCCTATGATGTAAGCAAATATATCTTACATAACAAAAACAATCGATTGCCTAAACATAGTATAGGATGAGCGATTGTTTTTTATTATGATCTATAGAAAATTAAGTCTAGTTAATTATTGTAAATTATTCTTACATCAACAGGTGATTCAATAATTCTGATTATGAAATGTATAATATCAAAGCAATCAGTCATGCTTAGAGCACCAATATAAAGGCAGATGGCAAGATAACCGATCAAATCAGACCATTTCCTTCCTATAGAGAAACAAAAGAGGAGTCACAATTTGTACATAGTAAGGTTGCTGATATAGTTGCCGCATGCAAACAGATTCTTTGCTAAAGAGCTTGGACTTTCCTGCCGCATCGCTTACGGAGATACAACTGATGGATACCACCCATGGAATCTGTCCTACCTTGATGGGGGATGGTACTTTACAGAATCTACTATGGGTGATAATGCTGGATATCATACGAGATTCTACAAATCTCCTTAACCTTAAGTACAAACGAGACTAATCATTCCTGGTAGGTCTCGTTTTTTTGTGGCTCACAATTCTCATCATTTAATATCTATACTTGATCTACAACCTCCCTTGTCACTTAGTGCTGACTATCTACCCAAAAAGTGCTAATAACGGCTAATCATCTTTACTTGTAGGGTTCTTTGCGCTATACTATTTTGGAATTAATTTATTTTGGATGAAAGAGAGGATTAGAAATGAAAATCGTAGTATTGGCTGGCGGAACCAGTACAGAAAGAGATGTCTCCTTATCCACAGGAAATATGATTTATAAGGCTTTAAGGAGCAGAGGTCACCAGGTCGTCCTGCTTGATGTATACTTAGGCTATGACGGCGAGGTTGCCGGCATATTTGATATAGAGAAAGATTTTGCAGCTGACTTTGGAACTATCAAAGAAAACAATCCGGATATTACACAAATCAAAGCAATGAGAAAAGGTAATCCAGACAGCTTCTTCGGTCCAAATGTTCTTGATATCTGTCAAATGGCTGACATCGTTTTCTTAGCACTCCACGGCGAGAACGGCGAGGACGGGAAGCTTCAGGCCGCTTTTGATCTGATGGGCATTAAGTACACCGGCACAGATTACACCAGTAGTGCCTTGGCTATGGACAAAGCAATCTCCAAAGAGCTTTTTGCATTTTATCACATCCCCACACCAACGGGAATTCGCGCTAAGAAGGGGGAGTCTTTCGAATGGAAGCTGTTCCCTTGTGTCGTTAAAGTGTGTAACGGCGGTTCTAGTGTTGGTGTGTCTATCGCGAATAATGCCACCGAGATGGAAGCCGCACTCAATGATGCTTTTATATACGGTAATGAAGTCGTTATCGAACAATATATCAAGGGTCGTGAATTCTCTGTTGGGGTCATTGAAGGCAAGGCTTTGCCAGTCATCGAGATTGCACCATTGATTGGTTTCTATGATTATAAGAATAAATATCAAGCCGGCAGCGCAATCGAGACCTGCCCTGCTGACCTTAGCATGGAGCTTACCGCGAGAATGCAAAAGATTGCGGAAGAAGTCTTTGCTGCACTTCGATTAAAAACCTATGCACGTATGGATTTCATGCTGAATGAGCAAGGCGACATCTTCTGTCTGGAAGCGAATACTCTACCCGGTATGACTCCCACCTCTCTTCTTCCTCAGGAGGCACAGGTAATCGGATTGGATTTCCCGGGGCTGTGCGAGAAGATTATTGATATATCCTTAAACAAATATAAATAATTGGAGTGTCAAAAGCCAACTTAAGATTTGGTTTCGTTATGTACCAACGACTTCATACAGTTGCTCATCGAATTATATTCTGCATCATGTTAAAGTCAATCTGTAGGTGTGCAAATTGACGAATGCAAGTTATTTGTTAGGTTAAAATATTATGGAGGATTACAGATTGAAGAATATGACATTAACTCAGATTGCCGAAGCCAGTGGCGGCATGCTTTACGGAGAGGATTCGGGGTTGGAAGTAACAGGTGTGGTTATGGACTCGAGAAAGGTTGAACCGGGTTTTCTGTTCATCGCTTCGGTAGGAGAGCGTGTCGATGGTCACAGTTATATTAATGAGGTATTTGACAAAGGAGCCCTAGGCGTTATCTGTGAGAAGGCTCCCGTGTCTCCTGGTGGTCCCTATATACTTGTTCCAAATAGTTTTCAAGCCTTAAAAAGCATTGCCATGTGGTACCGTGAACAGCTGGACATAAAAATCGTCGGTATTACAGGCAGCGTCGGCAAAACCAGCACGAAGGAATTCATCAGCTCTGTGCTGTCACAAAAATATCAGGTATTAAAGACAGAAGGTAACTTCAATAATGAAATTGGATTACCTCTAACCATCCTTCGCATCAGGGACACTCATCAGGTTGCTGTCCTGGAGATGGGTATCAGTGATTTTGGTGAAATGCACCGTCTCAGCGAAATTGCCAAACCGGATATCTGTGTCATCACAAATATCGGGCAGTGCCATCTCGAGAATCTCCACTCCAGAGAAGGGATCCTGAAGGCAAAATCGGAAATATTTGATTTTATGAGCGAATATGGTCGTGTCTGTGTGAATGGTGACGATGATATGTTAGCTACGATCAAAGAAGTGAAGGGCATGCGTCCGATCCGCTTCGGCCTAAGCAAGGACAACGATGTTAGCGCTACTGACATTGTATCTAAGGGTCTCCTCGGAAGCTCCTGTAACATACATGTCGGTTATAAACCGTTTCATGCAGAGGTTCCTCTGCCAGGAACTCATATGGTATTGAATGCCCTTGCCGCTACTGCAGTCGGAAGTCTTCTCGATATGACAAACCGGGAAATCGAAGCCGGTATCTCCTGTGTAGAGCCTGTTGGAGGAAGAAGCAATATCCTAAGAGAACAAAAATGGACCATCATAGATGACTGTTACAATGCAAATCCAGTATCCATGAAGGCTGCTCTTGATCTGCTTGGAATGGCCAATACCAGAAAGGTTGCAATATTGGGAGACATGTTCGAGTTAGGTAAGAACGAAGCTTTTCTTCATAAAGAGGTTGGCGAATATGCCGTTGATATCAAGATTAATCTATTAGTATGTGTCGGGGCTCTGTCCCTTCATATGTACCAAGGGGCACTGGAGCGAAACAAACTCCTCACCGCCGGTAATTCCAGTCAGCTATTACATTTTGCGACCCGTGATGAGTTAATTGCCTCCCTTTCGAACATCCTGAAGGATGGTGATACTATTCTGGTAAAGGCCTCCCACTCCATGGGCTTCGAACATGTGGTGAAAGCCCTCCAGGAATAGTTGGGTATGAAATGATAAAGAAAAGGACTGTTATTGAAAATTTAGTAACTGACTAGAAGGGGACGCTCCCTTCTCTCACACAGGTTAACAGACAGCCTGCTGTTTTGTACGCCATTATCGGACATGAATGTTCGCTATTGTCGTACACTCCAGTAGGCTGTTCGTCTAAACTCTTTACCGTCTATGATATTTTTTGCTTTCGTTCCTTCCTCAAGGATTAATCTCCGCTATCATATAGCAATTCCTTCTGCGGTTATTGGAAGAAGGAGGGCTCTTCTACTTTTCACAGCCTTTACATATACATATAACAATCATTATGTGGGGGTTGGTCGAATGGACTATCTTAAGAGCATTAATAATTTTCTATGGGGGATTCCCCTACCGGTACTATTATTCAGTGCCCACATCTACTTCACAATCCATTTAAAGGGTGTGCAAAAACATATTGGTAAGGCAATACGATTATCATTTATACCAGACCGCAATGCGGAGGGTGATTTGAGTGGTTTTGCTGCTTTGACCGCAACCTTAGCGGCAACCATCGGAACAGGTAATATCATAGGCATCTCAACAGCGATCGCCCTTGGTGGACCAGGAGCGATTTTCTGGTGTTGGCTTACGGGTGTTCTTGGTATGGCTACCACATATGCCGAATGCTTCCTGGGTGTCTTATATAGAAAACGTACCTCAGACGGCACTTTCCTAGGCGGTCCTATGTATGCACTCGAACACGGAGTCGGAAAGAAGTGGCTGGCTGTATTATTCAGTATCTTCACTCTGATTGCATCTTATGGTGTTGGCTGCTCTACACAAGCTAGGGCTGTAACACAAACCCTGCACACCCTCTGGGGACTTCCCGAGTATGTAGTCGGTGTCTTTGTCGCCCTTATTGTGGGTTTAGTTATCGTCGGTGGTATCAAATCCATCGGTAAAATCTGCAGTGCACTGGTACCAGCGATGGGTATCTTCTATGTCCTTGGATGTATGGTGCTACTCGTTATTAATCTGCCCTATCTCTATTCCGCCATTGAATTAATTATAAAAAGTGCTTTTCTCCCTTCGAAGCTCCCCGCAGCTGTTGCCGGAGGCTTTATTGGCAGTACCATTAAATCTGCTGCCAGATATGGAATTGCACGCGGTTTATTCACCAACGAAGCTGGAATAGGTTCCGCAGCTATTGCTGCTGCCGGAGCAAGGACCTCCAGCCCTGGAAGGCAAGCCCTAATCTCCATGAGTGCCACCTTCTGGGATACCGTAGTAATCTGTGCAATCACCGGGCTTGTTATTGTAACCAATCTGATTAAGAACCCTTCTTCTGCAGGTGGTTATGCCTTTACTGAGCTGACAACAGCCGCCTTTGATACCATTCCGTTTGGTACTGTATTTCTTGGACTTTCCTTGATCGCTTTTGCGATAGCAACCTTAATTGGATGGTCCTATTTTGGAGAAAAAGCGGTAGAATACCTATTTGGAAAATCCGGAATAGGTACCTACCGCATCTGCTATATCCTTATGATTTATGTCGGATCAATTATGTCATTAGAACTTGTATGGGAGCTCACTGACCTGGTGAATGCATTCATGGCTCTGCCTAATCTGATCTGTCTATTCTTCCTTCGCAAGCAGATACTCCCATACGGAAAGAGCTGATTCTATTTGTTAACTCTTGATTTAACATTGTATCCCACTGGTCTATTCATCATAATGGGCATATTGAATGGCCTGCGCAATTCTGAAAGCTTCTTCCGGTCCCTTTAAAATCTTTATTAAGGATAGGGAAAAGTCAATTGCGGTACCCATTCCCTTACTGGTCGTTATATTACCGTCCATTACTACGTCGGCATTAATTACATGAGCTCCTAAAAGCTGATCTTCATTTCCGGGATAGCAGGTTGCATTCTTGCCATTTAGTATCCCCTTACTTCCGAGCACTCGAGGCGCTGCACAGATTGCTGCCAATTTTTTATCCTTATGGGCAAAATCCCGAAGCAGTCTATCCAAGCCTTCATGCTCTTGCAGATTATTGGTTCCGGGCAATCCTCCCGGAAGTACAAGCAAATCAGCATCCGAATAATCTACTTCGTCAAATAAAGCGTCAGCGATCGTTGTGATCCGATGGGAACCTGTAACATGAAGATCCCCGGTGACAGAAACCATTACAATATCAATATTTGCTCTGCGAAGCAAATCAACTACCGTTAAACCTTCAATTTCCTCAAAACCTTCTGCCAGAAACAGATATACCTTTGCCATACGAATACTCCTTTTCTATCGATTTAGTCTTATTATAATGTTTCTTATTAACCATTTCAACATAGAATATTCGTTTAGTCAAAACATATCAGATTAATCAATCATGAGACTCTTTACTCCGACATTCTTTAAAGTAAGCATCGGTTTACAAGTACATGCATTGGTATTTGATCCGACCGGGCATACTTCCAAACAATAAAAATCATCGTAGGGTACTTTGAACTCAAAGCAACCACAGCCATATATACTTGCACAATGCAGTAACCTCTTGCGGGAACCGCAAGCTATATAGAGCTTAATTTCCCAACCATGATTGTGACAACAGCTGCATCCCCAGATACATCCAAATATTACACCCGCTTCTACCAGACAGTCTCGTTTACATTTCTCCTCTTCCACCGGAACAGGTACGGGAATCGGTATCGGCTTGACAATGATTGTTGTTTCATTTGGTGGACAGGGTTTACACTCTTCACAAGCAGGACAAGGCTTACACTCCTCGCATTCAGGACAGGGCTTTGCCGGTAAAATCTCCGGACACTCCGGACATGGAATCGGAACGCTTGGAGGCGGGCACTCCTCACAAGGCGGACAGGTCGGTGTCGGCGTCGGTGTTGGCATAGGTGTCGGACGTGGCGTCGGCATAGGTGTCGGTCGCGGCATCGGCATAGGTGTCGGTCGCGGCATCGGCGTCGGTGTCGGT
>JAEYOY010000017.1 GCA_023411215.1 Bacillota bacterium | reverse complement strand
ATTTGAAGACTGTGATTTTATAACCACCCGTGAGGATGGCAGCAGCGTTGCTGAGGAAATCTTCGTTCAAGGGGTGTGTCTGCCGAGTGATATCAAAAATACGGATGAGGATATGGAGAGGATTATTCATATTATAACGCGTCTTTTTACTTAATAATTTTGAATGAGGTGCTATTATTGTATCGCTGTTTTTTTAAGAGAATATTTGACGTAGTAATTTCAATACCAGTACTGATCGTAACTACACCATTCCTGCTGCTGTTAGCTATCTTAGTACGTATAAAGCTTGGTAGCCCGATATTATTCAAGCAAAAGAGACCAGGTAAAAACGAAAGAATTTTTACCTTGTATAAATTTCGTACCATGACTGATGCAAGGGATGAGGATGGTAATCTACTTTCGGATGAAATCAGACTTACCAGATTCGGTAAAATCTTAAGAGCAAGCAGCTTGGATGAATTGCCAGAATTATTTAATATTATAAAGGGAGATATGAGTATTGTAGGTCCCAGACCCTTACTCGTTGAGTACCTTCCCAGATATAATGAAGAGCAAAGGCGCAGACATAGTACAAGACCCGGTTTAACAGGTCTTGCACAGGTGAATGGTAGAAATGCAATCAGCTGGGAAGAAAAGTTTGCTTATGATGTTCAGTATACTGATCATATTACATTGATTGGTGATATCAAAATTATACTTAAAACGATTAGAAAAGTGTTAAGGAAGCAAGGAATCAACTCTGAAACTGCAGCAACTATGGAAGTGTTCCAGGGGAGTGAGATAGAGAAACTGAAACATGAATGAGGAAGAACAAAATGGAAATCAATGTATTAATTCTAAGTGCCGGCAGAAGAGTTGAGCTGATCAGTTGCTTTCAGGATGCTGCCAAGAAGCTGGGTTTAAAGAGTAGTGTCATTGCCGCAGATTGTTCTGCTACTGCTCCTGCACTATACTTTGCTGATAAAAAATATGTAATACCCAGAATAGATTCCGGTAACTATATCCAGGCAATTATCGAGATATGTAAGAAAGAGGACATTTCCTTGGTGATTCCTACTATCGATACAGAGTTGCTTATCTTATCTGAAAATAAAACTGTGATTGAAAGCAGTACGAAAGCCAAGGTCCTGATATCAAGTAAGCAGGTGATTGATATTTGCCGAAACAAACTAAATACTCAAGTTTTTTTGGAGGATAACGGATTTTTAATGCCGGAGCTATATTCTTACGAGGAAATAGATCAACATGAGATGGAATATCCATTATTTATTAAGCCCAGTGACGGCAGCTCCAGTATAAACACCTATAAAATCAATAACAAAGATGAATTAACGTTCTATATGAATAGAGTGCCTAATCCAATGATCCAGAGATTTATGGATGGGGAGGAATATACGGTGGATGCATTTTCCGACTTTGACGGTAATGTAATCCATGTCGTTCCCAGAAAAAGAATCGCTACGAGAAGTGGGGAAGTGTCGAAAGGGAAAATCATAAAGGATCGAGCTATCATAGAGGATGTAAAAAACTTATTAAATATTTTAAAGCCTGTAGGACAGGTTACAATTCAATGCATCAAATCAAAAATGGGTATTGTTTATATTGAAATTAATCCCAGATTTGGCGGAGGTGCTCCGATGTCAATCAAAGCAGGGGCAGATTCATGCAGAAATTTGTATCGACTATTATCAGGTGAAAAGCTGACTTATAACGAAGATTATCATGACAATTTGACTTTCTTAAGGTTTGATAGCAGTATCAGCATTAATGATGATATGGAGTTGGTGCAATGATTAAGGCCGTAGTATTTGATTTGGATGATACACTGATCTCTGAATATGAATATATCCGAAGCGGTTTTTCGGCTGTTTCTGAAATTTTTTATGAGAAATATCATTTGAAGATTTACGATGAATTGTTGGAGTTATTCCAGCAAGACAAAAAATATGTGTTTAACAGACTGTTAATCAAGCATGGAATGGAAACTGATGAGTCAAGAATTACTGAAATGGTCTCCATTTATCATAATCATATCCCTAAGGTGAATTACTCCGAAGGGGTACTGCTAACCTTAACGGAACTAAAGAACCGGGGGTTAAAGCTGGGAATCATCACCGACGGATATTATATTACTCAAAAGAACAAGCTTAATGTTCTGAACGCCGATGAAGTATTTGATAAAATAATTATAACTGATGAAATGGGCAGGGATTACTGGAAACCAAATCCAAAAGCCTTCGAAATAATGAGAGACTATTTTAATATTCAATTTGATGAAATGATGTATATCGGAGATAATCCGGAGAAGGATTTTTATATCGGTGGGATATACCCTGTTCAGACTGTGAGACTTGATAATCATGAGGGGGTATATCATAACAAAGAGTATTATCGGGATGTGAAAGAAAAATTCCGAATCAATCATATAAAAGAGCTTTTTGGTTTATTAAATGTCGGGACTACTTGATAAGGATAAAATATGAACATTATATTTATAACACTGGGTGATATAAAATCAATGAAAGAGAGAAGTATTTATACGGACTTGATGCAGGAATTCATTGAGCATGGTCATTCTGTATATATCGTCTCACCTATTGAAAAAAGGTATCACAAGGATACTTATCTGATCAAGGAAGAGAATGTTGAGATCCTTAAGGTTAAAATCGGCAATATTTTTCATACCAATATGATTGAAAAAGGTATTTCAACGATTCTCCTGGAGAATAAATTCAAAAATGCCATTAAGGCTAATTGGAAGAACATTACGTTTGATATTGTTTTATATTCTACACCACCAATCACTTTTGCCAAGGTAATCCGGTATCTTAAAAAAAGCTCTGAAGCGTTATCGTATTTGCTATTAAAGGATATTTTCCCTCAGAATGCTGTTGATTTAAAGCTTTTTCACCGTCACGGTATAATATATTGGTATTTTCGCAGGAAGGAAATAAAGCTTCTAAAGCTCTCTGATTATATAGGTACTATGTCAAAAGCAAATACCGATTATATATTAAGGCATAACAGCTTTATGAATAAGGATAGGGTTGAAGAGTGTCCCAATTCCATTCAGCCAATCCAGGGGAACAGTCTGGTTGACAAAGATGATATTAGGGAAGAATATTCAATCCCAAAAGAGAGGACGGTATTCCTATATGGTGGCAATCTTGGAAAGCCCCAAGCTGTCGATTTTATTATTGAATGCCTTAAATTAAATTCTGATTGCGAGGACAGGTATTTTATCATTTGCGGTAAGGGTACTGATTATCATAAGTTAGAGCATTATTTGAATGTCACGAAGCAGGATAATGTTAAGATTATTAACGGGCTGCCAAAGACGGAATATGATTTGCTTGTACAGGCTTGCGATATAGGACTTATATTCTTGGATTATCATTTTACAATCCCTAATTTTCCGTCGCGCATCCTAACCTATATGGAATATTGTATGCCGGTAATAGCCTGTACGGACCGAGCCAGTGATATTGGTCAAGTGATCACAGATGGAGGCTTCGGCTTTTGGTGTGAGAGTAACAATGCTCTTAAGTTTAAGGAGATTGTGGACAAGCTGTGTAGTGACAGAGCTCTGATCAAAACCATGGGAAGTAATGCCAGATTATTTCTGGAAGAGAATTATACCACCAAGACAAGCTACGATATCATAATGAAGCACTTTGTAAAGGAGAATGGGCATGTTTCATAATAAGACCCTTTTAATCACCGGAGGTACAGGTTCCTTCGGTAACGCCGTTTTGGACCGATTTCTGAATACAGATATCCGGGAAATCCGCATCTTCTCCCGGGACGAAAAGAAGCAGGATGATATGCGACACATCTATC
>JAEYOY010000038.1 GCA_023411215.1 Bacillota bacterium | reverse complement strand
TGAAAGCTTCCTGTATACTTTAAATAGGTCAAGAGATTGACATAAAAAAATACCTCAAGTAAATTTAGATTATTACTGACCTGGCAGTTGGTAAAAATCTAAAGAATACGAGAGGTATCTAAAATGAATGTTAAAGGCACAAAGAAGAAAAATCAAGTAGTTTCAGCAAATATTTTTGAACAGCAGGAAATCGTAGCAAAAGTTGAGGCGATTAAGAACAATCTCAAAGCTTCCACTTGGCATGAGTTAGAAACAAAAGGTAAGTTCGATAAGAACGCAAAGCTCACATTTATCAGTGATGATATACTTATTTTAGGATGCGACATAGGCAGCGAAACTCACTATGTAAGGGCGATTGATACCAGAGGAAGAGAACTCAGTAAGTCCGCATTCCCATTCAGCAATACACTGGAGGGATTCCAGACTGCAAAGAACTGGGCAGTTAAGATAGCTGTGGCTAATGACAAGAAACAGATCGTGTTAGGCCTAGAGCCGACAGGGCACTATTGGTTCTGCCTTGCCACATGGATGATTTCTAACGGAATCAGTGTTGTTCAGGTTAATCCGTATGCGGTTAAGCAGACAAAGGAACTCGAGGATAATAGCCAGCTTAAGGATGACACCAAGGATCCAAAACTTATTGCAAATCTTGTTAAGGATGGCAACTTTGGAATGCCATACCTTCCAGAAAAACTGTATGCGGATCTACGTAGGTTATCAATGTTCCGGGAACAGTTGAATGAAGATAGAATCCGTTTTCTCAATAGAATTCATCGAGAGATGAAGATATATTTTCCAGAGTATAAGGACGCACTGGGAAAGGTTGACGGAGCATTCGGCTTGGAACTGCTAAAAAAAGCACCATTTCCAGAGGATCTTCTTTTACTAGGCAATGATGGAATAAGACAGATTTGGCATAATGCTAAGCTTAGAGGACGCGGCTATAGCAGATCTGAAGAAATCTTAAAGTATGCCCGGGAAAGTGTTGGTATGAAGGATGGAGCTGATGCAAGCAAAACGGCTGTAAAGTGGTTTGTTGAAAGAATCATAGAATTAGATGAACAACTTTCAGAGATAGAGAATCAACTGAATCAGAAATGCAAGGAAATCCCACATACTGAGAAGATCCTTGAAATATCTGGTATTGGAGAAAACACACTCTCTGGAATACTGGCAGAGATGGGTGATATTTCGAGATTCGATGATGTAAAAGAAATACAGAAGCTGAGTGGATTAGGACTTGTGGCATGTAGTTCAGGGAAGCACAAAGGTGAAACCAAGATAAGTCACAGAGGACGCAAACGGCTTAGATACTGGTTGTTCCAGGCAGCCAAGTCTGTAGTGGCACATGCGGAGGAATTCAAAGAACTCCATGTCTACTATACGACGCGGACAGAAAATCCACTTAAGAAGATGCAGTCGCTGATAGTGATTGCATGCAAGCTGCTTAGAGTAATTTACACAATCCTGACCAGGGGAACTATATATGATCCGAAAAAGATGTTAATGGACATAAAACGCCCGAGCAAACAGGAATCATTGGCAGCATAATAAAAACAAGCAGAATGTATTATAATCCAGACCCTTGCTGGGTTCCAGATAATTCTGAAATCGAGCAGGGTTCTGGAAAGAAACCCGATAACGATGGAGTGCTTCAAGTACTACATCAGAAATAAGACCAACTGAGCGAAACAAGGTAAAGCGTCCACTGAATATCAGTACCTTGAGAAACAAAGAGGTCAGTAAAATCAAATACAAACAAGAGCTGTAGCTGGCAGTAGTTCTCTCCGTAGGGCATGACCCTGTTTGAAAGCTTAGCTAGCACTCAGTGTATGAACAGGTGGGACGAAGGAAGTTGGGACACGATCCCTTTAGGCACGGAAGGTTCACCATCATAGCTAAACAGAGGAATTATAGCCTTTATAAAGCAAAACAAGAGGATGTTTTATAAGTTATACCTATTTTTAGCTATTCAGTACAAGATATAATGACTGTTCTACACTTTTAGCTCTGTTTATAGAGGTAACTATATAAAGAAAAGTCTTAAAAATCAATGATTTAAGGCTTGACATAATAGGAAGGAAGGTATTTGTTATGAGTAAAACATTTAACCAGGCTGTAGAGAGTCGCAGAACATATTATGCAATCGGAAAAGATATTGAGGTATCATTGGATGAGATTAAGAACGTAGTGGAGCATTCGGTAAAGTATGTTCCCTCCTCCTTCAATTCCCAGAGCGGTAGGGCAGTCGTATTAGTTGGAGAACATCATGATAAGCTGTGGGAGATTGTGCGCGAGACACTTCGTAAAATTGTTCCGGCGGAAGCCTTTGCTTCCACGGATGAGAAGGTAAACGCCTTCAAGAACGGCTTTGGAACTATCTTGTTTTTTGAAGATATGGCCGTAGTGAAAGGTCTCCAGGAGGCATTCCCGCTGTATCAGGATAATTTCCCTCTATGGTCTACACAGTCCAGCGGTATGCTGCAGTTTACAGTATGGACCGCACTGGAGGAGCTTGGACTAGGAGCTTCCCTACAACATTATAATCCTCTGATAGATGATGAGGTTCGAAGCACATGGGGACTTCCCGAGAGCTGGAAGCTGATGTCTGAGATGCCATTTGGTAACCGTTTGGCTGAGCCTGGTGAGAAGGAATTCTCCCCTCTTGATAATAGATTTAAGGTGTTTGCATAAGCAGTAATCATATTTTTTGGAACAGCAAAGTGAACATTTAATATTGGTGATTTATATAAATCTTAGGAGCTGCTGCATAACAAACAAGTTTTGCAGCAGCTCCTTTGTATTTACTGGTAGTGAGAGGAGAAGCCACGACATGCAAGGCCTTGGGACGCCTCGGAATGAGATACAGAGGTTGTTAGACTTGATGTTATAGAGAAAGCAAGGTATAATTAAAAAGTATGAAGTATCGAAACGGGTAGGTACGATGCAAGCATAATTTATATTCAGAAGTTTGTTCCAAAGAAATCTTTGACACGAACATTCACCAAGGGGAGGTTATCAGGGGTGGAAGTGATGACTCAAAAACATACTTGTAGGATAGTAGTTTTGCTTATTATAGTGGCTTGTGGTATAATGTCTTTTGTAGAAGCGGTCTTGGCACCGGGCTATGCTATAAAATCAGCGATTAAGCTTGTAATGTTCTTGCTTGTACCATTGATCGTCCTTAGCAGACAGAAGGATGTAGCATTAATTAATATATTAAAAATAAAGGGTAAGAAGCTTTTGTTTCCTGTCTTACTTGGTATTGGGGTCTATGCATTTATTATAGCAGCCTATTATACCATTGGGGGGCTATTTGACTTTACCCAGGTGGCAGATGCCATCACCGGATCCAGTGGCGTTGGTAAGAAGGAGTTTGTCTGGGTGGCACTCTACATTTCCTTCGTCAATTCGCTCTTGGAGGAATTCTTCTTTCGGGGGATAGGTTTTTTGATATTAAGCCGCTTCACCACAAGACGAGTTGCCTATGTCTTCAGCGCGGCGGCCTTCTCCTTGTATCACGTGGCGATTATGTCCAGCTGGTTCAGCATCTATCTGTTCCTATTATTACTGATCAGCCTGTTTGTCGCGGGATTACTATTTGACTGGCTTAATGAGAAGAGTAGAACCATATACCCTTCCTGGCTGGTTCATATGTGTGCCAATTTTGCAATTAATACCATCGGATGTATCCTATTCGGAATCCTTTAGAGCGAAGATAAAAGGGCGTTACAAACGTTCTTACTATATAGAAAAGCATAAACTGATTCAGAGTGTAGGCATAATATTCTAGTAAGAAAAGGGTGGTTGTCATGTTATCAGAGGATAAAAAGATGAATTATCTTTACGTTGTATTCGTTTCAACCAATACAATAATGGGTAAGGGGATTCGCCTAATTACCAGAAATAAATATAGTCATGTTACGATTGCCTTTGATCGGGACCTGCGATCCATGTATTCCTTTGCCAGATACCATATTAACTCGCCAATCTATGGGGGCTTCGTGGTGGAACGACCAGGACGTTATCTTTATGGAGACCAGGATGTTCTGGTAAAAATATGTGAGGTACCGGTAGAAGAGAAGGAATATGAACGCATTCGCCAGGAGATAGAATATTTTCAACAAAATCGAGAAGTAATGATCTATAATACCATCAATGCGTTACTATCCTTATTAGGTAAGCGCTTAGATGCAAAGGATATGTATACCTGTCTGGAATTTGCGACACATCTCCTTCGCTTTCCGAGGATGAATGCAATCCGAGAGCTTGAGCGTAGACTGGCGGAGCATGTGGTCTATACCGGAAGTCTTCGTGATGCAGCTGATTGGCAGCAGGAGCAGATGAAGGATGATGAATTCTTCCGCAGACGCAGGGCAATCGGTATTGCTTATGATACCGTCTATCATTTTCGTAAGGTGGTACAAAGAGTGTTACATGCATAGAAGAATCATTGCTTTGATGGAGGAGTATTTATGAAGGGCTTTTATTATGAGACAAAGCTGGGAAGGCTGTTTATCGCAGAGGATGGACAGGGAATAGCAGAGGTGTCTATTGTAAAGGATACGTTGTTGCCGGATGCAGAGAATACACCAGGTAGAAAAGAGCTTCTAAGCTGTGAGATAGAGGAGACACCGTTGATAAGACAAGCAATTAAGGAGCTTATGGAATACTTTGACGGGAAACGCAAGGAGTTTAATATAAGCCTAAACCCGAAAGGAACAGACTTTCAGAAGAAAGTGTGGGATGCTTTACGTGCAATCCCTTACGGCGAGACCAGAAGCTATAAGCAGATCGCGGAAGCCGTTGGGAATAAGAATGCCAGCCGGGCCGTTGGCATGGCGAATCATAATAATCCGATTATGTGTATCATTCCCTGTCACCGCGTAATAGGAGCGAATGGAAGTCTGGTAGGATATGCAGGTGGTCTGGATACGAAAGCAGCACTACTTTTGCTGGAAGAAAAACACAGATCGATTTGACAAGCAGAATATTAATTTTAAAACTATAATACAATAAGATAATACATCATCAAAGAAACATGGAAAGGAAGTATCAGAATGAACAAGGAATGGTCATTAGAAGTATTATATAAGGGATTTCATGATGAGAAATACAAAGAAGATAAAGCAAGCCTACAGACATTAACCGAGGAGCTTATTGAGTTTAGCGAGGGTTTGAAACAGGTAACCAACGAAGAGGCTGCTTTACTAAAAGCGATTGATTACCTGGAGCAATTTCAATTACTTAGATCAAAACTGAGTTATTATGTTGCTTTAAGACAGTCGGTAAACACCTCTGACAGCGAGACGGTGAATGAAATGAATGCCATCGAAAAACAATTAAGCTTATCCTCAAAGCCAATGGCTGTTATTAATAAATTTATCGCCGGAATTGAGAAACTGGAAGGCTATATCAATCAATATCCAAAGCTGAAGGAATATAATTACTTATTGTCTGAGATGAAAAAGGAAGCAAAGCACCTATTAAGCGATGATGTAGAGGATGTAATTGCAAAGCTTAACATCAGTGCAGGTTCCGCTTGGGGCAGCATGCAGAGCTTTTTAACCTCAACACTGGAAGTAGAATACCGGGATAATATTATTACCTTCCCTGAGGTTCGAAACAAAGCTCATAGTGAGGATGTGGAGGTTCGCAGGGATGCGTTTGCGGCTGAGCTGAAAGCATTGGAGAAGATTAAGGATGCAGTAAGCTTCTCCTTGAATAATATCAAGACTCAGGTGAATACCATATGTGAACTCAGAGGCTATGAATCACCACTGGACATGACCTTAGCTCAGGCTAAAATGAAGAGAGAGACCCTTGAGGCGATGCTTGAGGCAATTCGTGAAGCCTTACCCTCCTTCCATAAATACTTAAAACATAAGGCAAAAATCATGGGTCACGAGAAGGGGCTTCCCTGGTATGACTTATTTGCTCCGATCGGAGAGACTACAACGAAATTTACCATCGAAGAATCGAAGGAATACCTTTTAAAGCATTTTAACAGCTTTTCAAAGGATCTGGCTGATATGGTAGAGGAAGCTTATGATGAGGAATGGATCGACTTCTTCCCACGTAAGGGAAAGGTTGGGGGAGCATTCTGTGAGAATATACCCTTCGTAAAGCAGAGCCGTATTCTTACCAATTTCACCGGCTCCTTAAGTGATGTGGTGACGCTGGCTCATGAACTTGGCCATGCTTACCATGGCTTAAATATTCAGGAGCATCTTCCTCTCAATGTTGATTACAGCATGCCCGTAGCAGAGACAGCCTCCACCTTCAATGAAGCAATTATTATGGAGGCAGCCATTCGTGAGTCAGAAGGAAATGAGAAGATAGCCTTAATCGAGAGTCAGCTTCAGGATGTAACTCAGATAATCTGTGATATCTATTCCAGATATTTATTTGAGACAGCGGTTTTTGATCGCTGTAAGACAGGCTTTTTATTCTCGGATGAGTTGAAGGAGATTATGCTTGAGGCACAGAAGACAGCCTATGGTGATGGACTGGATCATGATTATCTCCATCCCTATATGTGGGTATTGAAGGGACATTATTACTCCGAGAATTTAAGCTTCTACAATTTCCCTTATGCCTTCGGCGGTTTATTTGCCAGAGGTCTATATGAGAAATATAAGACTGAGGGCGAAGCCTTTCTTCCGAAATACCGTGCATTACTGAAGGCGACAACAGTAATGAGTGTTGAGGACGCTGCAAAGCAGGCTGAGATTAATCTGGAGGATCCCGGGTTCTGGAGAACCAGCTTGAAGACGATTGAAGCATTGATTGATCAATTTGTAACGTTAGCATAAGAATATTTATGAGAGGCTGTTACATCCTGTATTGATAAAATGACAGAAAATCATCTGCTTGTATCAATATGTGGATAGCAGTCTCTTTGTGCATTTAACATAGGCTTTTTCACTCAGCGCATGTGTTATAATTCCACTCATTATATTTGGAGGTTTCAATGAATACTACGGATAATAAGAATACCACTATGTTTACTCGTGTGATTGACACGATTTCAGGTATCTTCCTGCCGATTATTAATGTGATGATGGCAGCAGCCTTACTAAAGGGATTATTAATGTTAGCTACCAATCTGGAGGTGTTAAATGAGTCCTCGGGAGTGTACCAGATTCTTTATGCTATTTCGGATGGTTTCTTTCACTATCTACCGATTTTCTTAGCTTATACGGCATCTCACAAGCTAAAGGCAGATACGGTCACCTCGATGTTGGTAGCAGCAGCCTTAGTATATCCGGATATTACGGAGCTATTTGCAGGTGGGATGAGCTTGGAATTCTTCGGGTTTACGGTGAACCCGGTTAGTTATCCCTCCAGTGTGATACCGATCATTTTGGCCGTAGGGGTGCTTCATTATGTTGAGATACCCTTGGAGAAATATATTCACGGCACCATCAAAGGTTTCTTAAAGCCGATGTTGGCTTTAATCATTGTTACACCCTTTACTTTCCTTGTATTTGGACCACTGGGAGCATTTGTAGGTACCGGTTTATCCGCTGCATATTCTGCAATTTATAGTTTCAGTCCAATTGTTGCCGGTGCTGTCTTTGGGCTGATCTGGCAACCGATGGTTGTCTTCGGCTTTCATTGGGGTATGGTTCCGGTCATATTAGAGCATATAAATACAGTTGGTTATGACTCGTTCTTACCTCTTTGCGGAGCTGGGGTTATGGGTCAAGCCGGTGCAGCGATGGCAGTCAGCATTCGTACCAAGAATAAGAGGCTTAAGACTGTTGCCTTATCCGGAGCGATTACAGCCATTATGGGAGTAACGGAGCCTATATTATACGGAGTCAATATACCACTAAAACGTCCAATGATTGCTGCCTGCATTGCAGGGGCTATTGGCGGAGCCCTTGTCGGGACCTCTAATGCAGGTGCAGTGGCCTTCGCTTATCCCTCTATGTTATCTTTGGTGGTATACTTTGGAGAGGGCTTCTGGATCTTCTTTCTCTCCATGATTATGGGTTTTATTATCAGCTTCCTTCTAGGATTGCTGTTACGCTTTGATGAAGCAGATTTTAAAGCTGAGGAGTTACTTAAGGAATCGTGATGAAGCTATTAATTTCATAATATAGCGAATTATGCAGAAATAGGAAATAAATCTACACATAAAACAGAAAAACAATCAGATACTAAGCTTGAATCAATTGATTGATGATGCGTAAAAGCAGGAAAGGAGATAGCTATGAGTCTGATTGGTAATCAGCTTCCGGAAGGACTAGGTTTTCGGTTAGCACTTGATATGGATGCGATGAAGAATTTTGTGAACTTATCTGACCAAGGCAAAGAGCAGGTGGTTGACTATATCAAAGGTTCTACGACGGGGGACGAGGCGAAAAACCGTGTAAACGAAGTGGTACGTAATCTTCATAATGGGGGATCCTTTCAATAGATGGAAGGTTCTTAAGCAGATAAGAGTAATCGGTTTACACGATAATAACGGCTTAATATATAAAAGGTTAGTGTGAATTATAAATAGCATAATTCGCACTTCATACGCCAGACATGTAAAGTGAGAATTAATTTCTAGGGTCATAAATATGACTGATTAGTAAATACACATGTTACGAAGGGGCTGTTGCAAAACGTATGGTATAAATGAAGGAAAGAACAACATGCATCCCTCACACAGGTTAACTGACATCCTATTGTTTTGTATGCCAATATCAAACATAAATGTTTGCTTTTGTCATACAAAATCAATAATCTGTCCGTCAAACAGTGTATTATGGGATGCATGTTGTCCTTTCCTTCAGCATTTGCTTATGTTATTCAACAGCCCCTTGTAGCTATGCTTCATAAAAATGCTTAGGATGCTATGATACGATGCGCAAGAAAGTCAGTTGGAGCTAGCTTTCTTATGGATATACATCTTATTTTTTTGTACTCATTTTTCCTGACATAAAGCTCTTAAATTCCTCTAGACCGTGCTCGAATCCATCTTTGGCAAGGTAATGAGCTTTTTCTGAGCCCAGGTAGATGTAAACATACGCTTTGTACTCCTTAATTTCCGTAACTTGAATATAAGGATATTTCGAGCTGGATTGTATTCCGGACAAGGTATAATAGTCCTCATAAAATGTGAATACAGCCTCTGAATTCTTTCTGCTTTTATACGCCTTTACTTCACGGATAATCGCTTTTTCGGTCTGAGCATAATATTGATAAACAAATACACCTGCTATGCCTACCGCAATAATACAGACATAGATTGAACCGGTATTATAGAAGGATGCAATCAGCAGCAGTAAAATGGCAACTGTTATAATCCAAAGCTTAAGTCTCTTCCAAATGCGATCATAAGTATAAAAGGTTTTGATTAAATCCTCTGAATATTTGGTTCGGTTACTGAATATCGGCGTATCTTTTATGTTCTGCTCTTCGTTTTGTCTTTGCGCGGTAAAGAAGCGGGAAAGTGCTTCTGCTTTCTCCTTCTTCTTAAGCATTTCCTTTTTATTGGAGCGGCCTCGTAGAACGAATATAACAACAAGGAGTAACAGGAAAACACATACTACAATGATAAGATTCGTTAATGCCTCACGCTGCTGTCTTTCGACCTCAGCTTTATCCAAAAATTCAGTAAAATGAGTTGCTGCAACCAATTCCTTTATAAAGCTTTCATCTATGGGTTCGGTTTTGTTGATTTCATAAATATCATAGGAGATCGAATATCCATTGGCTATCGTACCATAAACAATCTCCGAATACTCGGTACCGTCCTTTGATAAATGCAGGTCAAGACGATAAAAGGGAAGCTCGGAATGTTCATATTGATCTATCGTAAAGGTAGTATTTTCGTCTGTTGTGGCGAAAATCTTATCCAGATATGCGGTCATCTCCTCATCAGAAAGAAGGGAGAGATTATAAACCTCCTCACTGTCACTGTTACGCTTACTCATCATTCGGACCGTTGCAGCAGTGGTTGGGTCATATAGAATGGCTTGTACACCCATTTCCTCCATCGTCTTTTTCTCGGATGCGGGGTCAATGATTCCGATTTCGCTCCATGTAGGATCTATATTCGCGGTTTCAGGGGTTATAATGATGACATTCTCGGGTAGAGTTACCTCCATATATAAGGTGGAGAAGCTCTGTACCTTGGCTTGCACATGGGTGGTGGGAAAAAGAACAAGGATGATGGCGAATAGCAGGAATAGATATCTAAATCTATTTTTGTTCATTTGATTGTCTCCTTAGTTATGTGATGTTTTTATTTCATGACAATAGAAGTTCGCAAAGCGTGCTTTCTATCGTTTGGATATTAAACTATTGTACCACGATTGTCGGTAATATTAAATGAAAAAAATATAAACAATATGCAATAAAATTGATTTCCAAAATAAGGAGCCAAAATAATATACAGATTGAATTCACTTTCGTTATACATGAGGCTTGGGCTGTAACAGTACTATTTATCATAGGCTTCAACACACAACATTGATTGAAGTAATATAGTCATGCAGGTGTGTCTGCAAATGTATTCCGTCAGAAAGGACAGCGGCTTTAGCTATCCGAAGCAGATTGACATATTCTTTATTATGTCAAGGCTGTTTCGGATAGCTAAAGCCGCTGTCCTGGCGTCGGAATACAGGTAGATACCCTGTGTGGCTATATAACTTCATCAATGTATTATAGCTGAAGCCTATCAATTTATGACTTTACTACAGCCCCCTACAACGGCCAACGAAGTTCGATGATAAATAAGTCCTTCTCTATGTTGGCTTCGATGTGCCCTTTCATCTTTTCAGTCAGTAGCTTGGTAATGGTTAATCCAAGACCACTGCTTTGGTTGGCTCTCGATTGATCTCCTGTGTAAAAACGTTCGAAAATGCGAGATAGCTCCTCTTTGGAAAGGCTTGTCGTATCATTGATAAATTGAATGATACAGCTGTCCTGGGTGCGGGTCTGCTTGATCGTGAATTGGTTAACTGCATATTTCAAAGCGTTTTGAACCAGATTATTCAGTATTCGTTCGAATTGAATCTTATCGGTGATAATACTGCAAGGCCTATCCTCCAGTGAGATATTTACGGAGATATTGCGTTTTTCAAATTCGAGATAATAGGCTACCACTACTTCCTTCAATATTGACTGAACCGGAAATGAAGCTAACTGAAGAGGATAATCATCTGCTTCGATCCGGGATATTTCATAGAAATCACGGATGAAGCTCTGCAATATCTTAGCTCTCCTTCGAATGATTCCAAGATACTCTGCCCGTTCGTCCATCGTGGTGTCCTCATCCTCAATCAGGTCTAAGTATCCTAGAATGGAGGTGAGTGGTGTACGGAGATCATGGGAGATATTCTCTATTTCCTGCCGGATTTGTTGTTCCTTTCGCTGATAATTAATACGCTCCTTTTGCCTTGCACTGTAGAGAATGTTAATCCTTCTTAATAATTGTTCAAGGCTTTGATCCGTCGATCGGGATTTTAGCTGACGGTTCTGGTCGGATGCTTCTTCGATATCAGCCATATCCACTGAAGCAGTGTGAAGAGCACGATGAAGAAAATAGAGGCGCACAGCAAGCAATAGTACCAGTATAACTAATATGATACATACGTATTGCATATTGCACCTCCTTTCAGAATCTGGCATAAAAAGCTTACATCATTTACTTCTATACTATATATTTTTGATATATACACAAGAACTACTTTATCTCTTTCTTTCGAAATACGAAAAAGCCGATTAGTACAAACAAAGTCATCCAAAGAACTCCGTATAACCAATAATTAAGATATCCGGTGCTTCCTTCCCAAGGGAGATTCAATTGATATTTCTCATAATTAAAAGACATTTTATTTATTAGATTCCAAGGAAGGATCTCACTAAGCTTACGGAATAGCTCGAATTTCATGCCGAGAAAGTTACTTACCAACGGAAAGGCAATCAGTACGCCAATAACTGCGGTTATTGCACCGCCGGTGCTCTCGATTATGAAGAGAAAGCAATGCGTCGTAGCAAGAGCAAAGAGAAAAAGTGGAAGAGCAACAAAGTAAGCACGTGCAGCAAGCTCAGGGTCCCCGGAATGGGAATTCTCTAACAATAGATAGGCACTTCCGATATAAAGAACGGCGATCACAACAAGTGCTGTTACAGCATATAGAACTTCTGTAATAAACTTACCAAAATAGATGCTACCACGGGATATTCCATAAGAGGTACTATTCTTCATCGTATGATTGGTATACTCGTTCCCGAATACAATGGAGGCAACGCTGACGCATAGGAGGAATATGATTGGTAAGTAGGAATAGAACAAGCTTAAGGAAAAGCTGGTGTTGTTATAAGGAAAGCTCTCTTCCGTATGACCGACAACTGCCAATACAACATTGGCACTGATTAATAATGCGGAACAAATTATGATAAATAAGTAGCTCCCTTTACTGTGGAATATGCGATACAACTCACTTTTAATATAACTAATCATTGCTTTCTCCTCCTACTAGCTGAATAAAGTAATTCTCCAGATTAATTTCCTTGGTCATTATTGAATAGAGTCCCACGCCGTTGCTGACAGCAAGCTGGCTGATTTTCGTCGGTTGATCAAGGTAATCAAAAATATGAATGGAATAATCCGGGGTTACCTGATAGGAGGTACAGCCCAATTTGCTTTCAAGTAGCGCTGTCATTACCTCGACTTTATCTACCTTAAGTTCAAGATAGCGATTACACTCTTTGGTGAGTGCCTCTGAGGACACCTGCTTAACAAGCTGTCCTTTATCAATAAAACCATAATAGGTTACCAGATTGGATAACTCGGATAGAATATGACTGGAGATAAGAATAGTTATGTTCTTTTCCTGATTTAATTTTAGCAATAAGTTTCGGATTTCAACGATACCGAAGGGATCCAGTCCGTTAATCGGTTCATCCAGTAATAGTAGCTCGGGCTTATTCATTAGTGCAAGAGCAAGACCGAGACGCTGCTTCATACCAAGAGAGAAGCTTTTATATTTCTTCTTACCGGTATGTGTAAGACCCACCTCCTTCAGAGACTCCGTTACACAGTTCTTACCGGGAATTCCTCGTTGGATGCGGTAATATTCCAAATTTTGCTCCGCAGTCAGATTACTATAGAAGCTGGGCACCTCAATGATGGAACCTAATCTTTTTCTTCCGTTGCTGAGCCCCCCCGATGATGTCTCACCGAATAATTCGACATCACCCTCTGTTGGGAACGTCTGACCTGTGACCATGCGAAGCAACGTGGTTTTGCCTGCTCCGTTTTTGCCGACCAGACCATAAATCTCTCCCTGCTTTACCTCTAAATTAATGTTGTTGACCGCAAAGGTATTGTTATATTTCTTGGTCAGATTTTTTGTTGATAAAATAACCTCTCGCACTTTCATACTCCTTTCAAACTCATAATTATTAATCCTGTATTGATTACAATTATAAGAAGTGAACCTTAATAAGTACTTAATAAAGTTTAAAGAAAGTATAAAGATGTCAATTACGCAGTATCCATCTTAAATCCGATACCCCATATGGTTTTTATATAGGAAGCATCATCGAATTCCTTGATCTTCTTGCGTATATTACTTATGTGAACATTGATCGTATTATCTTCGCCGTAATAGCCCGTCTTCCAAATATCCTGATACAGCTGTTCTTTGGTGAATACTTTATCCGGATATTGTAGCAGAAGCTGTAGAATATCAAATTCGTAGGCGGTTAATGAAATCAAGTTACCCTTTACGGTCACTTCTCTGGAAATCGGGTTGAGAGCGAGTGCCTTAAAAGGATAGTTATTTTCTTTCTTCGCTAGCTCCGTCGGAGAGTGAAGATTGCTTCTTCTAAGAAGAGCAGCCACTCGCGCCAACACTTCCTCCCGCTCAAAGGGTTTCATGATATAATCATCGGCACCGATTTTTAGCGCGTTTACCTTATCCTCAAGGGCGGTCTTAGCTGAGATAACTATAATTGGAAGCAGGGACTGTCTGCGTATCTCACAAATTAATTCCTCACCGGTTGCACCCGGCAGCATCAGGTCGAGTAGTATTAAGTCAAAGGTTTCGAGCTTAAGCTGAAGTCTTGCCTCGGTTCCGGAGTAGGCGGGCATCACCTGATATTGTTCCTTTGTCAGGTATCTGCAAAGTAAACGATTGATATCGGCATCATCCTCTATTACAAGTATTTTTATTGACATTTCTCGCACCTCATATTCTTTATTCTATGTAACTACTTAGAAGGGACTAGCGGTATGGGTCCTGGCTCAGGACAGTAATATTCTAAGGATTATAACGTATTTGTTGCCGGAATTACTTCAGTTGATTAAAAAAATAATAATAATACATGCAAATGGAATTATTTTACATAATTAAAACGGATTATAGCATAACATATTTTTTATTACAATATCACAAATTGCTTTGGTAAAGTTCCAGTCGCTTTTGATAAAAGAAAAGCTGTTGAAAAACCAAAAGTCACGATCTAGGAGTATAGCGTTATGCTACAAAACCTACGTGAGAATTTGATTTTACAACAGCTTAATGTACTTGATATATTGAGATTACCTCTTATTTCCCATAAAGAACAGTGCTATGGTTCCCGGTCCAGAATGTGCTCCGATTGTCGGGCTCACATAATTTATAAGGACTTCCTTGATACCAAAGCGCTCCTTTACCAGATCACCAACAAATTCGGCGTCTTCAATACAATCACCATGACTGATAAAGGCGATGTCATTTGATCCGGTATAACCCTTCATGCTTGCTTCCATCTGGTCCACCAAAGAGATCAATGCCTTTTTACGACCTCTAACATTAATCAATGGAATGAGTCGTCCCTCATTGTCTACATGAAGGACGGGTTTTACGTTAATCAGAGTTCCGATGATAGCGGTTGCTTTTGATACTCTGCCTCCACGATGAAGATGATGTAGATCATCTACGGTAAACATATGACAAAGGTTTAACTTATTTTGTTCCAGCCACTCGGCAGTCTCATCAATGGATTTGCCTGCTTTCATCAGGTCAACTGCTTTGTGTACCAGAAGACCTTCGCCAAGAGAGGCGCAAAGGGAATCGACTACGATAATTCTTGAACCGGGACGTTCATCCATCAGCTCCCTGGCAACGGTTGCAGCTACGGAGCAGCTACCGCTGAGTGCAGAAGAGAATGCAATATGAAGTACATCATAACCCTGATCCAAAAGCTTTGTAAAGACCTCCTTTGCAAGCTCGGGATTAACAGCCATTGTTGTCGGCATTGCTCCTTTGCGCATCATATCGTAGAACTCTTTGGGTGTCAGGAATGTCTTATCACCATACACTGTTCCGTTAAAATTATAATATAAAGGTAACAGCGAGATATTATGCTGTTGCAAATAATCCTCAGGTAAATCACTGGTTGTATCTGTAGAAATGATATACTTATTCATTGTACTACACCGTTCCTTTCTCATTATATTGTTTTTTATAATCAAATGATATTATTAAGTAGTTTTGATTACGATATGATACATTATAACATACCATGCTTACTTGTTTCAATATACATTTCCGGAATTATCAAATTTATGGTGACAGATACGATAACATACTACTGTTCAGTCCCAGACAGTAATGTGGCAAAATGAGTTTGACAAATGTATGTGAAATAGGTAATGCAATGAAGCGAAAGCGTCTCCAATTTTAGATATATTTGTTAAACTCATATATTAATTTTAGCTAAGGACGGAACAGTAAAGCCAACACCGAAACTTTGCAAAAAAATACTTTTCTTATGCATATACTTATGTTATAATAGCTTGAAGTTAAAAGCGCTAAGGAGGCTGAAACAATGAAGCATATCAGAACTTTAAACACAAAAAGCTTGAAGGATACTATGAAAAAAGGTGGTTGTGGAGAATGTCAGACATCCTGCCAGTCAGCATGCAAGACATCCTGTACAGTTGGCAATCAGAGCTGTGAGAACAAATAAAGAATCAGTACATAGAGCACGCAATCTGGTTATTCAATGATTGATAGGAGAACGATAATGAAGGTGTCTTAAGGAGCGATACACTCCAGGCACCTTCCATTGTTTTTCGTAACAATAACCAGTCTGCAGGTTCATCATTCATGTTTTTTATGTTATCTATCAGTGGGACTGCCTCATAATATTTTTCGTAAAGCTTGTGCTTCGAAAGGTATTATTAGACAGTCCTGTTCGTTGTTGTGATAAAGGTCAGCTTTTCAAATAGGAGGAGTTAAAGTGGTTCACCAATTTAAGAATAATGGATATAATATTGTGCTGGATGTGAACAGTGGCATGATCCATGTAGTAGACGATCTGTGCTATGATATCATTGAGATGTATGAAGGTCACGATCAGGAGAGTATCCTTCAAGCTATGGTTGAGAAATACTCCAAAGCGGAGAATGCAGCCATGATCACGGAGCAAGAGGACGAGAGGAACGGGTTGATCAATGATAAGGAGGCTTTAGTCTCTCTTATTAAAGAAGCGATCGGAGACATCGAGCAGCTGATACAGGAAGGTGCTCTGTTTACTAAGGACATCTATGAAGAATATATCCGGGATTTCAAACAGCGTTCCACTGTTGTGAAAGCACTTTGCTTGCATATTGCTCATGATTGTAACCTTGCCTGTAAATATTGCTTTGCTGAGGAAGGCGAGTACAAGGGGCACAGAGAGTTAATGAGCTATGAGGTTGGTAAGAAAGCACTGGATTTCTTGATTGACAATTCAGGTAATCGCAAGAATCTGGAGGTAGACTTCTTCGGTGGAGAGCCACTGATGAACTGGCAGGTAGTGAAGGATCTCGTGAAATACGGCAGGGAGCAGGAGATATTACATAATAAGAAATTCCGATTTACCCTGACCACCAATGGTGTATTACTGGATGATGAAGTAATGGAATTTGCCAATCGAGAGATGAGCAATGTGGTACTCAGTATTGACGGACGTAAGGAGGTCAATGACAATATGCGTCCCAGCCGTAATGGAAAGGGAAGCTATGAGCTCATACTTCCTAAGTTTAAGAAGCTGGCGGAAAGTCGCAACCAGACGAACTATTATGTTAGAGGTACCTTTACCCATAATAACCTGGATTTTAGCGAAGATGTGAAGCATTTGGCCGATCTTGGTTTTAAACAGATTTCCGTCGAGCCGGTGGTTGCTCTTCCGGAAGATGCCTATTCTATTAAGGAAGAGGACCTTCCGGTACTGTTCGAGGAATATGATCGTCTTGCTAAGCTGATGCTGGAATATAAGCGACAAGGGAAAGATTTTAATTTCTTCCATTTTATGATTGACTTAACCGGAGGCCCCTGTGTGGCAAAGCGTTTGTCCGGATGTGGGTCCGGCACGGAATATCTGGCCGTCACACCTTGGGGTGATCTTTACCCTTGCCATCAATTTGTGGGAATTCCGGAATATCTCATGGGTAACGTAGATGATGGAATTGTGAAGCCGGAGCTTCGTGAAGAATTCAAGGTATGTAATGTGTACTCGAAGGAAAAATGCAGAGACTGCTTTGCTAAATTCTATTGTAGCGGTGGTTGTGCCGCTAACTCCTTCAAGTTCCATAGTGACATCAATGATGCATATGATATTGGCTGTGAACTGCAGAAGAAGCGTGTGGAATGTGCAATTATGCTGAAAGCAGCCGACTAGTGTGAATAATGTGAATTGGAACCCAAATCACATGGGAAGAAGCTGCGAAGTTTGCCCACCCGCGCAAACTCCTTGTTCTTCCGGGTTCTCTGCTGCATCGAAGATGTAGAATGTTGGTTAGTGTAAAAATTTAAGGAACGTCGAATTTGTAGGGCTTGTGGATGGAACACCGGAGGAGATATGGAGAATTGGGTTATTAAGAATAAAAAGGCTGATTTTAACCTTATCATGAAGGAATGCGGTGTTAGTGAGGTTTTAGCTCGCTGTCTTGTGAACAAAGGGCTAGAATCACCTCAGGAGATTGATTCATTTTTGCATCCTAAGGTCGCAGAGCTACACAATCCGTTCTTAATGAAGGATATGGAGAAAGCCTGTGATATTTTGCGGGTGAAGATTAGGGAAGGAAAGCGGCTCCGTATCATCGGTGATTACGACGTAGACGGTGTAGTTGCTACCTATATTCTGTATCGTAGTCTGACATGTCTTGGAGCAATGGTAGACTATGAGATTCCCGACCGGATTAAGGATGGTTACGGTATCAATAATCAGATGGTAGAAGCGGCTTACAAGGAAGGAATTGACACCCTCCTTACTTGTGATAATGGTATCGTTGCCCTGGAACAGGTGGAGTTAGCCAAGAGCCTGGGAATGACAGTCATCATTACAGATCACCACAGCTTATTAGAAGTAACACAGGCTACGGAAGAATTTGAAGAGGTAGCCGCTACGATTGACCCTGATATTATGCTGAAGTCGAAAGAAGAAAAAGATAGTGCAAAACAGGTCCGACTGCCGGCGGCAGATGCGGTGATTAATCCAAAGCGTCCGGATTGCGAGTATCCCTACAGCGGTTTGTGTGGAGCGATGGTTGGATATAAGCTATGTTGTGCATTACATACGTATTATGATGTGAGAAATCGGGAAGAATTCGAACAAGAATTACTTTCCTATGCTGCTATCGCTACAGTCTGTGATGTTATGGAGCTTACGGGGGAGAACCGCATTATTGTTAAGCATGGCTTGCAGCTTTTGAAGAAGACGGCGAATAAAGGCTTATTGGCACTGATGGATGTGAGCAATATCGACAAGGAGCAATTAAGCGCCTTTCATCTTGGCTTTGTAATCGGCCCCTGTCTTAATGCTTCCGGAAGACTGGATACTGCGAAGAAAGGCTTGGATTTGCTGTTGGCCGAGACCAAAGAGCAGGCACTCCGTTTGGCAGGTGAGGTAAGAAGCTTAAATGATCTCCGAAAGGAAATGACAACCCAGAACGTCCAGAAGGCGATTAAGTTGATTGAGGAATCAGAGCTTCGTTTCGATAAAGTACTGGTAGTCTATCTACCGGATTGCCATGAAAGTATAGCGGGTATTATTGCCGGAAGAATCAGAGAACGCTTTAACCGTCCAACACTGGTACTGACGGATGCGGAACACAGTGTGAAAGGATCGGGAAGATCCATTGAACAATACAACATGATAGAAGAGCTTAGCAAATGCAGAGAGCTTTTTCTTAAGGTTGGCGGTCATCCGATGGCAGCGGGTCTATCCCTGCTTCATGAAAATATAGACACTCTCAGGAAGACCTTAAACGAAAACACCACGCTGACTGAGGAAATGCTGATACCAAAGGTGTCCATAGATATACATTTACCCTTAGGGTACATCAATGAAACACTGATAAATGAGCTGAAGCAGCTGGAACCCTTTGGCAAGGGCAATGAGAAACCTCTGTTTGCAGAGAAGGAATTGAAGATTAAATCAGCTTTCATCATTGGTAAGAATTCCAGCGGAATCCGCTTCTTTGTGGTAAATCAATATGGCAAAGAGATGGAGGCAATCTATTTTGGAGATGTGAATGAGTTCTTTGCGTATATTGCAGCAACCTACGGAGAGGACGAGGCACAGAAGCTACGAACAGGTCGAAGCCTGAATGCAACCCTGGCAATTACTTATTACCCGAAGATCAACGAGTATAATGGCTTTCGAAATGTGCAGCTAATGATACAAAATTATCGATAAAATCGACCTGAAGCATGAAATAAATAAAGATATATTTGCTTTTGTGTCAATTTTAAGGATAAATTACAACATATTTGCTGAATTTTCTTTACGAATTGTCTCAAATGGTGATATAATAGGCATCTATAAAGAAATGTCTATTTTGTCCTGAATAGAACTAACAAAGCAAGTGTACCGAAGGGATTCATTTATCATGATTACATGCTAAATACACGATGCTTAAATGTCTGCGAAGCTGACATTTTTGAATACAAGATACATAAATGACTGTGAAGCTGACATATTGAATAGACGATACATAAATGTCTGTGAAGCTGACATTTTTGAATCCAAGATACATAAATGACTGTGAAACTGACATTTTGCATACAAGATACATAAATGACTGTGAAGCTGACATATTGAATAGACGATACATAAATGTCTGCGAAGCTTACATATTGAATAGACGATACATAAATGTCTGTGAAGCTGACATTTTTGAATACAAGATACATAAATGACTGCGAAGCAGACATTTATAAATACAAGATACATAAATGACTGCGAAGCAGACATTTATGAATATATGACTCATAAAAAGTTAGCGTGGCTAACTTTATTGAAGATACAGGGCTAACCCTAAGAAAGGCATGGTTGTAGAATGAAGAAATTAGAAGAATATGTAAGAAGTATCCCGGATTTTCCGGAGCCTGGAATTATATTTCGCGATGTTACCAGCGTATTACAGGACAAAGATGGACTTAAAATGGCAATTGATCAGATGCAGGATTTACTGAAGGGCTTGGAATTTGATGTAATCGCCGGTCCTGAATCCAGAGGCTTTATATTTGGAGTTCCGATTGCTTATAACTTAAATAAGCCTTTTATTCCGGTGCGAAAAAAAGGTAAGTTGCCCTGTGAAACCGTATCCATGGATTATGATCTGGAATATGGTAAAGCAACAATCGAGATTCATAAGGATTCCATTAAGCCTGGTCAGAAGGTGGTTATTATTGATGATCTGATTGCAACCGGTGGTACGATTGAAGCAATCACTAAGCTCGTCGAGATGCTCGGCGGTGAAGTGGTAAAGATTATATTCCTTATGGAATTACAGGGATTAAAGGGCCGAGAGAAGTTGACAGGCTATGATGTAGAAGCTGTAATACAGTACGAAGGTAAATAAGGATTATATCGCACATATATTTATCTTCATTAGAATGCTTGAATATTTATCTTCATTAGAAGAATGCTTGAGATGATGGGATTTTGAGTTACAGTTTAGCTGATGGGCTGACATGTAATGAATTTGCATAGATGGGTGGTGATGATCATGGATGAATCGAAAGAGGTAACAGGAAAAGAAGAGATAATTGCTTCGGTGACCTTTAATGCACCGGCTGATTTTACTGCGCCCGAAACCTTGTATCAGGAGCTTATAGAGAAAATCAGAAGTTACCATCCTTCCGCAGATATTTCCATGGTAGAAAAGGCGTATCATCTTGCTAATGATGCCCATAAGGATCAGCATCGTAAATCCGGAGAGCCCTATATTATTCATCCCTTATGTGTTGCTAATATCTTAGCGGAATTGGAGCTGGATAAGGAAACCATCGTGGCGGGGATTCTACATGATGTGGTTGAGGACACTGAATTTACGGTGTCTCAAATATCTACCATGTTTTCCGAGGAAATTGCACTTCTGGTAGATGGTGTTACAAAGCTGACTAAATTAAATTACGATATGGACAAAGTCGAGCTGCAGGCAGAGAACTTAAGGAAGATGTTCTTAGCTATGGCAAAGGACATTCGAGTAATACTAATCAAGCTGGCTGACCGTCTTCATAATATGCGTACCTTAAAATATAAGGAACCGGATAAGCAGCGGGAGACCGCAAGAGAGACAATGGACATCTATGCACCGATTGCTCAGAGACTTGGTATCTCTAAGATTAAGATAGAATTAGACGATCTGTCCCTTAAATATCTGGAACCAGATGTCTATAAGGAACTGGCGGAGAAGATTGCCACAAAAAGAAGTGAACGTCAGGCTTATATTGATGAGATTGTAAACGAAGTCAGAGCGCATGTCGAAGACGCTGGAATTTCTGCGAAAATTGATGGTCGTATTAAGCATTTCTTCAGTATTTATAAGAAAATGGTGAATCAGAATAAGACGCTGGATCAGATCTATGATCTGTTCGCTGTGCGTATTATTGTGGATTCCTTAAAGGATTGTTATGCGGCACTGGGAGTTATTCATGAGATGTTTAAGCCAATCCCTGGCCGTTTTAAAGACTATATCGCTATGCCTAAGCCAAACATGTACCAATCTCTCCATACAACATTGATTGGTCCGAAGGGTGCGCCTTTTGAAATTCAAATTCGTACCTATGAAATGCACCGTACGGCAGAATATGGTATCGCTGCCCACTGGAAGTACAAGGAGGGGCAGGATGGTAAAGGCGGTACAGCCAATTCCGAGGAAGAGAAGCTGACTTGGCTTCGTCAGGTACTGGAATGGCAAAGAGACATGTCCGATAATAAAGAATTCCTTAGCCTGATCAAGAATGATTTTGATCTATTCTCTGAGAGTGTATATGCTTTTACTCCTACTGGTGATGTTAAGACCTTACCGACGGGTTCTAATCCAATTGACTTTGCCTATGCAATCCATAGCGCAGTAGGTAATAAGATGGTAGGGGCCAGAGTAAACGGCAAGCTGGAGCCGATTGACTATGTTATTCAGAACGGGGATCGTATCGAGATCATCACTTCCCAGAACTCAAAGGGTCCGAGCCGTGACTGGCTCTCTATCGTTAAGAGTACACAGGCGAAGAATAAGATAAATCAATGGTTTAAAACAGAGCTTAAAGAAGATAATATAGGCAGGGGTAAGGATTTGATTATTGCTTACTGCAAGGCAAAGAGTATTGTTCAAAGCGACATAATGAAGTCGGAGTACATGAATATAGTAATGCGTAAGTACGGCTTTCGTGATTGGGATTCTGTTCTGGCCGCTGTTGGACACGGAGGCCTCAAGGAAGGTCAGATCGTTAACAAACTGCTAGAAGAATACAAGAAGAAGAACAAGAAAGAGATCACGGATGAGAATGTTCTGGAGTCGGTCCAAGAGATTAAGGAACGAATTCCCCAGAAGAAATCCCATAGTGGTATTGTTGTTGAAGGTATTCATGACCTTGCAGTTCGCTTCTCCAGATGTTGCAGTCCGGTACCGGGAGACGAGATTGTTGGCTTTGTTACCCGCGGTCGTGGGGTATCCATCCACCGCACCGATTGTATCAATGTTATTAATCTTCCGGAGGAAGACCGTGCGAGATTGATTGATGCGGAATGGAATGTTTCTGCAGACGGTAAGGAAACCGGCGGAGTGTATAGTGCGGAGATTAAGATCTATGCGAATAACCGTACCGGTGTATTGGTAGATATCTCAAAGGTGTTGACAGAGAATAAGATCGATGTGACTTCGATGAATGTCCGGACCAGTAAGCAGGGTAAGGCTACAATCAGTATCGGCTTCGAGATTAACGGTAAAGAACAACTGAATGAGATAATTACTAAGATCAGAAATGTTGAAAGTATAATAGATATAGAGCGCACCGCCGGCTAAGTATGAATAAAGGATTTTATAAAGCAAAAATCCTTAGGAAGAACGCGAAATTCGCACAGTGGTGCTCATTCCTTGTTCTTCCGGGTTAAGTAAGCCACGGCACAAACTAATTCAAAGGGTAGGAATATGAGATAGCAAAAATCCTTAGGAAGAACGCGGCATGAATTGTGCTGGTATAATTCATGCTAGTTCGCACAGGGGTGCTCATTCCTTGTTCTTCCGAGTTATGTGATCCTCGGCACAAACTAATTCAAAGGGTAGGAAATAGGCAAGAGCAAAAATCCCCCAGAAGACGGTGCATGAATTGTGCTGTAAGGTAGTATCTATAGGAGGTCCGTATGAGTGAATTATCGTTGAAAACCCTTGTACTGGGTATGGTTCAGACCAACTGCTATATTGTAAGTAATGATGAGAGTAAGGAAGCAATTGTATTTGATCCGGCAGATTATGCCGACAGAATAGAACAGTATTTGAAGGCAAATGACCTTGTGTGTAAAGGGATTCTTCTCACACATGGTCATTTTGACCATATTTTAGCCGCTAGTGAGCTGGCAACTCAGAATAAGGCACCTATCTATGCTCATGAAGCAGAGGAGAAGCTTCTTGGGGATCCACACCTGAACGCCTCTTCTCAAATCCGCAGAGAATGTACACTGATTCCGGATGTACTGCTAAAGGATGATCAAATTCTGGATTTGGCTGGATTTACGATTAAGGTGATCCACACACCCGGTCATACAGCGGGTGGGGCATGCTATTATTTCCCGGGGAATGGTACCTTGATTAGCGGAGATACCTTATTTCTCGAAAGTATCGGAAGAACAGACCTTCCTACAGGGAACAGCAGGCAATTGGTAGATTCCATCAACAGCAAGCTGATGCTTCTGGAGGATCAGGTCAAGGTGTATCCAGGACATGGCAGACCGACTACAATCGGCTATGAGCGAGATAATAATGTCTATCTGAGTGGAAGCTGGTATAATGATTAAGAATGAGTTCTTATCTCAGGTTTTGGGGTAGGTGAGGATAGGTATAATGATTGAAGTAGTATTATCAGATAAAGCATATGAGAATGATGTCTATCCCTTGGTGAAAGCATTTTACCCAGAGGAATCCATTAAAGTTTATTCTGTTACGGAGTATGAGCTTGCCGGACAGATAAGCGAAGCGGGTACCCTTAGGGATATGGGAGTTAAGGATAATAATTTACGTTGTATTAAGATAGACTTTTTGCCGGAAATAATTGATCTGACTTTGATTAAGGGGGACAAAAATCAATCTACAGATCGGCTTACATTACCGGAAGGTCTTGTTAAGGCGGCATATAAGAACGCATGGAAGCGTTTTCTGTATCAGATGCTTTCAAGTATGACCGGACGTGAGCTGCCATGGGGGATTCTTACCGGCATCCGACCGACTAAGCTGGTCTATGAGCAACTGGAGCAGGGAGCAGCAGAGTCTGATATTTATCAAAGAATGAGGAGTGAATTTCTCTGTAGTGACGAGAAGATTGCTATGAGTCTTGAAATTGCAGGACGGGAGCTGCAGCTTCTTAAAGAGTTTAATTATCAAGAGGGGTATAGCCTCTATATCGGAATTCCTTTTTGTCCGAGTACCTGTCTTTATTGTTCATTTACTTCCTATTCAGCAGAAAAGTATTCGGATTATATAGAGAGATACCTTGCTGCTCTGGAGAAGGAGATACGCTCCTTTGCTGATTGCCTTCCCGGGAAAAAGCTTAATACGGTATACCTTGGAGGAGGTACACCGACCACCTTAAATGCAGAACAATTAGATCGATTATTAGCGTTGGTAAAGGAGCAATTTGACTTTACCGATGTCAGAGAATTCTGTGTTGAAGCAGGAAGACCTGACAGTATAACGGTAGAGAAGCTATTGGTGCTAAAGAAGTGGGGTGTTGACCGTATCTCCATTAATCCGCAGAGCATGCAACAGAAGACTTTGGATCTCATTGGCAGAAAGCATTCCATAGAACAAGTCAAAGAAGCCTTTCAATTAGCGAGAGAATCTGGACATGATAATATTAACATGGATGTCATCATTGGTCTACCCGGTGAGAATCCGCAGGATGTAGCTGATACACTAAGACAGATAAGGGAGCTTAATCCGGAAAGCCTAACGGTGCACACCTTAGCCATTAAACGGGCTGCCAGGTTGAATACCGAGAAGGAAAATTACGCAGAGTATAAGGCTACCGAGGTTCCAAGGATGCTTGGTCAGGCGATAGAATTTGCCAAAGAAAATGATTATCTCCCATATTATCTCTATAGACAAAAGAATATGGCAGATAACCTGGAGAATATCGGCTATGCCAGATATGGAAGGGAAGGGCTCTATAATATTCTGATTATGGAGGAAAAGCAGACTATACTAGCTCTTGGTGCCGGTGGTATGTCCAAGTTCGTCTTCCATAAGGAGAACAGGCTGGAACGTGTTGATAATGTGAAGAGTGTTATGGACTATATCAATCGAATTGATGAGATGATAGCAAGGAAGAAGAGTTTCATTGAAGCAAATTTATCGGAACTCTGAATTATCACAATAGAAGGTTCGGAAAGAATGCTTGCTTTTGTTGAAGGGCTACGCTATCGTAATAATTAAACTAATTGAGATATATATTATTGATCAGAACGGAGGACAATGATGATAACACAACGACCCAAAGGAACCCAGGACTGGTATGGCTCAAATATGCATAAGCGTACCATAATCGAGGGTATCGCAAGAAAGATTTGTAAGGCCTATAATATAAAGGAGATCATAACACCTGCTTTTGAACATACCATTCTGTTTCAAAGAGGAGTAGGAGAGACCACAGATGTGGTGCAAAAGGAGATGTACACCTTTGATGATAAGGGCAACAGAAGCATTACTCTGAAGCCGGAAGGAACTGCAGGAGCGGTTCGTGCTTATCTGGAGAATAGCTTATATGCGGAGAGTCAACCGACCAAGTTGTTCTATGTTACACAGGCCTTCCGTTATGAGAATCCTCAGAGTGGCAGGCTTCGTCAGCATCATCAGTTTGGTATCGAATTTTTGGGTTCACCGAGTCCCCTTGCCGAGGTAGAATTGATTTCACTTCTGACTGAGTTTATGAAAGAATTGGGCATGAAGGGTGCAAGACTCCATATAAACAGTATCGGCTGCGGTAATTGCCGTAAGACTTATAATGAGGCTTTGCTCAGTTATCTAAGGCAACATGAGGATAAGCTTTGTTCTACCTGTAGGGAAAGAATGCTTAAGAATCCACTACGTGTCATTGACTGTAAGGTTCCTACCTGTAAGACAATCGTTAAGGATGCTCCTCGCACCATCGAATATTTGGATGAAGAATGCCAGACACATTTTGACGAATTGAAGAGCCTGCTAGATGAGATCGGAATCCCCTATGAGGTAGATACCGGTATTGTAAGAGGCTTGGATTACTATACAAAGACGGTGTTTGAATTTGTTAACGCAGAGGGCTTTACGCTGTGTGGTGGTGGAAGATATGATAATCTTATCCATGAGATTGATGAGAAACAGGATATTCCGGCAGTAGGCTTTGGTTTTGGTATCGAGCGAATTATTAATGAATTAGCTGCGGAGGGTGTCGAACTGGCATCGGAACCGGCTGTGGAACTCTATGTCGGAATTCTAGGCAAGGAAGCGAAAGCATCCGCCTTTAAGCTGGTGCAAAGATTAAGAGCAGCGGGAATCATTGTAGAAACGGATTATATGGATCGAAGTGTGAAAGCCCAGATGAAATATGCCAATAAAATCGGCGCCAAGAACACGGTTATCATAGGAGCGGATGAGTTGGCGAATAACAAAGCGAATGTTAAGAACATGGAGAATGGAGAGCAGACAGAAGTAAGTTTGGACCAGCTGGCCGATTTTTTTCTAAATCAATAGGAATAAGCCGATTTGAATAAATAAGAAATGTGACTAATAATGATTTCATGAGTTGTAAAAACGCATACTTGGCACAAACTAATTCTAAGATTAGGTCGATTTTTATAAGACAGGAAAGGTTGGTATTTCGATGGTAAAACATATTGTAGCATGGAATTATGCAGAAGGCTTTACAGCAGAAGAGAATAGAAAGAATGCATTAGAGATGAAGAGGGAATTAGAGAGCTTAATCAATCTGATTCCCGGTATCAGTTCAATTAATCTGTATATAGAACCCCTATCGACTTCGGATGCCGATTTGGTTCTGGATAGCGTATTTGAAAGTGAAGAAGCTCTTGCTGCTTATACTATCCATCCCGAGCATGTAAGAGTAGGCACGAATTATGTGAAGCCTGTTACTAGAAATCGCAAATGTATTGATTTTCTAATGAACTAAAGGTTAAAAATCGATGGACAGATACTCTAAAATGCTATAAAATTAGATGCATTGAATAGGTTGAAGAGTAAGGATAACCAATATAGATTGCGATTAAAGGAGAAAGATAAAGCTATGGCAGAAGCAATGAAGGGCTTACAAAGAAGCCACAGATGTACTGAAGTCTCGAATAAGAATATCGGTGAAACGGTAACCGTCATGGGATGGGTACAAAAGAGCAGAAACAAAGGTGGAATCATTTTTGTTGATTTAAGAGATCGTTCTGGTTTGTTACAGATTATTTTTGAAGAAAGTGATTGCGGTAGCGAGAATTTTGCAAAGGCAGAGAAGCTGAGAAGCGAATTTGTAGTTGCAGTAGTTGGTAAGGTAGAGGCACGTTCCGGTGCTGTGAATGAGAATCTGGCTACTGGTGATATCGAGATCAGAGCAACTCAGCTTCGAATCTTGTCAGAGGCTGAGACACCTCCCTTCCAGATCGAAGAGGAATCTAAGACGAAGGAAGAGCTAAGATTAAAGTACCGTTATCTTGATCTGAGAAGACCGGATATTCAGAAGAATATGATATTACGCAGTAAAGTTGCAACGGTTACCCGTCAATTTTTGGCGGAAGAAGGATTTCTGGAGATTGAGACTCCTGTTTTAACCAAGAGTACGCCTGAGGGTGCAAGAGATTATCTGGTACCGAGCCGAGTTCATCCCGGTAATTTCTACGCATTACCTCAGTCACCACAGTTGTTCAAGCAATTATTAATGGTGGCAGGTTATGATCGTTATTTCCAGATTGTAAAGTGCTTCCGTGATGAGGATCTCCGCGCAGACAGACAGCCTGAGTTTACTCAGATTGATATGGAATTATCTTTTGTCGATGTAGATGATGTTATTCGTGTGAATGAACGCTTATTACAGAGAATGTTCAAAGAGGGCATCGGTATTGAGGTACCGTTGCCGATTCAAAGAATGACTTATGCTGAGGCGATGGAACGCTTTGGTTCCGACAAGCCGGATATTCGTTTTGGCTTAGAATTAAAGAATGTTTCGGAAGTAGTAAAGAATTGCGGCTTCAGTGTATTTACAGGAGCACTTGAAAAGGGCGGTTCGGTACGTGGTATCAATGCAGAAGGACAAGCAGAGATGCCCAGAAAGAAGATAGATGCTTTAGTAGATTTCGTTAAGGATTACGGTGCAAAGGGTCTTGCTTATCTTGCAATCGAAGCGGATGGAACTTACAAATCCTCCTTTGCTAAATTCTTAACCGAGGAAGAATTAAAAGCATTAACATCAGCTATGAACGGTAAGCCGGGAGACCTTTTACTGTTTGCTGCTGACGAAGATGATACAGTATTTGCAGCTCTTGGCGCTCTTAGAGTAGAGATCGCAAAGAATCTGGGACTTCTTCATAAGGATGAATATAAGTTCTTATGGATTACCGAATTCCCGTTATTGGAATACTCCAAGGAGGAGGGCAGATATACCGCGAAGCATCATCCCTTCACTATGCCTATGGATGAGGACCTTCATCTCTTGGATACTGATCCCGGTAAGGTAAGAGCAAAGGCTTATGATATCACCTTGAATGGTACAGAGGTAGGCGGCGGTTCCGTTCGTATCTTCCAGAGTGATGTTCAGGAGAAGATGTTTGAGGTTCTTGGCTTTACCAAGGAGGCTGCTTATGAGCGCTTTGGTTTCCTCTTAAATGCCTTCAAATATGGTGTTCCCCCACATGCAGGTCTTGCTTATGGATTAGATCGTCTGGTTATGCTTATGGCTAAGGAAGATAGCATTCGTGATGTAATTGCCTTCCCTAAGGTGAAGGATGCATCCTGCCTCATGACCGATGCTCCGAATGTGGTTGATGATAAGCAATTGAAGGAATTGGGTATCGACATCGCACTCGAAGAAGAGAAGTAACAGCTTGAAAAACAAAGATTTTATAATCCGTGAATTTGTGCTGACGTCCAAATCACGGAGCTTTGGCAGCATGGAGGATTAGCATGGAGCTTGTGAACTATCTTGTGATCGGTTATTTTGGACTACTGAATCTACTCGGGTTTCTGACCATGGGAATAGATAAGCAGAAGGCAAGAAGAAATGCATGGCGTATTCCGGAGAGGACGCTTATACTCATTGCATTTCTTGGTGGTGGTCCGGGTTCCCTGGTTGGGATGTATACCTTTCACCATAAAACAAAGCACACGAAATTCATTCTTCTAATTCCGCTTGCTACACTTACCTCTTTGTTCGCAGTGTATCAATTGCTTTCTATGATATAACTTTGGCAAGCTGATTGGGACATTGAACGGAGTATACTGACAGTTAATAAATCACTATGATAATTTTATTAAAAGCAGACTTTCGCATAATAGATCTCTATCCAGATTCATATCGTATCTAATATGTGAAAGCCCAATATACAGAGCCCGGAGCAGCGTGAGTGCTTCGGGCTCTTTCTGTGCCTTAATAACAGGGGAAATATGTGCTGTTTATGACAAATTTTTGACGAATTTTCTATTGACATACCTCCTAGAATTTGTTACCATTGCTTTAAAGCGCGACGCTTTAAAGCGTTGAAGCGACGAAGGGCGTAGAATTGGGAGAGAGGGTATAAGGATGTTGATTAAAGTGGTGTTTTTAATAGTATTTTTCGTCGTTATGATACTGGTTGGTATCTATGCAAGAAAGCATACCACCAACGTAGGTGATTTTGTGTTAGGGGGAAGAGCCGTAGGTCCCTGGTTAACCGCTTTTGCATATGGAACCACCTATTTCTCTGCAGTTGTTTTTGTTGGATATGCAGGACAATTCGGATGGAAATATGGAATATCCGCAACTTGGATCGGTATTGGTAATGCCTTTATCGGAAGCCTACTCGCTTGGGTTATCCTAGGACGAAGAACTCGTGTTATGACGCATCATCTGAAGTCAACAACCATGCCTGACTTTTTTGGCAGCAGATATGACAGCAAAGCTCTTCGCATCGTAGCCTCTGCGATTGCTTTTATATTCTTGGTTCCATATACCGCATCTGTTTATAACGGCTTATCCAGATTGTTTGGTATGGCCTTTGACGTTCCATACGAAATATGTGTTATTGCCATGGCGGTTCTGACCGGTATCTATGTTATTCTTGGCGGATATATGGCTACAGCGATTAATGATTTTATCCAAGGCATCATTATGCTGGGTGGCATCGTTGCAATTATAGCCGCTGTATTAATTAACAATGGTGGTTTTCTGGAAGCAATCAAGAGTATGGCACAGTTTGAAAGTGAGATTCCTGTAACGGCAGGGATGCAGGGGGCATATATTTCCTTCTTTGGTCCCGATCCCATTAATTTAGTCGGAGTTGTAATCCTTACCTCCTTAGGGACCTGGGGGCTTCCGCAGATGGTACATAAGTTTTATACAATTAAAAATGAGAAATCCATCAAATCCGGTACGATTATATCAACCGTATTTGCCGTAGTAATTTCAGGTGGTTGTTATTTCCTTGGTGGCTTTGGTCGGCTATATGATAACGAAGCAATCTATAGGCCGGATGGTACCATCGCCTATGATGCGATTGTCCCCCATATGTTGTCTTCTTTACCGGACGTGCTGATTGGAATTGTTGTTGTATTAGTATTATCTGCGTCTATGTCGACACTGGCTTCTCTGGTTATGACCTCCAGCTCCACCTTGACGTTGGATTTCATTAAAGGAAATCTGATTAAGAATATGAGTGAGAAGAAGCAGATACTGACTATGAGAATATTAATTGTAGGCTTTATTGCTTTATCTATAATAATTGCTCTGGACCCACCGACTTTTATCGCTCAGCTTATGGGTATCAGCTGGGGTGCATTGGCGGGTTCCTTCCTGGCACCCTTTCTATACGGTCTTTATTGGAAACGTGTTACGAAGGCTGCTGTTTGGACGAGTTTTGCTGCCGGTGTCGGTATAACAGTATCTAACCTCTTCTTAAAATATATCGCATCACCGATTAATGCGGGCGCTCTTGCTATGATTGCCGGACTGGTCCTAGTACCCATAGTAAGTATACTGACTCCTAAGATGGCTTCGGATAAGATTGAAGAAGTATTCTCCTGTTATGATGAGACGGTTACCGTTCATACGAAAAAGTCCATCGAAGAAACCTAAGAAATGGGTAACGCATTATGGCGGTTGCTGGATAGCAATACATATGTGTAATAATCGAATAGAAGCTGACTCATCGTATAGTGCTACGAGGAGACAGCTTCTTATTAGTGCATAGCATAGTTTATTAAAAATAATATATATTGTGAGGGAGGATTTAGCATGATTTGGGCAAAGGAAGAAACGCTTCCAAGAAAGGAAATCGAAGAACTTCAGCTGCAGAGGCTGCAGGAAACGGTAGCAAGAGTATACGATAAGGTACCGGCTTATCGAGCTAAGATGGATGAAGCGGGAATTAAGCCGGAGAATATAAAGAGTTTAGAGGATTTGAAGAGATTACCCTTTACCAATAAGAAGGATTTGAGAGATAATTATCCCTTTGGATTATTTACCGTTCCCAAAAAGGAGTTAGTACGTATTCATGCATCCTCCGGAACGACCGGTAAGCCCACGGTAGTCGGTTATACGAAGAAGGATATGAAGACCTGGACCGAATGCGTATCCAGAATAGCCGCAATGGGCGGTGCTACGGAAGAGGATGTGGTGCAAATCTGCTTTGGATATGGAATGTTTACTGGGGCCCTGGGATTGCATTATGGTCTTGAGAACATCGGCGCTACGGTATGCCCAACCTCTTCCGGGAATACTCAGAAGCAGATTATGTATATGCAGGATTTTGAGACGACACTTTTGGTTGCGACACCTTCCTATGCATTGCATATCGGTGAGGTAGCCCATCAGATGGGCTTTGACCCCTCGAAGGATCTGAAAGTAAAAATCGGTCTCTTTGGTGGTGAAGGAATGAACGAGCCCATGCGTGAGGAGATGTATATGCTCTGGGGGCATGATATGAAGGTTACCCAGAATTATGGTATGAGTGAGTTGATTGGGCCCGGCGTATCCGGTGAATGCTTGGAGCTATGTGGTATGCATGTTAATGAGGATCATTTTATACCGGAGATTATTGATCCTGAGACTGGTGAAGTGCTTCCTCCCGGTTCCAAGGGCGAGCTTGTTATCAGCTGTATTACCAAGGAAGCATTGCCTCTGATTCGTTATCGAACCAAGGATATTTCCAGACTTATGTATGAGCCTTGTAAATGTGGAAGGACCACGGTGCGAATGGAGAATCTGTCCGGACGCTCCGACGATATGTTAATTATAAGGGGAGTGAATGTATTCCCTACCCAGATTGAAGAAGTATTATTAACGATCCCTGAGATCGGTGCGCATTACGAGATAGTGGTAGACCGTAAGAATTTCCTTGACTATATGGAAATCAAGGTGGAATTGGCGGATGAATCCTTATTGGATTCCTATGCTAAGCTTGGAGAACTGGAACGCAGAATTAAATCAAATCTGAGAGTGGTTCTGGGACTCGATGCAACGATCAAGCTGGTAGCGCCGAGAAGTCTTAAGCGTTTCGAAGGCAAGGCAAAAAGGGTGACAGATCTGCGTAAGGATTTATAAAAAAGTTGCTTTGAATTGGATTACAGATGTGTTAGGATAAGAATATACAAGATTAGTAAAAAGCAACATCAATAGCTAGTTTGCCTCTTTCTCAGAGTTCAGCTTGCTATTTGTTATACATAGGAAAGGAGATTTACATAGTGGCAGATAAAGTAATTATGCTTGGGAATGAGGCCTTTGCACGAGGTGCATATGAGGCAGGATGTAAGGTATCGGCAGCATATCCGGGTACACCCAGTACAGAGATCAGTGAAAACATTGTAAAATATGATGAGATTTATTCCGAATGGTCACCAAATGAGAAGGTAGCGATGGAGGTGGCAATCGGAGCCTCTATCAGTGGCGTAAGAGCACTTGCTTCTATGAAGCATGTTGGTCTTAATGTAGCGGCTGATCCACTTTTTACCGTCTCTTATATAGGCGTAACCGGAGGTCTGGTAGCTATTATTGCAGACGATCCGGGCTTGTACAGCTCCCAAAATGAGCAGGATACCAGAGCGATCGCCAGAGCTGCTAAGGTTCCTGTACTCGAACCTGCTGATAGTAGTGAAGCGAAGGAATTCGTTAAGTTTGCTTTCGATCTTAGTGAGAAATATGATACACCGGTCATCGTCCGATCTACCACAAGACTATCCCATTCTCAGGGCATGGTGGAGCTGAATGAGAGAGTGGAGAAGGAAGATAGGCCTTATGTAAGGGATGTAGCTAAGAATGTTATGATGCCAGGCAATGCGAAGGGACGTCATCTGGTTGTAGAGAGCAGAGAGAATGCTCTGGAGAAGGATGGCTGTGATTTTCCCATTAATAAGGTGGAATATCTGGATACCAAGATCGGCTTTATCACCTCCGGTATTCCTTATCAATATGTAAAGGAAGCATTTTCCCAGGCTAGTGTATTGAAGCTGGGAATCGTAAACCCTCTGCCTAGGAAGCTGATCGAAGAATTTGCCTCCAAGGTTGATACCTTATACATTATTGAAGAGCTGGATCCGATCATCGAGGAGCAAGTAAAGTCTTGGGGAATTAAGGCAATAGGAAAGGAAATCCTTACGATTCAAGGGGAATATTCGGCTAATTTACTTCGAAAGGCTGTAGGCGCAGAGAAGTTAATGCTGGTTCATCCGGCACAGGTACCAAATCGACCTCCGATCCTTTGTCCGGGTTGCCCTCACAGAAGTGTATTTTCCATCTTAAATAAGTTGAAAATCCATGGTGCCGGAGATATCGGCTGCTATACCCTAGGTGCGGTGGCACCCCTTAGCGTGGTTGATACTACGGTTTGTATGGGTGCAAGTATCTCTACTCTTCACGGAATGGAGAAGGCGAAGGGTAAGGATTATATCAAGAATTGGGTAGCGGTAATCGGTGATTCGACCTTTATGCATACAGGAATCAATTCCCTGATTAATATGGTATATAACAAAGGAACCGGTACTGTGATGATTCTGGATAATTCCACAACGGGTATGACCGGGCATCAGGATCATGCTGCCACCGGGAAGACCCTAATGGGAGAGGACGCACCGGCAGTAGATTTGGCAACCCTCTGTAAAGCAGTGGGTGTAAATCACGTATATGAGATCAGTGCATTTGATACCGAGAAGCTGGAAAAGGCAATAAAGGAAGCAACCGCTATGGATGAGGTTGCAGTGATCATTACGAAGGCACCCTGTATTCTCCTTAGTAAGGCTCCAGTCAAAAAGCAATACCATATTCTACCTGAGGTATGTAAGAAGTGTGGAATGTGTATGAAACCGGGGTGTCCAGCGATTACAAAGCTAGATAACGGAACCATTGCAATTAATGATACAATGTGTAATGGCTGCGGTTTGTGCGAGACGGCTTGTAGGTTTGATGCAATCAAGCCGGTTGAGCTTTAGGAAGGAGGACACCATGGAGACAAAGAATATAATGATTGTCGGAGTAGGTGGGCAGGGAACGCTGCTTACCAGTAGAATCTTAGGTGCCTTGACTATTCAGGCAGGATATGATGTAAAGCTATCGGAAGTACATGGAATGGCCCAAAGAGGCGGAAGTGTTGTAACCTTTGTGCGTTACGGTGACAAGGTATACGAGCCGGTTGTAGAAGAGGGGCAGGCTGATGTGTTGATTGCCTTTGAACGCTTGGAAGCCCTCAGATATGCTCATTTTCTTAAGGAAAATGGAGCAATCATTGTGAATGACAGCCGTGTTGATCCGATGCCGGTAGTCATAGGTGCTGCCAAATACCCGGAGAATATCCTGGAGGAGCTTGGCAAGCATCACCGTTTATATAAGGTGGATGCATTGGAGGAAGCGAAGAGGCTGGGCAATAGTAAGGTATTTAATATCATTGTGCTTGGTATCGCTGCTCAGCATATGAATTTCTCGAAAGAGGAATGGCTGAAGGTCATCGAGGAGACGGTTCCGACAAAGACAATTGAGATAAATAAAGAGGCGTTTGAGGTAGGATATAATTTACATTAGTGATCATTTGCATTAGTAATGATTTGCTTGGTATTAAAAGAAAAGGATTTCTTTCATGCTAGGTATGAACAGGAATAGATTGAAACGATAGAATTGTATGAAAAGGGGGTAGTTCATTGATCAAGCAGCTTTCTGTTTTTGTGCAAAATGAAATCGGCAGTTTGGCAAATGTTACATCAGTTTTAAAGGACAATAAGATAAACCTGAGAGCAATCGCATCCTTTGATACACCTGAATTCGCGATCCTACGAATTGTGGTGGATCAACCGGAGAAAGCTAAGGCGGTTCTGGGTGAGAAGGGCTTTGCGGTTAAGGTGTCCGAAGCGGTCGCAGTTGAGCTGGAGGATAAGCCTGGAATTCTGGATGGTATGCTTCATGTAATCGCTGATGCACAACTAGGTATTAATTATATTTACTCCATTGTACTTCGGAGTGGAAAAGCTCCGCTAATGATCTTAAATACAGAGGATCTGGATAGGACAGCTGCAGTTCTGAAGTCACATGGATATATTGTTGCTGAGCAGGAGGATGTAATTGCATGATATGGAACGAAACCAAGGAATGTATGAGCCGCGATGAGATTCATAAGCTACAGAGTGCAAGGTTGGTCAAAATGGTTGACCGTGTTTACCATAGTGTGGAATTTTATCGTAAGAAGATGCAGCAGATGGGCCTGGAGCCTGGTGATATCACCAGTATAGATGATCTTAATAAGCTGCCATATACAACTAAGAATGACCTAAGAGATAATTATCCCTTTGGATTATTTGCAGTTCCACAGTCTGAGGTGGTACGAATCCATGCTTCCTCCGGTACTACCGGAAAGGCAACGGTGGTAGGTTATACCCGAAAGGATATCGATCTGTGGCAGGAGTGCGTTGCCAGAGTTCTTGCAATGGCAGGGATTGGGCCCCATGATAAAATTCAGGTTGCTTATGGTTATGGTCTGTTTACCGGTGGTTTGGGACTTCACTATGGTGCTGAGAATTTGGGAGCTACCGTTATTCCTATGTCCACGGGCAATACCCAGAAGCTGATCACCATGATGCAGGACTTTGGAGCTACCGCTATAGCCTGTACCCCATCCTATCTGCTTCACATAGCGGAGACCTTAGAAGAAGCAGGTCAGATCGATAATATTCAATTGAAAGCTGCAATCTGTGGGGCAGAGCCATGGACCGAGAATATGAGAAAAGAGATAGAAGCAAAGCTTCATATCAAGGCATATGATATCTATGGCTTGAGTGAAATACTTGGACCAGGTGTGGCTGCTGATTGTGAATATCATAAAGGACTTCATGTCTACGAGGATCATTTTGTTCCTGAGATCATTAATCCTGACACACTTCAACCTTGTAAGGAAGGAGAGGTTGGGGAACTGGTATTCACAACGATTACCAAGGAAGCACTCCCTCTATTTCGTTACCGTACTAAGGATCTTACCAGTATTACATATGATAAATGTGATTGTGGCAGAACCTTAGCACGAATTGACCGTTTCAAAGGCCGTTCTGACGATATGCTGATTATTCGCGGAGTGAATGTATTCCCTTCTCAGGTTGAAACAGCTTTATTAGAAATAGCTGAGACCAGCCCCCATTATCTGCTTATTGTTGACCGAGTGAATAACCTGGATACGCTTGAGGTACAGGTAGAGGTTGAAGAACGCTTCTTCTCTGATGAAATCAAGCAACTGGAAAGCCTCACGAAGAAAATCACCTATATACTCCAATCCGCATTGGGACTCGCGGTGAAGGTAAAACTGGTAGAGCCTAAGACAATCGGGCGATCAGAAGGCAAGGCAAAGCGTGTGATCGATAAAAGACAGTTATTATAAAGAAGGAGGAAGACTATGGTGATTAAACAATTATCTGTATTTATTGAGAATACCAAAGGCAGATTGGAACGTGTCACGGAAGCATTAAAAGAAAGTGATATCAATATAATATCCTTTAGTCTTGCAGATACCTCGGAATATGGTTTGCTCCGAATGATCGTGTCAAATCCGGAGGAAGGCAGGAAGGTATTAAGGGAGGAAGGGTTCTCAGCAATGCTTACCGATGTGCTTGCAGTCAAGATAGCCCAGAAGCCCGGTACACTTCATGAAGTTTTGAAATGTCTCTCTGATGCAGATATTAGCGTAGAGTATATGTATACTCTTGCTACCGCAGGGGAGGATACTTCGATTATCATGAAGTTGTCAGATCTGGAGACAGGTATCAAGATTTTAATTACCAATGGATATGGGTTGTGTACCGCTTCCGAGGCTTATGAACAGAGAATTTGGTCGACAAATAATATTTGACATGGTATGGAAAGAGTGTTATCATAAACTTGTTGTCAAAGATATTGACAACCTATTATTTTTGAATTTTTGGAGGAATTAACATGAACAAAGGTACAGTAAAGTGGTTCAACAATCAAAAGGGATTCGGATTTATCTCCGACGAGCAGGGCAACGATGTATTCGTACATTACAGCGGTCTTAATATGGACGGCTTCAAGTCTTTAGAAGAAGGCCAGGAAGTTCAGTTCGAAGTTACTCAGGGAGCTAAGGGTCCTCAGGCAATCAACGTAACAAGATTATAATCAATGTTGGGTTTACAGTGTACCTTTTTCTAGAATATAAATTTTGTTTTGATAAGAAATAAGTTTATAAAGAAATGGCTATATTGTTTGAGACAATTGATTAAAGGTTATCCTTAAGGAAAACTCCTTAAGGATAACCTTTTTTTGTGGTATGTCCAGCGAAGCTGGATACCGGGGCAAAGGTTCAGGTTATCGGACCTTACGCCGGTTACTTTTTATAGGTACGGAGCCAGCCTGTCATCAAATAGGAGTCCAAGTTGGCTACAGAAGATCGGATTTCACCATAACTGGCTGAAATTTTTAGTGCTATATACTTAAATTATTTTATTTTTTTTCTTTTATAGGTAGTTACATACATAATTGCACCAATTAGTAATACCGCGGATACACCATACATTATTAGATTTTGTGCTGTTGTTGATTTTGATGATCCATTCTTCATTTCACCAAAGTTGCCATTCCTAAACGGAAAATCAATACCCTTTGGTAATTCTCCCATATTTTCTGGTGTTAATTCTCTACTTTGTCCATCTCCTGTACCTGGAGTGGCATTTCCACCTTGTGTTCCTGCCATATTTGGTGGAGTGAAACCGCCACCCCCCATGTTGAATTCACCCATGGAACTGATATCAATAGAGGAGCCATCTACTAGCTGACTACTATCCTGTGCTTGGCCTTCTTCTGTCGATGGTATAGTACCAGCTATTTGGCCTTTAATGCTTTCTCCACGTAATTCTATTGTAGTATACAACATTTTAGCTGCCGTATCATATGCATCATAATTATAGAAAGCGGTAGTGTCTTCTTTTACAAGTTCATCGATTTGGCTACGAATACGATTATATGTTTCATCAAACATACCACCATCAATGTATTCTTCGATTAATACATTTAAATACTCATGATATTTTGCTAAATATTCTTCATCTTCTAGTAAACCATCAAAGAAATTAGTGCTTTGGAATGGTGTATCGATGGGATAGTTTACAAGTTCAGTACCGCGATCTGAAGTATTACCTGTACCGCTTGGCAATTCATTGGTATCTATATTGGTTTTAGTATCATCAACGATCGTATCATTTGTAATTCCATTACGATTAACCATGCTAGGCTTCATTCTGGAATTGCCCATTCCATTATTCATACCACCGAAGGACAAATTATAATCCCAAGGAATTATATTTAACTGGCCATTATATTCATATAGATAATAGTTATGAGCCATATTACCGGTCAAACTATCCATATTGACTGCAAAAGTATGAACAGCCATATATTTTAATACATTGTCAACGTCTAGGTATGTTTCTAGATCATCCTGTTCACTAATGTTCTTTAGTGCTGTGACCACACGCTTATGGTCTTTCTCGCTAGTACTCGTCACTTCACCATCCCATATAGAAGAATAGCTATCAAGATCATCATTAGAATAATTAAGATCTGAGCCGCCGCCACTCATTCCTCCAATTCCTTGCCCGAAGTTAGCAAAATCCTTACGGTTTCTACTGCCAGAATTATTATTTCCATCCATACTTTCTTGGGAAGTATTGTTCTGGTTCTCGGTATCATTGATATCTTTATTGATACGACTATCCGGATTCTGACCACCATTGGCTCCAGGCATTTGACCTGCCTGACCAAAGTCCATGTTTGGGAAACCAGAGGTGGATTGATCTGGTCCTCCTTGCCCTATTCCCATGTTGTCAGGTTTATAAAGTTCACCATTGCTTACTCCGTAATTGCGAAGTAAGAAGCTATCTTCAACGGCTTCTAGTGCAAAATATATACCAATATACGCATCATTTAAGGATATGGAAGCATAATTATATAGAGAAGCGTCTGCACCTAAGAACTGATACATATCATAAACGATTGCTTCCTTCATATTAGTCGCATCTGCATAGTTATTATTAAGAATTAATTTATCCAAACCTAGGTAGGTCTGTCCTTCTACATATTGATCAAACTCAATTTTATAGCTATAACGATTCGAATCCGGATCCGATACGATGGCACTTAAACTTGTATTACCCTTTGGTCGAATACCTACATTATTGATTCTTGTTCCATTTATAATAACATCACAAGGATAGTATTCTTCTTGTATGGCATTGGCTAACATATCATTCCAATCGTCATCGTCCATAATTATATTTATGTCTATTGGGCTATCGGTATTGAATATTGCATCGGTATAAGCAAGGCTTACTCCCAGATTATTTGCTATATTTTCCTGATTTTTAACATAATATTGTAGTACACCACACGCAAATAATGCTACTATCACGATTCCTACAATAATTTTATTTATATGTTTACTGGTAATCAATATTATTACCTCCCATTAAGACATATAATCTCCGTTGTAACTTACTAACGTAGTATTTTCGATACCAGAGATATCATTAATACGGTTTACAAAGGATGTAGTTGCATCTTTAGTCCGAAGTTCAGCCATTATTTCAATGCCTGTACCGTTAATTGTTTTTGATTTAACAACATATCTTTGAACAGATTGTTCTACGACTTGAAGAGCCTTTTCTTCTGCTGCTTCATCTCTGCAATTTAAAACTAAAATATATGGATTTTCGTTTATTTTACGATTTGCAAAGATTAACATAATCACACCGATGATGACAGAACCAATTACTGCAAGAGGTATCATACCTGCACCAATTACGATGCCTACTGCTATAGACCAGAATAAATATACGATTTCTATTGGTTCTTTGATTGCTGCTCTAAAACGAACGATGGATAATGCACCAACCATACCAAGAGATAATACTACATTTGATGTTACCGCCATGATTACCAAGGTGGTTACTAGGGATAGTCCTACTAAGGTAAGAGCGAAGCCGGAAGAATACATTACGCCTGTAAATGTTTTCTTATATACCATAAATATTAATAAGCCCATTGCAACTGCAAATAACATACCTACTAATACATCAACGAGAGAAAATTCCGTTACACTTTCTAAAAAGCTAGATTTAAAAATATCATTAAATGTCATAATTCTTTCCTCCTATTATTCATCCAAAACGTCTTGCTGCCACATATTTTGAAAAGGCTTGTTGTCTGATACCTTCCACCTGAAGGCTATTAGCTATGATTTCTGGAAGAAAATCATCATATTTGATTTCTAATATCATGGTATCGGAAGCTTCTGTTGCACTAATAGCTGTCATATCTGATTCTAAGAATCTATTATCAAATAAGCTTGTTCGAATCTGATAGTCGAAGGTAACACGCACGTTTCCCGCAGAGAATATAAAAGCTTCTCTATAGTAAGAAACTAATACTCTTGGGCGAAGTATTTCATATGTCATCTTTCTGTAAAACTCGCGTACTAGTTCTTCTTTATGGGTTGCCATAAAGGATATGTTACCATTCAAAATATTTCTACATTCTTCTTCTGTTATCCTTGTACTTAACTTTTTACAAAGATTATTATTTTTTATTTTCTTTTCTAAAACAATATAAGAAAAATTATCGTTATAATAGCGAATTCGAAACTTTTCTCTTTTACTAATGCCATTTACCTTTTCTTTTACTGCTTTATCATATATGTTATCGAAATATATACTTTGCACCTTATAGAAACCTTGAAGCTGACTATTACGGTCTGGTTTCATAATCACCTGAAGTCTATTTTTGAGTTGCATGTATTGAAATTGATTAATATCGTACTTGAGTTCGTGGCGATAACGTCCCTTTTCTTTCATTCTTTCACCTCATTTCTCTAAAAACTGCTCTTAGTATAATGTTTTTAGTTTAAATGTAGTTTAAATCTTCTGTGAACAAAGTGTGATAAAAAATCTTATCTGGGATTAAAAACATCACTTTACCTGCAAAATCATTTTTCCGGCGAGGAGTATGAGATCTTAAATGTCGGTCAGAAAATTAAGAGGTATGAGAAGGATAAGAGTGAGGCAATCGCTGCTATCCAAAAGGCTGATTTGCTAATTCTTTGAAACAGCCAAAGTGATACATCATGAGGGGTCCAAGCCGTATGATGTAACAGGGAGAGCACCTGTCAGGCTCTTTTTCTTTCCTCTTTTTCACAATTGAAATCCTTCCGATTCAGGATATGGAGAAGCTCCATGGACAGGAAGTTAAGGTTTGAGGTAAAGCGTTTCCGATAGCGATAAAGGAGCTGCCTTGAGCATACTGTCGACGTACTCTACTTGAAAAAAAATAAAGGACGGAGCTGGCTCAATCCTTTAAATGATTATCTAAGAAATGTTGGAATATAAATTGTAGAGCCATATACGAGACCCGTACGTACGGTTCAATGAGAGGGTAATAATTTTTAGCAATTACTTCTCTACTCTATTAATATTAGTTCAATGCCTTTCGTTTCATAGTGTTGATTTAATACGTATCTGCTGTTTTTTTATTGATAATATCCAGCACCTGATACAAAGGATAAAAGAGAAGAAGGGCCACGACAAAATTGCCTACGGCATGTAAGATATCATAAGGAATACCGGCGATCCAGTAGCTTATTGCAGAACCAGTTCCGCTTAAGAACAGATTGGGAATGGCGCAGAGTGCACCGAAAGAAAGACCGTAAAAACCGGATATGCATGCCCAGAAATAGGGCGAATGTTGTTTGCGTAGTAGCATTACAATTATAAAAAGGATGGTCCAGACATAAAGATAATTAATCCACCATAATCCAATCCCATAGATGATACCTTCCAACGCTACAAATACATAGATAATGTATAGTGCCTTTCTACCAAACACGAGAGTGTATATAATCACGAACAAGGATACCAGCTCAATATTTGGAAGGAAGCCAAGAGCTACCTGAACAGCGAGTAATATAGCACTCATAATACCAATTAATGCAATATCTTTTATCCTCATAGCTTCCTCCCTCTAAGATATGTTAGATTAATATTAGTAGCCAACAGTCAGGGTGATTTCATATTTATCACCATCGGCAATGGCTATTGTATCAACGCCGTTATTCACCTGAGCACCTTCCTTGGTTATACACCACCATTCCTGGTTTGTATCATCTGAGATATGTCCGTTCACTTCTGTAATAAATAAACCGTAATCACTTTCCGAGCCCTTAATCAGATTTGTCTCTTCCAGTGCTTGGCGAAGATACTCGGCATCCGTTTGAATTGTAAATACTTCTGGATCTTCGTCTGGAATTACTACCTCGATTGTGATTTCCTTTGCACCTTGATTGGTTTGGGGTTTGAATTGTTTATATACCAAAAGCATCACAATAATAACAACAATCAGTGCTGTACTAGCAATCATTAGTTTTAAGAAATTCTTGCTTTGTTTCATCTAAATCTCCCTTCAAATATAGATAATTTTAATAAAGTTAACTGGGAGATTTTAAGCTCCCTTCAAATAGTGATAATTTTAATAAAGTTAACTGGGAGATTTTAAGCTCCCTTTTAATACAATAAAAAATCCTTTTCCCCACAAATAGGAAAAGGACAATAAAAGAAAACTGTGATACACAGTGACTTTATTGCACCCTTTGTCCAAACCTCGTGGAGCTCTTGGTACCGGTATAAGCAGGTCTTCTGACTTATGGATCAACATTCGTTTTGAATCTTCCCAGCAGAATTCGTAAGCTTATGCTTATTCACTGCCAGTGATACGATACAAGGTATTACCTTGCCAAAACGAACTCCCCAATTACAGCGGCGAGACCGTACAGGATTATCACCTGTTTCCCTATTATGGCGCGGTTGCATCATATTTGTGCAACAGCGCCCACTTATACCATAATGATATGTTAATTACGCTATAAGTATAGCATTGAAGTTCAGGGGTGTCAATGATCGAGGGAGAGATCGATTATGATTTATGCTTTTTTGATTAAACTGGCTAAAAGCTAAAACTTATTTCATGTGAAAAATCGTATATTTAGCATTGAATAAGAAAATATTTGATATTTTCCATTATTATGTTATAATTATAAGCTAAGAGCAATTTAAGATGAATAAGGAGTAAAAGAAACATGAAGATTACACAAAAATCATTTGGGAAAACAGTGCGCGGGGAAGAAGCAACCTTATACACTCTGACAAACGGAAATGGCATGAAGGTCTCCTTCACAGATTTTGGTGCTAATATTGTAAGTATCATTGTTCCTGACGCTAAGGGTAATTATGCTGATGTTAATTTGGGCTTCGAGAATCTAGCAGGTTACGAAGAGAATTCTCCGGGGTTTGGATCCTTTATCGGTCGACATGGGAACCGTATCGGTGATGCCAAATTTGAATTGAATGGTAAGGTTTATGAGCTGGACAAGAATGACGGTAAGAATAATCTTCATGGAGGCTTTGTTGGTTATAATAAATTCATGTACGAGACAGAAGTATATGAAGATGACGATATAGTAAGCATTGAGTTCTCAAGATTAAGTCCTCATATGGAGCAGGGCTTTCCCGGTAATCTTGATGTTTCGGTTACCTATAGTCTTACGGAGACAAATGAGCTTGTGATTGAATATTTGGCAGTATCCGATCGGGATACGATCGTTAATTTAACAAATCATGCCTATTTTAACCTGGGTGGACATAATTCAGGATCTATTCTAGATCACAAAGTATTAATTAGAGCAAATCAGTTTACTCCTACGACGCCGGATCTGATTCCAACGGGTGAGATCAGGGATGTAACCGGCACTCCTATGGATTTTAGAACACTTAAGACGATTGGACAGGATATCGATGCTGATTATGAACCCTTAGTGCTGGCTGGTGGCTATGATCATAATTATGTGTTGGATATTAGTGGCACTCAGGTGGAGAAGGTGGCTGAGCTGATCGATGAAAAGACTGGCAGAAAGATGGAGGTATTTACAGACCTTCCAGGTATTCAGCTTTATACCGGTAATATGCTAGGACCTGTGAAAAACAGTAAGGATGGAGCCGTATATGATAAGAGATACGGTGTTTGCTTTGAGACTCAGTTCTTCCCGAATTCCATCAATACCCATAACTTTCCTTCCTGTATGCTGAAGGCCGGTAAGGAGTTTGACTCGGTTACGATCTATAAGTTTTCTACAATATAAGAGAGAAGAAATGTAGAAAGTCGGATTCATCATTGGCTTTCAAAGAATAATTGGTGTCATTCTGACTGCATTCATTAATCAGGAATAATAAAGAGGGGTGTTGAAAACAGTAAGGAATCTAATAAATATCGGTTCCGTCTGTTACAACACCCCTCTTTTATTCCTGCAGATTACGATAGCAAGGACATGTGGTATGACTCTGGTATTTCAGCTATTTGGTACCGTAGATTCTGTCACCGGCATCACCAAGACCTGGTAAGATATAGCCCTTTTCGTTCAATCGCTCGTCAAGGTTTCCGATATATATTTCAACATCCGGATGAGCTTTTGTTAAACGTTCTACACCTTCGGGAGCTGCAATAAGACAGAGGAAATGAATCTTGGTAATCCCTCTTTTCTTTAGAATATCAATTGCAGCTACAGCAGAACCCCCAGTTGCCAGCATTGGATCTACTACGAAAATCTCACGTTCTGCTGCATCAGAAGGAAGTTTACAAAAATATTCAACCGGCTCTAGGGTCTCTTCATTACGATATAAGCCAACATGTCCAACCTTTGCACTGGGGATTAAGTTCAAGATACCATCTGCCATGTGAAGACCAGCTCTTAAGATCGGTACGATGCAAAGCTTTTTGCCTGCGATTTCCTTCACAGTAGTCTTAACAAGCGGCGTTTCAATCTCTATATCAGCAAGAGCAAGCTTTCTGGTTGCCTCATAACAGATTAGCATGGCAACCTCGGATACAAGATCACGAAACTCCTTCGTTGATGTGGTCTTACGTCTCATAATACCCAATTTGTGATGGATTAAAGGGTGATCCATGATAGTTACATTTGACATTTTTTTACCTCCTGGATGTTTTTATCTTGGCTCTGTAAAACAAAACAGCCTTATTCTAAATTCCTAACGAACATTATATCAAATTATTACTATACATAAAAGAAGAATTTATATATTTTTTTATTTCTGCATATGCAAATATGAATTATGGGAAGCACATATTCGATTAGTACCTGTAAATAGGTATCGGAGCAGCTTGCATAGTAAGGTTTCTAGCGATTTTGGTAGTCATTATTTTGTGAATAGGAGACTTGGAAGAGATATGAGAGAAAATCTATTCAATGCACTTGTTGTGGATGATAATGAAATTAATACTATGATTTTATCAAATATGCTTGAATTATTTGATATTAATGTTGATCAGGCTGATAGCGGTATGAAAGCACTTGAGATGGTAAACGATAAGGAGTATAATATCATTTTTCTCGATCATTTTATGCCAAAACAGGATGGTGTGCAGACGACGAGAGCGCTTCGTGAAAATATCAATCAATATAAAAATATCATTATAGCCCTTACATCAAGCATAACAGAAGAAATCATTAAACAATATCAGTCAGCCGGAGCAGATGGTGTTTATTCAAAACCGCTTGGAATAATAGAGCTTACAGCTATCTTAAGAGAGTGGTGCCCAAAGATGAAGGTCAGAGAGATTATAGGTAAAGAGAGATCAGTCCGTGATCTGGGTGAGGCTTCACTGATTAAGAAGCTCGTAGAGGGAATAAGTGAAATTAATTACGAAGTCGGACTCCGATATGCGGTGGGAGATCCATTAAACTATATTAATATCCTTAAGGTGTCACTGAAAGATATCAGAACCTGTATCAATATGGTGCTGCTTGGATATGAGAATAAGCAGTGGAAAGATATGCGTATCGGTGTGCATAACATGAGGAGTGTGTTTGCCAATATAGGGGCTTTGGAATTGGTTGAAATAGCGAAGGACTTAGAACAGTCAGTATTACAAGAGGATGATATAGATTTCTATGAAGGCGATTATTCCAAACGTATCACGAGCTTTTATGAGAAGCTGGAGGCTGTTATCAAAACATTTGATAGAATGAAGAGAGAACTGACGCAGGAGGAGCTTCCCGAACTTTTGATGACGAGAGAGGAAAATGAACAAAGTCTTACTAAAGTCATATATTATATCAAGAGATTTGATTATGCAGCGATTTTAGATGAACTGGAGCTTTTGATTAAGAGAGGACGTCCGGAGTTGAGAAAAGTGTTGGAGCAGGCATTGGTAAATATAAAAGATTTTAAATATGATAATGCCTTGTTCCTATTAACAGACATAAAAAAAGAGATGGAACAAGGCGCCATCTCAGCAGAAACTGATTATGTATAACAGCGGAAGTTTCAGGAGATATTGATTCCGGTGTTTTGTCCTATAAAAAGAGGAGAAGCCCGGTAGAGGGGGGAGGGTAGCTGCCGGGCTTATTTTATGAAAAAAATTATCTTGTAAGCAATATTAAATTGGTAATCTTCAATAAGTTATGTTCTTAACTTACTTTTATTATAATGGACATATATGTTTTTTGTATGGATATATTATGAACATTCTGTTAATATTTCGACTTATACCAAAAAAAATCGAAATTTGTAAAATCAGTCTACCTATTAACCGATATAATGATATAGATAACTATTCAGTGCCTGCACAGCTAGAGGGAATGTTACAATGCCTATGCACATGTCGGCCGACTCAAAATCTTACGAATGGTTCGAGGGTAATGAATGTCACAGATATAGATACATTAGGTAATTGTTACAGTAATTGCTTTGTTTTATTTTATGTCCTTAGAGAATAATAGTATTATATAGTTCGTAAGAAATGCGACTGGACAACAAACGAATATGATGTAAAAAACAATAATCAATAGGATATAAAAATCAAAGAAGAATGCTACCCATATAGAATGAGAGTAGGTGATGTTATGTCAAATGTGTTTAAAAAATTAATCAGCAAAGAACTGGGTGAAGCAAATTACAATCGTTATTGTTCTTGCTTAAAAAAGAATTTGGAGACGAAGATTAGTGAAAGCCAAACCATATACAATGATATGTATGAAAAACTGAAATATAGAGATTTAAAAGTAATTACTAAAATGCACAATCGCCTGAATGACACGATGATACTGGCTTTTAAGATTAGCAAGAATTTTTTCTTTGCGTTTATGTTTTATCTATGTGCCTGCATCTTCATCATAGCAAAGATACATCAGCCTGCATTGTCCATCGGTGCATTGGTATTGATTAACGTAGCTTTTATCTATAAAGCATACGAGTTCATAGCGAATAAGTTTTGCTATATCGATGCACAAATTATACTGGTATATAAAGCAGTGCTGGACAGGATTATATTGAATGAACGTAAAAGCTCCCAAGAGCGTGACCGCATTTAATCTTAAGTAAAATATTTATATAAAGAGTATGATGAATGAGCAATCCTCCTACCATTCCGCCAAAGAATGTAGAAAGGAAGCTCATTTTTTGTTCCTATAAAATATATCGTATTTAATTATTTCAAGACATAATATCTTTAAACAAATACTGAAAATTATCAATAGTTTCTATAAAATTCAAATGGTTCTTCCATGGGAAAATTGACGAAAACGTATTAGTATATATTAAGAATGTGATTTTAATATGAAATTATAACTAATACGGGGGTTGTAGTCTGTTAAATTTATGCGGATACAACGAAAGGAGCAGTCAATGATTCGAGTAGCAATTATAGGAACAGGTAATATATCTGCAGCACATATCAATGCTTATCTGGCATTTCCAGAACGTTGCCAAATTGTAGCTTTATGTGATATCTATCCTGATAAGGCAAGTGAGAAGAAGGTGCAATACAAGCTTGAAGCAGATGTGGTGGATGATCATGAAAAATTGCTGGATCGTGGGGGTATCGATCTGGTCAGCATCTGTACGCCACCCTTTTGTCATGCAGAGATTGCAATTAATTTTCTGAGGGCAGGAAAGAATGTAATCGTTGAGAAACCAATGGCAGCATCCTTAGAGGAATGTGATCAGATGATTTCTGCGTCCAAGGAATCGGGAAAGACCTTGGCCGTTATTGCACAGAATCGCTTCAAGGATCCTGTGATGAGGTTAAAGTCAGTACTGGACAGCGGGATGATCGGAAGGGTGCTGCATGCACAGATTGATTCCTTTTGGTGGCGCGGTCACTGCTACTACGATCTGTGGTGGAGAGGTTTATGGGAGAAGGAGGGTGGCGGTTGTACACTAAATCATGCCGTTCATCATATTGATATGCTGGGTTGGATGCTTGGAAAACCGGAACGCGTACAAGCCCTGTTAAGCAATGCAGCTCATGATAATGCTGAGGTGGAGGATATCTCTATTGCAGCACTTCAGTATTCGAAAGGTGCAGTAGCACAGGTAACCAGTTCCGTAATACACCATGGTGAGGAGCAGCAGGTCATCTTTCAGGGTGAGAAGGCAAGAATTTCAGCTCCTTGGAAGGTATATGCCAGTACTTCATTGGATAATGGGTTTCCGGTAGAGAATAAAGAGCTTGAAATGGAACTGGAAGAATTATACAACAGCTTTCCGGAGCTTAAGCATACCGGCCATGAGGGTGAGATTGATAATGTTCTGACCGCAATTGAGACAGGGGTACAGCCTCTGATTACGGGAGAGGATGGGCGATTGACCATTGAACTTATTACCGCAATCTATAAAGCCGGCTTTGAGCATCGGACAGTGGAGTTCCCTATTACGGAGCAGGACGAGTATTACACCGTTACCGGAATTCAAAAGAATGCGATTCACTTCTATGAGAAGACTGGAAGTGTCGTAGATCTGGGTTCCGGACAGGGTTTCACAGTTGGTAGCGATTATAAATAGAATTAATTAAAAGGATAAGCATGATATATTGGTATGATAATAGCCTGATGCTTTCGATCTTTTCGGATCGAAAGCATCAGGCTAAAATATTTGTCGAAAGTGGGATTGATGAAGCGGATGATTTTGGTTATAATAAAGCTGAGGAAAACGAAAGAAAGGCAGGAATAGCCATGAGTGTGTTCGATATTATGGGGCCTATTATGGTAGGACCCTCCAGCTCCCATACAGCAGGCGCGGTTAAAATAGGATTTACGGCAAGACAACTTCTGCGCGAGGAGATTAAGTATGCAAAGATATATCTGCATGGATCATTTCTTGCTACCGGTAAAGGACATGGCACGGATAGGGCTTTGATTGCTGGATTACTTGGTATGAAGCCGGATGATGAACGAATACCGGATAGTTTCCGTTATGCTATGGAGAGAGGATTAGAGTATGATTTTGCAGCTATAGAGCTTAGGAATGCACACCCGAATTCTGTACTGCTAAAGCTTGAGGGGGTAAAAGGCAATCAGCTTGAACTTGTGGCCTCTTCCATCGGAGGAGGAGCAATTATGATTAATAAGATAGATGGTGTGGAGGCCGATGTCTGTGCTTGCTACCCCACTCTGATTGTGAATAATGAAGATAAACCTGGACATGTGTCAATGGTTACCTCTGTATTGAGCCAGAAGGCAGTCAATATCGCTACGATGCGTATCTATCGTGACAAGAGAGGCGGTAATGCGGTTATGATTATCGAATGTGATCAAGAGGTTTCGCTTGATATCATAGATGTACTTCGTAAAGCGGAAGGAGTAAGGAAGGTAACCTACCTTAGTATGGAGGAGAAAAATGAGTTTTAGATCCCTGAGCGAGATATTAAGTCAGTGCGATAAGTTAGAGAAACCATTCTGGAGAGTGATCCTCGAGGATGATATGGAGGAGAGAATGACTTCTGAGAGGGAGTCAGTTGATAAGATGAAACATCTTTACTTAACAATGAGAAATGCTGATTTGGCTTATGAGGAAGGATTGATGTCCTCCAGTAAACTGGTAGGTGGGGATGGAGCCAGAATGAACCGCGCTATCCTAGAGGATAAGGTACTTAGTGGACCTTTTATCGGTGAAGTCATCGCAAAAGCGTTGAAAATGGGTGAATCGAATGCTTGCATGAAGAAGATTGTAGCAGCCCCAACGGCCGGTTCCTGTGGAGTTATACCTGCGGTATTGCTCAGCTATGAAGAGAAATATCATGCAGAGATACAGCGGATGGTAGAAGCTCTGTATGTAGCTTCGGGTATTGGTGAAGTAATAGCAGCGCGAGCCTTCTTAGCAGGAGCGGCAGGAGGATGCCAAGCAGAGGTTGGAGCTGCCAGTGCAATGGCAGCAGGTGCCTTGGCTTATCTGAATGGTGGAGATAATGAGAGTATTGCTCACGCAGCAGCTATGGCACTAAAGAATCTATTGGGGTTGGTCTGTGATACCGTCGGTGGGCTTGTAGAGGTACCCTGTATCAAGCGAAATGTTGTTGGAGCAGTGAATGCTATCGCCAGTGCGGATATGGCAGTTTCCGGAATTCATAGTCGGATACCACCGGATGAAGTAATCGACGCGATGAGGGAGATAGGTGAAGCCCTACCTAGATCACTTCGAGAAACTGGAGAAGGCGGATTGGCAGCAACGCCTACCGGTCAGGAGATAATGAATCGACTTATGAAATCATAGACCAAATATGCCATATTATGACCAATTATGCCATAGGGATTGTCTAACCATTTTCAATGATGTATATATAATTTATAGTATCTAAAAATTATATTCGTTGAAGGGGAGGATAATTATTGCATAGTTTTGAAGAGCTTTATCAATTTGCAATACGAACTTTTCATAATGTGATTGAGGATATTCGCTTTAGCAGAGAATTGCATCTAGAGCCAACACTAGCTTGTGTGGAAAAGATCTGCCAATATATGCGGTCTTATACGAATATCTTTACATCCTTGAACGGTGTGCAGAATAAATATCCATACCTTTATTCCCATCCTGTCAATGTAACATTTTTATCCTATGAGATTGGGAAATGGCTTAACCTCAACCAATCGGAGCTCTATAACCTGGCATGTGCGGCTTTTCTACATGATATTGGAAAGGCAAAGATAAGAGACAGTCTGCTCAACAAGACCGGGGAATTAAGCAGTAATGAGATGGAGATCATGAGAACACATTCTATCATAGGTTATCATTTGTTGGAGAATATGAGTGTACTAGATCAGGAAGTTCTACTTGGTGTACTTCATCACCATGAGAGAATTGATGGCAGTGGATACCCTCTGGGTTTGAAGGGAAATCAGATTAGTCTATATGGAAGAATTATTGCGATTGCAGATATTTTCGATGCAGCCACATCAACGAAGGCATATCATGAGAAGAGCTCTCCCTTTAAAGTCGTTGAAGAGATTGAAGCCTCTGGCTTTGCCTCATTGGATCCATATATTAGTCAGATTTTTGTAAATAACTCTATAAAATTTTATTATAAATCAATGGTTAAACTAAGTAATGAACAGGTTGGTGAAATTATATACATCAACCCGGAAGAGAAGACTAAGCCATTGATACGCTGTGAGAATGAGTATCATAACCTATCGAAGGAGCGTAATATTGTAATTGTTGATGTATTATAGCCGATATTATAGATAATAGAAAAGCCAATCGAAAAATCGATTGGCTTTTTTTGGCAAAATAGGATACAATATATATTAATAAAGCCTATAATATATAAACAAAGGGTGAGTAATTCAATGATAAACATAGTAATATGCGATGATGATACCAACGAGCTACAAAAGACGAAAAATCTATGTAATAGCTATGCTGTCGCTCATAGTGAGATTGATATTCGAATTGAGAGCTTTGCTATGTCAGCGGAACTGTTGAAGAGGATAATAGACGGTCAATGTGATTATGATGTCCTATTGCTTGATATCTATATGCCGGAATTGACCGGTGTAGAGCTGGCGAAAAGGTTACGCGAACGTCAGGATAATTGTCAGATTATATTTCTGACAACCTCCAAGGAACATGCAGTTGAAGCTTTCTCACTTCATGCAGCCCATTATCTGGTTAAACCCTATACCGGAGATCAGCTGGGGAATGCACTGGACAAAGCAATAGCAGCCGTGGAAAAGTCCAAGAGGTCGAACTTACTACTGAAGACTTCTACCGGCTTGCAGAAAATTAATATGTCAGACATCATTTACAGTGAATCGGATAAGCATATCCAAAGGATACATCTTCAGGATGGAATTTGCCTTCAGGTCCGTATTACCTGTGGTGATTTATTCGATTTATTGTCCTGCGATAAGCGATTCTATAAATGTGGCTGTACCTATATTATAAATCTTGATAAGCTAACTCAGGTAACAGCGAAGAAGCTTCTATTGGAGAATGGAGAAGAGCTACTGATGCAACGAAGGCAATACAAGGAATTGGTTGACCGATATTTTAGCTTCCTGCTGGAAAGATAGATGGGCAGCTTGTGATTTGATTGAGGATACATGATATATGAGAATAATTAAGGGCTTTTGCATGATAGCGTATGAGTTATGGTGCAGAAATGCCCTTTTTTTGAATTAGCTATTGGCGTTGAACTTGATACATTTCATGCGTTAAAAGACACGATTCGTGCGGTAAACAGTTTTTTGAGGAAAATAGCAGCTATAATGAAAAGCGAAAGAAAAACAATGGATGCCTGCAAGCATTGGAAGCTATGCCTTGGCGGTTGCCGCGCTGTTTAGCGAAGAATGGCGATGCGTGGACGATATTGGGTAAAACCCAAAATAATGGAGGACAACATCATGACGATCAGTAAAAAGGCAATCAAGTTGACTAGGATTGCAATTATCGCAATAATCACACTTGCTTTTGCCGCTTGCGAAAGCTCAAACGGCGGTGACGCAAGCCAATCAATTTACGCAAACCCTGACAATTGGCTTAATATACCGAGCGAGATACAGAATGAGGCCGATGTTCTCTTTTTTTATCCCACAACCTATTCACCGACCAATCCAGACGCGCCTTCGATTTCGCCTTTAGACGATGAAGTTATGAGAAAGTATGCGAGGCTTGCTTTTCAAGTGAGGGCAACCGCGTTTGAAACTGTTGCGGATATATACGCGCCTTTTTACCAACAAGTTGATTTTAGGAAGTTTGAAGCCGGCGAGTTAATGGATGTCGAGCGCGGCGTGGCGCGTCAGAGCCTTTTTTTGGCATTGGATTATTATTTTGAAAACTATAACAACGACAGGCCGTATTTTCTAGCCGGACACAGCCAAGGTGCAGCAATGATGACATTCATTCTTGACGAATACATGAAAGAACATCCAGACCGTTACAAAAACATGGTTGCCGCCTATATGTTGGGCAATTCGCCGACACAAGATTGGCTTGATGAAAATGCTCATATTACATTTTCCGAGGGCGCAGATGATACGGGCGTGCTTATTTCATGGAACGCCGAAGGCCCGGGTAATATCGGTGAATACAATCTGGTGGTTCCGGATGGCGCTGTCGCCATCAATCCGCTTAACTGGCGCCGGGACGAAACTCCAGCCGGCGTGGAAGAAAACAAAGGGAGTCTTATACCGATTGACGGCAATTATCAAGTAGTAACCCCCGGTATTGCCGATGCGCGAGTGGATGTTCAGCGCGGTTCGGTCATTGTCGAAAGCGTTGACCCTTCCCTTTTCGCCAATTCCGCCGTGGATTACTTTGGGCCGCAGAGCTATCACAGTTGGGATTATGAATTTTTTTATATGAATATTCGGGAAAACGCCGCACTTCGATTAGACCGTTTTTTGAACAAGTAAATCAATCGCGTTTCATGTCAAAAAAATTATTAAACCGTATTTGACCATTATTAGTCGATTCGGTGGGATGGAGAACAATTATGCCATAAAATGACCAATCATGCCATAGGTATTGTTTTTTTGAAGTCTGGAGTTATATTAATAATGATAGTTTAAGAGACGGGCATCTGCGAGTATCGTAAAGGTAGAAAGAAAAGTAGGTATAACCCAATTAAATTGAGTAAGGAGCCAAAAGAATGATAACACTATCGATTCCATCTAGTTCGGATGAATTAGACAAGGTATTGGAGTTCGTTAATCTAGCTCAAGAGATAGCGAAAGGATCCATAAAGTTTTGGATGGAATTGTTGGATACAGTGCAGAAGATTTTTCTCAATATTGTAGCATATGCATATCATAACTACGATGGGATTGTAAAAGTCAGTATTAATTACATCGAGGAACAGCATGCGATTGAGGTCTCATTTATTAATGAAGGGATACCGTATAATCCATTAGTGGAGGTGGGTCTCGCATCGGATTATAGAGGTGAGTACCGAATTGAGGAGGGCTTCGATGTATCTGTATTGGAGAAGTCTACAGAGAAAACTTCTTATATTTATTTAAATAAGAAAAATGTAACCACAATTAAGAAGTATCTGGAATAAGCTTATTAAAAACAATTGTACAAGGGTATATTATTCCGGACTGGGATATATACCTAGACAATACTGTAGCAAGGATTCCTTTGACAGTCAGCGTCGGAGGAAGTCCTTACTTAGGTTTAAGAGCGAAATAAGGATGGAGGATAATTCGATGGAGCACATGATTAGTAGGAATAAATTAGATGAGATGATCGAGTGGGAGGTTTGTCCTGGGGCGGAAGAACAAGATACGGAGTTAGAAGAATGCGAGACTTTATTCATTGTAGAAGAGATTGAAGCAATTTAAGTGTCCCTACTGTTCTGTGTATATCGTCCTAGCTCTCTCAATATATTATAGTAACACACAATTCTTATGGTGGGGCTATGGAAAGAAAAAAAGTATTGGATGAACCCGAGCAGAAACAGGAGCTTGAACAATCAATGGAGACACAGACATCGAAGGAGAGATATGCCTCCTTATTTGTCAAGGTTGGAATTGTTGTCTTAAGCATTATTATGATAGTGGGCTTTGGCATAAGGATAATTCCGACAGCAGTTACTGTAACAAACTTAAGTACCAAGAATGATCTGCCAATTTATAGTGTTAATCTTACAGAACCGAAGGTTTCCTTGAGCTTTGATGCGGCTTGGACTAATGAGGATACAAGTGAGATCTTAGATGTCCTGGAAAAATGTAAGATAAAAGCGACCTTCTTCATGACAGGGGAATGGGTAGAAAAATATCCGGAGGATGTAAAAGCAATTGCGGCAGCTGGGCATGACTTAGGAAATCATAGTGAAAATCATAAGCAAATGTCAGATATCCCTAAGAAGGAATGCGAAGAAGAGATTATGATGGCACATGATAGGGTGAAGGAACTGACCGGAATTGAGATGAAGCTTTTCCGTGCTCCCTATGGAGATTATAATAATACGATAGTCGGCATAGCAAGAGAATGCGGCTATTATACAATTCAATGGAATATTGACAGTATGGACTGGAAGGATTATGGTGTGGACAGTATTCTCAGTAAGACGGTAGAGAATCGAAAGCTGGGAAACGGTTCCATTCTTCTATTTCATGTCGGTACGAAATATACCGCAGACGCTTTGGAGAAGATCATTATTGGTCTTCAGGAGAAGGGGTATGATATCGTACCGGTATCACAGCTGATCTATACAGGGGATTATAAGGTAGATCAGACTGGTAGACAGATTGAGAAATAGGATTTAAAAAGTTAGGATATAGTATCAATTGTAGTTGGTGTAACTTACGGGTAATAAAAATTATATGAGAAAACAGAATAGATCATGGAACTAACTGGGAGATATAGATGCTCCCAGTTTTTTTAATCATAGGAAAGTACATCCTATAATTAAAAAAGCTTTAGCATAATAGTAAAAATTAGATTGACTTATTCTCCTTTGTTAATTATAATATCGATTGAGTTAAAAATGATAATGGAAATCAATATCAAATACTGCTTTCTTAATTGATTGTAATTTATCAAATAGGAATAATGAATTCGGTATATGGTTCGAAAATTATCAATAAAAATCATACATACTAAAGGAGCGTTACTATGAGAAAAGCTAATTTTTTAAAGTTGAGCATATTCATGTCAGCAGTAGTACTCTCACTAACAGCTTGTTCGAGTGCAAGCACAGACACAGACACAAACACAAAAACAGCACCATCAAATCAAGTTAGTGAAGTGATAGAAGAAACAGTAACTGGAGAAGAAATTGGAGAGCAAACTCCAGAAGTCGTTACTGAAGTGGAAATTACAGATGCATACGGAACTGTTGTAGTACCTGTAAATCCAGAAAAAGTAGTAGCTTTAGATAGTAGAGCATTCGAAACTTTAGCAGCTTGGGGAATCGAATTGGCGGCAGTGCCAAAGGGTGTAATGGCTGAAGATTCACCTTATGTATCGAATGAAGCTGTTCAAGATATCGGTAATCACCGTGAACCAAATCTTGAAATTATTGCTGCCATTGATCCTGAGCTTGTTATCATTGGACAAAGATTTGCTGGTTTCTATGAAGATGTAAAAGCTCTAGTACCAAATGCAGTTGTTATTGATCTCGATTTTGATGTATCTGAGACAGCTGAAAGTCCTGGACAAAATTTGGTAGATGGTTTTATTAATACTACAATTTCTCTAGGTAAAATATTTAATAAAAATGATGAAGCAGCACAATTAATCGCTGACTTTGAAATGTCTATTGCTGATGCAAAAGCAGCTTATAATGGAACTGATAAAATGATTAGCGTTATCGTATCAGGTGGAAATATCGGTTATTCCGCACCGAAATCAGGACGTGTATGGGGACCAATTGCTGATGTACTTGGATGGACTTCAGCTTTAGAGGTTGATAATTCTTCTTCTGATCACCAAGGTGATGATATCTCTGTAGAAGCAATTGCACAAAGTAATCCTGATTGGATCTTTGTATTAGATCGTGATGCATCCGTATCCTCTACTACAGACGCTGTACCTGCGCAGGATGTTATTGATAACTCACCCGCTCTTCAAAACACGAAGGCTGTTACAGAAGGCAAGATAGTATATGCTCCTAATGATACCTATACAAATGAATCAATTCAAACATACAAAGAAATTTTTGAAATCATTGCTAGTAGTTTAAGTAAGTAATAAAGGAGCATGAGTGTGTTAAAAGAGAAAACTCATATAATAAAAAGGGCTGAAAATATTCAGCCCTTGCCTTTTAATAATAGAGTATGGACTAAAAAATTCATTATGGCGGTAATAATTGTAACTATATTAGCGATTATATCGTTGTTTACCGGCGTTTATGAGATATTCAAGCAAGAGGATGGCCTCAGAATGGTTTTTATTACGCGAGTTCCAAGGACAGTTGCGTTACTTCTTACCGGGGCAGCTATGTCAATGGCTGGATTGGTAATGCAACTCATTACACAAAATCGTTTGGTTGAAGCCACAACAACAGGAACCATTGAATGGGCAGGACTTGGTCTTGTCTTTGTATATTTATTTTTTCCTTCGCCAACTTTACTATTAAGAATGGGAGGAGCAATTCTTTTTTCCTTTGCAGGAACGATGATATTTTTCTTGTTTTTAAGAAGAATTCGATTACGTTCTTCCTTAATTGTTCCCATCATAGGTATGATGTTAGGAGCGGTCATATCAGCGATATCAACCTTTATTGGATTAGTATTTAATATGAGTCAAAATATTGAGAGCTGGTTTGTAGGTTCTTTTTCATCTGTTCAAGTAGGTAGATATGAGTATTTATGGCTCATTGTTATCATTACCATCTTAATCTTTATATACGCAGATAGATTAACTTTAGCAGGCCTTGGTGAAGATATTGCAACGAGTTTAGGGGTAAATTATAATCGAATTGTTATTTTAGGGACAGGTCTTATCTCTCTTGCGATCGGTATAGTTGCAGCAGTAATAGGGAATTTGCCTTTTCTAGGTCTAATTGTTCCGAATATTGTTTCAATGTATAGAGGAGATGATCTTAGAACGAATCTTCCTTGGGTATGTGTATTAGGTATGGGAACGATCACTATTTGTGATATTGTTTCTAGGACTATCATTGCGCCTTTTGAGGTACCGGTATCCTTGATATTGGGAACGATAGGATCAGTTGTATTTATTACTATTTTATTGAAAAAAAGGAGAAAACGATGAGAGATCATGCATATTCAAATAATAGTGATAGATCCGCCCGAGCATTTCGTACGAAAAGTGAAGAAAGGCGTTATTGGATACTATTAATAACCTTCATTCTGTTAGGAATTGCTGCGTCCTATGGTCTTCTTACTTTTAATAATCCTGTACCTGTTACGTCGCCTTCTTTTATCCCTGTTATTAAAAGGAGATTGGTAGCAATCATTGCAATGATTATTGCGGCAGTATGTCAAAGCTTATCGACGGTTGCCTTTCAATCCACTACAAATAATAGAATTATAACTCCTTCCTTGCTGGGATTTGAGGCACTCTATTCTACAATACATACTAGTACTATGTTTTTCTTTGGTGCTAGAGCCTTTATAAGTCTATCAAATATGCAATCATTTGTATTCCAAGTAATTGCTATGGTAACGATGTGCTTAATACTTTATGGATGGTTATTATCAGGTAAATATGGTAACTTACAGCTTATGCTTTTAGTAGGTGTTATTATGGGTACCGGACTTAGATCCTTATCAAGTTTCATGAGAAGACTTCTAGCTCCTTCCGAATTTGATGTATTACAAGCTAAATTATTCGGTTCTGTGAATAATGCTGATTCTAGCTACTTTGTAGTAGCTATTCCCACTGTATTATTAGCAGCTGTACTAATTATAGCCCATTCAAAAAAGCTAAATGTATTATCTTTGGGTAAGGATGTCTGTACATCACTGGGGGTTAATCACAAATTTAGTACAATATATATCTTAATATTAGTATCTGTTTTAATGTCAATTTCCACGGCTTTGGTTGGTTCACTTACTTTCTTTGGATTTTTAGTTGCCACTTTGAGTTACCAGTTTGCACCAACATATGATCATAAGTATATTTTCTCTATGGCACTTGCAATGGGATTCTTGGTATTAGCAGCCTCATATTTCTTAATGAATCATATTTTTAATGCGCAGGGGGTTGTATCAATTATAATCGAATTATTTGGTGGTATTACATTTTTAATAGTAATATTAAGAAAGGGTATTTTATGATAAGAATTGAAAATGTAAAAAAGGCATATAGTGATGAGGTTAAAATAGGAACTTTAGATATTGAAATTCCCAAAGCCGGTATAACTTCTTTAATCGGTCCCAATGGCGCGGGTAAATCAACCACTCTTCTAATGATTGGTAGACTTTTAGCAATGGATGAGGGGAGAATTACTGTAGCAGATATGGATGTAGCAGACTCAAAGTCAGGGGATTTAGCTAAGATTTTAACCATATTAAGACAGGAGAATCATTTTATTACCAGGCTTACAGTGAGACAGTTAGCAGGATTTGGCCGTTTTCCATATTCTCAAGGTAGATTAACAAAAGAGGATGAGAAGATTATCTCTAAATATATAGATTTTCTGGGTTTGAAAGAGCTAGAAAACAGGTATCTTGATGAGTTATCTGGTGGTCAAAGACAAAGAGCATATGTAGCAATGGTTTTATGTCAAGAAACAGAATATGTACTATTAGATGAGCCACTTAATAATCTAGATATTGCAAGATCTGTTCAGATGATGGAACATTTAAGATATGCAGCCGATGAATTTGGACGTACTATTTTAACGGTACTCCATGATATAAACTTTGCTGCAAAATATTCAGATAGAATCTGTGCTATGAAAGATGGACAAATTGCTGCATATGGAACAGCGGATGAAATAATGAAGCCAGAGATTTTAACCAATATATTTGAGACAAAAATTGAAGTAATTGATGGACCTTATGGACCGGTTGCAATTTACTAGTTAGAAATAATAAGAGAATAAAATTATAGATTTATATAAGGGCTCTTTGTCAAAGTGTTGGATTATGATTCTTCCAAATCATGACCCATTACCAGATTTAGAGCTGTTTTAATGTTTTATGATTCTACATATGATTTTGGTATACTTAATAAACTAGCCTGTTTTTATCTTTCGAAGCTCATCAGTTTAAAGTAACATAGGCGATAAATAGTTCTCAAACAGGAATTGAAAAATTCTCCAAAATACTTGTAATAAAATGAGAGTGAAGTGTGTTCGGGACTCTTTGTTTATTACATTTTATTGATGATAGTAAGGGGAGGACGATTTATGAGAAGGTTATTGGCGTTATTATTGGCAGGTGGCCTTTGATGCTGCTTTTGCGAAAGAATGTCTTGCTTCGGCAAAGACTGCATCTGTTATGCCTATTTAACTGCTGAGAAGCAGAATGCTGATCTGAAAAAGAAGCCTTTAGATATATCACAGCTGATCGATACAGGGGATTATAAGGTAGATCAGACTGGTAGACAGATTGAGAAATAATTTAGAAAGATTAATTTTTGATAATTTGGCTTGCGTCCGAAAAGATGCAAGCTTTTTTGTTTATAATAACGGAGCGTTTTGAAATGTTTCTCCGTGATATATACATACAATTTAGATAAGGCGTTTTCTTAGTGTTTGGTTATCACGTAGCATTAATTATTATATGTAAGCAAATCATGAGATAAATCAAGTGGAATTATATGAAAGTCAATATTAAAATCAGAAATGTTAATTACAAGATGATAAATGAATTATAATATATAATTAATATTAGAGAACAAATACAACCATAAAAACGCAATGGAGGGATATAAATAATAATAATAATAATAGACATTATGCACATAAAATAGACACTTTCCAATAAATAATGATTGCACAAATGACGATAAAGTGGTATTATCTTATCAGATATACATAATATATAAATAATTATAATTTAAAATTTAATTAGGAGGATTTGATTACTTTATGACTATGACTGAAAAAATTAAAAAAACCATGTTGCAGGTAAAAAGACACTGGCAATTATTTATTTTCATGATTCCTGCAGTGTTGTATTTTATAATCTTTCGGTATGTGCCAATGGTAGGGATACAGATTGCCTTTAGAGACTATAATCCAATACTTGGTTTTTTTGATAGCACCTGGGTAGGGTTGAAACATTTTATTCGATTTTTCAATACTACAGACTGCCTGATGGTAATAGGGAACACATTAAAAATAAGTTTTCTAAATCTTATTTTAGGATTTCCAATACCAATCATTTTAGCCTTAATGATTAACCAGACGAAAAATCTACAATTTAAAAAAGTTGTACAAACGGTGATTTATGCTCCGCATTTTATATCAGCAGTAATCATTGCAGGTATGCTAAGACTTTTTTTATCTCCGACATCTGGTATTATTAACACGATTATTGTGGCCTTGGGTGGAGAAGCGCAAATGTTTATGGGGAGTGCAAGTGCATTTCCGTGGATTTATGTTCTATCAGAAATCTGGCAAGGTATGGGATATAGTTCTATTGTGTATGTTGCTGCATTAAGTAGTGTTAGCCCAGAGTTACATGAATCAGCCATTGTAGATGGTGCAACGATGTTTCAAAGAATTAAATATATTGATTTTCCATCTATAGTACCAACAATTATTATCATTTTGATTATGAATGCAGGTCGAATTTTAACCATTGGATATGAAAAAATATATCTCTTACAGAATACATTAAACAGAACAGGATCAGAAGTAATATCAACATATGTTTATAAACAAGCCTTTGGTGCGAGTGGTGTTCCTAATTTTAGTTATTCTACTGCAATCGGTTTATTTGAATCGGTAGTCAGTTTAGTTATGTTGTTACTGGTGAATCACTTTGCCCGTAAGTATTCGGAAACATCATTGATATAGAGGGAGGAAGAAAATGAGAAATAAAATGGTTGATGTGAAGCCGAATAGAAAAAGTGAAGGGAACAAAGCCTTTCATATCACAAATTATATTTTCTTAGGATTAATATTGTTATTAGTAGCATATCCCTTATATTTTATTGTGATTGCATCAATAAGTGCCCCTAACTTAGTAAATACAGGACAGATTACATTAATTCCAAGAGGTATTACATTCGAAGGATATAAGAGTGTTTTTGCTGATGACTCTATTATGACTGGTTATAAGAATTCATTAATTTATACAACCTTAGGTATATTATGCAGCGTTGTTACTACGGTTTTGGCAGCATATGCTTTATCAGTTAAGACATTACCAGGGAGACGACTTTGGATGCTTCTAATTGTATTTACAATGTACTTTAGTGGTGGTATGATTCCCACTTATTTGGTGGTAAATAAATTAGGATTAACGAATACTATTTGGTCATTGATAATCCCATCTTTGGTTGTTCCATACAATTTAATTATTGCAAGGAGCTTTTTTGAAAGTTCAATTCCAGGCGAATTACACGAGGCAGCAATGTTGGATGGATGTAATGAATATGATTTTTTCAAAAAAGTTGCGTTACCATTATCTAAAGCCATTATTGCTATTATGGTGTTGTTTTATGGGGTAGCACAGTGGAATACATATTTTAACGCAATGTTGTATATAAAGGATCAAGCTTTGTATCCATTGCAGTTAGTATTAAGAAATATATTAGTTGAAAATCAAGTTTCCGCAGAGATGGTCGGGGATACAGTCGCAGCAGCGGCTAGAGCAGAGAAAGCAGAACTAATTAAGTACGTATCGATTATTGTATCAATTGTACCATTAATGATTATGTATCCGTTTGTACAGAAACATTTTGTAAAAGGTGTGCTCATTGGCTCTGTAAAGGGTTAATTATACAATGAGAAAGGAGAAAGGAGAAAGAAAAATGAAAAAAAGAAAATTAACAAGAATTATTGCCATATCATTGGCAATGGCTATGGTGTTTGGAGGATGTGGTAAAAAAAGCGTAACAGATCCCAAGGATGTTAACGAAAATACCCCTACGACAAACCCAGTGGTGAATGAACCTGTTGAAATCACATCGGAATTAACTGGCTTAGAATTTATTAAAACATTACCAAAGTTATCCGAGGAAAAAGTAGAGTTTACCATCGTAAATGCTTTGCAGCCTGATCAAATGGACTATAACAATATGGAATTATTCAAAGCGATGGAAGAAGCAACGAATGTTCATATTAATTGGGAATGCTATGATAATGCAAGTTATTCAGATCAAAAAAATATAATGCTAGCCTCCAATGATTTACCAGATGCTTTTTTTGGCTATGAAGCACTTTCCATGAGTGACATCAATGCATATGGTCCTATGGGAATGTTTATTCCGGTAGATGACTTAATTGAAAAATATGGTACTAATTATAAAGAAAGATTAGCACAGGAACCAATTCTTGATGGCTTGTCTACCGCTTTTGATGGAAACAAATATACATGGGGAACTGTAAATGCCAGTCCATCCCGTGATTTCCCTGATAATTTATATATTAATAAGGCTTGGCTTGATAAGTTAAATCTTGAAATTCCTACAACAATGGATGAGTACTATAAAGTATTAGAGGCGTTTAAGACACAGGACCCAAATGGAAATGGTATTGCTGATGAAATCCCATATACATTTGTATCATTCCATCATATTCAGGGTTACGGAAGTTTCTTTGGTGCATATGGACAAGCTGAGACATTTAACGGAAAAAGTGGTAATACTATGAACCATTTTGTCGTTGTAGATGATAAAGTACAATTTAATCCCATCACAGAAGAGTATAAAAATGCAATTAAAAGCCTGAAACCATTCTTTGAAGCCGGATTATTTGATAATGAGGGCTTTGTACAGGATACTAGCCAGTTCAATGCTAAGGTAACAGCAGCAACACCGATTGTTGGTTCTATGTATATTTGGGATTTAACGGCTTTACCTGAAGATGTAAAAGAGCAGTACGTAGCAATTCAACCTTTAAAAGCTTCAGAGGAATCTGACAGTGCATATGTAAGAAAGAGACAAAATCATATCAGTATCCAGCCTACAGGTTTTGCAATTACAAAGGAGTGTAAAAATGCTGATATCTTAGCACAATGGATTGACTTATTCTACAGCGATGATATGTCTGTCTTATCTTATGCTGGATTAGATTGTGTGAGAAGCGTTGACGGTGTATTTACTTATGACGAATCTCTATCTGAAACTGGAGAAAGCCTCATGACAGTAGCTCAAAGAGAAAATCCTTATGATGGTTCTCCAAAATACTTAACACAAGATATGAGAGACAACTTATTCCCGTTAAAATCTGGACAAACCGATAAAACAGATGTTATTTCTCAGTACTATTCATCAGCTAAAAACATCACATTGAGTTTGCCTTCTATGAATTTAACAAATGAGGAAAGTGATACTGTAAATTCATATGGTATTGATATTCAGAACTATGTTGATACAAATCATTGCAACTGGTTATTAGGAAAAAGCGATATCGATGCTGATTGGGATTCCTATCTAGCACAGCTAGAGAATTTACAGTTAGAGGAATACCTTACTATCATGCAGACAGCATACGATAGAACTGCAGCAAAATAAGAAATCGTCTCTAGCGTACTAATATATAATTAAAGTATAGGTATATGACTTACGAAATACACAGAAGGAACGACAACTTCTAGTTGTTCTTTAAACAGTGCATTTATGTTAAGTCATATACCTTATTTTACAAAACCCCATTTTATATGGAGGTGCATTTTTTATATGGAATTTTAAATATTATCAACGAGGAAAAGACTGATATGAGGATCGAAAAATATTACGAAAACCCGCAAATAGTTAGGCTGAATACAGAAAAAGATAGAAGCTATTACATCCCAACGAACTTATCAGGGATAGAACAGCGCATTATGTTGTCCGGTGATTGGAAATTTGCCTATTACCCAAGTAGATATGAGGTTAAAGATGCATTTTATTTAGGAGAATCATTGGAGGGTGAATATACAACGATCAAGGTACCATCTTGTTGGCAGATGTTGGGATATGACAGAAATCAATATACCAATGTAAGTTACCCAATTCCATTTGATCCACCTTATGTTCCAGATGAAAACCCATGTGGGGCATATATAAAAAAGTTTTCGATGGATATTCAAGGGGACAGAGAATATTATCTAAATTTTGAAGGGGTAGCATCTTGTTATTATGTTTGGGTAAACGGAAAATTTGTAGGTTATAGTCAGGTATCACATTCTACTAGTGAATTCTTGATCACGCCTTACTTAAAGCAAGATGAAAACATTATTGGTGTATTGGTTTTAAAATGGTGTGACGGTACTTATCTAGAGGACCAAGATATGTTAAGAATGAATGGTATCTTTCGTGATGTTTATATTTTAGATAGGCCTAAGGAGCATATACGAGACTTTTTCATTAAAACGGAGTTATCGGAAGAGCTGGATTTATGTAAATGGATGATTGAGTTAGACATCGTCAACCAACAGACGGATACGGATATCAAAATAATAGATATGGATGGAATTGAAGTTTTACGATATCATGGTTCTGACAATTATATTGAGTTACAGATGGAAAAGCCAGAGCTTTGGAATAGTGAAACTCCTTATTTGTATGCTGTTAGAATGGAACATCATGGAGAAGTAATTACTCACAAATTTGGTATTCGTGAAATTGAAATCCAAGATGGAACGGTATTAATTAATCGTATGCCTGTCAAAATGAAAGGTGTGAATAGGCATGACAGTGATCCGTACCTAGGTTATGCTGTAGGAATGGAAGAAATCCGTAAAGATATCACCTTGATGAAAGAGTCAAATATCAATGCCATTCGAACAAGTCATTATCCATGTGTTCCTTGGATGCTGTCTCTATGTGATGAATATGGTATCTATGTCATATTAGAGGCTGATTTGGAATCTCATGGTTCTGTTAATGTATTTGGTGGTTCAAATGAAAACACCTATGGGTTGGTGATACAAAATCCAATATTTGACCATGCAGTGATGGACCGTGTTCAAAGGGCAGTTATTCGTGATAAAAATGCAACCAGTGTTATCATGTGGTCTATGGGAAATGAATCAGGCATTGGTAAATCAATAGAGGATGCTGGTAAATGGACACATCAATATGACACAACACGTTTGGTTCATTATGAAGGAGAGCGTTGGCCATCAGGTGGGTTTGAACCAGATAGAAGCATTTGGGATGTCTATAGTAGAATGTATCCATCTTGGCAGATGTTAGATGAGTATTATGATAATCCAGAAAATACAAAACCATATTTAATGTGTGAATATGCCCATGCCATGGGAAATAGTCCTGGTGACTTAGAAGATTATCAACAAAGGATCTATGCAGAGAAAAGGTTCTTTGGCGGATTTGTATGGGAATGGTGCGATCATGGCGTATATATGGGAACATCAGAGAATGGTAAAGAAAAATTCGGTTATGGTGGGGATTTTGGAGAATATCCAAACGACGGAAATTTCTGTTTAGATGGCTTGGTATTCCCCAATCGTGTGCCTCACACAGGGTTAAGAGAATATAAAAATGTACTTCGACCTATTCGAATTCAATGGACGGATAAGAAGGCAAAGAAGGTGGAGATTTTTAATACGCTGAATTTCCTCACCTTAAAACAATACGCAACCATACAGTATCATATATTAGTAGATGGAACTGTTGTGAAGTCAGGTGAATGGACAGAATTCGAGGATGTTGCTCCTGGTGAAAAGAAGGAAGCTTACTTGCCATTTGATATTTCTATATCAGGGGATGTTACCATACTCTTAAGATATTTGCTGAAGGAAGATAGTGATGTAAGAAACAAAGGATATGAGCTTGGTTTTGATGAATTATGGGTAAATAAAAATAATGTTAACTTAGAGTTGAAAAATAATTCTAAAGAAAAAATTGTATGCACGGAAGATGAACGTTATATTAATATAGAAGGGTTAAAGTTTTTCTATGTCTTTGATAAATTTAACGGTAACTTTAGTAAGTTAATGGTAGAGGGTATATCCTATATAACCAAACCGATAGAATACAATATTTTCCGTGCACCAATGGATAATGATAGGAAACAAAAATTAATTTGGAATGAAGCTGAGTATTTTCACTCAAAACTAAAGGTTTATCATGTTACTACAACAATGACTGAGGACAATAAGATTATTATCACAGCTAACCTTGCAATCATACCGGTACATGTGCAAAGGGTACTGGATATGGAAGTAAAATTTGAGATCAATGCAAACGGCGAAATCAAGATAACGATAGTTGCTCATAGAAATATGGAAATGCCATATTTACCGCGGTTTGGACTAAGGTTGTTCTTGCCAGAGGAAATGAAAGAGGTGACTTATATAGGGTATGGACCTTATGAAAGTTATATTGACAAGCGAAGAGCTTCTTATTATGGTAGGTTTAGTGATACAGTTGATTCTCTAATGGAGGATTATATTAGACCACAGGAAAATGGAAGTCATTATGGATGTAGTAAAGTATCGATATCTGATGCAAAGGCCGAAAAGGCAATGGATGTTTGGGGAGACAACTTTTCATTCAATGCTTCCTATTACACCCAAGAAGAACTCATGGCAAAAGCACATAATTTTGAATTGGAAAAATCAGGTGAGGTGGTATTATGCCTCGATGGTTACATGAGTGGTTCTGGAAGTGGAAGCTGTGGACCGCAGCAGTTGATCGAGAGATATCAATGTAAGGATGAATTTTTGGAGTTTACATTTGTTATTAATTTAGGCTATCGTACAGAAACATCTAATGGAACTATTTGATAAATGGAATTCAGGCAAGTGATATCAAAGGATAGGGTTGATAAGATTTACCCATAGGACGCATCATTCATACAACAAGGAGGAGTCAGATTGATAAATAGAGATGAGAAGTATATTGAAATTGTGCCCAGTGAGAGGCAATTAGCGCATCAGAGTCTGGAGTTTTATGCATTCTTCCATTTTACGATAAATACCTTTACTGGAAAAGAATGGGGAGATGGGACAGAAAATCCGCAGATTTTCAATCCTGTACGCATGGATGCGAATCAGTGGATTCGGGGGATTAAGGCTGCGGGGATGAGAGGTGCAATCCTAACCTGCAAGCATCACGATGGCTTCTGTCTTTGGCCAAGTAATTATACCCTGCATTCTGTAAAGTCAAGCCCTTATAGGAATGGCACCGGAGATATTGTCAAGGAAGTATCGGAGGCTTGTCACAGAGAAGGCCTGAAGTTCGGAATCTATCTTTCGCCTTGGGATCGCAATCATCCTTCCTATGGATATGGAGAAGAATATAATAATTATTTCATTCAACAGTTAGAGGAATTGTTAACAGGATATGGGGAGATATTCAGCGTATGGTTAGACGGTGCCTGTGGAGAAGGAAGCAACGGAAAGAAGCAGGTGTATGACTGGCAGCGTATTTATGATACGGTAAGAAGACTGCAGCCGAAGGCGTGCATCACCGTTTGCGGCCCAGATATTCGCTGGTGTGGTAATGAGGCTGGAATTACCAGAGCCTCCGAGTGGAGTGTAGTGCCGGAATATCTGTGTCGTACAGAGTTAATCCAGGAAAATAGCCAAAAGGAAGATAATAAGGAATTCCGCAGGAGAGAAATGAAGAGCACAGATAAGGATCTGGGAAGTAGAGAGAAGCTTGCCGAAGCGGATTCTTTAATCTGGTATCCTGCAGAGGTGAATACCTCAATCCGGCCAGGCTGGTTCTATCATCCCGAAGAGGATGATCAGGTAAAGAAAGTAGAGGAACTGCTTCAGATCTATTATGGTTCAGTAGGAGGCAACAGTACATTTTTACTGAACATTCCTCCCACAGGGGAAGGCCTGCTTCACGAAAAGGATATCGAAGTGCTTCGTTTGCTAGGGCAACAGCTGGAGCACATGTTTTCAAAGAATATAGCTTCACAGGCAAGCATAACCGCAGACTATGAAGAAGAGGATCACCCTGTATCCATGGTTAAAACAGAGGATGAAACTTATTATAAAGCTCCGGACGGCCAGAGGAATGTGGCAATTACTGTTCGTTTTGGGCAGCAGGAATGCGTCAAAGCGCTGATTTTAAAAGAACATATCAGGCTTAGTCAGCGAATCGAGCGGTTTGAGATCTGGGCAGGCAACGGGAGTCAATTGGAGCTGTTACAGGAAGGCACAGTCATTGGATATAAGAGAATTGTACAGGTCCCATCCGTGGATTGCGACCGTCTGATTATTAAAATAACAGATTCCAGAGTATGCCCTACCGTTTCCTTTCTAGGAGTATATGTATAGAGAGAAGAGGAGAAAGTCGTAAAAGAAGGGGTATGAGATCGTGCTGGTCTCATAGCTGATCTATACAGAAGAATACCAGATTAATCATCCTGATGCAAAACGGAATACGGGGTATCAGCCAGGAAGGCTATTTGGAGAATAAGTATTAGTAATTAATAAACAGCAGGCTTACACTATTAAGTGTAAGCCTATTTGGATTAGAAAAAATTATTTCTGAATCAGTATATAAATATGTAATGCTAATGATTGAGAGTGGTATCTGCTCACTTCATAGATGGCTATAAATCATGAGACGATCTCAAATACGGTTCCTTGACTAAAGTCTGCTACATTTCTGGAACCATAAACCCCTAAATATAGTCTGGTTTGGTCCTGATTCGTTCCTAGACTGGTATAATAGGCTGATTGTGACCCAAAATTATAATCAACCTCCATAACGCTATAGTCATTCAGTTTACAATCTGCTCTAACTCTGGTATATGCTAAAACCCCTCTAGCCGGAGGCCTGGATCCTTCATTCTGAACGAAGTCTGTAAATACAACGCTTCCGGTCAAAGCAGGGATTCCATTTCCCATATATGCCTGGACTCCGGTAAGTGCAGTTCCTCCAAACTTATCGGGACGGGGATCTTCATGATAATAACAAGTTAGTGGCGGAAGTCGCCTTACCGAAGTCTTGACTGCATCCTCGTAATAAGCGAAGGTTCTCTCCTCTATGGTTCCATTGTCGGGACATGCCCTTATAATTGAAGTAGGAAAGGCACCTTCCCACCCTCGCCATCCAAAGTTAATAAACCCTTCCTGGTCAGGTTCGGAATTCATAGCGGAAGCTTGAATAATCTCAGTGACCGGTAGTGGTTTGTAATCAACGAAAGAAAATATTGACTCAACCAGGTCCTGACCGACATTTCCCACATATTTAATAGATTGATTATTTATGCTTTGGTATGATATACCGGGTATATTGCGAACTCCTTTCGAAATTACCGTTAGCATTTCCTGAAGGGATGTCGGAAGCTCATCAAAACGTGAGGCTACCGGTGGTTGATTGATAGATGAATTCTTCGAAACATCAATTTCAATAATTTTACCGGCAATTTCCATAATATCCTGGCTTAAATTAAATGGATCGTAACCGGATCCACCGTCTCCGGTTGTTAAGACAAGCCTTCCTGTTTCAGGTGAAAAGTTAAGGCTATTGACACCGTTATGATTAAGAAAGGGTCTTCGTAAATTAAGCAATGTCCGTCGTATTTGAGGTTCACCCTCCGGTTGTAAGATCCATTCTTCAACAGTATCTATATGATCATATTGAGTTTCTCTATTGTTCCACTTTAGGGTTAAGGTACTAAGGTCACAGGGATTTGGATTAAAAGAATCGGAAAGCGCACCGGGCCCCTGAGTTCCTGCTAACGAGTAGTGAAGATAAAATAAACCGTTGTAATAAAAATCGGGGTGAAATGCTAGTCCTAACAATCCCCTTTCATCATAACCACCGCTGGAAGCACCTAGTCTTAATACTCGGTGGCGGATATCTAGAAAAGTCTGTATCACTCCATGGCCAATGTAATAAATCTCACCTATCTGAGTAGCAATTATTAATCCTTCGATCGTGTCACCAGGAAGTATTGTTGTTTTAATAACGGTGGGCAAATTCAAATTACTAACAATCGGCCGTAATCTTATTCTTACTTTTTCCAACTTGCATAATACTCCTTTTTCTATGTCTTTTAAAGAATATGATCAGAAATGTTCTATTAGTACCTAATTTGTGCATACCAATAATATAGATCCAATTAATTAGGGACAACAAAGCATATCAAAATAATCGACTTTATGACTCAATATATTAAATATAAACTTGGGGGTATTTTAGTGAAGAAAACAAAAATAGTTCATTTGATTAGTATCGGAGGCTTGTTAACAGCAATTACTGTTTTGTTCCAATCGGCTCCTATATTTTTACCGGCAATTGGACTGGCTTTCAGTCCGTTTAGTACAGTACCTATTGCATTAGCGGCTGTTATAAATGTTTTTCTTGGTTTTACTGTGTTATTTTCCTCTGTCTTCATTCTTATTTTAGTTAGTCCGCAGGAAGCTACTATTTTGCTTTTCACAACAGGGTTGCTCGGTATTACGCTGGGATCCTTGCTATATAGAAAGGGGCTATTAGTAACAATACTAGCTTCCGCCGTAGTATTATCATTAGGAATGATTGTATTAACGTATGTAGCAGCCATTCCAGCATTTGTAGCTTTTACAGGTTCTTACTCCTTACATGATACTTTACTAATATTTTTTATTTTTTCACTTGTATATGTAAGTATATGGTTCATATGTCTTAGAGTATTTGCAAAACATATAATCAAGCTTAGATTAATAGAAAAGCCTCATTATAAGGATACGAAATAAATTATAAATCTGTCAGTTTTGGGAACTGAAAGACCTATGAAGAGACGAATACATACCTATTCTGGAGTGGTACCTGGAACGATGAATCATATAACTTCGAGGCGGGTTATCTGATGGGCTTGAGGCCTGGAATTATCAACAAGTCAAAAAGATATAACAGGTAAATAAAAATAGACCATTATTAGGGCTGTCGCACAAAGAATTGTGCGGCGCCTTTTTTATTGTTTAGGAAAGTTCGTCCTATACAATAAAAAGCACTCCGTGCAAGTGAACGAAGTTCACTTTGGGATGACGCACCTCGCGGAAAGGTAGTTATTGCTTCGCAATCCGCTCGGGCGCGAAAGTGTCAGCGAACTGACACTTTGTTATTCATGACAAGTGAATTGGTTTATCAATTCATCCGGTTTTCTGAAAGGACATCAGTAGCAATACATAATTGATAGAAATATAACCAATAATAGTAATTAATGATTTGTAAAATGCATTAACCTATGGGTTTAAATAAATGTTGATATCAATAGGAGGCTAAAAATGGCAGGAAAGAAATTACATGGTGGATTTCTGGAGTTACAGGACTATATTGACAGTATTAAGGACAAAAGAGGAGCCTTAATTGCAGTACTGCATAAGGCACAACATATATTTGGATTTCTATCCGATGAGGTGATTTTGTTTATTTCAGAAAGGCTGGATTTACCCGTTTCTAAGGTTTATGGTGTAATCAGCTTCTATTCTTATTTTACTACCAAGCCCAGAGGAGAGAACGTCATTAATGTTTGCCTTGGAACAGCATGCTTCGTAAGAGGATCTGACGCTGTCATGAAGGAATTTGAACGCGAATTGAATATTCATACCGGAGAAACATCGGAGGATAATAAGTATACCTTATCAGGACTGAGATGTATCGGTGCCTGTGGACTTGCTCCTGTTGTAATGGTTAATGATAAGGTTTACGGAAAAGTGGAAGTAGATCAAGTGAAAAAAATAATTGATGAAAATAAAGGGGTAGAAAATAAATGAGGAAATTAAAATCATTAGAGGAACTGGAAAAAATTCGACAAGCCGCCAAAGATAAATTTGATTTAAGAACGACAGCGGAGTCAGAGGATAAGATTATGATACGGGTTGGAATGGCAACCTGTGGGATTGCTAGTGGCGCCAGAGAAACGATGCAGGCAATCATTGATGAACTTGCGATTCAGAATATCACAAATGTATCAGTAACTCAGACCGGATGTATGGGAAGCTGTGCCAAGGAACCTGTCGTAGAGGTGATTAGTAAAGATATACCTTCTGTTATCTATGGTCATGTTGATGCAAATAGAGGAAGGGAGATCGTTAAGGAACATATTAAGCATGGACGTCTTCTGCAGAATGCAATCATTTCACACCCATCTGATAAATAACGAAAGGAGGACGAATTATGAGTAATATAAGAATGCACTTGCTCGTCTGCGGTGGTACCGGATGTACTTCTTCAGATAGTTTAAAGCTGGCAGAAAATCTAAATGAAAGTATTAAAGAGCACGGGCTTTCCGATACGGTTGAAGTGGTTGTTACAGGATGCTTTGGCTTTTGTGAAAAGGGACCGATTATGAAGGTATACCCTGATAATGTCTTCTATGTATCAGTTAAACCGGAAGATGCCGATGAGATCGTTACAGAGCATGTTATAAAGGGGCGTCAGGTAGACAGATTATTGTTTACCGATCCAAATGGGAAAGGAAAACTGGAGGGGCAAAAGGAAATTCCCTTCTACAAGAAGCAGATCAGAATTGCACTACGTAATTGCGGCTTTATCGATCCGGAGAATATTCATGAGAGCTTGGCGGCAGATGGTTACCAGGCGCTTGCAAAATGTCTCACCGAGTTAACCCCTGATGAGGTAATCGACACCGTGGTTCAATCAGGACTCAGAGGTCGGGGCGGCGGTGGCTTTCCCACGGGTTTGAAGTGGAAGTTTACAAGAAAAAATAAGTCGGATGAAAAGTATATTATTTGTAATGCGGATGAAGGAGATCCGGGTGCATTTATGGATCGTTCCATTCTTGAAGGGGATCCTCATTCAGTGCTGGAAGCAATGGCAATTGCGGGATTTGCTATCGGAGCGGAGCATGGATATATCTATATAAGAGCAGAATATCCGCTTGCTATTCACCGGCTGGTTGTAGCGATTGATCAGGCTAGAGAATTGGTGTTACTGGGAGAGGATATACTTGGTACCGGTTTTAATTTCGATATTGAAATCCGATATGGAGCCGGTGCTTTTGTTTGCGGAGAAGAGACGGCACTTATTCATTCGATTGAGGGAGACAGGGGTGAGCCGTTTACAAAGCCTCCCTTTCCAGCAGAGAGCGGTGTCTGGAATAAGCCAACCTGTGTCAATAACGTAGAGACATTGGCGAATGTTGCTCCCATCTTCATAAGAGGGGCTGATTGGTTTCGAAGCATCGGTACCGAGAAATCACCTGGAACGAAGGTATTTGCATTAGCTGGCAAGGTGAACAACGTCGGTTTGGTTGAGGTTCCGATGGGGATTACCTTGCGGGAGATTATTTATAATATCGGCGGAGGAATTAAGAATAATAAGAAGTTTAAAGCGGTTCAGACTGGAGGGCCATCCGGAGGCTGTATTACAGAAGAGAATCTGGATATTCCCATTGATTATGAGTCACTTAGCAGTATCGGATCCATGATGGGATCGGGTGGTATGATTGTTATGGATGAAGATAATTGCATGGTAGATATCGCTAAATTCTATTTGGAATTTACAGTAGATGAATCCTGCGGTAAATGTACTCCGTGCCGGATTGGAAACAAGCGAATGTTTGAGACCATGGTGAATATAGTAAAGGGAAATGGTACGGAACAGGATTTGTATGATCTGCAGGAGTTAGGTGAGATTATCAAAGACACTTCTCTTTGCGGTTTAGGACAAACGGCTCCGAATCCAGTTCTGAGTACGATGAAATACTTTTATGATGAGTATAAGGCTCATGTAATCGATAAGAAATGTCCGGCAGGAGTTTGCCAGGAGCTTCAATAATATCATGTTCTACGAAATGCAAATTCAAAGCTGGAGAGACGTTAGCTGCTCCAAGAAGGCAGCAAGGAGGTTAATAGCTATGATTAATATGACAATAAATAACCAAAAGGTTGCTGTGGAGGATGGAAGTACAATCCTTGAGGCTGCCCGCAAGTTAAAAATAAGAATTCCAACTCTTTGTAATCTTGACCTGCATGATATAAGAATGGTTAACAGAGGTGCTTCGTGTCGTATATGTGTTGTTGAGGTGGAGGGGAGGAGGAATCTTGCACCATCCTGTTCGACTCCCGCAGTGGAAGGTATGGTGGTGACGACAAATTCCTTAAGGTGTATTCAGGCGAGAAGAACAATCATAGAACTTTTTCTATCGAATCATCCGAAGGATTGTCTGGTTTGCGAGAAGAACCTAGGATGTGAGCTTCAGGCACTGGCAGCGGAATATCATATTCGTGCAATAAGATATAAAGGCGAGCGGGCAGAGCACCCGATTGATGTATCAAGCAGAGCCATCATTCGTAACATGGATAAGTGCGTCATGTGTAGAAGGTGTGAAACGATGTGTAATGAGGTACAGACCGTGAATGTTCTATCGGCAATCAATCGAGGCTTTGATACCTATATAGCCGCATCGATGAACATGACCATGAATGAATCCACCTGTGTCTTCTGCGGACAGTGTGTAATGGTATGCCCAACGGCAGCTTTAACAGAGGTCAGTCATATCGACAATGTATGGAATGCACTAAATGATAAGAGGAAACTTGTAGTGGTACAGACAGCACCTGCAGTTCGAGTTGCACTGGGCGAGGAATTCGGAGCAAAGCCCGGTACAGTGGTTACAGGGAAAATGGTTGCCGCTCTGCGCCGTCTTGGTTTTGATAAAGTGTTTGATACCGATTTTGCTGCTGATTTAACCATCATGGAAGAGGCTAGCGAATTCATTCACCGTCTTAAGAATGGCGGGAAATTACCAATTCTTACGAGCTGTTGCCCTAGTTGGGTTAAATTCTTTGAGCATCAGTTCAACGACATGCTAGATATTCCATCAACCAGCAAGTCGCCACATGAGATGTTTGGTGCAGTTGCAAAGAGCTACTATGCCGAAAAGCTAGGAATCAATCCAGAAGATATCTGTGTGGTCTCTGTCATGCCCTGCTTGGCGAAGAAGTATGAAGCAGCCAGACCGGAGTTGTCTAATGATGGCTTACAGAATGTGGACGAAGTAATAACAACCAGAGAATTAGCGAGGATGTTGAAGGAAGCCAATATCGATCTGATGGAGCTGGAGGAAGAGGATTATGACAATCCGTTAGGTGAATCCACTGGCGCGTCTGTAATATTCGGAGCCACCGGCGGTGTTATCGAGGCAGCTCTTCGAACGATATATGAATGGTTAACGGATAAGACTCTAAAAAAAGTTGAGTTCCATGACCTAAGAGGATTTGATGGAATAAAGGAAGCTGTCGTAAAAATAAATGATATGGATGTCAAGATCGCTGTAGCCCATGGTCTTGGTAATGCCAGGACACTTCTTGAAAATATACGAGAAGGAAAGGCAGATTACCACGCAATAGAAATCATGGCATGCCCCGGAGGCTGCATTGATGGGGGAGGACAACCATACCATCATGGTGATTTTGATGTAGTTAAAAAGCGTATGGAAGGTATCTATAAGATAGATAAGGAGAAGAAGCTTAGAAAATCAAACGAAAATCCATATGTCCAAAAGCTTTATGAGGAATATCTTGGTGAGCCTTATGGAGAAAAAGCACATGAACTGCTTCATACCCATTATGAAAAGCGCAGAAAGATGTAAAACCCTTAACTTATATATAAAAATGGCTTGCATCCGTAAAGATGCAAGCCATTTTTATGTTACGTTTTTATACTACTTACCAGTACTTTTCCAATTATAAACAAATCTCTTTCTCTGAATACTTTATATCATCTTTTAATACTTCATATGCTTTATGATACTCCATGATTCTAGCAACTTCCATTATAAAGTCTTCATCATAGCCGGATCCGGCTCTTTTCTACTTGTGAATTCATTTATATAACGATCATTCTCCTATCAAGATTTTTTTCTTATTTTTCTCTGGAAATTATTATATTAGACAGTTATAATAGAACTTAGGCATTCAATCAGTTGGTATAGATCGAATTGTAAAAGAGCATCTTATTTTATCGTTGATGATGGTAATAGCATATTTGTTATCATAAAAATTACAAGAACAATATTAAAGAGGACGCTTGTGGTGCGACAAATCCCACTGTGGTCAGAAAGAGGTTATCATGTTAAAAGATGTAGAAACAATTTTATTGGACGAGAATGTATTAGCAAATAGAATACATGAATTAGGAGAAGAGATCTCTAAAGATTATGCTGGTGAGGAGGTTATGCTTGTAGGTATCTTAAAAGGTGCAAGTGTGTTTTTATCGGATCTAATTAGAAAAATTAGTTTACCTGCTTATATTGATTATATGGTGGTCTCAAGTTATGGTAATTCTGCAGAAACTAGTGGTGTAGTTCGTATAATAAAAGACCTAGAGGATAATATTGAAGGGAAAAATATTATTATCGTTGAAGATATTATAGATACAGGACTGACATTGGCATATTTAAAGCAAAACCTATTAAGCCGTCATCCAAAATCTTTAAAAATCTGTACTCTTTTGGATAAACCTGCAAGAAGGGAAATTGCGATTGATATAGATTATAAGGGGTTTGAGGTTCCTGATGAATTCATTATTGGATATGGTATAGATTACGCTGAGAAATATAGAAATCTACCCTTTATTGGTGTACTAAAAAGAGATGTTTACGAAAATAAATAGAAAATCAAATAATATCTTTACATGGTTTAGATCTGTTCCCAATGGAGTAGATGAGCCATATGGAGAGAAGGCACATGAATTGCTTCTTACGCATTATGAGAAGCGTAGAATGATGTAGAACCTTGATCAGCTTGCATGTATTTAACTGCAAGCTGATTTTTGCAAGCATCAGGATATATGCTACGATGAGGGCTACACCATGATATTTGCGGAATAATCTATAAAGGCGCCCACGATAAATGGAAACTGTCAAGAAGCAGATACATAGCAGAGAAATCAAAGAATATGACATAATGCGTAAATCAGATCAGTTATTCTCATAGGAGCTATGCTCCTTAAAAGCGTAGGATATGTAGGCTGACTTGACGGCTTTATAATTTGCTTTGGCGATTGGGACAGAGCTACGAGACCTCATTACAATCTCCCTCTGGCCTAATGTATCGATATAATCCATATTAAGGATGTAAGATCGGTGAGGCTTAATAAAACTTTGATGATTGAGAAGCTCATCTTCAAGCTCAACCATGGAACCAACGGCTTCAATCACCGATCCATCGATTATGTGATAGAAGATCGTTCTGCCGATCACCTCAGCATATTCTAAACGATTGGTATAAATTCTGGTAAGCCCTGTCTTGCTTTTAATCAGAAAGCTAGTACCCTCGGAAACCTTGATTTCGGCAATTACTTTATCCAGCAGGAGAATCAGCTTCTCTTTCCAGATTGGCTTGATTGCATAATAAAAAGCACCCACAGAATAAGACTCTACTGCAAATTCGGGAGATGAGGTAGAAAAGATAATTTTAACATCCTGGTTATATTGGCGTATTTCTTTAGCGGCTTCCATTCCATTCAAAAGAGGCATTAGGATATCTAATAGCATCAAATCGAATCGTTGTCCACTTTCCATTGCTGCGATTAGATCCACTGCGTTTTGGAATGCAACATATTCGATTTCGAGTTTATTTCTCTGCATAAAAATATAGTCATTTACGATCGAGACCATATTGGATAGGTCTGAAATATTATCATCACAAATTGCTATTCTCAGCATATGTGGCTCCTACAAGATGTATTTTAACTGATTGTATCACATGTAAATGGTAAAATAAAGTAGTATTTAGTCACAATTTAAGATATTCGTTTAGGTCTTTCATCATATCGTCATTTCATGCAAAAAAAATGCTATTTCATGCATCCAACAGTTTTTTGTATTTGATTTACATTATAATATGCTTAAATTCAAGTATTATTAAAATTAATGTTGGAGGAAAAGTGTATGATGAAGAGTATTAGGATGAAAGTTTTGGCCATTGCACTTGTATTGTCAGTAGCATTAACAGGACCGGTAACAGTACCTTTTATAGGCAATGTAGCAGTAGCCCAAGCAGCAACCGTGAAAATCAGCGAATCGAAATTAACTATGGAGATCGCTGCCACCAAAACCCTGAAAGTAACAGGCACAAAGAGTAAGGTTACCTGGAAGAGTAGTAACAAGAAAGTTGCATCGGTTACTAGTAAAGGTGTCGTAACTGCTCAATCGGTAGGTACTGCCAAAATTACAGCAACCGTTAATAAAAAGAATTATACCTGTACTGTTAAAGTTGTTCTGGGACCGAATCCTTACCAAGTAACTGCGGATTACCAGGAAATTCATATGGCAGGTCTAAGCTTTGTTGTTCCCAGTGCATATGAGGTATCAGGGGATGAAGTATCGAAAGGATCCTACAAAGCAACACTAAGTGTTCCCAAATCAAAATCAAGTATTACAGTTATTGCCAACGTTACAGGAGAAAAGGCTTCGTCTTATGAGGATGTTGCTGCTTCCTTAAAAACAATAGATGCTAAGGAACTACAAAAAGAGATGGATGCTGCCTATGGCGCCGGTACGAGTGAAGTATCAGATTTCAACACCTTTGCATACGAATCGCAGAATGGAACCACATCCTTTGCTTATAGCTTCCTATTAACAACAGAAACAGTTACCGGTAGTAGAATGATATCCTATCATCTTTCCATCGACGATTATGACATTGAAGTGATCTCACTCGATGTTGAGGGCTATGATATCTATGTAGATGCTGAATATTTGATTGACTCTTTGATGTATATTCAGTAGATAACAATAAATTCATAAAGGAGCTGACCTATAGACTATCGTGATGCGTAATAGCGCAGGATACGGTTGTCGATACGGTCAGCTCCTTTCGAATGAAGTATTGCAGGAATGCTATTATGGGGTGAACAGTAATATCACAGATTTAACGGTAATGTAATCGTAGCTGTAGTGCCAACTCCTAATTTACTTACAAAAGAGATACCATAAGCTTCACCAAAAAATAATTTAATCCGTTGATCAACATTGCGGATTCCATAACCGTTGGTCTCGGTGGTTAGGATTTTATTAAGTGTTTCTTCCGTCATACCGCAACCATTATCGGAGACAATGAATTTCATATATCCGTCATCGAGCTGGCCCTGAATTGTTAATATTCCGATTTCTTGATCGAGGTTTTCTTTGTAATCAATACCATGCAGAACAGCATTCTCTACCAGTGGCTGTATGATTAAATTAATGATGCGATATGGATACAGGCGCTCATCAATCATGCAGTTAACTTCAAAGGATGAGGAATGGAGCATTTTCTGAATTTCAATATAGGAGATAATATTGCGCCACTCTTCTTGTACAGTAATTGAATTATGCCCTTTGTTCAAAGAAGTACGGTAAAAGGTGGATAGAAGTAAGGTGAATTTACTAATATCAGCTTGATTTGATCGGATGGCTTTGGAATTGATCATTGAGAGGCAATTGTACAAAAAATGTGGATTGATCTGTGACTGAAGCATTTGCAATCGGTACTCCTGTTTTAATAATTTATTACGATAGAGTTCATCAATCGTACTTTCAAGTCGCTGGGCCATTTTCTCAAAAGTACGGATTAGATGGGCAATTTCATCATTGCTGTTACTTGTTATGGTTACCACCAAATTATTTGCATGGATATGATCCATATTCTCGGCTAATTGTTCCAGTGGGTGAACAACCTGACGGCTAAGCAGAAGACCGATACAGCTACTCGCAAAAATACACAGTAAGACCATACCGATAATTACAAAAATGAAAGAATTTGCGGAGCTTTTAATCTCCTTTAGCGGACGATAAATGAGAATTGTCCAGTTGAAGCTATTCTGGTTCGTGCTTTGCTGGAAACTGTCCTTATTTTGATTAGCTTCCAAAGTACTCTTTAGCGTATGTAAGAATTCGGGATTTGAATTATGTTCATATCCTAAAGTAGAGTAATTAAAAAGAAGCTTATCATTTTCATCATAGATTCCTATTGCATAATCATCTTCAAACAGAGATTTAAAATTAGTAAAGGTATCTTCATAAGAGAGTGTCATCACGATAATATTGTTATGTGATTGGTGTGGTAAATGGCAAATAAGGAGCAGTGAATCGTTGTTGTTGTCACATATGAAAAAAGGATTTGCCATTGCTAATGCATGTGGATACCACTGCATTTTCTGAATTTGACTAATAGAATCTATCGTGGTACTATGCGGATACAAATTTGTCTCTGTATATAAAGTGATACTCTTTATTTCTTTATGCATAGACTGAATCATTAGGAATTTAGAATCAAAGACTTCTCGATATGCAATAAACATATCATAATTACTGGTATATTCTTTATCAGCTGCTACTTGTACAGCTTCATCCCAGGCAAGTGTTTTGATAATATTTTTATGTAGAGCCAAATAGTGATCCAAGGAGGAATTTGCCTGTTCTATTATATTATTCAGATAAACCTTTTCATCAGAGATTAATAATTTACGTGTTTGAGTGAGACAAAAGAGGCCCAAGATCAGTATCGGAACAAAGCTGACAATAAAACAAAGAATCATTATCTTTTTTCGGAACTTCAGATTCAGATACTTGGTATAGATTGCTTTCATTATAACCTCCAATATTTTATGAAAAACGTAATGTTATAAAAATACAACAGATCTGTAAAAAAGAGCATATATGGCGGATGATATAGTAATGATTACTTTTTCTGACGCATTTTGTCTGGTGTTTCTCCATAATACTCATGAAAGCTCTTGATAAAGTAGGAATTATTATGGAAGCCGACCGCGGTGCAAATATCACTTATTTTCATATTCGTCTGCGAAAGCATTTGTATTGCCTTTTCCATACGGATTGTTTTTATGTATTTGTTTATTCCGCTTCCAGTCTCTGCCTTAAATATGGTGCTTAGATAACTAGCGTTGAGATAGACAACATCTGCTAGTTCATTCAGTGTGATTTCTTCATTATAATGAGCTGCAATATATTGTTTTACAAGATGGATAGCATGTTTGGTATTCTCGATTTTTTCGCTATCCTTTCCTTGCAATTTTGCTAATGCAATCGAGACAATCTTCTCGATCTCATAGATTGAGGTACAATTATATATTAGTTCAATATCCTTCATTAAATCTGTTCGATTCTGATTTCGGTAGAGTATTTGTATCAACTTCGAATAAATGAAGCGTACAAAGATATGGGAAATGCTTTTACTCTGTTCAAAGGAGCGGTTTAGACACATGATATCATAGGTCAACTTTTTGATATTATTGGAAGTAATATCGGCTTCGATATCCGCAAGTACTTCCGAATAGAAATCCTGATTATCGGACGTAAGATTTTGCGTAGTTTCTTTTATGAAAATAGATTGATCGCTCGAAAAGAATCTGGTTTCGATTAAGCTACTTATATCCTCATATGCATCTGCAAGAAGATAGCTGGAGGATAGCATGGAGCTAATTGCGATATAGCATTTTGTATGATACACATCATTAATTCGAGTTTGTACCTTTTGACAGAGATCGATTAGATTAGCAGTTGTATGCTCCTCCGAATCTTCGAGTAATAGTATGGATTGAGAAGCATCCAGATTCAAAAAATCAAATGGAATCTGGAATAGCTTATGTAAGCTTTCTATAAATTTATTGGAGGAAACGGCATCACAATCGAAGAATGGCTCTTCGAAATGAATTAATAAGCATCGGGTATAGTGATTTGCAAAGGAATGATCAAATTCTGATTCGGGGGAACTTAAATCAGGAAAGGGCATACGGTTTAATGTTAAATATAGATAATGGTTTTTGATGGCGATGCTGCGTGATTCAAGCGATTTCTTATTCGCTTCTGCTGTATGTAAGAGATCAATTACATTAAGCATCGTCTTTTGAAATTCCATCGGATCCAATGGCTTCAATAAATAATTACAGGCATGAACGGATAAAGCTGTTTTTACATAGTTAAAGTTATCATAACAGCTAAAAAATATAATCGGCAGGTCGGAATTCTTCTGGCGAACAAAGGAAGCGATCTGAAGACCGTTCGCAAAAGGCATTTCGATATCTGTTAATAAAAGATCAATGGGTGTATCCTCTATAATACTTAAAGCATGCTTCCCGTTGGAAGCATGTGTTATGTGAAATAAGGAATCAATGTTAAGTTGTTTTAACAAATAAAGTACTAATTCGTATTCTTCTAATTCGTCCTCTGCAATCAGCATATGATATTTCATAATATAAATAAACCTCCACAGGGTTTGGTATGATTTGATTACCATACCCTTTCCTTTTGCAATTATAGCAAATTATATAATAAGTACAACCCAATTCGATTAAGGTCAGAAAAAAGTGTTATAAATCCAAAATTATTATTATGTACAGATGAATGCTAGAATGTTAGGATGTATTTGTTAAAATCATTAGCTAATGATAACGAAAAGCATTACATTAGGAGGATTATGATGAATAAAGTTTGGAAAGTGAAACAGTTTTTTTCCATAATATTAATTATCGCCATGGTTACATCACTGGTAGCCTGTGGCTCATCAAAGGACACAAAGGATACCAGCGGTACTACTGGAACTGATGCATCGGTATCAAAGAAAGATGAGACACCAAGTGGACCTGTTGACCTTGCATATGAACCTTATGAAGAAGAGTTGACAATCAAGCTTGGTTGGCTTGCTTCACAGCATACAATTTCTACTTTATATGAGGGTGATACCTTGGAAAACAACCCATATACCAGATATGTAAAAGAAAAACTCAATATATCTTTTGAGAATGTCATTGAAGCAGATGGAGATGATTATAAAAATCAAATCACATTAGCTACTGCATCAGGAGATATTCCTGAAATGTTTACAGTTACAAGCTATGATACTCTCGTAGATTTGGTAGAAAATGATTTAATCTGTGATATGACAGAGTATTATGATAAATACGCTACAGACTACTATAAGAGTCTTTATGATTCATATGAAGGTCGTTGCATAGATATGGTTACATTTGATGGAAAAATGATGGCATTACCTGGTACGAACGCTGATAATAGTGTTCCTGTACTCTGCTGGATAAGAAAGGATTGGTTGGATAAATTAAAGCTCAATCCCGATGAAGATGGAGATCTTTGCATTACTGTAGACGATATTGAGAAGGTTGCAAAACAATTTGTTGCTGCAGATGTATCTGGCAATGGCACGATTGGTATCGCTCTTAGCGATGGTGTTGGTGACAGCGAATGTTTTGCGAATGCAAATGGTGGATACGTAGATAAATGGATTGACAATGGGGATGGAACCATTAGCTGGTCAACCTTATCAGAAGCAAATAAGAATACTTGGCAATTATTAAGCAGATGGTATAAGGAAGGCATCTTAGATCCTCAGTTCGGAACAAGAACCTGGGATGATGTAACTTCTCTTTTGATTGATAATAAATGTGGTATTGCTTTTGGTGCATGGCATATGCCTGACTGGAGATTTTCTCATGTAAAGGATGCACATCCGGAAGCTGAATATATTGCATATACAGTAAAAGACAGCAAGGGAAGCGTAAATACCTTCCATGAGAATAATACAAGTCATTTTGTAGTTGTGAAAAAGGGATATGAGCATCCGGAAGCAGCAGTTAAGATCATGAATGTTATTTTTGATGATCTTGCAAATGCAACCGTTGATACAGCACCTGAAGTAATGAAATTTATAACAGATCGTGGTGATAACTTCTGTAGACCATTCCAGTTGGAATGCTTACCATCCAATACACCGCAGACTTACTTTGAAGAACACCAGGCTGTATTAAAGGGCGAAATGACACCAGAGCAGACAACAACAGCAGAAAATAAAAATACTTCCAGCGCAATGATGAATTATTTGAAAGATCCTAACAATATCACAGATGATACCCGAGCTGGCTGGGCAACCTATAACTCCCGTATCATTGGTTTGGGAGCTTCCATTGGCGCACTGCAGGCAAATGGTAATGCTGACTGGATGTCACCATTGTATCCGGCAACTACGCCAACAATGGAACAAAAGAAGGCAACGCTTGATACAATTGAGTTAAAAGCATACATAAAAATCGTAACCGGTGATGAGCCAATTGAGTACTTTGATCAATTTGTAGAGGATTGGAATTCTTACGGCGGAAAAGAGATTATCAGTTCAGGAATACTATAAGAACCGATAATAGGTATAGATATTGGATTATAGAATCCGATAGGGAAACTACGAAGCATTGTTAATTAGGAGATAAAGCAGTATGAAAAACAAGAAATCAATAGGTAAGAGATATATTGCTTCGGAAGTGTTCTATCACAGTATGATGTTACCAGGCATGGTGTTTATATTTCTGTTCAATATAGTACCAATGTTTGGTATCATCATGGCTTTTCAGGATTTTAAGCCTGCAAAAGGATATTTCAAATCAGATTTCGTTGGATTGAAGCATTATAAATATTTGTTTCAAATCCCGGATGGTTATGAAATCTTCCGTAATACTCTTGTATTGGCAGTTGGAAAGATCGTAGTTGGAACACTCATAGCGATTGTATTTTCTATTTTACTAAATGAAATTAAAGTAAAATGGTTGAAAAAATCGGTTCAGACAATCGTATATTTGCCGCACTTCCTTTCCTGGGTAGTACTTGCATCTGCAATCAAGAGTTTATTCAGTCTGGACGGATTTGTGAATGCTTTATTAGGGACTAGCATTAACTTTCTGGGAACCAGCAGTTTATTTCAACCATTGCTTATCGGTAGTGATGTCTGGAAGGAGTTTGGATACAATTCGGTTGTTTATTTGGCGGCATTAACCGCAATTGATCCCGGATTACATGAAGCAGCTAAGATCGATGGCGCAAATTGGTGGAAACGGGTATTCCATGTGACACTTCCCGGAATGCGTTCGGTAATTATCTTAATGGCTGCAATGGGCTTAGGTAACATTCTGAATGCTGGCTTTGATCAGGTATACAACCTATATACTGCTCCAGTATATGAGACAGGTGATATCATTGATACATATGTTTATCGTGTTGGCCTAAATGGTATGCAATATAGTTTTGGTACAGCGATAGGATTAATGAAATCAGCCATAGCATTTGTCTTAATGATGACAGCAAATAGCTTGGCCAAGAAGTTTACGGAGAATAAAATATTCTAAAAAGGAGTAAAAGATGAAAAGAAGCAATTTGGTAGGAAAAAGTGGCTATTTCATGATATATGTTATTGTTATTGCTTTGGGGCTACTCTGTCTTTTACCCTTATGGTATATAATTGCAATCTCATTTTCAAAAGCCTCGGCAGTACAAGGGAATATGGTATCTTTGATACCAATTGGATTTAATACAGTTGCATACGAAGAGATATTAACAGACCATCAGTTTTGGCGCTCCTTTCTTATCTCAGTGGTTCGTGTTATCCTAGCAATTTTGATTAATACCATATTAACGGTTACTATGGCATATCCTCTTACCAAGAATAAACGACAATTTCGAGGTCGTAATATTTACATGAATATATTGATCTTTGCAATGCTGTTCAGTGGAGGTATGATACCCACTTTTTTGGTGATAAAAAAGTATCACTTGTTGAATACAATTTGGGCCCTTGTACTTCCGGGTGCAGTACCAATCTTTAATGTAATTCTTCTGATGAATTTCTTCTCTGCGATTCCAAAATCATTGGAGGAGGCAGCAGTACTGGATGGAGCAAATCCTTTAAAGATATTAACAAAGGTATTTATTCCATGTTCGGTTCCTGTGTTGGCAACAGTTTCGTTATTCAGTATTGTCGGAAGCTGGAATGACTTTTACAGTGGATTAATCTATATTACCCGAAGTAAAAACTATCCTTTGATGACATACATTCAGAGTTTAACGATTAATATGGAGGAAATTATTAAGAAGGGTACAGCAGAACAAATACTTCGCGCATCAAAAATGTCGGAGCAAAACTTGAATGCTGCAAAGATTGTATTAGCTGTAATACCTCTTATGCTGATTTATCCGTTTTTACAGAAATATTTTATCAACGGAATTGTTGTAGGATCAGTGAAAGAGTAATTTAAAAATAATAAAGACGATAAAAAAGAATTCTGATGTGGTGTGTCGACATCAGAATTCTTTTTATGCAATAAACGATTAATATAATGATTCATTACTATAACTACATTTCGGTGTGAAGTATACCCAAAATGGTCATAACCGATAAAAATAATAGTGAAAAATGAATAGCTATGCTATAATTACCGGTGAGACTTGATATCGGATGAGGTGAATGGATCTCTTTCTTTTCAATAATTGAATTTTACAGATAATGGGGATAAGAAAAAAGGAGAATTTGAGTGGAACCAATTGAAACTTTAAAAAAGTATTTTGGCTACGATTGTTTTCGTGAAGGACAGGAAAAACAGGTTCAGAGCATCTTATTCGGAATAGATACCCTCGGTGTCATGCCGACGGGAGCAGGGAAATCCATCTGCTTTCAAGTTCCTGCGCTTATCATGAAGGGTGTCACAATCGTTGTATCACCATTGATTTCGTTGATGAAGGATCAGGTATCGGCCCTGAATCAAGCCGGGATTCATGCGGCATATATTAATAGCTCTCTATCTCCAAGACAGGTTAGCTTGGCCCTGCAGTATGCGAAGGAAGGAAGATATCAGCTTATTTATATCGCTCCGGAACGCCTAGAGACAGAGGAATTTCTTGATTTTGCTCTTAATACTGAAATATCGATGATTACTGTGGATGAAGCACATTGTATCTCACAATGGGGTCAGGATTTTAGACCAAGTTATTTGAAGATTGTCCGTTTCATCGAGCACCTACCGGTACGTCCGGTAATCAGTGCTTTTACTGCGACAGCTACCAAAGAGGTTATAGAGGATATTATTTGTGTACTGGGACTTAGGAAGCCGGAAGTGGTGATTACGGGCTATGATAGAAAGAATCTCTATTTCGAGGTTCGTACTCCAAAGGACAAGGATTCTGAAGTGTTGGATTATGTTAATAATCACCGGACACATTGTGGAATTATATATTGTTCTACACGTAAAAGCGTGGATGATCTGCAAGAACTTCTTATTAGAAAGGGAATCAGTGCAGCAAAGTATCATGCAGGAATGAGTGATTCAGAACGAAATGAAAACCAGGAGGATTTTATCTATGACCGAAAATTAGTTATGGTTGCAACGAATGCATTTGGTATGGGAATCGATAAATCGAATGTAAGGTATGTCATTCATTATAATATGCCAAAGAATATGGAAGGGTATTATCAGGAAGCCGGTAGAGCGGGACGTGACGGGGTAGAAGCAGAGTGTATCTTGCTTTATGGAGCAAAGGATGTGCGAATTAACCAATTCCTAATCGAGAATGGAAATGCAAATGATGAGTTATCCGACATACAGAAAGAGCAAATACGGGAACGCGATGAAGAACGTCTGAAAATAATGACTTATTACTGCTTTACAAAGGATTGCTTGCGGGAATATATTCTGCGTTATTTTGGTCAGCTTGGAGAAAGCTGCTGTGATAACTGTTCCAATTGTCTTACACAATTTGAGGAGATGGATGTGACAGAAGTCAGCAAAGACATTATTGGATGTATAAAAGATTGCGGTCAGAAGTTCGGAGTGAATGTAATCATAGCAACTCTGATGGGAAGAAAAGTAGCAAAGCTTACCTCGAACAATATGATTAATAGCGCTTACTATGGAAGGCAGGCATCGGTGAGTGAGAATTATCTTAAACATATTATGAATAAATTGGTTATTGATGGATATCTATATCTAACGAATGATAAATACTCGATTATAAAGGTGGAGAAGACTGCGCAGAACATTGTAATGGATAAAACCAGAGTTATTATGAAGCTTGCGAAAGAAGAACCAATACAAGTAAATAACAAAACCAGCAAAATACGACATAAATCAGAGTTACTAACCTCCAAAGGTCTGAATTTATTCGAACATTTGCGGCAGGTGCGGGTACGTCTTGCAAAAGAGGAGAAAATGCCGCCTTACATTATTTTTTCGGACAAGACACTGACCGATATGTGCAGAAGATTGCCCAGTGACAAAAAGGAAATGCTGATGGTCCTGGGCGTTGGAGAGAATAAATTTGATAAATACGGCCAGCAATTTATTGATGCCATAGCAGAATTTACAAGGGGAAATAAAGAAGGAATATGTTATGAACAGGAACAGGCTGAAGTTAAATCTACACGAAGCGTTCAGGTGAAAAATGTTAAGACGGATTTTTATCTGACCGATGAAATGAAGCAATCGTTTACTCCCACAGGAACGATTACAATCAGCCAATTTGTTGAGCGGTTGAATGAACTTCGGGAGGAGCAGCGGATGAAGAGACTGGCGGCCACTCATTTGACGGTGAGACTGAAGGAAGCTGGTTATCTTGAAGAACGATATAACTCGTCCCTTGGCAGAAATGTAATGACAGTAACGGCAAAAGGGACTAAAATCGGTATTTCAACCTCCAAGCGTATTAGTGAAAAGGGAAATGAATATGAGGTGCTGATGTATAATGAGGAGGCTCAAAGGCGTTTGCTCAATATTATTACTGAATTATAAGGTCAAAAGTGAGAACAGTACTCGAACAAAATGGAGTGATCCATTACAATAGAAGGTTATCAATGCTTGCATTCTATCGCTTGAAGTTATCTGGGAGATTAACAGCGCCATAAAAAGGTTGCAATTTATGAAGGTGGAGATTTATGAAGAAACAGAATTATTTATTTTTAGGGTCATCAATTACCTATGGGAGTGGTAGTTCGGGTATCTCTGTAGCTGATATGTTTGCAGAGGATTACGCAAAGCTTGAATACCAACGATCTGCTGAGGGGCATGTTGTTCGAGACATTAAATATTTAAGACGATTAACGACTTCTAACGATGATACTCTGGATGGAAATACAGCATTTGTTGAGCCACTTGGAGATTATGTAAGCATGACTATATATTTTAATCATAGTGATCATGTCTACAAAGTAGCCTGCAACGGATATAAGTTGGCTCATGCAACAACTGAATCCTCACCAGAGATAACATCCTATGTTCATCTATTATTGACGATGATTAACCAGCATAAATTAATTTCAAGCAGTCCGGACGGGGCAGGTACTATAGTGAAAGAATATGATGGCCTAGCCATAGATCGGGTATTTATTCAACTATCTACTAATGATGCAGGACAGACAGATACCATTTTTGGCGATATCGATACAGAAGGAATCGATGATACTACGAGTTATGGAAGCATTCGTTATCTAGTTAAACTATGCAAGGATACTTGGGGTAACGACTGTAGGATTACATTTTATGTATGTCCCAGATGTGAAATGCCAGGTAGCTACGGCATAAGATATGCTGAACTTCGGGAAGGATTATTGTTATTAAGGGATAAGTACCAAAACTTTGATGTGATTGATCTTTGGAGTAACGATAAAGTGACGTCACTTGTAAATGGTGAAAATTACTCAAGCTATTTGATGCCGGATAAAGTTCATCCGACAGAAATGGGATATGAGAGAATCTTTTTCCCGGAATTCCGGAAGCACATGGAATAATTAATCGAATACTAAAATGTTTAAAATATTAGACATACCCTCCAACCGATCAACACAAGGAATAAAATAAATCATTGAAGTGTAATAAAACAGATACACTTCCGTAATCACTCAGATAGCGGAAGCATATCTGTTTTATCTTATATCAGTATGCAACATTTAAGCGTCATTTGTTCAACAGCTTCGTCAGCTGCAATGATAATATTAGGGTAATCCATTTTTAGCTCTAATAGATTCCTGCGTCTATGTCCGATCACCTGGGATAGATCCTTGGGATTGCATAAGATCTTTATTACCGAGGGATCATCAGCGGGATGGTTATGTGTACAAAGCATTTTTCTTATATAATCCAGAAAGTAAGAGCTTTCTACAAGCTGTCGAAAGGCGGGGTGAAAGGGACCGTATATGACCTCCTTCCCTTCGGCGATCAGGTCGGTTGGCTGTAGTCCCATTCGTATGACGGGTATTTGACTTAACAAGAACACCTGATACATTTCCTTTGTCCAGTCAACGGCTGTTTCCAGTGATAAAGGCTGATACCTCCCTTGCCTCGTAAGCTCTAGCAGGTTTGTATCCTTAATGACCAGTGTCGGGTAGATACGAACAAAATCCGGTTTTAGTAAGGCTGTAAGCTTTGCGGACAGAATGGAACGTTCTTTTGTATCCTGCGGCAAACCAACCATTAATTGTATTCCAAGACGAAAGCCGTAATTCCTAATAAGACGAACAGCTTCATAGACATCCGTAACCAGATGCCCTCGGTTCGAAGCCTTAAGAACCTCCTCATCTAAGGATTGCACACCAAGCTCTATGGTATCGACCTCATAAAGCTTGAGCCGGTCAAGAATATCCCGGGAAATATAATCCGGTCTGGTCGACAAGCGAATGGCTTGTATTTTACCTGCCTTTTTATGCTCATGTGCCAACTTCAGATATTTCTCCTGAAGAGTGGCATCAATGCCTGTAAAGCTCCCTCCGAAGAAGGCGATTTCAACATAAGCATCATCATCCAACGTAGAAGAGTATATCTTGATCTGCTCGGAAACTTCAGGGAGAGTCATCGCATCAGCCTTTGCGGTAATCTTTCTTTGATTACAGAAAACACAATCATTGGGACAGCCTTCATGCGATATAAAGATAGGAATATTGACATGCTTTTGTTTGCTCTGTTTTTCTATGCTTTTCCTTTCCTGATGGTCAAATATAAGGACGGAACCAATATCCGTTAAGGGAAATTCTTCAAAATAAAGCAGTCGCTTATGAGCTGCTTCAAGGAATTCAGAGATTCTTAAGAAGTCGGGATGCTGACTTAAATCTCCGTGAAATACAATCGTATCCTCAAAGCCTGCGCTGGCACCTCCTAGGAAGCCGTTGTCATCATCCCCGAGCAATACATGTCCCGGTTGTATCAAAAGTGCTTTCATTAAATCGTTAACCGCTTTATAGATACCTTGATCTGCAGTAATCACGGTATCATCGTTTACAACCACGGTTGAGCATTTAGTATAGCCTTGCTTTACTTGGATTAATTTCTTATCCGTATACGTACTATGCATGGTAAGCAGTGGATTGGTATAGTTAAGATGATGAATTAAGAAGTCCTTAGTGATCACTGCATTATAGGCGATGTCTTGGGGATAAACCGCAGAAAGCCTGGAGTTACCCACGACATAAGGGACACCCAGGGAATCTAGTTGTTTATATATATCGGCATGAGCATTCTCATCAATTATTAAGGTATCATCAACAATGGATATCACTAGATCCGGATGGCTGCTGGTTCTGCTCTCGAAGCGATCATCCCTGGGAACGAGAATTACAGTCCCTCTTGTTTTCATATAGTCGATAAATGCTCTGTCTGCTAATTCGGATACGAAAATTATTTTCATAAATCAATAGCCTTTCTGATGGATTTGTACACAGGTGACAATCCACTTATTTAATAAAACCTAAATCATTAAAATACAATTCCTGAGCAGGGAATAAAATCTCAGTATATTAAAACATAATACCACAAAAACAGAAAAAAAGATCGTAAAAATGATTTGATTTATGATAAGTTACAGCTTTGCAGCAAAACATTACATACGATGAGAAACCTTGACAACTATTATCGTACCGAGGTAGTAGCAGGAAGACCTAGAAGGATGCTTATATTTGTTCTTAATGAGTTATGCAGTCTGATGATAAGAAATGATTGTCGGTAGAATAGATAAAGGGAGAGTACAACATGTCTGACAGCATGTTGTACTCTCCCTTTATCATATATGACAATAGAAGGTTTGCAAAGCGTGCCTCCTATCGTTAGATATAATATATTGGTAATTGAATTTTGTATTACTTTCTCATTAATTTATGAAAAATTCCTCTTCTTTTGTTACTGAAGTTCGAAAAGAAATTCTCACAGTTATAATAACGTTCGGAGGTAATCAAACTATTTGGAATACTTGATGTATACTCCGATGGATTAATGTATATATTTGTGCTACTGATATACATATAAATGTCCTCCCTAAAGTGGTGAATAATGTTAAATGTGGTAATAAAGCTTATTTATACCTATATTATAATCACGAATTGACTTGCTGTATATAATCTGATAATCTGAATTTATGATAATATTTAGTACTGACGATACAAAACATATGTTTGCGATGTGTGAATTCAGGAGGTGGAGTTAATGGCAATACGATTTTGGGAGATATATGAAGAGACAAAGGAGCTTTTTCGCCTGAAGATAGTTGCCGGAAAAGCAGGAATGGATACGGTAGTTAGCTGGGTTCATATGCTTGAGGATGAGACCATCGTATCCCGTTTTAATGGTGAGGAGTTGGCGATTACTACCGGAATGAAAACCGGACAACCGAACTGGCTGCTTATGCTGGTACAGGAGATGGCTAAGGAGGAATGTGCTGGGATCATTATCAATACCGGGATGTATCTGGAGAAGATACCGGAGGATGTGATCGCCTGGTGTGACGAACATCGGTTTCCGTTATTGGAGATGCCTTGGGAGATCTCGATTACCAGTCTGATTCAGGATTATTGCATGAGAATCATTGATCAACAGCAATATGAGAAGAAAATCAGCCTTACCTTCCGTGAGGTAATCGAGGGACGCGGAAACGAAGCACAGTACCGTCAGGTCCTGGGGCAAAGATATGATATCAACGGCACCTTTCAGCTGTTCTGCCTTAATGTTAAAAAGACGATTGAAGAAGAGATAAATCTGAATCAGGCATTGTTTAAGCTGGAGAATCTGTTCGGCTTATGGAAGGGAAATAAAAAAATCAACATATCCTACGGCCTCATCCGTATGGAGGATTCGATTGTACTTGTTCTGAATAATATGGGGGATCGATACTTTAAGGAGCTGCCGGAGCTAATTCTGCAAAGCTTCCGGTATTTTGTCCAGAAGAGCTGCTTTTCACTCGGAATCGGCCCCGTCATAGCAGGAATAGAGAATCTCTCAAACGGCTATAAAAGGGCAAGAACCGCACTTAAGATGGCAATGGGAAAGCAGCAGGTTATTGTAAGATTTGATGAGATGGGCTTTTATAAAATATTGTATTCTATTGAAGATAGTGAGATTCTGTCAAGCTATTCCTACGATATCCTGGGTGCCCTTGAGGATTATGATAGGCTTCATCATACCTCCTATATCGATACTCTTCGAAGCTATATTAAGAATGACAGGAGTATCCTGAGAGTAGCGGAGGAAACCTATACTCATCGAAATACGGTAAATTATCGTATACAGAAAATAAAACAAGTCGTCGGCTGTGAATTTCAGAGTATTGATGATCTATTCCTGTACGGAGTTGCCTTTTATATTCGTGATATGGAGAAGAATACATAAAACATAAAAACCCGCCAGAAGCTACACTAAAATCTTCTGAGTCTATCTTGCCGAAACCCATTAATGTGGTATAATATTCGTAATGAGCAAAGTGTAAGAAGAGTACTCGCGCCTCATGCTTGCTTGAAGGAATGTGATCGGAGCTTCGTTTTAGATTAATTACACATAAGGGGTTAACATCAGATGAACAGGGATAAGAAGAACCTGCAAACAAAGGAATTATTCAATGCATTGACAGAAACTAAGCATATCGATGAATTTTTACAAAATCATGAGTCTGAGTTAAGTAAGGTGGAATTACATATTTATCTTTATGAATTAACAGAACGGGCCGGACTGACCATTGCCCAGCTGATGGATAAGGCCAGTATTGCGAAATCTCTGACTTATCAGATCTTTAATGGACAGAGAATGCCAAACCGAAATCTTCTGATCCGAATTGCACTTGTATTAAAGCTGGATCTGGAGGATACACAGAGACTTCTTCGGATAGCAAAAAAAGGAGAGCTGTACCCTAGAGTCCAGAGAGACGCCGCAATTATCTTCTGTATTCAACATGGTTATTCCTTGATCGATACCAATGAATTACTGGAGAATCTCGGTGAAGCCATTCTTCTGAAGGAAGACTAAAATTTCAATAAAAGTACACAGAATGCAGACCATTTCAAACTCCCAAACTGATATACTAAATCCGGATATGTACTAATCGGATGCAGTATATCAGTTTGGGAGTTTTCTTTTACATCCGAATAGTAAATTGTTTCACTGACAGGTGCTATCTATGGCAGCTGAGGATGTTAAGGCAATTTATTATATTTATTTTATGATTCAGGAAAGGGGTAAGGCACTGTGAGAGTATTTGCTAAGAGGGTATTGATACTGATTTTATGTTTTATTTTTATTTTGACATCGTTTTCTGTGCCGCAATATGCGTATGCAGATGATAGTACGACTGGGGCAATAAGAATTAATGCACCAAGCGGATTCTGCTATATTGGAGAAACGATTGGAATTGAGGTCATTGATCCGGATTTTAATATTAATTCGGAGACTCAAGACTCAGTAACGGTTAATGTAAGCTCTACATCAATGGTGGATGAGCAGGAGCAATTACTTTCAACAGTTGAAGTTGATTTAGTGGAAACAGAGTCAGATTCAGGAAAATTCTATGGTAGTGTAAGAGTTTCTTCTGTGTCAGGCTCTGCTATAGAGCTAAAAGAAATCCAGGGAGAGATTTCAGGTAAGATTAGAGCAGAATATAATGATAATGGTACAAATAAAATCTCTGATCCAATTACAGTAGCAGATGTTATGTTGATGGGTTCTGTAAGTGATCCGGATAATTTTCCCGCAGCCGGTGGAAATATTGAAGTAGTAAAGACTACTGACAGTCAGCCGCCTCAATTCATAGGGGCTTATCCCATCCATCCGGATGGAGGTACCTTCCAAATTCCACGATTGCCTGAAGGGAGATATCAAGTCAGGGCATATCAATCTGAGAATACAGACCAGATGGGGTCCCTATGGCTTGAGATTCAAGTGAATACTGACGGTACCTGTATCGACAAGGAGGGTCAACCGTTATTTACATATAACTTTAAGTTTCAGAAAGTGCAGTTTAGTGGTACGGTCAGGGATAAAGACATGATTACACTCCTTGACAACGATTTTTATCTGGAAATACGGTCTTTGGATCCTGAAATCGAGCATAATGTATTTTTTGATTGGGAATCAAGAGATGGTGTTTACCGGGCTGCAACCCTTAACGATGGTGAGTATGCTATCAGAGCTGTTTCACAAAAAGGAGGAAATACCGATTCTTGTGAATTGTTTTTTAGAATCGCTGACGGAACAATTACTGATCTGAGCACCGGTCATCCTCTGACTTCCTTTGATCTTCAGCTTACCGCACCACAAGTAAGCGGTGTTGTATATTATTCTGGTGAGGAACATCAGCCGGTGGCTAATTCCAGTGTGGTTGTGTTTGATGCCGGCTGGCGATATGTTTTCAGTAAGCAGACGGATGAAATGGGAAGCTTCAGTATTGGTGGTCTGATGCCAGGCTATAAGCTTCAAGCAGGCAACCAGGGATACGAGGATTATACTCCGGAGAATACGATTGAAATCGGAATTGATGATTTCAATCACATCACTCCGGCCAATGCAGAGCTGTTTTTGCAGAAAAAAGAGCTTAAGCTGAAAAGGGCGGATGCTTTTGTACGGCATTACAATGAGATCCGAATGGTGATTGATAATACATCCCTACTTACTGATGATGGAGGTGGGTTAACCGCTACCATTACTCCGGATGGAACAACTGCTACGATTAATCTTGGAGCGGTAAGAAGAGGAGAAAACTGGGGAGAAGAAGGGGAGTTTTATTTTACTGTTGATGAGAGTATCAGAAGTAAGTTGAACTTTGGTAAATATACGGTTGAAGTTAAGAACAATGGAGTGGCTCTTCCCTATGAGAATAACCAACTGGATATCATCCAACAATTACAGCTAATTCCCGGTGTCGCTGAGCTTTCTCAGTATCAGAATGGGGTTACCAATTTTGCACTTGATGTAGATGAAGTGGATCATGTCAGACTGTATCCCTGGGGTATTGGCGAAGAACTGACCATCAAGGTAATTAAGGCAGATGATCAGAGAAATATAGAAGATACAATAACGGTGACTGTACCTGAAGAGAAGATATTACAGCTGTCTCTTTCTGCGCATACCAGTGCCGAAGCAGGCAGAAGGGATTTAGAGGTCTACCGAGGCACTCAGTTAATTGCCCTCGGCGGCTTTGATGTAGGAGTAAGTACAATAGGATTTGTTACTGCAAATGAAGGCTCTAATGAAGCAGTCATCTGGGGTGAATATCTGGGAAGCTATTTGGCCGATCAAACAAGGGCGGAGCTATGGCTGGATGGTGTCAAGCTAGCAGACAGCATAAATACCAATGTAGGAGGAGACGTTCGCTTTCAATTTAATCATACCTTTAAGACATCTCTTCATTATACCTTAAAGGTATTCATAAACGACGAAGAGAAGGAACTGCCAGGCAGTGGAGAGTTCGAAGTGGTTCCTCGTCTGGATTGGAGTGATGCGGATTTTACAAGCAATGCAAATAAGAGCTTTACGGTAGAGGAAAGCAGTCTTCCTGGCTTTGGATGGTCCGCTGCTGATAATCTCAGTGTTAATCTATATGGACTCGATGCATGGGATTATGAAATTAAGGGGGATAATCTTCTGGTCTCGGATCGAAATCTGATGTTTACATTAACGGATGGAGAAGGCAGGAATTTCCCTCTATGGGAAGGTGAATACTATTTATCGGTCAATAAGGATAATATACCGGTTGGATTTGCTGAATTAATCGTAGCATATAATGAAGCAGATGTGCTGTGTGGTACGGTAAGAAGATCGGATGGTGAGTATGCTGACGGCGGGTTTATTGAAGTAGGTAAAGAAGGCGACGATTGGGGAGAAAGATTAACGGTCGGACATGACGGTAGATTTTATTCATTTAAAAATCGTTTGAGAGGCAGCGGAAGCTACTACATGACAGCAATACCTTCCGATACATCAGCTGATGCATCCGGCAGAGCATTCTTCGATATAGAAAATGATGATTTCAGTACCGGAGTAACTATTAATCTGAATGCTGTCCAGGTCACAGGAACCGTACAGGCGGTAACAGAATCCGGAACAGTAGCGGTACAGAGCGGTTATGTGGATGTTATAGACCCTTCACAGGATTGGCGAAGGGTACAAAGTACGCCGATTTATCCCAACGGCTCATACAAGCTTGGCGGTTTGGAGAGTGGAAGGAAGTATTACCTAAATGCGAACGGGCCATGGGAAATGGATTATGTATCCTCCGACCTAATGGAGATAATCTATGATGGAAGTCCGTTGACCGGTAAGAATATGATGCTGAAGCAGCCCCAGATTACCGGTACTGCAAAAGATGGTAATGGTTCGGATCTGTTGGGCAACCAGTATGAGGTTATGATCAGATCGATGGGTAATTATGATGGCAGCTCGGAGATAAAGACTAGGGATGGCAGATTCCTTCTTGGTAATCTGCAGCCTGGAAGATATGCAATTGCAATCGCTCCAAGAGGTGAGTCTGAGTTTGCAAGATCAAGTGAGACGATAATCAATGTTGACAATAACGGTGTGGCCATCCCCAACCATATTGCCCTAGAGCTCATGCAGCCGATGCTGACAGGAAGTGTATATGATAAGGATGGACAGCTTGTAACGACGGATGGCTATGTTGAAGTATGGGAGGATCGACTGGATGGTTCGGGGTATATCTATAGCATACCTCTGCTTGATGGCGCCTATAAAGCCGGTGGACTCCCGGAAGGTAATTATAAGATCAGAGCAGGAGCATCTGATTATACAGAACTGTATAACAGTAATTCCATGTCAAAATTTGAAATAGTTACCTTAACTAGTACAGCTAAAACACAGGATTTATACCTAACAGATCGAGCAATTCCCAGAATTATGTGGGTAAATGGTGCTCAAATAGGTAATGACAGGATTACTGCGCGTATTATGAACTTTAGGAATCTGGATAGAAGCAGGTTCGCAGCGGAAATCCTGAATGCTGACGGCAGTAAGCTTAATCCGGAGCTTCTGATTACAAGTAATCACATTAAAATTGCATGGTATAATTATAATTCAGACGAAGCAGATCTTGAACTATATCTTGATAACAATCTGCAGGTTGATTTAGGCAAATACTTGGTAAAGCTGACCTATGACGGGACCCTGGTTATCAATGATCAGAATGGCGCCAATGCATTTGACGTAACCTATTATTTAAGTGTTCTACCGAATGGCGTGAGACCGGAAGCAACACAGGGTATGTCCTTAAAGCTCTATGTCGATGACTTACAGGGTGGGGTTAAGACTGATCTGTGGGATAGCGATGACATATTGACAGTGAAGCTGATTGCAAGTGACGGTAAGGAATATAGCGGTCTATCATGCACGAAGCATTTAGATTCTACCCTAACTACGACCCTGCCGGATGAGCTGGAGAACGGTAAGCTTTCCGACGGATGGGCTACTGTTAAGTTATATAACGGAGAAGAATGGATTGCAATCGGATATCTACAGGTTGGAGAACCGGTAATTGAAGGCGTGGATGATACCAGTGAACGGAGCGATCGAATCAGTCTGCGCGGTAGCTACTTGACCCTTTATGATAATCCACAAACGATTGCAAGAATCTTAGACAATTCAGACAAGATTCTATGGGAGAGCAAGGACTCTGAATTAATGGATGATCGGCTGGAATTCTGGTTTGATGGTCTTAATCTGCCAGCAGGTGAATATAAGTTTAGCTTAATCTCCAGTAATCAGCATATAACGACTCGTTACTTCTATATTGCGCCATGGGTGATTTGTACACCGCATGCAATCGCATCCGGAATGAGTGCTCAGATCTTAGTAAAGAAAACCTCCTTGATGGATATTTTCCAATGGAGCCAGAGTGATTCAATCAATGATTTGAAGGTTCATGTTGGAGGACCGGCTCATTGGTATGAGATCGATTCTAACAATGGTCTGTCCTTTGACGGAGATAATCTTAAGGTCGACATCAGTGGTCCAGATGGAGAAGCACTGTTGTCCCAGACAGGTACCTGCTGGCTTGAGGTTTATAAAAATGATCGAAGAATCGGATTTAGCTATCTCACCATCGGACAGGATGCAGTTTCTGCAACCGTAAAGGATCCGGATGGCAATGTGGTACCAAAAACGCGGGTAAGAATTACAAATCTCAATCAAGATGATAACAACAGCACTGAGGTCACGACTGATTTAGAAGGCAAATTCTATATCTCGAAGCAAGATCTGCCGAGAAGGGATGATTCAAGCTTTAGCGGTGATTATTCCTTCCTTGTTATGGCACCGGTTGGTTCGAAGTACGCAACGTCACAGTCAATCATTAATATTGATGCAGATCAAAACAGTGAATTAACGCTTACATTGGCTCAATCACAGATCACCGGAGTAGTAAAAGCCGGCGGTCTCAATCCCAATGGCGGAGTGATTGAGGTTCAAAAACAGGATGGCGATCATTGGAGCTATATGTTTGACTTATATCTAAATCAAGATGGTGTATTCAAAGTCGGTGGTCTGGATGAGGGTACTTACTTCCTCAGAGCTCACGAGGATGATCAGAATAAAGATTATGTTCCTTCTGACTTTATTGAAGTCCAAGTGAAAGGTACGACGGTCAGCAATATTACCCTGGATCTAAATCCTGTTCAGATCAGAGGAACTGCTTTGGATCCTATGGGTGAACTATTGCAGGGTGATCAGTACTATGTCAATGTTAGGCCTTTGGGACAAGAAAATAAAGACTGTTATGGTGAATGGCGTTCGGAAGGTGCAGCATTCAGAATCGGAGCTTTGAAGCCCGGAAGATATGCCATCAGTCTGCAGCCAAACCTTAATACACCCTATAGTCGGTCCATGGAGACTATAATTACGGTGAAAGCGGATGGAACGGTAGAGAATAGTAACATATCGATCCGACTTACCCAGCCCAAGCTCATCGGAACGGTGAGTATTGACGGACAGGTATTTAGTCAGGGATATGTTGATGTATTTAACGGCACATGGCAGCGTCTCAATTATGTTACAACCGTTGAACTGGATGAACAGGGTAGATTTAAAATCGGTGGGATTCCAGATGGAACATACTATATACGTGCAGCGATCTGGAATGAATCAGATTACAGAACAACCTATTCTCAATCGGTGATGACACAAATCAATGTCGGAACTACGAGTACGGTACAATTATCAATCGTAGATAATGTCCAGCCAAGAATTCGTTATATTGATACACCATGTATCGGTGATGATAGAATCTCGGTTCATATGATAAATCGATCTAATATTAAGGATTTAAGCAAGCTGAGTGCCCAGATCTGTGATCAGAACGGTAATGCGGTAGGTGAACTGATTACCGGAGGAGAGAACTTCTTCTTTGATGGCGGATATGATTATGATAAGGACGAGGGTAATCTTAGTATTGCAATCAATGGAAATATTCAGCTTGCAGCAGGCAAGTACAGGCTAAAACTTACTTATGACAATGCAGATCTTGCGAATGAAACCCCCTCAATTGATGGCTTTAGTGGTTTCTATCTCCTGAACTATCTTGATGTAGTACCTTCAGGCATAACACCGGAGGAAGTTGGAGGAAAGGTTCTGAAGCTTGAAGTCAACAGAGACGGAAGGGCTTATCAATGGCCTTCTTCCGACAAGGTAGCTGTCAGATTGTATAAAAAAGATGGCTCGTATATTACACTTGAGGAAACAATTGCATCGGATAACACCATGACAGTGACTTTACCGGAGATGGAGCTTGACTTTGATTACCACTGTCAAATTATGGTTTATGTGGATGGGCAGTTTTTTGCCAAGGGAGATTTATATATTGGATATCCCCAAATAGACGGTATCGGAGACATTACGGAGGAGTCACCGGATATCCGCATTTATGGACAAAATCTGAATATATATTTGGATGGAACCACAAAGGCTGAGATATATGATTCTACCGGAACAGAACGAATGCTGACCTGCAATAATCCATATTATTCGTACGATGATATTGTGATCAACCTAAACGATATGAGATTCACTCCCGGAGAATACATACTGAAGCTTTATTACAAGAATAATCAGGCGATAAGTCTGCCAAACGATGGTAGATTTAGGTCCGTTGATGTATTGACGGCTACACCTTCCTATTACGAAGCAAATACTACGATGAATAAGTCTGTCACCCTGGCCTTATCCAATGGCAGTAAAGCTCCATGGAATGCCGGAGATACTTTGCGAATTTATATTCATCCGGATTGGAATTATGATAGAGCAGATTATGTTGTTACTCCGGCAGTAAGTGATGTAACAGATAAATCTGTAACCTTCTCTTTTGCTGAAAATATCGATTGGATCGGTCATTGCTCCATCATGGTCTATAAGGTAGAGGAAGGAGGAAATGAGATTTATGCAGGATATGCTCATTTCAATCTAATTGAAAAGGAACAGATAACCGGCACGGTAAAGGACACTGCAGGACTGCCTGTACCTTATGCTTTTGTATATGTAAAGAATATACAGGATGATAGCTATAATGGCTTTGATGTAGATAGCAATGGTAAATATGGAATATATGGTTTGAAGCCGGGAGAATATACGGTGTTTGCTACTTCGCCAAAGGGATTGACCTTTATCGATGCCGATGGTATTGACATCACGATAGATAGTGATGGAAACAGTGACACAGTATCACATGACTTTAGTCTGAAACCGGGCAGAAGGATCTCCGGTACGATCAGTCTTCCTAACGGGGTCAATGCTCCGACGGAAGGATTCTTCGGTTGGATAGCTGCATGGAGTGACAATAATACTCCGGATAATCAGGAAGATGATCCGTACTTCGGAACCGATTTTTGGTTCCAGGGAGGAGCTCATACAACGGATTATTCCATTATCGTACCCGAGGAGCTTGGAACGTATTATGTAGAGACCTGGTGTGAAGGCTTAGGTCTTCTGAATACTTCGAATTTTTACAGCACCGACAAGAGCGTTGATACACTTGCCGAAGCGGATATGGTTAATGTGGCATTTGCTGATCAGGATAATATCGATCTCCAATTAAGACAAGGTAACGCCATCTCCGGTACCGTTCGTCTTCCTTCCGGTACCGCTCCAAAGGGCGGAATTGAAGTGGAAATTTTCGTGAATGATGATAAAGACAATGATAATTACAAGGATGATATCAATGGGATCATCCGGGTAACGATTCCTGAGGACCAATCAAGCGCTGAGTATACGATTATAGTAGCACCTTCTGACAAGTATACGATGGAATACCGGATTGATCCGAAATATCTATATTTTAGCAATGGTTTTTATCAAACAAGCACGAAGACTGCTTATGATCGAGAACAAGCAGTAGAAGTGAATGGAACCGGTAATCTTACTGGGATTGATATGACGTTGATTCCTGTAAAACTTATAATGGGTACCATATCACTTCCGCAAGATTATTCCATTCCAGAAGGTGGAGTGACCGGCTTTATTGCTGCTTTGATTGGAAAGAATACCGAGGACGAAGCGGATGATCGCTGGCGCGGTACTGGTTTTGAGATTAAAAACGGGACTTCAACAGAATATACTATAGCGGTTCCTGCCGAATGGAATAACTTATCCATCGAACTTTGGTCTGACGCTCCAGAATTGGTCAACTGCACCACCTTCTATAGTGAAAACGGAAGCGTCTTCTATCAGGAAGCAGCTACTTTGATAAAGTTAAAGTATGATGTGAATGAGGATATCGATATTAACCTTGTAAAGGGTAAGGCGATTACCGGGTCAATCACATTACCTTCTGCAGCACCTCAAGGTGGAAGAAGTATATATATAAAAGCAATCAGGGATAACAATAGCTCTTCTATAAATGACGACATTATTGCGGAAGAAAAAGTATTGATTCCCGAGGGTAAGACCAGCGTCACCTACAGGATTTATGTACCTGCCATGGATGGCTATAAGGTCCACTATAATGCAGACCCTGCTTATCTGTACGAAGATAATGGCTTCTACAGTACCCAGGGAACAGTATTTAATCATAATTTGGGCACGGTCATAAACGCAAGTAATCATGTATCAGGCGTAGATCTTATGGTAAGCCTCCTTAAGAATCCAATCTGTGAAAAGGCAGAAGTTACGGCTGATGGCACATCAGTACAATTAAGTTTCAGCAAACCTCTGGATGCAGCTACGATACCTACTGGTCCGGCGGGCTTTGCTCTTATGGTTGGATCGACGTCCTATGAAGTTGACAACGCTGTCTTGGATGAGAGGGGCACCATGCTCACATTACACTTGAAGGATTTCAAGATCTTCAAGGATTATAAGGATATTAAGATTACCTATGATACGATAGCTGATATCAATGCAGAGGATGGAATGAAGCTTGATCGCTTCGAAAAGGATGTAATAAATAATAGTATCAAGGAATTTAGTATATTAAAAAACTTTGTCGGTGCGTTGTTTAATAAGACGGCAGTGATTAATGTAACTGCAGACGGTGAGCAAATTGTCATCACAGACAAAGGAACAAGCATAGCAACAGGGATGGGGAAGGCTTCTGCAGAAATAAGCACGGAGGGCTCTCATGAAGTAGTAATTGCGATTGCTGGCAGAAAGCAAAAGACAACCTATAATTTCACAATAGATACTACTGCACCGGGAGTAGAAATTAATAATCCTGAAAATGGTACAAAACTGAAGAACAATCAGGATGGAATTGCTCCGGTCATCACCTTTAGTGCTGATTCTGTTGTATCGACCCGAATGATATCCCTGAATGGAGCTACACTGTCGACAGAGATAAGCAATGGAGGACTGACTTATACAGGTGATTCGATACGCGAAGCAGGTCATTATGTTTTGACTGCCACAGCAAAGGATGCAGCCGGAAATATCAAGACGGTCAGCAGTAACTTTGATATTATATGGGACAGCAGCAGTCCGGTAATCACAATCAATGGAGTTACAAATGGCGGTATATATGAGACTGCAACCATTTCGGTTTCCCTAGCTTCGGACGTAGGTACTCTCCCTGAGAACAGTAACCAGGCCAATTATAGCTATAAGGCAAGCCTGAAACTGCCAAACGGAAATATAGTGATTAAAGAGAATGGTGTACCGGCGCTTACAGGACCGGGTGCATACCGTCTTGAGATAGTTGCCACGAATCCCGGTTATTCTGATAAAACCAGCAGCAAGGTAGTTGAATTTATCATTGACAAATCAGCTCCTGTAGCAGCTGTTGTAGGAGTATCGGATCATGCGATTTATAATTATGCGGTTACTCCTATCTTAAGCTTTACGGATGACGTTACTTCACAGCAGATTCTACTTACCAATGCCGAGGTAACCCTGAGAAGGAGTGGAGTACTTGTTACCTATCACATGGGAGACACCATATCCTTAGATGGCGATTATGTTCTAACCGCAAAGACAAAAGATTCCATGAACCATGTCTCTAATATAGTGACAAAGAGCTTCACGATTGATAAGACCAAGCCGGTAATATCGATCACTGGAGCCTTCAATGGAGCTACTTATAAAGATCAGAGTGTGACACTTACAATTAAGACAAACGAGGGAAATTTAACTGTTCTAAATGATTCCGGCGAAGCAATTACTCTAAATAGCAGTGGTCAGTATACCTTTACCGGAATGGCAAATCAGGTAGTCACTTATAAGGTAATCGCAAAGGCAGTGGATATGGCAGGAAATACTACGGAACAGCAACTGAGCTTTTCGATTGACCGACTTGCAGTAAATATAATTGTAAATGGTGTAACCGAAGGTATGTTGGTCAACTCCAGTCTGGATATATCCTTCACTACCTTTGAAGGAACACAAGAACAGCAAGGAACTACAGTAACAATTGACGGTATAGCCTTCAATGGAGGAAGTTATTCTATAGCAGGGGCACATACTCTGGTTGCCAAATATGTAAGCAAAGGGATAACTTATTCCAAGACATTGCATTTCACAATAGATAAAACTGCACCTGCTGTTTCTGTGATCAGTGTGATGAAAAATGCAGCAGCCTACTCAGACAGTATCATTGCCAAAGCAGGTGATATCATTACAGTAAGAGCAAAGGCAACGGATTTGGGCGGTGTAGGAGATGTTATCCTCTATATAGGAACAACAGCTGTATCGATGCAATATATCGAAACAGGAGACTATTATGAGGGAAAATTCAATATAGGAAGCGGAAGCTTCGATGCCCTTGCCATCTCGGTCAGTGCAAAGGACAAAGCTGGTAATTTAGCCTCACAAAGCTATAACAAGACTTTAACCATTGATAATACCAAGCCTTTGGTAAGTATCCATACGAATCCTGCAGTACCGGATGGAGATAATCAAATATTCAAATCTCCGACTACTAAGGTAACTTTGGCTACCGGGACGAATGATACTATTTACTGGAATTTGAACGGAAGCTCAGGGTCAGCGGCAGGCAGTAAGGAACTTACGCCTTCCCAGGGGACAAATGTTCTTTTCTACTATGCAATGGATCCTGCAGGAAATGTATCCGATGAAAAAGTCTATGTATTTGCATTTGACAGTATCCAACCGGCAGATGTAACTTTAATCTCACCGGCAACCGGAACCACCTCGATGGAGTATCTAAAGATTAATGGTACCGTATCCAGTGAAGGCCCCACAACCGGTACGAAGGTACTGCTGAAAAAGTCAGGAGAAGTAATCGCTAAGGCCAGTGTGAAAATAGGCGGTACCTTTGATTTTGACGGTATCAGGCTGACGGAAGGATGGAATACCTTTAGCATTACAGCGATTGATCTTGCAGGAAACCAGAGCCAAAATGCAGTTACTCTGACTAGAACTCTGGATAGTACAGTGCCGGTTCTACAACTTGAAAAAATCGATGATACGCATTATACAATTACATCAAGTGAAAACATAACAAAACCGATTGTTAAATTTAATGGAGATGTCGTATCAGCTGATAATGTTACAGCAGTACCTACCGGTCAGCAAAAAATATACCACGTCATAACACCACTGCCTGTAGAAGGTACCAATGTTTTGAATGCAACAGCACTGGATGAGGTTGGGAATATGGGTACAGGATCTTATACCAGCACCTATATACCTCCGAATACCGCACATAATGATCTGCCCTTAAATGATAATGCTACCATGGATATTCCGGACGATGCATTTGATACCAGTACGCAGATTCTTGTGAAGACGGTAGATGTAAATGGAATAACAAATTATAAGCCTCTTGGAGCAGCAATTTCATTTGATTTTATAAATGATCAGGGAACATCAATCGATCCGACTACTCCGTTATTAATCAGGAATTATATCGGGGTAGGACTGAATGGTGTTGTACTGATGCATGTGAATGAAAGTGGAGTAGTTGATAAGACATTGATCGCGAAAGTAGTAATGTCCACAGATCCGGGAATCGGTGGTATGGGAGTAGATGACCCTTATTATCTAATTGACACAGGTTATCTGATCTTCAGGACTACTAATTTCTCCTCCTATCAGGTTGCACAGGATAATATTGCCCCTGTTCTTACTGTGACGACTTCAAATTTCGTCATCAATAAAGCAGTCAAAGATGCAGGTGGTATGAAGATCGAAGGAGCGATTACAGACGCGGATCCTAATGTAGTAATAACGCAGGTATTGATAGACGGCGTTTCCATGGATATCAGTGGTATCCCTGCATCCAATCTGGATGTAAGCTTTAGTATAGCACTCGATCTGACGGATGGTGCACATGAGGTTACTATCAAGGCTTCGGATGCTGCCGGAAATACAGCGACAGTGATAAGAAACTATCAGGTTGATGTCACCTCGCCATCGCTGACCGCAGTGGCAGCTACTACAAATACGAACAGGAACTCGGTTGACATCTCAATCAATACCGGAGAGAATGCGGAGATATTTATTAATGGTGCTTCAAAAGGACAATTGAATGGTGGCGGAATAATTGCCTTCAACCTGACTGATAACGCTGTCAATACGATTAATGTTACCGCAACAGATTCCTTCGGTAATACAACAGCAGCCCAGGCTATCAGTGTTACAAGAGATTCAACGGCACCTTCCATTACTATAACAGGTGTAAGCAACGGTGATGTATACGGAAATAATGTAACGATTGGGGTTAGTGTATCGGATTCCCATACAACGAATACAAGTATTACAATGGATGGAAATAACTATACTCCGGGTGTATTCTCAACGGAAGGACAGCATACCCTTGTGGTATCATCAACGGACTCCTATGGAAATACATCATCAAGAACAGTAGTATTTACAATTGACAAGAGTGTACCTGTAATTAATGTGACAGGTGCAAATAACGATGGTAAGTATGCGACGGATAAAACGCTGAACATCACAGCAGACAATGTTGACGAACTGATTATTACAAAAGCCACCGATAACCAGCCACCGGTTAATGTCAATGCAACAATAACCGGATCCAGTGCAAGTGCAAGCGTAAGTCTTGGTGCGGCAGGTGAGCAGCATAGCTATACGATAGCAATAACGGCTAAGAAGACGGTAGGCGGGCAGCTAAGATGGGCAAGCACAACGATCAATCTAACCGTGGATAGAAAAAATCCTGTAATTAAATCAACTACCGTTACACAGACTGAGAATGCTACGATCAACCTGACAGGAACCCTTGATGAAGCAGCTGACATCTATCTGGGTAATACGCTGGTAATAGCAGGAAATCCTGCCGGAAATTTCAGCATCACAGGACAAAACCTGAACCTGGGCTCCAATACCTTCCATGTCAAGGCAGTGGATGTGGTTGGACATGAAACCTTGCTTACAATCAGTGTTACAAGAACACAACCTGCGAATAACGGAGGTAATCCCGGAGGAGGTAATCCCGGAGGAGGTAATCCTGGTGGCGGTTATCCCGGAGGAGCTCCCGGTGGTGTAGTACCTTCCGAGGACAACAAGGATGACAAGGCGAAACCGGAAGCACCGCCACAAGCGGATACTTCTGAAACAAATAAGTCGGAGAGCAAGACGCATACCATATTAGAAAAACCGGTAAAGAAAGGAAGTATTGCAACAGCAACTACTACGAATGCAGAATTAAACACTGCGATTACCGAAACAAAGGAAGACACAGATGGAGTCAAAACAGTTATAATTGAGATCCAAAAGGTGAAAGGTGTGAAAACCTATACACAGATTCTGCCGGTAAGTGCCATGCAGGCTGGTGGTGCAGACCTGAATATTCAGATAATAACACCGATCGGAACAATCACCGTGCCCGGAAACATGTTTGCTTCAAAGGATTTGAAGAATAGGAGCAATCTTGGTATCTCAATTACTGCGGCAGATAATAGTAAACTGGATAAAGAGACTTTAAGGGCAATAGGAAGTAGACCGATCCTCCAATTATCAGCTTCTATCGATGGAAAAGCAATAACCTGGAGTAATGTAAATGCAACTATAACAATTGCGATACCGTATAAGCCAACTGCGAAGGAATTAAAGAATCCAGACCATATCGTCGTTTGGTACATTGACAGCAAAGGAAAGGTTCAAACGGTATCAAACGGACGATATGATGCGAAAACCGGAACGGTTACATTTACGACGACTCACTTTAGCACGTTTGCAGTTGCTTATGTAATGAAGAGCTTTAAAGATATTGCAGAGTTGGATGCTAAGAATGAGATTGAGTTTGTTGCATCGAAGGGTATCATGAATGGAAAAACTGATACAACCTTTGATCCGGAGGGTAAGGTTACCAGAGGAGATTTTATCTCATATCTTCTGAATACCCTGGGTCTGACAGCAGAAGTTAATACTAATTTTGCCGATGTAAAAGCTACAAATCCGAACTATAATGCAATAGGTACAGCAAAGAAACTAGGAATCCTATCTGGTACAGGTAAGAGTAAATTCTACGCTGATCAGTTGATAACGAAGGAAGAAATGGCAATTTATGTAGTGAGAGCCATGCAGCTGTCACAGAAGTCACTAAAATCAGCTACCAGAGAGGATCTATCTAAATTCAATGATGCAGCCAAGGTTTCAAACAGTTCGGTTACTAGTATGGCTAAGCTTATCAAATCAGGAATTCTAAACATTAGCGGAAAAAAGATTAACGCGAAAGCCACTCTGACCAGAGCAGAGGTTGCTGTAATTCTTTACAATATTTATAAAGCGGAATAGTAATTTTGAAATAACAACAATTAGCAGTCTTTCTTATTCGGGGGCCAGGAGTTACTGCTCTGTAGCAGTAACTTCTGGAATAGATTAGTAATTATACTTACAAACAGGTAGTGCATTAGACCTAAATTAAGATAATAATAAAGTATAGCACAAATTACTTAAAGTATTTTGTTGCTATACTTTTTTTGTCAATTTATAATAATGTTAAGATATTAACTTAATTTTACAAGGATTAAAATGTAAAAATTATCTTTTGACACCTTAACCCGAACAGAGGATGAGATCTATGGGCAAAGTATTGGATTTCTTTATGGAATACAACAATAGTGACTGGATGGGTCATGACATTTTAGAAGACATTACGAATCGCTATGAGATAAAAGCCTGTTTAAAGATGAGCGAAGATAAACAGGTCTATTTAGTGACCTCAAAAACAAATTGGAAGAAGTACATATTGAAAGCACTCTCCAGTCATTGCCACGAGAGTCTGAAGGAGGAATTCCGGTTGTCGAGGGAGTTGTCCCATCCCGGTATTGTTGCTGCAGTCGAGTATATTGAAGGAGGAGAATACAATTATTTGATACGTGAGTATGTGGAGGGCTATACTGTCACTGAGTTGGTTGAGATGACAGAAGAAGGCCATCTTCAGCACGAGGAGCTGCTGCTGATTACACTCCGGCTGTGTGATATTCTGGAATATCTTCACTCGCAGAAACCACCCATTATTCACCGGGATATCAAACCGGATAATATTATTGTAACAAAGCAAAAGGAATGCAAACTCATTGACTTTGGGATCTCAAGAAGATATCAGGGGAAGCTTGATTCGGATACCTTTGTAATGGGAACACAATTTTCGGCACCGCCGGAACAGTATGGATTTGCTCAGACGAATGAACGAAGTGATATCTACTCCATTGGTGTTCTGATGTTCTATATGGCGACCGGTAATCTGGATATCCGTGATTTAAAGCAATATCCGATATCGGGAGATATACGAAGAATTATTATTAAGTGTACCGGATTTTCGCCGAAAGATCGCTATTCGTCCGTTAAGCTCTTAAAAAATAAATTGAACAGTTATCCATATCTATATAGAAAGCGTAGATTTTTCTATGCAGGGATCATCTTAATTGCCTCCTTAGTTCTGACACTTGGTTTATTCAACCTCGCTTCGAAGCAGTCCATTGCATATGAGGATAAGGCAGTGATAACATCAAGTATTGATCCCAGCCTAAGCAGCACGGTTTTAACAGAGAAGCCGAGAGATATTACACCAGAACTCTCTTTGCCGGAAACAGCAGAGTCCGCTGCAGGCGGAGGAGAAGAGAAGGATATGACGGTACACGCTACTGTCAATCCCACGGAATCGACAGTAGTAGATATTTCGGGTCTGGCTTTTGAAGTAGACGAGAAGCAAAGGTCGATACCATTCGAAGAAGAGGCTTCCAAGGAAGAGCTCTCTGCAAAAGAAAAAAAGGATGCCCAGACTAAGAATAAAAGAATCGCACAACAAGCAGGCGAGGAAGTTCAGGAAATATCGATGGAACAGGAGAATTCCGATCAGATAACGGAGCGAGCGGTGACTCCTGCACTTGCCAAGAATAATGAGATAGAGTATGACTTTCAGTCCCCCTTGATTGAAGCGGCAGTACGGGAGATACTTGACAAGTCTGATAAGGATAAGGTAACCTATGGTGACTTGGAGCAGATTACCTCCTTGTTTATCTGTGGTAAACAGCGTTATAACCGTTGGGAGGAGCATTTTGTCTATGGTGTCAATCAATATATGATTGGCTCACAATATACAGATACTCAATTATTTACCGTTAACGGTGAGGTTACAAGTCTTGAGGACATCTCCCATATGGTGAATCTGGAGATGCTGGCTTTATATAACCAAAAGATTAGTGATCTTGCTCCGTTGAAGGATTTGCATTACTTATCTTATCTTGGACTTGGAAGCAACAATATCAGTGAACTGACACATCTTACTTCTATTAAGAGCTTGAATTATATTGATCTGTCAGGTAATCCGATCATGAATGACGAGCTTAAGCATCTGAGGGAGCTGCCGTATCTGTGGGGGCTTGATCTGGGTGCTACCAAGGTCACCAGCCTATATGAGATAAAAGAGCTGAAGCTATACTTTTTATCCTTATTTGAGTGTAAGATGGGTGACTGCATCGGTTTAGACGAGATTGCTACCTTAGATAATCTGATCCTGACCGGAGTCAATAATGCCATTACCGATCGGGCGATTGACCGAGTGAGCAAGTTGACCAATCTTAAGATATTAAAGATTTTCGGTAGCGATCGGATTGATCTATCGAAATTATCAACGCTAAAATCCTTATATTTACTTGATTTATGCGGTATGTGGAATAACAGCAATCTGGGAGACCTGTCGAATCCGAAGCTTACCCAGCTTTATCTTGTGTACTGTCAAGTACTTGACCTTACCGGAATCGAGAAGTTAACCTGCTTAGAGCAGATTCACCTGCGGGATTCTAAATGCTCCGATTATACCCCGCTTCTTGGGGTTAAGACTTTGAAGACAGTATATTGTAATCAGGAGCAACAAAAAATAATCAAAGAGCAGCTGGGTGAGGTACCCTTCGAAGTGCTCATTGAATGACATCACAGACAAGGGGTGATAGCATGGAAGCATTTGAATATATAGTAGGAAAGATTGACGGGGATTATGCTCATCTTGTTAGGGTAGACCAGCCGGATGATGAACCTAAGCTGGTGGCAAGGGCAATTCTGCCGCCGCAGATCATAGAAGGTACTCATCTGCGATATGAGTATCTAGAGTACAGTATAATAGAACAATAAATCCTCTAGAGGAGACTTACTATTTATTTAAGAAATCAGAGGCAATGCAAAGCCGGATACCGGTTTTACATTGCCTCTTTTGCTATGCTGAATACGGAGGAAAGCTCCTTTAGCTTCAGTTCTGATTAATGAAACGACCTACGCCTCTTTTACTTTGGCATAATGATCAGCAACGACATCCCAGTTAACTAATTCAAAGAAGGCTTTGATATAGTCGGCGCGGAGGTTCCTGTACTTCAGATAATAAGCATGTTCCCACACGTCGATACCTAGGATGGGAACCCAATCTTCCTGACTATCCATTAACGGATTATCCTGATTTGGACTTGAGGATACCTTGAGCTCACCCTTCTTATTTGCTGATAACCAAGCCCAACCGGAACCGAAGCGGGTTGCTCCGGCGCTTGCCAGTTTATCCTTTAGGCTATTGTAGTCACCAAAATCCTTCGAGATCTGATTTGCCAGTTCACCCTTAGGTTCCTTACTGCCGCCGGGCTGCAGTGTGGCAAAATACAGGTTATGGTTATAATAACCACCACCGTTATTTCTTATTGCTGCCCGCGATGCTTCGTCGGATATGCGGTCGAGGTTTTTGAATAGGTCTTCGATCGAAGAATAGGTTAGCTCAGTTACTTTTTCCAGCGCTGCATTCAGATTACTGGTATAAGCAGCATGGTGCTTAGTATAGTGGGTTACCATGGTAAGTTCATCAATATAAGGCTCCAATGCGTTGAAATTATAATTTAGTTCGATCTGTTTAAACATATATATGCACTCCTTTACGTATATTAATTTGTATTAGGTTTATAACAATTATATTGTGTAAAATTTATTATAGGTTTATTATTACACAATAAAAAGAAAAATGCAAGAGTAAAATGACAATTATATTATTAATAAAAAATTAACAATAAATATTAATAAAACGATGAATAGGAGGAACAATTTGTCTGCAAATATGACCAATAAAGTGATATCGTCGCGAAATATACGATGGAGCTGTTGTAAAATTCCTATACTATAGGAAGGGAGCTTAATCATCTTTCTTCCGAAGTACAGATCATTATGTAACTGCCCCCGAATTCTTCGTGATTGACGTATTGATAAATCAGCATTATAATATCGATAATATAATACTGATTTAGCGGAGGAAGGGAAATGACAGAAAAGGGTAAGGGAGCGGTAACAACACAGGCGTTATACAGAATGCCCTATTATATCCAGCAGCTTCGGATATTAAAGGAGCAAGGGGTCGAGACAATATCAGCTCCTAAGGTTGCAGAATTCTTGAAGCTCAATGAAGTACAGGTCCGAAAGGATTTTGCATCTGTTTATGTAACCAAAGGCAAACCGAAGACAGGCTTTATCGTAGAGGAATTATTGGCTGCGATGGAAGATTTGCTAGGCTATAACAATGCCGAAGATGCGGTAATCGTCGGCGCTGGTTCACTTGCACGTGCCATAATGGCTCATGTTGATTTTCAGAATTACGGTCTGAAGATTATTGCAGCCTTTGATGTAAAGACGGAGCTAATTAATACAGAGATTAACGGGATCAAAGTATTACCGACTGATAAAATCAGTAATCTATGTCGGCGTATGAAGATTCATATCGGAATTATTACCGTGCCGGCATCCCAAGCACAGACCGTATGCGACCAGCTGGTTGCCGGAGGGGTGCTTGCAATCTGGAATTTCGCACCGATTCATTTGTCTGTACCTGACCACATTCTTGTGCAAAATGAAAATCTGGCCGCTTCCCTTGCTGTTTTATCCAATCATCTGAAGCGAGCCCTGAAATCGGTAGACTAGATTGAAAAATCTTAGATTTTTCAATCAGCAAATTTGTGCTGCTGCCTAAATTCGCGGGTTTGCGGCAGAATGGATGATACATAAAACGGTATCATGATTGTTCGTGTTATATTATAGAAAGTTAGGTGTCAGGATGAATACACAGCATTTGAAATATGTAATTGAAGTCGAGAGGACAAGCTCTATCTCTCAAGCGGCGGAAAATCTATATATGGGACAGCCGAGTCTAAGTAAGGCCATTAAGGAATTGGAGGATTCTCTTGAATTTACTATTTTTGAGCGTACCTCCAAGGGAGTAAAACCGACGCAGAAGGGAATCAAGTTCTTATCCTATGCCAGAAATGTCCTGAGTCAGCTTGATAAGATGGAAGCATTGTCGGATAAAGCGGATGCGGATATTCAGAACTTTAATATATCGATTCCAAGGGGGAGCTATATTGCAGATGCGATTACCAATTTCCTGTCAGAGCTAGATACGAATAAAGGAATTCATGCAAATGTACAGGAGACCAACTCGATTCAGGTAATAAATAATATTATTGACGGACCCTTTAATCTCGGTATTATAAGGTATCAGACAGATTATGAGAATTATTTTGTGGATTATCTGAATGAAAAGCAGCTTCGGTATGAAACAGTCTGGGAATTCGAGTATCTGGCACTTATGTCTGAGAAGCATCCAATGGCTTTTCGCGAAGATGTGAATGAACAGGAGCTAAGTAAATATACCCAGGTTACTCACGGTGATACTTCAATTCCTTATATACTTCAGAATAGTCTGAAGGCAGAAGTTTCTTCCCTTACCTCCAAGCGCATCTATGTATATGACCGGTGCAGCCAATATGATTTGCTGTCTGAGATACCAACAACGTATATGTGGGTGTCACCAATTCCGGAGAAGTGGTTGCAGCGTTATCATCTGGTGCAGCGCACATGTAAAGTGAACGGGCACAGATATAAAGATGTATTAGTCTATCCTAAGAATTATAAACTAACCGAATTGGACAGGCAATTTATTGACCGATTATCGGAAGCAAAGAATGAGGTGTCCTTTCGGGAATATCAATAGAAGGATATGAGATGGATAGGAAAGAATACCGATATATCGATAATGGAATATCGATATATCGGGAGGGATAAAAACATGGCAAGACTTGGAATTTTGCTTTGAGCTTTGGATTGTCTGATTATTTTTGTATCAAGGAGACGAACATAGACGGAATTAGCCAAAGACCGAGGTACAAACGGTTGAACCTCTTATTTACATAATAAAGCTTTTACTTATAATTGGAAATCAAGATTAAAATGCGTATATCGATAATGGAATATCGATATACGCATTTTGCATTTCACATTAGCGATATAGATTGTTAAAATATAGACAATTCATGAAACCGCAGAACGACAACGAAACAACAGACATCATAGAGTCCTCAGTGGAAGGTTTCTGAGTTGCAGTCGGCTATGCATGTACTGGATCCTATCCCGGATCTATTACCCCTGAGGGAAAGAAAATTACGGTATTGTTGTTACGATACTGAAGTTGCTTTCTAATCCTTAACTGAAAATTGTGTCGCCACGCAAGCTAAGTTATCGATTTAGAATATAGGAATGAGGACTTGTTTGCCTCAGGTTTTCATTCACAATACAATAGAAAGCACGCCTTGCGAACGATCTATTGTCATGAATAAGGCTGCTGTCGTCAATGGCCGCAGCCTTTTATTCAATATAAGCGAATTGATTTATCAATTCATCTTGTATTGAGATTAGCCGATATCGATCACTGTAGCTGCTTAGATACAGGGGGTTATGATTTATATAAAAAAGAAAGTGTAAAGAACCAGGAGGCTGATATGTACCAAATTGTTAGAAAACAAATACTAAATCCCACGGTCACCTTGATGGAAATTGATGCGCCCATGGTAGCAAGAAAGGCTGAGCCGGGACAGTTTATCATTCTGAGAACCGATGAAAATGGGGAGAGAATGCCGTTGACAATTGCGGATTTTGACCGGAATAGAGGAACTGTCACAATTATTTTTCAGATTGTCGGTGCTACGACAGAGCAACTTAATTATATGAAGGAAGGCGATTATCTTAAGGATTTTGTCGGTCCTCTCGGTCGCTCTACAGAGACAGAGGGGAAGCGGAAGGTAGCGGTTGTCGGTGGTGGTGTCGGATGCGCGATCGCTTATCCGGTGGTGAAAAAGTTCCACGAGCAGGGAACTGAAGTTCACGCAATCGTAGGCTTTCGTTCCAAGGAGCTAGTGATTTTAGAGGAAGAATTCAGGAAGAACAGCAGTCGATTTATCGTGATGACCGATGATGGTAGCTGTGGAGAACAGGGGCTTGTAACCGATGCTCTGAAGAAGCTGATTGATCATGGTGAACAATACGATGAGGTTGTAACCATAGGACCGCTTGTCATGATGAAGTTCGTCAGTAGGCTGACCAAGGAATACAACATTAAGACGGTTGCGAGTATGAATCCGGTTATGATTGACGGAACCGGAATGTGTGGCGGTTGTCGTCTGACCGTTGGTGGCAGAACCAAATTCGCCTGTGTGGATGGACCTGAATTTGACGGGCATGAAATTGATTTTGATGAAGCGATCGCCAGATCTTCCATGTACCTGGAATTTGAACGTAAGATTCATGAGACAACCTGTAATCTCCTGAAAGCAGAGGTATTATAGTATGGCAGCAAACATGTCTTTAATAAAAAATGAAATGCCAGTCCGCGAGGCAGGAATCAGAAATAGTAATTTCCTTGAGGTAGCACTGGGCTATAGTATGGAGCAGGCGATGGATGAAGCCAGGCGCTGTTTGAATTGTAAGAACAAGCAATGCGTATCCGGATGTCCTGTCCAGATCGACATACCTGTATTTGTACAGGAGGTAGCAAAGGGTAACTTTGAGGAAGCATTTCAAGTGATTGCCAAGGCAAGCTCCCTTCCGGCTGTCTGCGGAAGAGTATGTCCTCAGGAATCACAATGTGAGTCAAAATGTGTCAGAGGTATGAAAGGGGAAGCTGTGGCAATTGGACGATTGGAGCGTTTTGTAGCAGACTATCATAACGCTAATAGCACAGGTAAGGCAGTACAGCCCCAGGGCAACGGACATAAGGTGGCTGTAATCGGATCCGGTCCGTCTGGACTGGCCTGCGCCGGAGACCTGGCGAAGAAAGGTTATGAAGTCACAGTTTTTGAAGCCTTGCACTTGGCTGGTGGCGTGCTTGTCTACGGTATTCCTGAATTCAGACTCCCAAAGGATATCGTTAATAAAGAGATCACCACCCTGAAAGAATTAGGGGTAGAGATAAAAACGAATATGGTAATCGGAAAAACCGTATCCATTGATGAATTGATACAGGATTACGGTTATGAAGCAGTATTCATCGGTTCAGGAGCCGGTCTCCCGAATTTTATGAATATAGCAGGAGAGAATCTAAAAGGGGTATATTCTGCTAATGAATTCCTAACAAGAATCAACCTAATGAAAGCTTATGAGAATGGTGCGATGACGCCCATTCAGAAGGGGAACCGAGTAGCAGTCGTAGGCGGCGGGAATGTTGCTATGGATGCGGCCCGTTGTGCAAAGCGTCTCGGAGCGGAGGTGACGATTATATATCGTCGTACCGAGAAGGAATTACCTGCCCGTTTGGAAGAGGTCGAGCATGCCAAAGAGGAAGGGATACAATTTCTGTTCCTGACCAATCCACTTGCTATTAAAGAGAAAGAAAAGAATTGGGTGAAAGGTGTCCTGTGTCAGCAGATGGAATTGGGAGAACCGGATGCCTCGGGAAGACAGAAGCCGATCCCGGTGCCGGATAGTGAGTTTGAGCTGGAGACAGATTGTGTCATCATGGCAATCGGAACCTCACCAAATCCATTAATCAAAGCGACAACAAGCGGGCTTGAGACTTATAAGTGGGGAGGCATCGTGGTTGAAGAAGCAACGGGTCTTACCTCGAGAACAGGCGTGTATGCCGGTGGAGATGCTGTAACCGGAGCAGCTACAGTAATATTAGCGATGGGTGCAGGTAAGACGGCAGCGACTGCAATAGATGAATTTATATCCGGTTAGGGAGAGTGAAGCATGGAGGCAAAGACCTTGACGACACAGATGATAAAGCGCTTGCCTTTGTATCTGTGCTTTCTTAAGAGCCTGCCTAAGGAGCGGGCAGCCAATATTTCGGCAACAACCATAGCCCATGAATTAAGGTTGAATGATGTACAGGTCCGAAAGGATTTAGCGCAGGTCAGCGGTGGCGGACGCCCGAAGGTCGGATATGTCCTACAGGAATTAATTCGTGATCTGGAGCATTGCCTTGGTTATGACAATGTGCAATCTGCCGTATTGATTGGAACAGGCAGCTTTGGGCAGGCTCTGCTGGCTTATGAGGGGTTCTTGGATTATGGAATGGATATCATAGCAGCCTTTGATGAGGAGGAGAACCTACAGAATACCGATAATCATATGAATAAGATACTGCCGCTTAGCAAACTGCCAGGTGTCTGTTCCAGAATGAAGATAAAAATCGGTATCATCGCCGTAGACTCCCGGATGGCACAAAAGGCTTGTGATATGCTGGTGGACTGTGGTATCAAGGCGATCTGGAATTTTTCATCAGTTCACCTGCAGGTGTCGGAGCAGATACTGGTTAAAAATGAAAATCTGGCCAGCTCCTTGGCAATCCTGTCCAATCATTTAGCCCAGAAGTTAAACAAAGATGTCCATTGATGATAACCCTAGATTATATAATTCTTTTCAGACAAGAGAATGGAGGAAAGTTATGAACGATACATTTGATTATGCAGTGGTTGACAAGATTATTGAAGAGCACGGTTGCAAACAAAGTGCAATCATTGCAATTTTACAGGGGGTTCAGGAACATTACCGCTATTTACCGAGAGAGGTATTCCCCTATTTATCGAAGAGGATCGGTGTGAGTGAAGCCAGAATTTACAGTACAGCAACTTTTTATGAGAATTTTTCTCTGGAGCCCAAAGGACAATTTGTGATTAAAATATGTGACGGTACTGCCTGTCATGTTCGAAAGTCAATTCCAATATTGGCAAAGCTTAGAGAGGAACTGGGGCTTTCCGATAAGAAGACGACAACGGATGACCTTGGCTTCACCGTTGAGACCGTATCTTGCCTCGGTGCTTGTGGATTGGCACCGGTAATTACGGTAAACGATAAGGTATATCCTGCCATGACACCGGAGAAAACCTCTGAACTTTTAAAGGAATTAAAGGAGGAATTAGCATGCTAAAATCAAGAGAAGATCTGGTTCAGGTACGTGCTGTCTATGGCAGCTCTCTGGAGTGGCAGACGCAGAAAATACTGGTATGTGCTGGAACTGGTTGTGTTTCCAGCGGAGCACTTGACATTTTTGATCGTTTAACAGAACTGTTACAGGATAAAAAGGTGCCCTGCAGTGTAGAACTGGCCAAAGAACCTCATGAAGAGACGGTTGGTATGAAACAGAGCGGATGTCACGGCTTCTGCGAGATGGGACCTTTGGTACGCATTGAGCCTCAGGGGTGGTTATATACTAAGGTTAAGCTCACTGACTGCGAAGAAATTATAGATAAGACAATAATCCAGGGAGAACACATCGAACGCCTCTCTTATAAGAAGGATGGTATCGTTTATCAAAAGCAAGATGATATCCCCTTTTATAAGCGTCAGACCCGTCTGGTACTAGAGCATTGCGGTCAGATTGATGCAACCTCAATTCTGGAATACTTCGGAATAGGTGGATATACAGCCTTTGAGAAGGCTCTCTTTGAGTTGACCGGCGATGACATTATCAACGAGATATCAGAGTCTAATCTTAGGGGCAGAGGGGGCGGTGGTTTCCCTGCCGGACGCAAATGGGCCCAGGTTAAGAGACAGAAGGAGTCCAAAAAATATGTGGTTTGTAACGGAGATGAGGGCGATCCGGGTGCATTTATGGATCGAAGCATCATGGAGGGGGATCCACATAGAATGCTGGAAGGTATGATGATTGCTGGTTTGGCTTGTGGAGCGGATGAAGGCTACATTTATGTACGTGCTGAATATCCGATGGCTGTTAGCCGCCTGAAGCTGGCGATTGAACAGGCAACGGAATATGGGCTGTTGGGTGAGAATATTCTTGGAACCGGTTTTTCCTTTCAGATACATATTAACCGCGGTGCCGGAGCCTTTGTCTGCGGAGAAGGAAGTGCGCTGACTGCCTCCATCGAAGGCAAGCGCGGTATGCCAAGAGTAAAACCGCCAAGAACAGTAGAGCAAGGCTTGTTCGATAAACCTACCGTGTTGAATAACGTAGAGACTTATGCCAATGTACCGTTGATTATCAATAACGGAGCGGAATGGTATAAGCAGATCGGACCGGAGAAGAGCCCGGGAACGAAAGCCTTTGCATTAACCGGAAACATTGAGAACACAGGTTTGATTGAAGTGCCTATGGGCACGACATTAAGAGAAGTTATCTTTGAGGTCGGTGGTGGTATGAAGGACGGAGGGGAGTTTAAGGCAGTTCAGATCGGCGGTCCCTCCGGTGGTTGTCTGACGAAGGAAGACCTGGATCTTCCTCTGGATTTCGATTCACTAAAGAAAGCCGGTGCGATGATCGGATCCGGCGGTCTGGTGGTTATGGATGAGAGCACCTGTATGGTGGAAGTGGCGCGGTTTTTTATGAATTTCACCCAGAATGAATCCTGTGGTAAATGTGTACCCTGTCGTGAGGGCACTAAGAGAATGCTTGCCATCCTGGAGAGAATCATAGAGGGAGAAGGCGAGGAAGGGGATATTGAACTGCTTCTGGAGCTTGCGGATACCATATCCTCCACTGCTCTCTGCGGTCTCGGAAAATCAGCTCCTTTCCCTATTGTCAGTACCATCAAGCATTTCCGAGAAGAATATGAGGCACATATCCATGCAAAACACTGCCCCACCGGTAACTGCCAGAAACTAAAATCAATTACGATTGATCCAGACCTTTGTAAGGGCTGCTCAAAATGCTCCAGGTCCTGTCCGGTGAATGCAATCAGTGGCAAAGTGAAGGAACCCTTTCATATTGATGGAACGAAATGTATCAAGTGTGGAGCTTGTATCACTGCATGTCCATTCCATGCAATCGCGTAAGAAGTGGAGAAAGGATTAAGCTGCAAAGATGCTGCAGCATGGTGAATTGAAATGGATAAGAATAAAATTATGACAATTGACGGTATACCCGTAGAAATAAGCCAGGAAAAAAACCTATTGGAGCTGATTCGTAAAGTCGGTATCAAGATGCCAACCTTCTGCTATCATTCTGAACTTTCTATCTATGGCGCCTGTCGTATGTGCATGGTCGAGAATGAATGGGGTGGAATCGATGCGGCCTGCTCCACGATACCGAAGGCAGGTATGAATATCAAGACAAATACGGAACGGTTGCGCAGATACCGTAAGAATATACTAGAGCTGCTGCTGGCAAACCATTGCCGCGATTGCACCACCTGTGGCAACAACGGGAAGTGTAAGCTTCAGGATCTGGCTATGAGATTTAATATTACTGGGGTACGCTTTCCGAATACTGCAGAACATCCCAGACTGGATGATTCTTCGGTAAGCATTACCAGAGATACGAATAAATGCATTCTTTGCGGAGATTGTGTAAGAATGTGTAACGAGATACAGAATGTCGGTGCCATCGACTTTGCGCACCGCGGTTCCAATATGACCATCAGTACCGCCTTTGATATTCCGATTGCTGAATCTCCCTGTGTCGGCTGCGGACAGTGTGCTGCTGTGTGTCCCACCGGTGCCATCGTTGTAAAGAATCATACCCAGAAGGTATGGGAAGCCCTAGATGATGTAAATACTAAGGTGACGGTGCAAATCGCGCCGGCAGTCCGCGTTGGACTTGGGAAGAAGATGGATGTGAAATCGGAAGAAAATGCAATGGGCAAGATTGTTGCAGCTCTGCGCCGTATGGGCTTTGATGAAATCTATGATACCAGTACCGGAGCGGATCTTACCGTACTGGAGGAAACCTCGGAATTCCTTGGCCGCTTGCAAAACGGCAGTCAATTACCCCTATTTACATCCTGCTGTCCTGCCTGGGTTCAGTATTGTGAGAAGAATTATCCTGAGCTGTTACCAAATGTATCTACCTGCCGTTCTCCGATGCAGATGCTGGCATCCATTGTTAAGGATCAATCCAGCAGCTCCAGCCGCCGCCATGTACATATTGCGATTATGCCCTGTACGGCTAAGAAACAGGAAGCAACAAGAGAAGAGTTTATGGTAGAGGGCAGTCCCAATGTAGATTATGTCATTACGACACAGGAATTGATCCAGATGATCCGCGAAGCTGGAATTATTTTCAATGATTTGGAACCGGAGGCTGTTGATATGCCTTTTGGAACTATGACAGGAGCAGGAGTAATCTTCGGTGTTACAGGGGGGGTAACCGAGGCTGTGCTTCGTAGACTCTCTGCTGATAAATCCAAGGGAGCACTTATGTCGATTGCTTATCAGGGTGTCAGAGGAATGAAGGGCGTGAAGGAAACCACAGTTATGTATGGTGACAAAGAAGTTAAGATAGCAATTGTCAGTGGTCTGAAGAATGCTAGTGATCTGATTGAACGGATAAAATCCGGTGAGCATTATGATTTTGTAGAGGTCATGGCTTGTCCCGGTGGCTGTGTAAGCGGTGCCGGTCAACCCTTTGCAGAGTCGAAGGTTCGTGAAGGTAGAGGAAAAGGCCTGTATGCGGCAGATAAGCTATGCAATGTGAAATTTGCAGAGGAGAATCCTCTGATGATGACCCTCTATAAGGGAGTATTGCAGGGCAGGGTTCATGAACTACTACATGTGGATTACACCCATGGAAAGGAGCATATTTAAATGGTCGAAGTTAGAGTATGCGTCGGTACGTCCTGCCATCTGAACGGTTCTTACAATGTAGTTCAGGATATTCAACAATTGATAGAGCAGCATTCCTTGCATGATCAACTCAATTTTGAAGCAATATTTTGCATGAAGCAGTGCCAGGCCAAAGGGGTATCCATTAAGGTGGATAATGAGGAATTTCGGATCGAACCAAAACAGGTCAAAGAATTCTTTGTTGAGAAGATCATGAGTAGGGTATAAGAATGGCTCCCAAGCGATTCAGTTGAGTTGCTGGATAAAGTGTTGGGAGCTCATAAGAAATATCTTTCTCAGTTTATGAATATTACAGAGACAGAGTATATAAGGATGAATCCTTGTTTACTCTGTTTTTTATTACAAGTGAATTGATTTATCAATTCATCTTGTATAGGACAATAGAAAGTTCGCGAAGCGTGTTTCTACCGGTTTATGACATCGTATAGGACAATAGTAAGCTCGCGAAGTGTGCTTTCAATCGTTACATGGAAAGTGGGTATTATAAAACAAATAAAGCTCCTATGTAACATTATATACCTGCACTGCTATTGTTTGGGAAATTCGCTAATCGGAGCATTAAATTTTGAAAATAACAATAAAATTGACACACTTAACAGAAATTAATATAATACAATATAAGGTTCATCATCTTATGCAATATAAGCGGATTAGTTATCTCGTGTTATAAAGCATTATAATCAGTTTTATGCTACAGGGGGGATATCCTATGAATACAGAATATATGAAGAGAGCTATTGAGTTGGCTAATCAAGGCAGCGGTTTTGTTAATCCAGATCCTCTGTCCGGTGCATTACTGGTTAAAGATGGTAGAATACTTGGGGAGGCTTGTTATGTGGCTTATGGTTCTGAACCTGCCGAGATAAAAGTATTGAGGCAGACAACGGATGATCTGACAGGTGCCGAGCTTTATCTGAATATTGAACCGTTTCAATCCGAGCCAAGAGTTCAGGAATGTCTTAACCTGATTAAAGAAAGAGGAATTGCTAAGCTATTTGTCGGTATGCCTGATCCTAATCCTAAGAAGAAAATGGATTTCTGGTCAGAACTTACCAAGTTAGGAGTAGATGCTGAGGTTGGAGTTCTTTCCGCAGAGTGTGAAGAGCAGAATGAAATTTATTCCTATTATATAAAGAATAAAGAGCCCTTTGTTTTTGTTAAATGGGCGATGACACTGGATGGAAAGCTGGCTACGAAGACAGGCGATTCCAAATGGATCAGCTCGGAGGATAGCTTGCGGTTCGTCCATCACTTACGACAGCGGGTCACAGCAATCATGGTTGGGGAGAATACCGTTAAAATGGATGATCCGATGCTCACAACAAGACTGAGCGGTGTGAAGGTTTCTAATCCACTGCGTGTTATTGTATCAAGGTATGGCGATATCCCGATGGAAGCTAAGGTGCTTAAGGTAGATGAAAACGTGAAAACCTTGATTATCACCTCGGATAAACTATCACCTCAAAAAGAGGAAGAGTTTCTTGAGAAAGGGATTCTGATTGCCAAGCTAAAGGAAGTGAATAATCGGATTGACTTTCGAGATATCATGAGATTGTTGGGGAGTATGGGCATTGATTCCTTATATATTGAAGGAGGGAGTGCAATTCTTGCCTCTGCCTTTGAGAGCGGTTGCGTGCATAAGGTCTATGCAGCAATAGCTCCTAAAATAATTGGTGGCAGAAACGCTTTTACTCCAGTCGGAGGCGAAGGCATCGAATACATGAGAGATGCAATTGTACTTAAGCGGGTGTCACATGAGATAGTCGGCCCAGATGTTATCGTTAAAGGGTATTTAATATAAGAACAAATTATTCAACATAAATACTGCATAATCAAACAAGGAGGATAAACAAATGTCAGTAGAATTACATGATGTTATTGAAGATGTTAAAAAGAGTAAAATTGTTATCATTGCCGATGATGACCTGGCAATAAGTGGAGGTGTATTCTTCGTTGCAAGCGAGCTGGCTGTGAAGGAAAATATTAATTATATGATGAAGCATGGTACTGGATTTACCTGCATCTCGCTTCCTTCTGAGAAGATAAATGAGATTAGATTACCACAGCTTAACGCCTATGGAAATCATAGCAATCCCAATGCTTATCTGCTATCCGTAGATGGAATTGATAGTATGAACGGGATTACTGCAGAGGGCCGGGAGCAAACCATACGAAGCTTACTAAAGCACTCAATTGATCCCAATCATTTTAAAACGCCTGGTCATGTCTTTATCATGAAAGCATCAGAGGGCGGCGTTCTAAAGAAAGCCGGATATGCGGAAGCCGCTTCGGATCTTGCGAAAATAGCAGGCAGCTACCCCTCAGGTACCTTCACAGAGGTACTTGGCGACACGGGTGATGTATTACGGGGGGAGCAGCTACTGGAATATGCAAGGAGAGAGGACCTTAAGATCATAACGATAGAGGAACTGATTGCCTACCGGAGAGAGACCGATTGTTATGTAGTGAGGGAAGCGGAAGCCAATCTACCTACCGAATATGGTGATTTTCGAATGGTAGGCTTTGTTAATAAGTTGAATGGTGAGCATCATGTTGCCCTGGTAAAAGGTATAATTGATCCTAATGACGAAGTTCTGGTTCGGGTTCACTCCGAATGTCTGACAGGTGATGCCTTTCATTCCTTAAAATGCGATTGTGGTGAGCAATTGGCAGCTGCCTTGCAGAATATCGAAAAAGAGGGGAAGGGTGTCCTCTTGTATCTGAGGCAGGAGGGTCGTGGAATTGGCTTGATTAATAAGATAAAAGCTTATAAGCTTCAGGAGGAAGGGTTGGATACGGAGGAAGCGAATATTGCGTTGGGCTTCCCGGCAGATATGAGAGATTACGGCATAGGTGCTCAGATATTAAGTGAGTTAAAGGTTGGAAAAATTCGGTTAATGACCAATAATCCGAAGAAGCTGGTAGGTCTAAGAGGCCATGGAATTGAGATCGTAGAGAGGGTACCTATCATAATGGATACAAATAAGTATAATAAGAGATACTTTGAGACAAAGAAAGAAAAGATGGGACATCTATATTAGTGTGAATAAAGGATTATTAGAAAGCAATAATCCTTAGAGAGAGCAGCGGATGAGTTCTGTTGCATTCAAGTTATTGGATTAAACTAAAACCTCGAATGCATTGAACGACATAGCTGCTCTTTTTGATTCATGACAATAGAAAGTTCTCGAAGTAGTATTCTATTGTTATATAATAAAAGAAAGTCTGCCAGGCAGACCTTCTTCATATGGATTATTCATTTATGCTATGTTCTTTTCTGGTTCGGATCACATTGGACGGTGCAAAGCCCCTGCTCTCTTTGAATAAGCGGCTGAAATAGAATACATCGGAAAAACCGCAGGCATCAGCAATCTCATTGATCTTGTATTCGCCGCTGTACAACATATCCTCTGCACGATTTAGGCGAATAGAGGTCAAGAATTTATGAAAGGACATACCGGTTTCCTGCTTGAACAGATTTCCGAAATACATATTGCTTAAATTCACCAGTTCCGCCATCTTCTGCACAGTAAGTGACTCTTGATAATGAGTGGTCATATAGTGAAGTGCCTTTTTTATCCTCTTGTCTGTAATGTTGGTATCCTTCTGGTATACAATAATCTGAAGATAACGCTGGAGGATCATTAGATAGATTGCTCTGGCCTTAAGGTGATAACCAGGATCCCGTAGATGCCATATACAGGTCAGGTCACTATAAAGGGAAATAATATCCTTATAAATTCCTATTTTACTTACCGTAGGGAAGGGGGGACTGATGTCCTCTCCATCAATATTACGTATCATACCGTTGATGCAATAGGATTCGACTAACGAATCAGGATAGGTGAAGGCAGAGCGACGGCTTCCGGAAGGGATGCATAGCAGATCCCCGGCAGATACAATGTATTTTTGACCATCGATTGTATATTCTGCCTGGCCGTTAACTATATAGGTGATATCGACGAAATTAATAATTGCATCATCAATGCACCAATCAGGAGTTCTCTCGCGATGGTTATAATATTCAATTGTAGCAACGATTGTATCCAATGTTTCATATACCATAGATATTCCGCTCCTTATCTTTCGAAACTATAATTAGTGGTGTATTTAGCTGTATCTAAGAACCGGATCAGAGTAATAACATTACAAAAAATTACTCTTTTAATCAGATTGATAGTGAATAATTCGGTGATTTTCAACTATTTATCTGTATAAAAAACTAATCCATAATTTGTACATGATTTCAATAGTTTTCCTATGTTTTATTGTATGTTTTGCTGATATAATGAACCTATAATTGGTTTAATTAGTGAATTATATAGGAAAATTATACATTCATTTTTGGCTTATTGCAATACTTAAATAAGGTAATATGTCTAATTATAAGAGCTATAACAATTCACTTTGAAACCAATTGTAATTATAGGAACATTCAGGGATTTCTTCCATTTCATCCTGAATAAAGCATTAAGGGGGATCATGTATGAAACAAAAAAGTGTCACTCGCAAAACCATTCTATACATTAAAAAGACATGGACACTGTATCTAATGATGGCTTTACCGGTGGCGTTTGCCGTCGTATTCCGTTATTTGCCTATGACGAATATCACAATGGCATTTAAGGAATACAACATGTTCAAGGGTGTGTGGGCATCACCGTGGTCCGAACCTTTATACAAATGGTTTGCAAAAGCATTTACAACCAAAGATTTCTGGGATGCTCTGCGCAACACCTTGATGTTGAATTCTCTGGACCTGGTCTTCGGATTTCCGATGCCTATTTTTCTTGCAATATTACTAAATGAGCTTGCATTTAAGCGTTATAAGAAGGTTACCCAGACAATCGTCTATTTACCACACTTCTTATCTTGGATTATTATCAGCGGTATTGCGAAACAGTTACTTGCTCCCCGTTCTGGTATGGTGAATGTATTGCTGAATGGTATGGGTGCAGAATCCATTGACTTCCTTACAAATCCTACACTCTATGTAGCAACCTACATAGCCTTCGGTTTATGGAAGGAGATGGGTTGGAATACCATCATTTATCTAGCTGCAATCACAGGAATTAATCCTGAGCTTTATGAAGCAGCAGAGGTAGACGGCGCAACCCGTTGGAAGAAGATATGGCATATTACACTGCCCGGAATTCGTTCCACCATCGTAGTTCTTCTTATTATGAACATGGGACGTATCTTGGGAAGTGAATTTGACCGACCTTATTCTTTCTCCAACAGCCTTGTAATGGGTGTTGCTGATGTATTAAGTACCTATGTATATCGAGTAGGTATCCGAGGCTTCCAATTCTCGCTGACGGCTGCAGTGGGTCTGTTTCAATCTGTAGTATGTGTAATATTCCTATTAAGCGCTAACGCCATAGCTAAGAAGTTCGGCGAACGCGGAGTATGGTAAGGGGGCCGCTGTGATGGTAAAATCAACCAAACGAAGAATTGAAGATATTATAATTGCATTCATCTGTTTCATTATTATACTTATATGTTTATTACCGCTGTTGAACATTCTAGCCCGTTCACTTAGTTCTACTCAGTCACTAATCAATAACCGAGTATTCTTATTACCAGTGGATTTCACCATTGAATCTTATGATTTTGTATTGAAGGACGCAGCCTTTGTTCGTTCCTTGTGGTGGACAGCATTATTAACTCTTATCTGTACCTTGGTATCATTGTTTATGACGATATTATGTTCTTATCCTTTGATTTTTGATAAGTTAAGGGGAAAAAGGTTCTTGAACGGTTTGATGCTGCTAACTATGTATTTTAGTGCAGGAACGATTCCTAATTATCTGTTGATGAAGGATCTGAATTTAATTAACAATCCGCTAGTACTAATTATACCAAATTGCTTGTCCATCTTCAATATGATTATTTTACGTAGCTTTTTATACGGTATTCCTGATAGCCTTCGTGAATCTGCTGAGCTGGATGGTGCAGGTCCAGTCTCAATTCTGACCAAGATTTATCTGCCGTTATCAAAACCCGTATTAGCCACTCTGGCACTGTTTTATGCAGTTGGTCGCTGGAACGGTTTTTCTGATGCTCTTATGTATGTACCGGATGCGAAATATGCTCCGATCCAGTTGAAGCTGTATCAGGTAATCAATAATCTATCTGCAATAGAGACTGCCCAACAGGAGGGCTTCTCAGCCCCGATGGCAAGTGAAGGATTGAAAGCCGCATCCGTAATGTTTGCGACAATTCCGATTGTTATAATCTATCCATTCCTTCAAAAACACTTTATTCAAGGTGTTACGCTGGGAGCAATCAAGGAATAATGTAATACCATTGTAATTAAGGGATTTATTGTAACCATGTTAAATTTCAACGTTTCTAGAGGGGACGTTGCTATTTATAAAAAAATAATAGGAGGATGTATTAATGAAAAGAAAATGGTTGTCACTTATACTTGCGTGTATAATGATTGTCAGCGTTTTGGGGGGATGTAAAGCTAAAACCGATAATCCTGCACCGACAGATCAAGGAACCACAACGTCTGAGCCTACCAAGGCACCTGAAGCAACTGCTGCTCCGGTAGAAGCATCAAAGCCCGAATACAGTGAGATTACGGTTGAAGTATTTGACCGTGGTACTGATGGCGGAAAGACAGACCCGACCAACAATTTCTATACCGATTGGATTAAAGCCAAGGTATTAGAAGATGAGAACATCGGTGTTAACTTCGTAGCAGTATCCCGTTGGGAGGAGACCGATCAGCTGAATAACCTTATGGCTGCAGGTACTGCTCCGGACGTATGCCTTACATACAGTGGTGACCTGATTGCGAACTATCGTGATTTAGGTGGTCTTGCAGATTTAGCTCCTTATGTTGATACTTTATTACCGGATCTGAAAGCATTCCTCGGCCCTGATTTAGCATTAGAGGGAAGAGATATGATCATGCGTAATGTAAACACAGAAACAGGCCAGTTATTCTCGATCCCTGCTCGTCGTATGAACACTGCAGGTGCAAACACCTTTATTCGTAAGGATTGGTTGGATAAGCTTGGTTTACCGTTACCTACAACCACACAGGAATTCTATGATGCTCTTGTAGCATTCAAGACTCAGGATCCCGGCGGTGTTGGTAAGGATAAGGTTGTTCCTTTTACTATGACCAGCGATGTTCGTTGGAGAGCAAGTACCTTAATAGAATCCTTTATCGATCCTACCATCAGCAAAAAAGATCGTTGGGTGAATTCCGCTGTAGATCGTAATTTCTTACTTCCTGGATACAAGGAAGGCGTTCGTTTCTTAAACAAGATGTATAATGAAGGTTTAGTTGATACACAGTTCGCTCTTTACAATGATGATAACGATAGCGATAACCTCATCAAGAGCGGTATGGTTGGTGCTTTCATTCACAACTGGGATCAAGCTTACCGTGATACCCCTGGATTATTACGTGACCTTAAGGTTAATGTTCCGGATGCAGAGATCGTTACGATTGACTGCTTCCAGAACAGTGCTGGTGTAACGGAGAAGTTTACCTATGATGCAGCTGGTGTTAATATGTTTGTTCCTGCATCCAGCAAGAATGTGGAAGGTGCACTTCGCTATATCAACTGGTTATCAAAGTTTGAAAACCGCTACTTCCTTCAGATTGGTGAAGAGGGTGTAACTCATGAGATGGTTAACGGTGTTCCGAAGATGATCGCTGCAACCAATGAGAAGATTATGAACTCTGCTCAGAATATTGATTATACGCTTATGATTAATGGTCTTGATGTAGGCGATGATAGTAAGTATGCACAAGCACTTGCACAGTCTTATACAGTGGATCCTCAGTTAATTACCGATGCTTATGAGAACTCCATGAGAAATGGTCGTCCTTCTACAATCGTACCGGTAGTTCTTAGTGCTGCAGGTCCGGTTAGCCAGACCTTAACCGATATGGGCAAGACCCTTTTAGCAGAAGCAGTAACCTGTAAGCCAGCTGATTTTGATGCAGTTTGGGATGCAAATATTAAGGAATGGTTGAATGCCGGTGCTCAGTCAGTAATCGACGAGCGTGCAGCAAAATACGTTGAATAAGGTTAAAAGTAGTATTGAGTAATATTTATATATGTTTTCTGTATTATAAGAGTCTGGGTGGTATTTTCGCCCAGACTCTTAATCATGCGAAGGTTAAGTAAAATATCAACCAATAAGCGAAAGCATTTCCGATTTCGGAACCTTTGATCGAACTATTATTTACAACTTTGCATAAGGGCTGAACTGTTATTGCTGTTAAGCAGGTGGAAATAGGTTGTAAATATTCTATTGATTAAATTGAATACTCCATATATAATATAAAATACTTTAATACATTAATCTAAAAAAGAAAGAGGATATTATATGAAAGGTACAAAGGTTGTAAAATTCGGAGGTAGTTCACTTGCTGATGCCAACCAATTCAAAAAGGTTGCGGATATTATCCGTGCTGACAAAACCAGACGTTTTGTTATAGCATCTGCTCCCGGTAAACGATATGATAAGGATATTAAGATTACAGACATGCTATATAGCTGCTATGATAAAGCATCGAAGGGGGAAAATTTTGAGAAGGAATTTTCTGCAATTGAAGAGCGCTATAATAGTATTATTCAGGACTTATCCTTGGATATCTCGTTAGAAGAGGAATTCAACTTTATCAAAGCTGCTTTTGCGCATAGCGCAGGACGTGATTATGCAGCCAGCCGCGGAGAGTATCTGAACAGCCTGCTTCTTGCGAAGTATCTTGATTTTCCGTTCCTTGATACCGTGGGGTTACTATACTTTAACGAAAGCGGTGAATTTGACCTGGATAGAACCATTTCAAAGCTTGAACCGAAGCTTGCTCAGATGGAGAATGCAGTAATACCAGGCTTCTACGGTTCTATGCCAAATGATACGATTAAGACCTTTTCACGTGGAGGCTCTGATGTGACCGGTTCCATTGTAGCTAGAGCTGTGAACGCTGAGATTTATGAGAACTGGACTGATGTCAGTGGTTTTTTAATCTGTGATCCCAGAATTGTTAAGAATCCGAAGCCAATTACTACAATTACTTATCGTGAACTTCGTGAGCTTTCCTATATGGGAGCAACGGTACTTCATGAAGATGCTATCTTTCCGGTGCGTACAGTAGGAATTCCGATTAATATTAAGAATACGAATCATCCGGAGGATCCCGGTACGATGATTGTTGCTCAGACTGTGGATAGTAGTCCCTATACAGTAACCGGCATTGCCGGAAAGAAGGGCTTCTCTGTTATTAATATTGAGAAGGATATGATGAATTCCGAGCTCGGCTTTGGCAGAAATGTACTTCGTGCTCTGGAGAAAAATGCCTTATGCTTCGAGCATATTCCCTCCGGTATCGATACATTAAGTGTTATCGTTAGTACAGAAGGATTTCGTGGCAAAGAAAAATCTGTTCTGGATGAGATTACGGCAAGAACACATCCGGATAATATCGATATTGAGGATAATTTAGCACTGATTGCTGTTGTAGGAAGAGGTATGAGAAAGGCAAGAGGTACAGCTGCTAAGATATTTACTGCTCTGGCTCAGGCTAAGGTCAATGTGAAGATGATTGATCAGGGCTCCTCTGAGTTGAATATTATTATAGGCGTTGCTGAGGAGGATTTTGAAGAAGCAACAAAGGCGATTTATAGTATGTTTGTACCCGACTAAACTAAGAAGCTAGTCCGGGTTTTACGCTTAAAAATGGGAAAGTCATATATTGGGGACTTTCCCATTTTTTTGTATCTGTAGAACTGACTTCCACACTTCTTCGCACAGTTCGTTGGATTATCCTATTGAAAAACAAGTCTCGCGCGTTATTAAATGTGAATATATGTAAAAACATTGTGGGACCATTTTAAAATGCATATGGAAATAAAGTGCATTAATTGATATAATTAGGGTAATAGTGTGATATTTTACCAAATGAAGTTTTTTGTATCAGGGAGGTATAGTTACTATGAAATATGATATTTTTATAAGCTATCGGCGTGAAGGCGGAGAGTATACAGCTAAAATAATTCATGATAAATTAACCGAATTGGGATATAATGTATTTTTTGACGTTGAATCGCTTCGCTCGGGGCAATTCAACTCAAAGCTGTTTTCAGTAATCGATGAATGCGAGGATTTTATCTCCGTTTTATCGCCGAATTGTTTGGAGCGATGTGGCAATGATAATGACTGGGTCAGACTGGAAGTAGCTTATGCTTTACAGAAAAGGAAGAATGTGGTACCGGTCCTGTTAAGAGGCTTTCAATTTCCTGATAAGCTACCCGAGGATATGGAACAGCTTCGGTATCAAAGCGGAATAGAGGCATCTACAGAATTTTTTGATGCTTTTGCAAAACGGTTGGTAGAATTTTTAAAAACAAAGCCTAGGATTGTACATAGAATCACTCATAATAGCTTAATTAAAAAGGTTTTACCCTTGGTTATTGCATTGTTTGTTACTTTTGGTGTCATATTCACAGGGTATCAGTTCTATCAAACAACACAGGCATCGTTTCCATATTCGAAAGCGGATAAGAACACCGTAAAGGAAGTAATATATTATATTTCAACAAACTTAACAAATGCCAATATAGCAATCGCAGAATATGATCTTGCTATAACTGCATTCCAATACTATCTAACAGATCCGACTGAAATTAATTATACTGCTCTTCAATCGGATTTAAGAAAGAACAAGGAGAAAATCACAAAGGCGAAGGATAATTATGTCACACTGGATGATACTTTATCGGCAAAGCTTGATAATACCATTCTAGCAAAAGATGATATTATTGCTGTAAGGGACTTCCTAATCACTTGTACCGATGAATTCCTCAATAATATTGACTACATGATATATATGTCCTCCGGTGAAAGTGTATTATCCAAAACATCGATGACTCAATTGTCAGATTATTATGAACAGATTATGGATATTAATAAGGACCTGATTTTTTATGGCATAAATGATATCCTGGTTGATGTAGATGAAGATGCTCTGAAAGATTTTAAAGCAGAATTGCTCCCCATACTACCGGATATCTATAATGGGCAGTCGTGGAGTAAGAATAAGGAAGAAATAAAAGCGATATCAGACGCAAATTTTACGAAGTATCAAAATATAATTACTGAAATTGCTTCTATAATAGGGGATTATAATGTACAGCTCGATGAGCTGGAGGGTAAGGTAAATAAACTAAAGGAAGTCACGGAAGAATTGAATAAGACAAAGGAAGAAGCAAAGGAAAAATTTAAACCATTAGAGACGGATGAAGTAGGCATAATATGGGGGAAGATGCTTCGCTTTAATACCCTGAAGATGTATGATATGTGTATTGAATGCCTTGAGATATTCCATGAGAAGGATACATCGGATGAGGCAGATGTTTTCATTCCAATTGCAGAGGCATTCTTTAGACAAGTTGACAGTACAGGGATTGACTACGGATGTTTAATCGGTGGGTATGAACCGGATAAGCCACAGAACAGCTTCTATCTGCTTGGTGATATCTTAATTGAAATGAACGGCAAAAAAATAAAGACCATGGAAGATATTGTGACTGCCAGAATAAAAAATGAAAATAGCAAAGTAAAAGTACTTCGATATAATGGATCAGGATTTGATATTGCGGAAGGTGAAATACCGGTTGGTGATAGTCTTGTATTATTATATGATCTTTGTGAGGTAATGGAATAAAATGTAGCAGCTTTTATTGTGAGAACTTTATAAGAAGGTTTTAAAGCACAGAAGGTACAATTATCTATCATAAATCTGAGGCGGGCAACCCCGCCTCAGGTGCAGGTTATTCTAAGCCGCTACTAAGATAAGCCGACTCCAGTCCCGTGCTGTATTCCATATAAGCCTCCTGACTCGGGAAGCTGAAATCTACAGAGTTAATTCGTAGTCCCACCATCCCGCTATCAAATTGATAGGTTTGGATGGAAGCGTCCGTCGGACGATATATTACAACTTTTTTAGATAAATCCTTTACTCTTTCTAATTCATTTGTAAGAAGGGTAAACATACTATCTTCTTCATTCACAGGGAAATAACACCAGTCGCCGTACTGCAGTATAAGATCATTAATATGTACTCCGGCTTTTAAGCCGGCACTCTGTGCTTTAACCTCAGAAATATATACAAAGGATTTCGTTACAATCAGATTTGAATCAATTTCCTTGCCACTCTGGTCATAAAATACGGCATTTTTCCATGTACCATCCTTATTATAAAGAATATCCATCTCTGCGTAACCATAATTCAGGGCAATCGTCGGCTTGCCCTGGGCATCAAGGTATTGTCTATTTGTCTCTAACCCTTTTTGATTATAGGTACATGTTACGCTGGAATAACCGTAAAGATTAAGGATCGGCTTCCCTGTATCGTCATATGTACAGCTGCTAAGAAGTTTTCCATTCGAATCCAGCTTCTGGATCTGCTCGGCATAGTTAATGGTTGGGGAAATAATCAGATCTCCTTTTTCATCATAATAGCTGGTCCTGATCAGGTAGTTATTCTCGTATACATATTTAACGGAAGCAAACCCCAAATTCGGTGAGATGAACTCCTTACCATCCGTACCGTAGAAGGTTTTTGAACGCATATTATTCCACTCATCATACTCTGCATAGCATTTTGCATAGCCGGTGTAAGAATTGATTACCAGGTGATTATCTGCATCATAATAGCTTTCACATTTTGGTAATCCTTCTTCCGTATATGCCATGGTATGTCTTGCCCAATCATAACCATTTGGAAGGACCAGACTACCTGTTTCGTCGTAATAGGCTTCCTCGACCTTCTGTGCTTTGCTGTCATACCAGGCTTTGTATTCTGCATATCCATAATTGGTCATAACCAGCTGACCATCAACGTCATAATATGACTTATAAGTGCAGTCACCATATTCATCATAGGCTGCTTCATATCTTGCATAGCCTTGATCCGGAACGTACACCGGCTCCTCATTCTGATCATAGTAGATATCCTTGGTCAACAAACCGCTTTCATTGTATTCCTTAACATTCTTGGCATATCCGGCGGTTGAAACAACAAGGTTACCGACCGTATCATAATTACTTTGTTCAGACAACAGTCCTCTGTCATCCCAGACTAGTTCCTGGCGGGCAATGTTATCTTCCGTCATGACGAGTCGGTCATTCTCATCATAAAAGGAATAGGATTTTATATTTCTATTCTCATCATACTCTAGCTCAATACGGGAATATCCCCATGTTGTTTCCGACAGGGTCCCATCTGCATTGCAGTATCGCCAGTTGATCGCCAGGTCGAACTCATTATATTCCTTTGTGAATTTTTCAAAGCCTATATTACATGTTTTTGGTTCGCCGTTAACATCATAATAGCTTACTTCACTGAGAAGACCTTTATGATACGCGGTATCGAGCCTTGCATATTCACCAGTACAAAGCATGGGTTCATCGTTTTCATCGTAATAGGTTTCACTAATGAGCATGTTTTTCTCATCATAAACCCGACGAATCGTAGAAAAACCGCTGACATACCGATATATATCAGTAGGAAGTGCCACAACTGGATTCCCATCGGTATCGAATACAGAAGCTTGTGTCAAATTGCCCTTCTTGTCGTGTACATGCTGCGCCTTCGCATAGCCGAATACGGTGATGACCGGATAATTATTTTCGTTATAGTAATCAACTTCCTGTATAAAGCCTTTATTATCGTAAATGATGCTGGCGTGGGCATAACCATAAGGGCCTGTGCATTTTTCACCATCTGTCCCATAATAATAAATATCACTAATATTCCCATTATCATAATAGAAAAATTCTTTTTTTGCATAGAAATCACCATTATATATCAAATTATCTTCGGCATCAGTATATACCACACTAACAAGGTTGGGAGATTGGTAAGCGTAATTGTAATAGATTCTGTCAAATACAGTATTATGGATGGTATTATCAAATACATAATTCATTCTCTTAGTAACTACTCTGCCGTATTGATCGACCGTACAGATGTAACCCGTGATTCCGTTCTGATCCGGCGTAGGGGATGTGGCACGGTTATCTCGCATGAATTTAACCAGACTGATGTATCCGTTTTCATCATATTGATATATGTATCGTGTGATTGAGCTTTTTATTTCCAAATTTTTAACATCCATTGTACCGTTTTCTGAAAACAAGCTTCCGGATAAGGTAACAGGGGTGTTGGATCCATCTGGGCTGGTGAAATCAACGATGGTAGAGTCGTCCGAATACTTCAGCACAAGTATAATATTCCCGTATCTGTCGAAGTACTTTGCATCTGAAACTTGCTTAATTCCATCCGTAACTTTATAATCATATTCTGCAAAAACCGGTCGGTCACTCTGCTCCGTTTCGGTTGGATAGTCAACCGGAACCATGGCGGAATTCATATGCTTCAGCGTAATCGTCTTATTGGATTTTGATATGGTAACAGCGTAAAAATCGTCTCTATCCTTCAGCTCATTCTTACCAAAGGCTAGGAAGCTATAGTCAAGCCGGAATATACCCTTTGGTATTCCCCATTGCAGTACATAATCGGAATAATAATAGGTCTTAGGGATGTAATAATCCAGTGTAAAGCCTGCAAGTATCAGCAATATAGTGATGCTTGCCGTCGCCAGAAGGTTTTTTTTCTTTTGTCTGATCCGATCCCTCCTCACTAGGGTATCCAGCTTAATATCAAGCATCGTGGCTATAACTGTCAGGAAAGCTTTGTGCTTACCAAGCGTAGGTAGATCTACACCAAGGATGGTTTCCTCCATTGCAAGAAGAGATGGAACAAAGCATTCCTGTTCAGGGTTCTGGGTTCTGACAGCACCGTCGATGATCAGAGGAATGATTCTGTCCTGTCTTCCCATTCGGATAAATTGCTCAACCTCATAATCCACATAAATTGATTTTGCTGCATTGGGAGAACATATGACTATTAGGAATCTGGAAGACTGTAGCTCCTTCGAAAGGGTCTTCTTTAAGGGGCCTGAGGTGATATCCGTCTTATCACGAAAAATCGGAGTGATGCGATTTGGGAGGTCTCTAATTTCCTTTTGCAGAACCGTAGGCAACTTGTAGGTCTCCAATTTATTCTGAATCCATCTGGCCCATTTTTCATCTTCATGTTTATAGCTGATAAAGGCATAATAGGTATACTTTTCCTCTGTTTCAGGTGTTGTATCAAATGAATTTTGCATCATATTTTCCTCCCCACTTTAAGAATGATAATCTATTTATTAGGATAAAACCTAGGTATATTTTACCATAATTAAACAGAATATAACAATACAAATTTACGGTACTGTTAATAATCATTCGGGCTTTGCATGATATTATAGGGGCTCCTGCTAGATGATAGAGCAAATGGAAAAATGTATCTTAGATGAGGCTGTTCCTGAATTGGTCAGATGTTATTGGACAAGATAGTCGTTCGTTTCATGCCTTTCTTAATAAGATATGCATATGAGAATTTGCTAGAACTTATTTTAGAACGTTTAAAAAGAATGAAAGAAGAATGAAATGTATTGGTTTGAAATTAAAAATGTAATGCATGTCATGAAGAAATATGGTAAAATTAACTAATAAAATACAATTATGCCACTAAGTCAATTAAAATGATTTAGAACATTTAGAATGCAAATAAGGCAGTGATAATGTAACTAGATGTGATTGGACAAATGGAAATCCTTACATAAAAAAATGAGTAAAAAAGGTAAGTATCACTGTGAATTAAGTCTATATGACAAAGAGATGTAGGCTTTATCTGTGTATTAATGGAAGGAGATTGCTTATATGAAAGTAATTAACCCAAGTAACTATTACCATGAACAGGATAAGAAAACTTTACTGGCGCTAGAAGCGATACCTGGATTTCAACTGGTATTAAAAACTTTTATGAAAATTTATAATGAAACTATGATTCATGGGATTAATATGTCAAGTAAGATTAGGCTCGGACCCGATCAGTTACCGGAAATATACCAACTGCTGCCACCTATATGTAAAGTATTGGGCATTACGGAACCTGAGTTTTATCTGGAAATGAATCCTTATCCAAATGCGTATACCTTCGGTGATTCAATGATTTCCATAACAGTAACTTCAGGATTGATTGAAATCATGGAAGAGGATGAAGTGAAAGCAGTACTTGCTCATGAGTGTGGACATATTGCATGCAGGCATTGTCTGTATCATTCTATGGCAGATATAATTATCAACCAGGGGATAGATTTATTGGGAATAGATGCAATCTCTTTACCTCTTAAGATAGCCTTTTGCCATTGGCAAAGATGCAGTGAATTTTCCGCGGATCGGGCTGCTGCAGTATATCTTCAGAGCTGTTCCTCAGTAATAGAGGTTATGACACGCCTTTCTGGAGGAAGTAAAAATATTACGGCAAAGGTGAATCAGAAGCTATACATCGAACAGGCAAAAGAATATCAAAAATTGATTGATAGTTCCTTATGGAACAAGACTCTTCAGTTTATGGTATTGATGAACCAGACACATCCCTTTACTGCTGTACGTGCTGCCGAGATTAAGCAATGGTGTGAGAGTAGCGATTTTGAGAAAATTATGGATTATATGAAGCAAAATGATAATGAATGCCGCAGTTGTGGTGGAATGGTTGAGAAAGACTGGGTATTCTGTAAACATTGCGGAAAGAAAATAGAGGAGGACTTTACATGTTGAGCTTATTTGATAAAAATGGATTTTTATGTTTGGATGAAATAGTGATGGAGATGCCAAGCTACAAAAAAATAATGGAGGATGCACGAATAACGGACGAGGAAATCATAGAGCAGTCAAACGTAGTACTAAACCTTCTGAAGCAGATTAATCAACAGGTAAGTGATGATGATAAAAAATTGTTCGTTGATGCATTCAGTGAAATGGCAGTACTATACACACTGAATAGTAAGCGTATATAGGGGAGGATATGAATATGGCTACATTTAAATCGGATAAATTTATAACAACTCATTATAAAAGTTTGGATGAAGTTGCGAAGATAGCAAAAACTCATTTTGAAAATAACGGATATACTGTTCATGTGGAAGGGAATGCGTTTGGGCAGTTTATCAGTATTAGCAAGGGCGGAATCTTTAAGTCAATTCTTGGAATGAAAACTGCTTTAAATATCGAAATAAAGGAAGCAATGGGGGGAATATCAGTAAGTGCCAAGGTAGGAATCTTTGGACAGCAGTTGATCCCTTCAGCAATATCCTTATTTATTGCGTGGCCCGTGTTGCTTACTCAGATATCAGGCCTAGTGAAACAATCCAAACTGGATGATGAGGCAATAAGCGTGGTCGAAGAAGCGGTACATACCCTCGAAGCGAATGGATATAGCAGTTATAAAACTTCGACAACCACTGCCGGTGCTTTCTGTACAGCCTGTGGTCATCAGATAACAGTCGATGCAGTTTTCTGTTCCAGATGCGGAGCTAAACAGCAATAGCGTTAATAAATATTCTCGCTTGAATGTGGTAATGAATTATTTCAAATTCCATTGTATAAAGTACCAGAAGATTTTATTTATAATTTGACATAAATTATGATGGTTTTGTTAGCAATTAAATGATTAATCGAAGGAGAAAATTATGCTAGTTCAAATCATAATTATCATTTTTGATATTCTATTAATATTTTTTGGAGTATTTATAATATCTCGGTATCAGACCTGGTTTGCAAAGCATCGATTAAAAATACTATCTGCATTTATTATATTGGGTATATGTATCTATACCATTGGATATCTCACAAAAAGCCAGGGCCCTCTTGATTATATATCATCTGGATTAATGGCAATTTTCAGTACGGGAAGAATGTTTGTATTAGAAAATGATATTTCCTCTTTTGAAACAAATGTTACTAACATGCCTCTGTATAATATTTTTTTTGGTCTTATCATGACCTTTTCCCTGCTGGTAACCGGAATGATCATATTATCCCTGTTAGGTTATCGGGTAATGAGCAAGATTCAGTTGAAGTTTATCCGGTGTTTTACTCGGAATAAGAAAGTATACATTTTTACAGCGCTGAATAAAAACAGTTTAGCTCTAGCAAATGATATTAAAAAGCAAAATAAAGACAGCATCATAATCCTTAGTGTTGATAATAAAAGTGACTCGGATGAGAGTATAAGGCTTGAAATAGAAGCTTCAAAATATGGACATATTATATACATGATATATAGTCTTGACGATATCATTAACATTTGTTTAAGATTTGTAAAATACAAGACGTTTATTTTTGCAATCAATGAAGATATTTATGATAATATAACTTTTACTGATCAATATGCTGAAAGTTACAAAAAGAATAAAAAAAAGAATAAGGATGTTAGTCTGTATGTTTTCACCGATCATAATATTTGTGAGGATGTATTTTCTAGGGATGATTTTTCACAACTGGATATTCATATCATAGATTTGAATAATCTGATCTCCCGACAGCTGTTTGATCAATTTACGCTTGTTAGTACACTTGATAAGAAGGAGGTACTAACGGTATGCATCATCGGTTTTTCAGAGATATGTGAAGATCTATATAGAAATATTATCATTTTGGGTCAATGTGATGGCATTAAATTAAAGTTAGTTCTGGTTGAACAAGAGATCAGGGATAAAACCGCTTCCTTTTTTCAAAAAAATCCGGAAGTTGAGAAGTGCGCATCATTTGAGTTTGTTGATGCAAAGCTTGATACAGAACAATATTATATTAAGCTTAAGGGGTATCTCCCTGATCTGAATTGTATCATAATTGCTAATGATGATGTAGAGACTGCATCCGAGGTTAGCCGGCTATGTATTCATAGTAAGGCAAAAGCCAGGATATGTGCATATGTGAAAGATTATGAGAAATATAAAGTACTATTTAAAACAACCTTGCTTAGTAACGTTATATGGTTTGGGTCATCAAATAATTTGTTTACAGAGAATAATATTATAAATGAAGAGTTGGATCATCTAGCGAAACAATGTCATGATTTTTATAATTCGGTATATAAAAGTACTAGGACTTGGGAGGAGATCAGCCTTTTTGAAAAGCAGTCAAATAGAGCGTTGGCTTTACATTTCCAGTCCAAGCTAAATTCCGTTGGACTCAGTTATGAAAAAGGATCTAAAACGACAATCTATGAAAATCTTTTGAAAGATAATGTTATCTTTGATCAGTTATCAAAGGGAGAGCATATGAGATGGAATGCATACCATTTTGTAAATGGATGGAGAACCATGACTGATATTCAAGGGAAGGAAAAAAACAAGGATGAAGTCCTAAAATTACATAGTTGTTTGGTTGAATGGGATGAGCTTGATCATGTAAGTTCTGTATTCAATAAAGATTATAAAAAAGCAGACCAGTTCCTGATACAGAATCTTGGATTGATTTTATCTTCCTCAGGTTATGGTATAACAAAAAGTGATTTATAAAAGAGGTTAACCTATGAAATATATTCCAAATCCAATCGATACAAGCAAGGTTGCAATAGATCATAACCTATTAAAAATAGCAGAGACACTGGCAAAGAATACCCATGAAAATTGGGCAGAAGAGAGATTGAAGAATGGATGGAGTTATGGCCCTAAAAGAAATGACCGCTTAAAACGGCATCCGAATTTAGTATCCTATGATGAGCTACCCGAAGCTGAGAAGGAGCTTGACCGTAGAACCTCGATGGAAGCGCTAAAGTTAATACAGCTTTTAGGCTATGACATCATAAAAAGTAACCGATCAGAGTGATGCTTAATTACACGCAATAAGACGATGTTGTAAAGCTCTTTTCTCTATTTGAAAGGTATAAATACAATAAAAAAGATGATATTAGTCATTAGTACAGTAAATACCTAAGAAGTTGAGTAGCAAAGGCGGTTGAGACGGTATAAAGAAAGGAGTTTTTGATGAACCGAATATGCTTTTTTGATACAAAGCCCTATGATAAGGTTTACTTTGACCAGTTGAAGGAACAATATAAGATCGAAATAGAATATTTTGAACCTAAGCTTGGTCCCAGAACTGCCCTTATGGCTAAAGGATATGAGGCTGTGGTTGCATTTGTCAACGATACCATTGATGAAGAAACCATTCGTATTCTATATGAGAATGGAGTGAAGCTGATCGCCATGCGTTGTGCCGGTTATAATAACGTGGATTTCAAGGCAGCATATGGGAAGCTTCATGTGGTACGTGTTCCGGCCTATTCTCCGTATGCAGTAGCGGAGCATGCAATCGCTCTGCTGCTTACCCTCAATCGTAAGATCCACCGGGCATATATAAGAACAAGGGATTTTAATTTCAGCTTAAATGGCCTGACAGGGTTTGATCTTCATGGAAAGACCATGGGTGTAATCGGTACCGGCAAGATTGGACGCATCTTTGTGGATATCTGTAAGGGCTTTGGAATGAATTTAATTGCTTATGATCCGTATCCAATTAAGGATGCGGATATCCAATATGTAAGCTTGGAGGAGCTGTGCAGGGAATCGGACATTATCTCCTTACATTGCCCTTTAACCAAGGATTCCTTTCATCTTATTAATAAGGAGAAGCTTCAAATGATGAAGAAGGGTGTCTATATCGTAAATACCTCCAGAGGAGCGTTGATTAATACAGAAGAGCTGCTGGAGGCCCTTATGGACGAGAAGGTTGGAGGAGCTTGTCTGGATGTGTATGAGGAGGAAACAGAGTTCTTTTATGAGGACATGTCCTATACGATTGTTAGAGATGATATATTAGCCCGAATTATTTCCATGCCGAATGTAATAGTAACCTCACATCAAGCATTCTTAACAAAAGAAGCCTTGATCAATATTGCAGAGACTACATTACAGAACTGTCGGAGCTTTTTTGACGATAAATCACTGGATAATGAGGTATGTTATCAATGCAGTAAAGGTGAAGTCTGCCCGAAGGAGAAGAACCAACGTTGTTTTTAAGGATATGAAGTTATTTCAACAAAAGGGTATCCTATTACAGGGATTGCTGTAAGTAGTCGAGCCAAGAATGTTACAGCGAAAAACACTCCCAGCAAATTCCCATTGATTATTCTTCTTAATTGTGCTATTATTAAAAGCACTGTAGAAGATAAAGATGTGATCATCTAGAAAAGCATAAAATGTTTATGAACCGTGGGGGAGTAGTTCGCGCACCATATTGCGTGGCTAAGTCAACAACAAGACGTAACTGTCTGGCTTATCCGGAAAGAACAAGACTCATGTATTTCTTATTCAATTTGAATAGGATTTACTTGAGTCTTTTTTGTTTCAAAAGAATTACGCCTCCAGGCAAATGAACGAAGTTCACTTTGAGATGACTCACCGTGTGGCAAGGAATAGCTTGCTGTGCAATCTACTATGGTACGAAACTGTCGGTATACTGATACATGATTCTAGGACATGAATCGGTTCGAACACAGTGCTTCTACTAACAATGAAAAGGAAGGGACTTGTCGCGAATGAAGTTTTATCTTGAGCAAGAAGAAAATGTGTTAAAAGTAGTAGGAAGTAAAGCAGAGGGGCTTACCGCCTCTGAGGCCAAAGAAAGATTGGAGAAGAATGGTAAGAACAAACTGGTAGAGGGTAAGAAGGATGGCCTGCTTAAACGATTTTTATCCCAGCTTACCGATCCTATGATTATAATACTGCTCGTGGCAGCAGCAATATCGGGTGCAACCAGTATCTATGCCGGAGAGTCTATTGCGGATGTTTTCATCATTTTGATTGTAGTAATCATTAATGCCGTGCTTGGTGTATATCAGGAAAATAAAGCTGAGAAGGCAATAGAAGCCCTACAGGAGATGGCAGCAGCTACGAGTAAGGTGCTTCGCGACGGGACTATTGTAAGTGTAAAAAGTGAGGAACTGGTTGTTGGTGATATGGTTCTTCTGGAAGCAGGAGATTCTGTTCCAGCTGATTGCAGAATCTTAGAAAGCGCCAGCTTGAAGATCGAAGAAGCTGCGTTAACCGGTGAATCCGTTCCTGTAAATAAAATCATTGATATCCTATCTCTGAAAAAGGAAGAGAAGGAGATACCCCTGGGTGATCGGAAGAACATGGCTTACATGGGAAGTACAGTGGTATATGGACGTGGGCGCGCTGTTGTTGTCGCTACCGGCATGGACACTGAGATGGGAAAGATTGCAGATGCCATCACGAAAACAGAAGAAGGCGAGACTCCTCTTCAAATTAAATTAAACCAATTAAGTAAGATTCTTACCGTTCTTGTAATTGGTATCTGTGTATTCATCTTTGCATTCAGCCTGCTCCGATCCGGTGATTTGAACGGAACAGTTGTCCTTGATACCTTCATGGTGGCAGTAAGTCTAGCGGTAGCCGCTATTCCTGAGGGTCTGGCAGCTGTTGTAACTATCGTTCTATCCATCGGTGTTACGAATATGAGTAAGCGTAATGCAGTAATTCGCCGATTAACAGCAGTTGAGACCTTAGGCTGTACCCAGATTATCTGTAGTGATAAGACCGGAACTCTGACACAGAATAAGATGACTGTAGTTGATCATTTTACCTCTGATGAGGAATTGCTTGGTAGAGCAATGGCACTCTGTTGTGATGCTGAGCTGGAGAATGGATCTGCAATCGGTGAACCCACCGAATGTGCTTTGGTTAATTATGCGGCTACGCTGTCGCTCTTGAAGCCGGAATTGAAGAAAGTATTTCCTCGTATCGGAGAGGCTCCCTTTGATTCTGTTCGAAAGATGATGTCTACCGTACATGACAATTCAGGTATTGTACAATTTACAAAGGGTGCTCCCGATGAAGTACTCCGCGTATGTACTTTCTACATAGAGAATGGTACAGTCCTTCCTATGACAGAGAAGAAGCGTCAGGAGATATTAAAAGAAAACAAACGAATGGCAGACAAAGCACTTCGCGTCCTGGCAGCAGCCTACCGTACCTATGAGACAGCACCGACGGAGTACACTCCTGAGTTCTTGGAGAAGGAACTTATATTCATCGGTTTAACCGGTATGATTGATCCGGTACGTCCAGAGGTTATCGAAGCGATAAAGGAATGTCGCAGTGCAGGTATCCGTCCTGTTATGATTACGGGAGATCATAGAGATACGGCCATTGCAATTGCAACACAGATTGGTATTATTCAAGATCCGATGCAAGCCATAACTGGAGCACAGCTGAATGAGATCTCTGACGAAGAGCTTCAGGCTACCATCGAGAATTATGGCGTCTATGCCCGTGTTCAACCGGAGCATAAAGTACGTATCGTAACAGCCTGGAAGAAGAAGGGTATGATCACCGCTATGACCGGTGATGGAGTAAATGATGCACCTTCCATCAAGAGTGCTGATATCGGTGTCGGTATGGGTATCACAGGTACTGACGTAACAAAGAATGTTGCAGACATGGTACTGGCCGACGATAATTTTGCTACCATTGTATCAGCTGTAGGAGAAGGACGACGAATTTACGACAATATCCGTAAAGCGATACAGTTCCTCTTATCCTCCAACTTAAGTGAGGTATTATCCATCTTTACTGCTACCTTGTTGGGCTTTACTATCATGAAACCCGTGCATATCTTATGGATTAACCTGATCACAGACTGCTTCCCGGCATTGGCACTTGGTATGGAGCAGGGTGAGAAGGATCTGATGCAGCGTAAGCCTCGCTCCTCTAAGGATGGGATTTTCTCCGGTGGTGTCGGAATTGATGTTGCGTATCAGGGGGCAATGGTAACAGTCGTAACCTTATTGGCTTATTTACTCGGTCATTATATTGAATCCGGTAGATGGGAATTTGTAAACAGTCCAGATGGTATGACGATGGCCTTTTTAACTATGAGTATGGCTGAGATATTCCATAGTTTTAATATGAGAAGTCAGCGTGGATCAATTTTTCGTATGAATACTCAGAATGTGGTACTGATCGGAGCCGCTGCCATGAGCTTGATTCTGACCACGGCGGTAATATATATTCCTTTCCTCAGTAACATCTTCGAATTTGAGCATATCAGCTTAGAGGAATATGGAATCGCAATGCTGTTAGCTGTCAGTGTTATTCCGATTGTAGAGATTGTGAAAGCAATACAACGAAAGCTACAGAAGGCATAGTAGGTAGATTAATATATAACTTTTGTAAAATAACTAAGCCAATCAGAAAGTTTCTGATTGGCTTTTTTTATCAAATAAAGTAAAATAGATATAGGAGGGAATTCAATCAATTATCAAGGAAGGATTTGATACAAGTGATGATCAATTTTATATTTCGAACGGTTCTTTATGTATAGAGAAGACATGTATCAGTGCTTATATAATTGACTTATTTTTTGACTTAGTACTATGAATATATACAGGAAAGGTGTGATTCGATGGATATGAAGTTATTTGCTTTAAAGGGAAACATCTTATATTCAAGGAGTTCAAAGGAGCTTGTGTGTATTCCGAACGGATACCTGGTTTGTGAAGACGGTAAGGTTGAGGGAGTATATGAGATGCTTCCTGAAAAATTCATTGGCATTAGCTGTACGGATTATCAGGATAGTTTAATTATACCGGGGTTGATTGATCTGCATACTCATGCACCTCAGTATGCAATCCGTAGTTTAGGGATGGACATGGAGCTTTTAAAATGGTTGGAATATAATACATTTCCGGAGGAAGCAAAGTACGCTGATCTTGATTATGCAAGAAAGGCATATTCCATCTTTGCGGAAGACTTGAAGAAGAGCGCAACAACCAGAGCATGTATCTTTGGAACCATCCATACAGAAGGAACCGGATTACTTATGGATCTGTTGGAGGAAACAGGACTTAAGTGCAAGGTTGGTAAGGTAAACATGAATCGGAACTGTCCGCCGGTACTATGTGAGGACAGTGAGCAGTCTATACATGACACAAAGAAGTGGCTTAGTTCATCACGTAATAAATATAATAATATAACACCGATTATTACTCCGAGATTCTTGCCTTCCTGTACAGAAGATCTGTTAACCGAGCTATCCGTAATCTGCAGGGAAGAGGATCTGCCAGTGCAATCTCATCTGTCCGAGAACTTGTTAGAGATAGAATTTGTGAAAGAACTGTTTCCCAGTACAGCAGGGTATGCAGATGCTTATAATGAATATGGGTTGTTTGGCGGTACGGTACCGACGATTATGGCGCATTGCATCTATCTGACGAAGGAAGAGATAGAGCTGGTACATGAGAATAAAGTATTCATCGCCCATTGTCCCGATTCTAACATGAATTTATCCTCTGGTATTGCTCCGGTCAGAACCTATCTTGACCGCGGACTGAAGATGGGGTTGGGTAGTGATGTTGCGGCCGGTGATTCTCTTTCTATCTTTAAAATGATGACAGAAACCGTTAAGGTATCAAAGCTTTTATGGAGATTACAGGACCAGAGTCTTACCCCCTTATCTATGGAAGAGGCATTCTTTCTTGGTACCAAGGGTGGTGGAGAATTCTTTGGCAAGGTAGGAAGCTTTGAGCCGGGTTATGAGTTTGATGCTTTAGTAATTGATGATACCAGCCTGGTTCATCCGCAGCCATTAACTCTGAAGCAACGACTAGAGAGAGTGATTTATCTGTCGGATGATCGTAATCTTGTTGATAAATACATAGCTGGTAAGAAAATAATATAATTAAGAGAAACCGTACAATGAATGACATTGATAAGAGATGTCAGTTGATAGTATATTTGACGGACAGATTAATGATTTCGTAAGTCAATGGCGGATAATGCCGTTTGAATAAGACTTATAAAATCAATAATCTGTCCGTCAGTTATTGGCAGCTATTTAACAAATACCATATGATCAATATAGGCGGTTATGGGCTTTGACCAGAGCCATTGGTTGGTAGAGCTGTTATCAAAGTAGAAGAGAGCGTCCTTGCTTGGATCACTTCCGTACAGCGCCGCCCAGGCTGCTCGGATGGAATCAGAGGAAGCGGGATTATTGATGGTTCCGATTTTTACAGGAGTAAATTGATAATATCCTCCAGCCACATGGTTGATTACTGATGTAATAGTTGAGGGCCATTCTTTGCTTTGGACTCGGTTAACCACAACAGCAGCGACCGCTACCTTCGCCTCATAGATTTCACCTCCTGCCTCTGCTTCTATCAATCGGGCAAGCAAATCCAATTCACTATTTGTATAAGGAATGACTGTGTTTGCGCCACCTGTCGGTTTTACACCGGGTATCATGAACTGCTGACCAGGTAGAATAAGATCATCCCACTTGTTATTCGCTTTACGTAAGGAAGCCAGGGGAACCCCGTACTGCCTTGAGATGGTAAACAGACTGTCCCCGTTGATTACAGTATGTATTTTTGCAGGAACATACAATACCTGTCCGGGGTAAAGAGTGTCAGTTGTCAGATGGTTATCCTGCTTGATGGTATTAATCGGCGTATCGAATAACTGACTTATCTTATAAAGTGAGTCGTTGGCTACAACCGTATAATCGGCAGCTAATACTGTTGTAGGAATCGTGGAAAGAAGTACACACACTAAGATTAGAACTAGCCTGCGGTATCGTCTCATTGGAAGCCTCCTTTTTGGTGATAATAATGGTTACTTAGATATAGGAACTATTATAACCTGACATAATGCATAAATCCAATGTGGGTTTCTTGGTAATGCAGGTATTTATGGGCATAAAACAAGGAACCTATTTCCTTAATGATTAGAATATGCTATTGCTATAATGATTTTATAGCTTATTACATGAAATGAACTCAGAAGAAGATAGTTATGATCCTGGAAGGTGTAACTTGACATAAATTCATTCAAAGGACAGGCGAGTGAAACTAGAATGTACAGAATGTTTGAAGAATGTTAGAAGTATGTTTGAAGAATGTTCGAAAAATGTTTGAAGGTAAAGCATGTATTGGAATGTTTGACAGCTTATTTCATATATTGGTATAATATAGATAGAAACAATTGTGATTAAGTCAATCAGCTTTGCATGAAAGCTGGTGTTAAGATCTTAGGAGGGATTTCATGAAAAAGTTTATTACTGTTATTTGTATGATCGCATTACTGATCAATATGACCCCAGCAGTGTATGCCGCTGCAAAGGATACAAAAGCGCCAACAATTACAAAAACCAGTCCTGCGGATAAAGCAACTGATATCATGAAGGAATGTGAGATTGTAATTCGATTCAGCGAAATGATCAAAAAGGGAAAGAACATAGATCAAATTAATATTAAATCTGTTTTAGGAAAAGTAGTGGAATATACATATGAGATTGAGGATAATTTACTGATTATTACGCCAAAGACCAAGCTGGATTATAATACGAATTATACGGTTGCAATTCCTTCCGGTGCAGTACGGGATGCGGCGGGGAATATACTTAAGAAGTATAAAAGCTTTGACTTTATCACAGAGGAAGACCCTGGGAAGCAGTCGGTAACACCGAAAGAAGGCATTACCTATAATATTGGCTTAGAGGCAACACTGCCGGGGGAAATCACACAGGTTATGCAGCAATATTTAGTTCAGTATTTAAAGATGCTTGGAATTGAAGCAAAGATAACTAAGGTAGAAGAGGTTACTAAGACCTCAGGCAAAGCCAATTAGTTGGGAAGATGCTACAGCAGCCCTTCTATGGTCTGTTTGGCATAAAACTGTGGCAAGCTACTCATAAAACTATAATTATGGATACCGACCAATATGAGAATCAAACCTTCGGGTTTGATTCTTTTTGTAGGGCTATGTTCATCAAGTATAATCGACACATTTTTACTATGGTGATGTTAATATAAGCCAAAAAATGTTGTGTATGCAAATGGGGTTACTGGAGTAACCTTAGTTTTCCCTAGAATACTTCAACGAATATAAATCCTGTAGATAAATACCTTGACAATCCTCTTTCTTTTATATTAAGATGAGATGGTTTATTGATTTTTGACATTTGTAATAGGAAATATGTTTGGAGGATTTACTTTGAGTAATTATACCAAGGAAATAAAAAAGAGACGTACCTTTGCAATTATCTCGCACCCTGATGCCGGCAAGACTACTCTGACAGAGAAGCTGCTGTTATATGGTGGAGCGATTAATCTTGCAGGCTCCGTTAAGGGAAAGAAGACGGATAAGCATGCGGTATCAGACTGGATGGAGATTGAGAAGCAGCGTGGTATCTCTGTTACTTCTTCTGTAATGCAGTTTAACTATGATGATTATTGTATTAATATATTGGATACACCGGGACATCAGGATTTCTCCGAGGATACCTATCGTACCCTGATGGCAGCGGATTCTGCTGTCATGGTAATTGATGCTTCCAAAGGTGTAGAAGCACAGACCAAGAAGCTGTTCAAGGTATGCGTAATGAGAGGAATACCGATCTTTACATTTATCAATAAGCTGGATCGTGAAGCTAAGAATACCTTCGAATTGTTGGATGAAATCGAGACAGTACTCGGCATCCGTACCTGTCCGATCAACTGGCCAATAGGCTCTGGCAAGAATTTCAGAGGTGTCTACGACAGAGAGAGCAAACACATTGCCCGCTTCTATGCAGCTCATAACGGTATGAAAGAAGTCGAGACAGTTGAAGTTGAGTTGGGTGACCCTAGCCTCGATGCATTGATCGGGAAAGAGAATCATGATATCTTGACTGAGGAGATCGAGTTGATTGATGGTGCCAGCAGCGAATTTGATATCGATCAGGTTTTATCCGGTAAGCTGACTCCGGTATTTTTTGGATCGGCGTTGACGAACTTTGGTGTTGAATTCTTTCTTAAGAAATATCTGGCGATGACCACCTCTCCTCTGCCGAGGTTATCCTCAGAGGGATTAATCGATCCTTTGGAGAATGAGTTTTCCGCTTTTGTATTTAAGATACAAGCGAATATGAATAAGGCACACCGGGATCGTATCGCCTTTATGAGAATCTGTTCCGGTAAATTTACTGCTGGTATGGAAGTGAACCATGTTCAAGGCAATAAGAAGCTTCGCTTATCCCAGCCACAGCAGTTAATGGCAAGTGAAAGGACTATCATCGAGGAGGCATATGCGGGAGATATTATCGGTGTTTTTGATCCTGGTATCTTCTCTATCGGAGATACATTATGCATGACAGATAAGAAATTCACTTATGAAGGTATTCCTACCTTCTCTCCGGAGCATTTTGCAAAAGTGAGACAGGTGGACACCATGAAGAGAAAGCAATTTCTAAAGGGAATCTCACAGATTGCCCAGGAGGGTGCGATCCAGATCTTCCAGGAATATAATACCGGTATGGAAGAAATCATTGTGGGTGTGGTTGGTACCCTGCAATTCGATGTTTTGAAGTTCCGGCTGGAAACCGAGTATGGGGTAGAGATTCGTCTGGAACCCTTATCGTACGAATATATCCGTTGGGTAGAGAATAAGGATATTGACGTAAGTAAACTAAGTGTCTCCTCGGACACGAAGAAGGTTAAGGATCTCAAAGGAAACCCTCTTCTTTTGTTCGTGCATAACTGGAGCATTCAGACAGCCCTTGATCGTAATAAGGGACTGGAATTATCAGAGTTTGGAAGGTAATCAGATTGAATACTGGCATTGTTGAAGTTGATATACATGGTATGACAAAATATCAGGCTAAGATATATCTTGATAACCAACTGAAGAAGGCAAAGAAGGATATCTATCGAATCCGGGTAATCCATGGCTATCAGAGTGGAACCCACTTAAGAGATCTGGTTCGAGGTGAATATTCCCGCCATCCTAAGGTGCTTCGGATAGAAATTGGCCTCAATCAAGGAAGTACCGATCTGATTCTTAGAGAATTATAGGATTTATATAGGCACTGTTTGTAGGTGGAACTGATTATGTTTGGTTTGTTACACAACGTATGAGGTTGCTACCTGTGAATAGTGCTTTTTATCATGAAGTTAGATGGTTTAGTTCGTTTGGATTCTATTATATGCTTTCGGTACCAAAAAGGGCTGATGCGTTATGCATCAGCCCTTCTTGGCATCCTATTTCTGACAATAGAAAGATTGTGAAGCCTGCTTTCTATCGTCTATGACTCCTATGAGTGAGCCCTATGTTGCCTATACTGTCTTTGGAACCAGGCAAAACAGTATAGATAAGGATAATATAATTATCCCTACTTTCTTTATATATGTCACTTATATAAGTGTATTGTCATACCAGAAAATCTATATTCGACATACTGATATGATTTTCTATTATATCTTTAAGAGGATGTTTTTGCTATACGTGAAGTATTGTAAAACTAGGGAATATCTGTCTAATAAATATCTTTCCCGGCTAATTTATAATCACAGATGGATAGCTTACGTATGATATCAATTCCATATGGGCACTTTGGCATGCATTCTCCACAGGAATTACATTGGTCGGCCTTCACTTCAAGCTCGTCGTACCTTCTTCTCGCCATAGCATTATTTCCGAACCAGAAACGCAGGCGCTCCTTTAGGGCATAGTCAGAAGCGTTAGTAACAATACCGTCCGCCATCTGACGATCATAATAGCCTTCATAGAGAAAGATCTGCTGTATCGGAATCCCCTCAGGACATGGAAGACATTTTCCACATTGCCTGCATACATAATTACCGAGTTCCGGCGCATCTGTATATAATTGCTCCGTTCTGGAGACAGTGATGGGATTGAAATTCTTGGCATAATTCAAATCCGCCTCTAGTATTTCGCGGTTATTAATTCCTGCAACAACGATAGAAACCGGTTGGCTGAAGGCATACTTGAATGCGATTTCAGAGGATCGCCATAATAATCCGTCTGCTACTGGCTTCATTAGGATAACGGCAGCCCCTTTTTCCTCGGCTAGAGGTACCAGTTCCTGTTGAATCTCTGGAAAATTAAAATGATCATAGTAGTTGATTGTAGTCATCACAGCCTCAAAGGGATATTCCTTCAAGGCGCGAAGCAGTACATCCGGCTGTCCGTGCATCGATATCCCGATATGGCGAACTTTACCCTCCCTGCGAGCTTCTTCCACACCTTCCAGTGCACCGCCGGGTGCCAATATCTGTTCCAACTCTTCCATAGTTCCGACCGCATGCATGATAAGAAGGTCAACATAGTCTGTTCTCAAGTTATGAAGACTACGCTCCAAAGAGGAAAGGGCCCCTTCTTTCGAACGTTCTCCAGTCTTCGTAGCCAGGATATATTCATTTCTCCTGTCAGCCACACATAGACCGATCTTTCTCTCAGATTCCCCGTTGCCGTAGCTTGCTGCCGTTTCGATATAGTTACCGCCGGCATCAAGATAACGGTTCAAGAGATAATTAGCTTCTGCCACCGGGATCTCTAATAAATGAAATCCGCCGAAGCCTAAAATGGAAGTATGTAGTCCCGTATTACCAAAGGCTCTTTTCTGCATATTCTCCTCCTGATTGGTTTTTGATATGAAATATATATCAATAAAAAGTTTACCACATTAACGCCTCGCATACAAGAAAGGTTACAACATATATTTAAGAGCAGAGACAGTAAATAATCGATCGGATACCGGATATAGTTTCGTATTGACGTCTCGTTATGGACAATAAGGAAGGATGGATTCTTTATGGAATATCTGCTATAATTAACCTGATCAGTAAGGATTAGAAAAAAGGAAAAGGAGAGAATGCTATGAAGGTTACAAACATAACAAATATTGATGGATTATTTAAAGTAATTGATAACTGCGTTGGTAAAGTGGAACTGGTAACAAATGAAGGTGATCGTCTCAATTTGAAATCAAAACTTTCTCAATACGTGGCACTCGCTAAGGTATTCTCCGACGGAAAGATTGAAGAGCTCGAGCTGGTGGCTTATGAAAAGGAAGATATCAACCGATTAATTAATTTTATGTATAACGGTTTATAGGATATAAATTTGAAAGGCTTGCTAAGATGCAAGCCTTTTTGATTCATGACAGTAGCCAGACTATATTGTTCTGATTTTTACTAAGAGAATGAGAAGAAACCGCAGCTTATTGCATAATAATTTTGATAGAAACAGGTGTTACTCAGTTCCGATCGATTAAATAATTTCTTCATAGAAGTTGCATCGCGTTATTTCACTAAATGTTGTTTAATTCAGGTTTTTGCTTTCTCTGATAAATTGACTGAAGCAGGGCAATAAGTACTGCTACAGTTACGACTAGAACTGTAATTGTAATATAAGCGGTTTTCAAACTGTAGGTATCCACCAGAAATCCACCGAGAATGTTTCCTATGATACTTGCAAGTCCAGTCTGAATCAAGGCTAGCATACTTTGTCCTCTGGATAGATTCTCAGGCTTTACATTCTTACTGATGAAGATGGCACAGCTAAAATAAATCGACATAAAGGTGATTCCGTGAAGTGTTTGCGATAGAATGATAAAGAGAAGACTATCACCGGTAATCAAAAGAAGACGAAGCCCTAACAACATACATGCAGTAAATATGATCTTCTGTATACTTATCTTCTTCATGATTCGCTTCATTAAGAATAATACCGGCAATTCACTGAAGGCAGCGATGCTATTGGTTATGCCTATGGTTCCCTCAGTCATTCCCATATCCAACATATATACACCTAGGAAGCTGAAATGAAAGCTTAATCCTACCTGGCTGATGAAAGCGAAAGCTAAGAGAAAATAGATCTGCTTTGATTCAAAGATATGAAAGAAGGACTTTTTGGTTTTCTTTTCTTGCCTTGTTAGTTGAAGCTCCTTCTTATCAGTGATATCCTTCGGTTCATCCTTCGGAAGACGTCGCACGAAGAAAAATAGGCATAGAAAGCCCACAGAGCCCATAATATAAGCGAGGTCGGAATTTAGCTTGATGATACTTCCCGATAAGATAACGAAGATGGCATAGCCAATCGTCCCACCCATTCTGATCTTTGAGAAATCCAGCTGGTTTTTATGGGCACTACTCAGTATGAGCGCATCACTCAGTGGAACGATTGAGGTCATAAAAATAGCGAATAATATAGAAGCGATTAAAAAGGATACGAAGGTTTTTCCGATATAATAGCTTAGAATGGATAGAGCACTACCAAGAACAACAAGAGAGAGCACATCCTTTCTTCTTCCGGTCCGATCACTGATAATAGCCCATATAGGTTGAATCAGAAAGGAGGATAAGGGAGCAACCGTAAGCAGAATTCCGATTTCAACGGCACTAATTCCTGCTTTAGTATAATAGGAGCTTAAATATGGTGTATACATTGCCATGGAAATATAGATAAAGGCATTAATCATTAAAAGCTTATATCCGGTTCGGTTGATTGCAAACGTTCTCATTAGTAGGACTCCTCGTCATTGAAGTTATATTGATGATAATACACGATTATAGAGAAAATGAAAAGAAAATAAATCGTGATGTACTTAATCTTTTATGGTAGAATAAAAAGTAAGCTAACAAGAAGTGAAGGTATGATAAGTTAGTGTACAGGAGAATAGAAAGATGAATTATCAGGCGTTATTCAAAACAGCAATGCTCGCCGGAGAGATTATGGCACAGAGCGGAGCAGAGACTTTTCGTGTGGAAGACACCATGATACGTATTATGAAAGCCGCAGGTCTCTCTTCGGTGGAGGTATATGCAACTACTACGGGTATTGTTGCAACTCTGTCCGACCCTTCGATGGAACCGATTAGTGGTGTGAAGAGAATTGCAAATCGTTCTAATAATCTAAGCAGAATTAATGATGTCAATCAGATATCCAGGAATATCTGTGATGGTATTATCAGTGTTGAGGAGGCTTATGAAAAGCTGGAGAAGATAAGGAACAGCAGAACCTACAACGGCTTGATCATAGCAATAGCAACGGTTATCTCGATGGGAGGCTTTGTTGGTATTTTCGGAGGTTCTTTCATGGATTGTTTTCTTGCGGGGATTAACGGTATTTTTATTGTCATCATAGGAAGACTGGCAGATAACCGAGTAGGCAGCGCATTTATTATGGATATGGCTAAAAGCTTCGTATTAGCAGTTATAACAATGATTTTTGCTAAATACTTCGGTGGAATTGAGCGCAACCTGATTATTATCGGCTCCATCATGCCAATGGTACCCGGAATACCGATTACGAACGCGATCCGTGATACGCTTCAAGGGGATTATAACTCTGGTACAGCCAGAGCAGTAGAGGCTTTCGTAATTTCCCTCGGTATTGCGGTAGGTGTCGGTCTTGGTATCGGGTTTTTCAATTTCATAGAAAGGATGTTATGATTATGCTGTTACAAATAATCAGTGCATTTATCGCTACGGCAGCCTTCTCGATTCTTTTTTATCTGCCGAAAAAATATATCATACATTCAGGAATGACCGGGAGCTTTGGGTGGCTCATCTATCTGATTGGCCTTGAGGTACTGGAGGATAAAGTACTTTCCACACTAGTAGCTACGATTTTAGTGGCACTGGCTTCCCATATCCTTGCCAGAATCTATAAGACTCCGGTAACTATGTTTTTAATTCCCGGTGTAATTCCTTTTGTGCCGGGAGCGGGAATGTATCAGATCGTTACGGGAATTGTTGAGGGGAATGTGGAACGGACTTCCTATTATTTTTTTGAAACCTTACAGATTGCCGGTTCCATAGCACTGGGCATCTTTATTATTGATACCTTCTTCCGCCGTAAAGGGAAGGGACAAAATTATAATTGCAATGCAAATGATACAAAGTCGGAGAAAATCAAACTATAGCTTTATCTCATCTTCAATCGGTATTCGGTGGGTGTCATTCCGACCACCTGCCGTTTTTAAATATATTTAAGGAGGATATAATGAAGCAGTCACATGCAATTAATATGAAGAACTTTAAGATAAAGGACAGATTTTGGTCTTCCTACCGAAAGCTGGTCAGGGAAGAAGTACTGCCTTATCAATATGCGATGCTGGAGGATCAGATCCCGGACGCGGAAAAGTCCCATGCAATCGAGAATTTCAGAATTGCAGCCGGTACAAAGCAGGGTGAGTTTTACGGGATGGTATTCCAGGACAGCGATGTGGCCAAATGGATTGAGGCTTGTGCGTATTCACTGACAAACTGCCCTGATCAGAAGCTGGAGGCTGTCGTTGATGAGGTAATAGAAGCTATTGAGAAAGCGCAACAGGAGGATGGCTACCTGAATACCTTCTTTACTCTGAAGGAGCCGACCCGCCGATGGACGGATCTACAGGAGGGGCATGAGCTTTACTGCGCCGGACATATGATCGAAGCAGCTGTCGCTTATTATAATGCAACAGGTAAGGATCGCCTGCTTAAGGTGATGATGCGTATGGCAGATCATATCGATCGTCGTTTTGGCAAGGGTAAGGTACGCGGTATTCCGGGACACCCAGAGATTGAGCTGGCGCTGATGAAGCTTTACCGCATTACGGGTGAAGAACGATACCTTAAGCTATGTGAATATTTTATAAACGAGCGTGGTACCCATCCTAACTACTTTAAGGAAGAGCAGGAGAACCGTGACTGGTCCATCTGGAATTCCGATGGGCTTGATTTGAATTATACTCAGAATTATGCGCCGGTCCGTGAACAGAAGGATGCAGTCGGTCATAGTGTACGCGCTGTATATCTTTATGCCGGTATGGCTGATCTGGCAGGAGAGACTTCAGAGGAAGAGCTGAAGAGGGCTTGTGAGAATCTGTGGGAAAGCATTACCAAGCGACGTATCTATATTACCGGAGGGATCGGCTCTACCGTGATCGGAGAAGCTTTTACTGAGGATTACGATTTGCCGAATGATACGGTATATGCGGAAACCTGTGCCTCAATTGGATTGATTTTCTTCGCACAGAAGATGTTGGAGCTGTCACCGAAGGGGGAATATGCTGATGTCATGGAACGTGCACTATATAATACGGTGCTGGCTGGAATGAGTCAGGACGGTAAGCGTTTCTTCTATGTTAACCCGCTGGAAGTAACACCGGGAATTTCCGGTAAAGCACAGACCCATCGTCATGTACTGCCCGAGCGGCCGAAGTGGTTCGGTTGTGCCTGCTGTCCACCGAATGTGGCCAGATTAATTTCCTCCCTGGAGTTATATGCTTGGTCGGAAAATGAAAGTACTATTTTTTCGAACCTGTTCATAGGTGGAGAAACCGATTTTAATGAGTCAAAGGGCTGCAGGCTGATTACAGAGACAGACTATCCATACGGAGACAAGATTAATTATAAGGTTGCAATGGATGGAACAAGAGCAAATTTTGTATTGGCAATACGAATTCCTGGCTGGAGTGATATTACCAGGACAAAGCTATATTATAATAAGAAAGAATTATGCCTGACCGATATCGTAAAGGATGGATACGCCTATGTGAATCAGAGCTTTGCAGACGGTGACGAGCTGCAGCTCGTGCTTGATATGGAGCCTTACCGGATCTATTCCAACACCTTAGTTCACAATAATGAGGGTTATGCTGCTCTTCAGAGCGGTCCCTTCGTATATTGTCTGGAAGGAATAGATAATGACGGGGAGGTTCACAGCCTGCGTTTAGCAAAGTCTTCAGAATTGAAACTAGAGTTTAATCATAACCTTTTTGGTGGTATTAATTTGCTGAAGACAAAGGGGTATCGGATGCAGTCTGCTCCCGGTCTCTATTCACGGGTTCGTCCTCAGCCTCAGCCCACCACAATAACAGCGGTCCCATATTATGTCTGGGGCAATCGTGGCTTAGGCCAGATGAGGGTATGGATACCGGAAGAATAAAAACCTCCTGATGTTGCAAAACGCAGGTTGAAGCATAAGGAAAGGACAGCATGCATGTTGTTCTTTCTTTTATACCATGCAATAGCCACTCTATTTCAATTCATAACTCGGATACCAAAAGCATAATCTGTACTGTAGCATATCGTCCGGCTTGTCTTCTTTTCCTGACATATTATGAGATAATGCTCTTTAATATGATTTTAATCTTTTTTTAATTTCCAGATGTTGTATTTTCCCGGAGAAGGAGTATATTGGGATTATAAGGAAACATTGTCAGAGTAAGAAGGAATTAACCTTCCCCCTGTACAAAAATAAAAAAGAAAGAAGTGGGAGATAGTTATGGAGTTGTTTATGATTTTAGGAATGGTTGCAGGAGCTTTGGTAGGCCTTTACTTACTGATCTTCGTGATCCTTGGATTGAGGGTGATATCCTCGGATCAAGTAGCAGTAGTGGAGAAATGGTGGAGCTTAAGGGGATCCTTAAAGGATTCGATTATCGCTCTTAACGGTGAGGCCGGTTATGCACCTCACGTACTTCGTGGTGGTATACATTTTAAGACAGCGCTTATGTACAAATTACACCGTTACCCTCTAATCACGATTCCGCAAGGTCAGATCGCGTATATATTTGCCCGTGACGGAGCACCTTTGTCTCCGATACAGACCTTAGGTAAGGTTATACCGGAGGCGAATAACTTTCAGGATGTAACAGGCTTCTTAAAAAATGGCGGACAGAGGGGACCGCAGCGAAGTATTTTAAGAGAAGGTACTTACGCAATTAATCTGGTACAATTTATTGTTATTACACCTACCGATATCAAGGCTGCCTTCAATAGTTCTAAGAATGAGCGGATGGAATTGATTTCCATGCAGAAGACATTGCTGGAAAGAAATGCTTTCAGTCCGGTAATTATTATGGGACATGGAGCAGAAGCCAGCGATCTAATGGGAATTGTAACGGTCCATGACGGACCATCTCTGCAAGAAGGCGAAATCATTGCTTCTTATGTAGGAGAAGAGCATGCAAGCTTCCAGGATCCGGAGAAGTTCCTCTTACTGGGCGGAAGACGTGGTAAACAAATTCAGGTTCTTACCGATGGTACCTATTATATTAATCGATTATTTGCGACGGTAGAATTCAGGCAGAAGACTGTGGTTCCGATTGGTTTCGTAGGTGTAGTCGTATCCTTCTTCGGTGTAGAGGGTGTGGATACCACCGGTAGCGATTATAAGCATGGTGAGCTTGTTGGGCAGGGATGCAAAGGTGTCTTGGAGAAGCCACTTATGCCAGGTAAATATGCATTCAACACCGATGCCGGTCGCGTTGTCCTCGTTCCTACAACGAATATCATATTGAAATGGAATAAGTCGGAAATCGGGACTCACAAATACGATGAGAATCTAACGGAGGTTGATATCATTACAAAGGATGCGTTTGAACCTTCCTTACCGCTTTCTGTTGTTATGCACATTGATTATAAGCAGGCTCCTTGGGTAATTCAACGTTTCGGTGACATCAGCATGCTGGTCAATCAGTCACTTGATCCGTTGGTTAGCGCCTACTTCAAGGATGTTGCACAGACAAAAACCTTAATAGAATTAATTCAAGAACGCAGTGAGATACGTGAAAGAGCACTTGGAGAGATGAAGGATAAATTCCAGAAATACAACCTACAGCTGGAGGAGGTATTAATCGGTACACCAAAATCTCCGGTAGAGGATATTCAGATTGAGAACATACTGACTCAACTCCGTGAGAGACAGATTGCAGAGGAGAAGAAGGTTACATATCAGAAGCAGCAATCCGCAGCAGAAAGCGAGAAATCACTGCGTGAAGCACAGGCTGTTGCAGAACAGCAGAGCTTCCTTACGAAGTCTAAGATTCAAATTGATATTGAGCGTAATAGTGGTGCTGCATTAGCAAGCAAGGCAGAGCAGGAAGCAAATCAGATCATCGCTCTGGCAAAAGCGAATTCCTCAAGAATTACCTTAGAGGGTGAAGCAGAAGCCTCAAAGGAACGTAATGTAGGTCTTGCGAAGGCACGTGCAATTGATGCTCAGGTAAAGGCTTATGGCGGCGCTGAGTATAGGGTTATACAGGAGATTACAGATAAGCTATCCGATGCCATTAAGAATGCAACGGTTGATATCGTACCTAAGACTGTAGTTAATATGGGCTCAGGTGAAGGCGACAGTTATAATAACAGCGGTACTGTCATGGATACCTTACTAAAATTCATTACCATCGAAAAACTGGGTGTATCCTTAGACCACAACTCGGTTGGAACGGATAAGAAAGCAATATCAGATAAGGAAGAGACAAAGAATAAGGTGGAGGAGCAATTATAATCCTGCTTTTCAACAATCAATAAAAGGAACGCTTTGTGAACCTTCTAAGGTCGTAAATCAAATAGGCAACTGGTCTGGCGGACATTACCAGACTAGTTGCCTTATATTTCTTCTATATTGTGAAGTCATTTTTCATAGTTTATTTATTAAGTATTTCGGCATATTTTGAACCGGCTTCTCTGGTATGCAATGTAGTACCGCCAATATTCTTTTTGCGAAGGGCTTCGCTCTGCTTCTTTGCAATATACCTCGATAATTTGTCATTCTTCTCATTAAAGCGGCAACCATATAAGTAGGAGCCCAGATTATTAAGAAATTCTTTTCTAACGATGATACCGGATAGATTAAGAATTAAATTATTATCCTTCAGCTTAAGGCGGATGGTACGCTCAATATCGATGTCTTCCTTGGCAATAAAACCGACACCGGTTTCACTAAGATCCTTTATTAGGACAGATAGCGCAGTAGGTCCGGAAGCGGTGTTGACATAAATAGGCATATCCTCACCGATAAACATTCGATAAGAATCACGGCGGTTGAAAGGCTTTCCGTCACCAAAAATATCAATCTTATGATAAATAATACCGTCATATTTCACGAGCTTAACATTAGCGATCTCCCATAAAAAAAGCTTTCCCTCAAATACATATAGGAAGTTAATCTTACAGCTTTCTGAAAAACCGATGGTCTGCTCATTTACCTTAATGGGTGCAATCAAAATAGAGTTGTTTATGATATGAGCTACTTCACTTTTGAAAGTAACTGTCTTACCGTTACATCTGACCTCTACTTCCATCAATCCGCCTTTTGAAATTGAATCAATGTGCAAAACTACACCCCCAAAGTAATTTTTATAAATCCAGTATATAACAATTTTTTTTCTATTACAACAAAAAGTATTTCAAATATACGCCAATAATTACCATAATTCGCCAATAAATTCGAGGTTTCTTAGTTGTTGACAGAAAATAGATTGAAGGTATAATTAGATTTATGACTAGCTTGATGAATTTGGCTTATGTGAGGAGGTGTATTCAAGGTATGGTGATCAACTTCTTTATGCCTACCAAAGTAATTATGTCGGAGGGATGCATACAAAAGAATGCTGAACTATGGAAGGACTACGGAAAGAAAGCCTTGATTGTTACCGGCGGTAACTCTGCCAAGGTATGCGGTGCTTTGCAGGATGTGACTCTGTCCTTACAAAGTCAAGGAATTGAATTCGAAATCTATGACAGGATAAAAAGCAATCCTACGATAACCAGCGTATATGAAGGTGCGGAATTTGCAAAGGATAAACAGGCTGAATTTATAATAGGAATTGGCGGAGGCTCGCCGATGGATGCTGCGAAAGCAATTGCGCTTCTGGCAATTCAGGAGATTAAGGAGGATGAGCTCTTCCTGAGTAAATATGGTAATCGGGCTTTACCCATTATATTAATTCCGACTACTGCTGGGACGGGATCAGAAGTAACTCCTTATTCAATCATAACAAATGATTTAAAACAAACGAAGACAAGCATATCATCTCCGATACTTTTTCCGAAGATAGCCTTTTTGGATGCCAGATACACAAAAAGCCTGCCGATGCTGACAACGATCAATACGGCATTGGATGCCTTATCACATTCTATTGAGGGTATGCTATCCGTTCGAGCTTCCAGTGTAAGTGATGCTTTGGCTATCGAAAGCATTAGCCGTATTAGACAATGTCTGAGCAGCCTTTCACCAAGTCCGACTGTGAATGATAATAATAGAATCTCTATTGATATTAGAGAAAAGCTTCTCTATGCATCCATGCTTGCTGGAGTTGTGATTGCTCATACCGGAACGACTGTAGTGCACCCTATGGGTTATTGCTTGACATATTTCAAGAATTTAGATCATGGCAGAGCGAATGGTTTGATCCTGCCAAGCTTTCTTCGTTTTGTTGCCAAGCATGACACCGAAGTGGTTAAGAAAATACTTTCAGCAGCAGGAGTATCCTCACTGGATGAGTTCGAAGCAATATTTCTGCGTCTTCTTGGAGATAGAGAGCAGATCACAGCGAAGGAACTTGAGCGTTATACAGCCATTGCTTTCCAGGCAAAAAATGTGACGAATTCCAGAGTGATACCGACGAAGGAAGATATCGAAGCTATCTATAATAGGAGTCTCTCGGTCTTATCATAAGTGGAAGTTTTGATAAGAAATATAGAAAATAAAATATTGACAAGGCGGTATACCTGCTGTTATTATCTTATTTAATATGGACGAAGGGGTTCCGATGGATTCCCTCGTCTTTTTTTAATACATAGGTGATTACATCCGATGTAAAAGCACTCCGTCGTTTCATAGGAAAAGGCGTCTTATGGAATAATCAGACTCAGTGAACGTGGAAATGATTGGGGCTTAATGAATTTAGACGTAAATGTTTATTGTGAATCATATAATAAATTGTAAGGAGTGGTGTAGATGAAAAAGTATACGAGAGACGATATTATGAGAATGGTGGAAGAGGATGACGTTGAGTTTATTCGTTTGCAGTTTACAGATATGTTTGGTAATCTGAAAAATGTTGCAATCACAACGAACCAGTTGGAGAAGGCACTGGATAATCAATGTATGTTTGACGGATCTTCCATTGAAGGCTTCGTACGTATTGAGGAATCTGATATGTATTTGCATCCGGATCTGGATACCTATGTTACATTTCCCTGGAGACCTCAGCAGGGTAAGGTGGCTCGATTGATTTGTGATGTTTATACAATGGATGGCAAGCCCTTTGCAGGAGATCCAAGATATATTCTTCGCAAGACGATTGAAGAAGCAGAAGCGATGGGCTACACCTTTGATGTAGGCCCGGAGCTTGAGTTCTTTTTATTCCATATGGAGGAGAATGGACAGCCTACGACCAACACCAACGAGAGAGCGGGATATTTTGATTTAGGGCCCCTTGACTTTGGTGAAAATGCAAGGCGTGATATGGTACTTACTCTGGAAGAGATGGGGTTAAATGTGGAAGCCTCCCATCACGAGGTAGCTCCTGCTCAACATGAAATTGATATCAAATACGATGATGCATTAACGACTGCTGACAATATTATGACTTTTAAATTGGTAGCACGAACGATTGCAAAGCGCCATGGACTTCATGCGACCTTTATGCCGAAACCGAAGTACGGTGTAGACGGCTCTGGCATGCATGTTAACATGTCCCTGAAAAAAGACGGAAAGAATATATTTGAAGACACTAACGATAAGCTTGGGTTGAGTAAGGAAGCCTATTATTTTATTGCAGGTATCATGAAGCATATCGAAAGCATGGCTGCGATCACCAATCCATTGGTTAATTCCTATAAGAGATTGGTTCCAAATTATGAAGCACCGGTTTATGTTGCCTGGTCGGTTTCCAATCGTAGTCCGCTCATACGCATCCCAGCTAACCGCGGAGCATCCACCAGACTGGAGCTTCGTAATCCCGACCCTTCTGCAAATCCTTATCTTACCTTGGCATTATGCCTGGCAGCAGGTCTGGATGGGATTAAGAATAAGCTTACTCCACCGCAGAGTATTGATTGTAATGTGTTTGAGATGTCAGAGCAGGAGAGAGCGCGTCTGGATGTTCGCCGTCTTCCATTAAATCTTTGCGAAGCAATCGCTGATCTTGAAAAGAGTGATTTCGTGAAGGATGTATTAGGAGAGCATATCAGCAAGAAATATATTGAGGCAAAAAAGGTTGAATGGGAGGATTACAGAACTCAGGTTACTAGGTGGGAGTTGGATCAATATTTATATCGCATATAAATCTGTTACTTCACGTTATATATTTAAGATGAGAGAACGGAGGTGAACAGATGTGTTTAGTATAATAGTGGGATTCCCAAAGCTGGAAGATGCAAACAGTATTAAGAATCTATTAATAAGAAATGGATATAATGTCAGCGACTCCTGTACCTTAGGCTCTCAGATAGTCAGTCATGCCAATGACTTGGATGCAGGAATCGTTGTTTGCGGTTATCGATTTTCGGATATGCATTTCAGTGAGCTCTATAATTATCTGCCGAAAGGTTTTGAAATGCTTATGATTGCTTCTCCTGAGAAGCTGGAATTTTGTCAGAATAATATCGTCTGTTTACCAATGCCGATTAAAACCCATGATTTACTCAATACTCTTCAGATGATGTCATATCAGTATCAGCGTCGGAAGAAGAAGGAAAAGGATAGACCAAAGGTACGATCGGAAGAGGAAATAGCAACGATTAAGAAGGCTAAGCTGATATTAATGGATCGGAATAATATGAGTGAAGAAGAAGCACATCGTTATCTTCAGAAAACAAGTATGGACAGTGGGACGAATCTGGTAGAGATGTCAGAGATGGTACTAAAGATGTTTTATCACTAATCAAACAGGAACAGCTATATTGCTGCTTTTGGGGGCTGTCGCATCAATGTGCGGCGCCCTTTTCAAGTTAGTGATGTTTATCACATATTAAGTTTTACAAAAATAGCATGTGACTATTAATCTAACTTAAGACACGTTCTCACTCGGTTGCCGCACATAGCGGTACATAAGGTTGTGACAGATAAAAGCATCTGCCACAACCTAAGTACCGATGGCGGCAAACGGTCTCTTTATGGATTAATAGTCACACGCTATTCTTTTTAATGACTGATGTGATAAACATTATAAGTCGTTGTTTGCGCCGCCGCAGAGAATGATTTGGTGCGTTTGCTAAGTCAGTTTGTAGAGGAGATGGATTTGAAAATTGCATCCGTTTAATTAGCAGAAGAAAGTGCTAAGTATCATGTGTTTTGTGCTGTATAAAAAAAGATGTCTTTACCTGCAGTCCAGTTTTTGCTATAATATCAATCATTGTAATTTCCAATGAAATAACATGAAAATTATTTTCATACAGTAACTAAACTGTAAAAAGAAAGGTTGGTATTGTTATGAAATTTACAAAGATGCAAGGGTGTGGCAACGATTATGTCTATGTCGATTGTACAAAGGAGCTTATTGACCATATACCGGAGACAGCGATTAAGGTAAGTGACAGACACTTTGGAATAGGTTCTGACGGTCTAATCCTAATCAGGCCTTCACAAATAGCGGATTTTTATATGGACATGTATAACAATGACGGCTCCAGCGGAAAAATGTGTGGTAACGGTATCCGTTGTGTGGCAAAGTATGTCTATGATTATGGCCTGACGGATAAAAAGCAGCTTAGAATTGAAACTCTAAGTGGTATTAAGGTATTGGATTTAACGGTTGAGGATGGCAAGGTAACCTGGGTCACAGTGGATATGGGAGCGCCGATCACTAAGGCACCATTAATACCTGTGATTTCCGAAAAGGAGCTGCTGATCAAAGAGCCGATTACCATAGATGATCAGAGTTATGAGATTACCTGCGTATCGATGGGGAATCCTCATGCAGTCGTATTCGTTGAAGATATCGATTCGCTTCTTCTTGAGGTGATTGGGCCGAAGTTCGAGTATCATGAGATGTTTCCGGAGAGAGTGAATACTGAATTCATTCAGGTAATAGACCGAAGTCATATTAAGATGCGTGTATGGGAGCGTGGCTCAGGGGAGACCCTGGCCTGTGGAACCGGCGCCTGTGCTAGTGTTGTGGCTTGTATTCTGAACGGCTTTACCGATCATGAGGTTACAGTAAGCCTGTTAGGTGGAGATCTGAAGGTAAGATATGATGAGAAACAAAATACTGTATTCATGACCGGTCCGGCAGTGAAGGTATTTGAAGGTGAGATAGACCTATAGATGAGTAGATTCAAAATTCATCTAGTATAAAGTTGCATTTTGAGTTATAAATATAATAAAGTTTAAGAGGATGTCAGAGCTTAGCAATAGGGATGATGTTCCATCGGAAAGGTTGGTTTGATATATGTTCAAGATTAATGAGAATTATCTGAAATTACCGGGAAGCTATTTGTTTTCCACCATCGGCAGAAAGGTAAGAGAATATAGCGAGGCGAATCCGGAGAGTAAAATCATACGCCTGGGCATCGGTGATGTTACGCTTCCTCTGTCTCCTGCGGTGATCAGTGCCCTCCACACAGC
>JAEYOY010000073.1 GCA_023411215.1 Bacillota bacterium | reverse complement strand
ATGCCATTATCAAACATAAATGTTTGCTTCTGTCATACAAAATCAATAATCTGTCCGTCAAACAGTGTATTATGAGATGCATGTTGTCCTTTCCTTCCGTATTTACTTATGTTATGCAACAGCCCCTACATGTTGTCCTTGTCTTCTTATTAATTACTTTATACGCTCAATGTAAGTTATATCACTGCAATTATGCGAAAGGATTCTCTGTTTTGTAAAGCATGCTCTTTGGCTGGTTGAAACCAATATCGGTTACACCTAGGTAACGGAATATGCTGTGAAGAGCTTTGCCGTAATGTCCGAATGCTACTGCGCCGTGATGAGGATAATTCTTCTCAATGAGTACATGGCGGTAGAAACGACCCATCTCAGAGATAGCGAATACACCGATGGAACCAAAGGAACGGGTAGCTACCGGAAGAACCTCGCCCTCTGCTACATATGCTCTAAGCTTAGCGTCAGCTGAGCTTTGCAGACGGAAGAAGGTAATCTGTCCTGGAATGATATCACCCTCTAGGGTTCCGCGGGTTATATTAGGCTCCTGATTAGGCTCCAGGCTGCGAGCCATAATCTTTTGGTTCTTCATTGAGGATTTGCTTAGCTTGCAGATTGAAGTGTTACCACAATGGAAGCCCATGAAGGTATCCTTATGCTCATAATTGAATTTACCTTTGATCTCGGATTGATACATATCAGCTGGTACAGTATTGTTAATATCGAGGAGAGTAACGGCATCCTCGCTGATACAGGTACCGATATATTCACTTAAGGCACCATAGATATCAACCTCACAGGATACGGGATAACCCATCGCGGTCAAACGGCTATTCACATAACAGGGTACAAAACCGAACTGTGTCTGGAAGGAAGGCCAGCATTTGTTGGCGAAGGCCACAAACTCTCTTGCTCCTTTATGCTCCTGCGCCCAGTCGAGCAGAGTGATCTCATATTGAGCAAGCTTAGGGAGAATTCCAGGCATTTTATTGCCTTCTCCTAGTTCCTGCTCCATACTCTTAATTACCTCCGGAATTCTGGGATCATTGGCATGGGCGTTGAAGGCTGCATATAAATCAAGTTCGGAATTCTCTTCGATTTCCACACCTACATTATATAACTGCTGGATCGGAGCGTTGCAAGCTAAGAAATCCTGAGGACGGGGGCCAAAGGAGATGATCTTCAGATTGTTTAAGCCAGCAATTGCTCTTGCAATCGGAACAAATTCTCCAATCATATCAGCAACTTCTTCCGGTGTTCCTACTGGATATTCCGGTATGTATGCTTTGATGTTACGAAGCTTCAGATTATAGCTGGCATTGAGCATACCGCAATAAGCATCCCCTCTGCCATCCAGAAGATCCTCAGCACTTTCTTCGGCTGCAGCTACAAACATAGCCGGCCCGTCAAAAAACTTCGCTAGAAGAGTCTCTGCAGTCTCGGGACCGAAGTTACCGAGATATACAACGAGAGCATTACAGCCAGAATCCTTTACCTCTTCCAATGCTTTCTTCATATGAAGCTCATTTTCAACAGTAGTAGGGCATTCGAAGATAGAACCGTATTTCTTCTCATACGCAGTTACAACTGCCTTTCTTCTGCTTGCAGATAACTCCATTGGAAAGCAATCTCTGCTGACAGCGATGATACCGAGTTTTATTTTCGGGATATTCATGTTTTACTTCCTCCTTAAAGATAATCAAATGAACACAGCTTTCAAAATAGCATCCTATGCATCTTTTCTTATTATATTGGTTTCTATTAATATAGTCAATAAATTATATGTGAAATCCTAATCTTTTGCTATAATCGTAATAGTTTTTGTATCTGAGTGTGAATTGTTGAAAGGCATAATTCACACTTAGAAGTTTGTGCCAGTGTAACCAAAGTGTCAATCGTCTCGCATGCGAGACGTTGCACACTTGACACAAGCTAATTCAAAGTACAGGTATGTAATGTTAGAGTTAAAATATTATATATTGTACCTTTTTTGAAGATAATATAGTATTGAATATGATTTTGAGATGTGATAGGATTGTTTTAACAGTTATGTCATATATATACTGTGATGTAGCTACACCTACAATAAGCAAAGGGGAATAGACATGGGAGATTATAATAATCCATACGATAATAATAACCAGCAAAACAATACGGATCCGAATCAACCACAGAATGGGCAGCCGGTTAATCAGCAACCTCAGCAACCTCAACAGGAGCAACCGCAAAATCAGCCGAATTATCAGCAGTATAATTCGACTCAGAATGGGTATCAGCAATACAACCAGAACCCATATCAAAACAATCAATACCAATACGGACAGTATCAGCAGTATCAAACCCCGGTTCAGCCTCAAAGTAATGGTATGGCGGTAGGATCTTTAATTTGCGGTATCCTTGGTATCCTTCTAAGCTGCTGCTTATGGTATTTCGCTATTCCGCTTGCAATCGCAGGACTGATATTAGGTATTCTTGTTGTGAAGAAGAAAAAAGGTGGTAAGAACCTGGCAATTGTCGGCATCGTTCTCAGTTCTATTTCTATTATCATTGGAATCTTTGCAGCAATTATGTTTATTGCGGTATTCACTAATCCGGAGTTTTCCAACTTGTATCAAGAGATGTTAAAGGATCTGGAGACTACCTATTAATGTGAAACAATTGTCATACAATAATACTAGGAATGGTCATAAGAATTATTGGCTGTACCCTTCAATCATGAAGGGTACAGCCTTTCTGATTCCTGATAATATAAATGTCGCGGAGTTTGCATTATAAAATTACTGATAATATAAATGACGTGGAGTATTCCTATTATCATTTCTGATAATAAAATGGCATCGGACGCTAATCTGCTTAAGGCGCCAGGGTTGGAGACAGATTACGTGCTATATAATAGACTACCAGGAGGGAGATCAGAGCTAGATAGAACCACAGCTTTCTTGGAAGCAGCTTAATCGGCTTCCCGAAGCTGGCTAAAGCAAACTCAAGATAAGCTGCTGCAGCAAGAAAAAGTATCAGAACGGGGGTAATATTATAGTGCAGAGAAGCCATAAAATCACCCTGAAGTAATGCGGTTACACTTCTGGTATTCCCGCAAGCAGGGCAATACAAATGTAGGCTGCTATAAAGAAAGCAGGTAGGAATATAGGGTATTAAAGCTAGTAAATGCTCCTTCATGAGCAATATCAGAACTCCCATCAGGGGCAGAGCTATGGTTATTATTCGGTTTTGTTTATTAATCCTCATAGCTTCTCCATTCATCATACAAATTAGGGGAGGTATCACCCCAAACAGTATATCATAGGAACTGCTGTATGAAAAGCAGAGGAAGCTTAAAAAGTTCCTAAAATACTTGTGGTAGGAAAAAGAATGATATATAATAAGTAAAAATTAGACTTTAACACAATAAAGTATAAAACTGCATAAAAGAATAAGATCAGGAAGGAAATAAGTAGTTCATGGATTTAAGAGAGTATTTGAAGAAACACCGGGTATTTCCGGACGGTTCAATGGGTACCTATTATTGCAGTATTGTTAACCAACCAAATGCGATATCGGAGCGGGCGAACCTGACCTCCCCCGATATCATAAAAAAGATTCATATAGATTATATCAAGGCCGGAGCCCAAATTCTTCGGACCAACACCTTTGCTGCTAGCAGGGAGGTGCTTCAATGCACTACGGAGGAGCAAATTCAAGTCGTTAGGGCAGCCTGTTCCATAGCACATGAGGCAGTGGGTACTGTCTCAGTGAAGAATTTAAAAGAGAAGCCTATCTGGATTCTAGGTGATATCGGTCCGATTCCCGAGGACGCCGAAGCGAAGGAGGAGGAAGTCCTTGCGGAGTACAAGCTTTTATGTGATCTCTTTATTGAGGAGGGGCTGGATGGGATACATTTTGAGACCTTCCCAAACACCTATTATATCGAAAAGCTTCTTCCTTATATCAAGGGAAGGAAGGGGTCTATGTTTATCCTTGCTTCTTTTTCAGTCAATAAGAATGGTTACAGTTCTTCTGGAATCAATGCTACTCGTCTGCTGGATAAGGTCAGTCAGCTGTCAGGAATTGATGCCTGTGGACTGAACTGTGGGGTTGGTTCAGGACATATGCATCAGCTGCTTTCTAGGTGTAAGCTTCCTGAGAATATGTATCTCTATGCAGCACCGAATGCAGGATATCCGGAACAGCTTCAAAACCGCATGGTATTCATGGATAATGCCAAATACTTCGCAAATAATATGATGCGAATTGCAGAATTGGGTATCACGATTACCGGAGGCTGCTGTGGAACGACGCCGGATTATATTTCACATATGGTCAATTTGATTGGGGATATACAATATCCGTTGACAATCAGAGAGGGAGCAAAAGCTCCCGATTCTATACTGGCGGTGAAGGATAACGAGTTTCTTCAGCTGTTTAACAATGGTAAGAAGGTGATTGCGGTAGAGTTGGACCCACCCTATGATGTAGATATTGATCGGGTTATGGAATGTGCCCATATACTGAAGGGTACCGGAGCCGATATTATTACCTTTGCAGATTCCCCAATGGGTAGAAGCAGGGTTGATTCTATACTGATGGGTATTAAGATAGCAGAGGCGACAGGGCTAAGAGTAATGCCCCATGTATGCTGTCGTGACCGGAATATGATTTCGATGCGATCCACACTGCTTGGTGCCTATATCCATGGCATCCGCAACCTGCTTCTGGTTACTGGAGATCCGGTACCGGGCGAAAGTAGGGTATCGACCACCGGTGTCTTCGATCACAATTCCATCCAATTGATGGAATATGTAAAGGAAATGAATATAGAGCATTTTGCGAAGGAGCCAATTTGTTTCGGCGGAGCCTTGAATCATAATCGCGGTACACCACAGAAGGTGGTAGAGCGGATGAAGCGCAAGAAAGAGGCGGGAGCAGAATTCTTTCTTACTCAGCCGATTTATTCGAGGGAGGATGCAGACCGGATAAAATACTTTAAGGAGCAGGTGGATACCAGGATATTATGTGGTATTATGCCTTTGGTAAGCTATAAAAATGCACGCTTCATTAAGAATGAGATGCCACAGATCCATGTACCGGACGAGATCATGAACCGTTACAATCCGGATATGACCAGAGAAGAGGCAGAGGAGGTCGGAGCAGAGATTGCCAGAGAGATGATTAGATTGCTGGAGCCGGTTGCGGATGGTTATTATATTATGCTGCCATTTAATCGGGTCAGTTTGATGGAGAAGATATTTACAAATAAGTAGTTTTGATATTAACGAATTTCGGAAATGGTAATAATAATTGACTTATTATTAGGTTATTATAAGGCACTTGTTGAGACAAAGGACATGTATGTTAAGACGTCGTGGATAGATTGCTGGCATAGATGAGGTTATGGTCATAGATGAGAATACTGTCATAGATGAGATTACTGTCATAGATGAGATTGCAGGTATAGCTGCAGATATTATTAGAGATAGAGATTATGAATTTAGTCTTTATTGTAGAAGGATTAAGGAAAGGGTAGGGTGGATATATGACAAGACAGGAATTTATCGCTTTAACAAGCTCTAAAATTACAATTGTAGATGGTGCTACAGGAAGCAATTTGCAAAAGCGGGGAATGCCGACAGGTGTGAGCCCGGAGGTATGGATGCTTGAGAATCCGCAGGTTCTCATCAGCCTCCAAAGAGAATTCCTTGAGGCGGGATCTGACATTCTATTTGCTCCTACCTTTACTGCTAATCGCATCAAGCTTTCCGAATACGGGCTGCAAGAACGTATGGAAGAGATTAATTGTGAATTAGTCAAGCTGTCGCAGGAAGCGGTGGAGGAATATCGGAAAAAAACCGGCAGTACCAGAAAGATTTATATTGCAGCAGACATTACGATGACCGGTGAACAGCTTTATCCGGTAGGGAATCTGCCCTTTGAGGAGCTGGTGGAGGTATATAAGGAACAATTAAAATATATCCTTCCATTGGGTATTGATCTGGTCGTGGTGGAAACGATGATGAGTCTGCAGGAGTGTAGAGCAGCACTTATTGCAGTAAAAGAAGTATGTGATTTGCCAGTAATTATTTCCCTAACCTATAATGAGAACCAGAGAACCCTATATGGTACTGATCCGAAGACCGCTGTCATTGTTTTGCAAAGCATGGGAGCGGATGCTGTGGGAATCAATTGTTCCACCGGACCGGACAAGATGCTTGAGATTATCCGTGAGATGAAGAAATATGCTTATGTGCCGATTATGGCGAAACCAAATGCCGGGATTCCCAGGCTGGTGGAGGGAGTAACACATTTTCCGATGGATGCCGTGGAATTCGCGGATCATATGGAGCGATTGACGGAAGCTGGTGCGGATATTGTCGGTGGATGTTGTGGAACAACACCCGAGCATATGAAGCTTCTTGTGGGAAGAACAACCGGTAAACTTCCAATGAAGACAAGGAAGGGTCATATCAGAGCCCTGACTACAGAGCAGAGCACTGTGGAAATTCCTCTTGAGGGGCCTTTTATGCTTGTGGGAGAGAGAATTAATCCGACAGGTAAGAAGGCTTTGCAGGTAGAGCTTCGCGAAGGCAAGCTGGACATCGTTGCCCAGATGGCAAGTGAGCAAGCGGAGCTTGGAGCAGCGGTTTTGGATGTTAATGTAGGAATGAACGGGATTGATGAGCAGGAAGTTATGCTCAAGGTCATGCAGGAGGCACTCTCAGCCTCAAAGCTGCCGCTCTGTATCGATTCCAGTCATGTGTCGGTAATCGAAGCGGCACTTCGGATTTATCCCGGACGTGCATTAATCAATTCAATCTCCTTAGAGAAAGAAAAGTTTGAAAAGCTGATCCCAATTGCTAAGAAATACGGTGCAATGTTTATTCTCTTGCCGCTGTCCGATCAGGGATTACCGAAGAATATTCAGGAGAAAAAGCAGATTATTCAGACAATTATTAACAGAGCATATGAGATTGGGTTAACGAAAGAGGATATTATCGTCGATGGACTGGTTACAACCGTCGGAGCGAATAAGAATGCTGCTCTGGAGACTTTGGAGACAATCCGTTATTGTAAGGAGGAGCTGGGGATTGCAACAATTGTCGGCTTATCAAATATCTCCTTCGGACTTCCGGAGCGTCAGTTTATTAATAGCACATTTTTAGCCTTTGCGATTCAGGCCGGACTCACGATGGCGATTGCCAATCCCTCCCAGGATTTACTGGTGAATACCGCCCTGGCTGCAGATTTGTTACGGGCCGTAGAGGATGCACCGCAGCGATATATTGACCGGGCAGCAAATCGTCCTACCACAATATCGGTAGGTCCGCAGGAGATAGGAATCGCAGAGCAGACGAAGACAGAAAAGAACACTTTGGCTTCTACGCAGGAAGGCAACGTATCAGACCAGACATCGGATAACAGACAGGCAATCTATATGGCAGTTGTAAAAGGAAAGAAGAAGAATATAGTGGCACTTGTTGAGCAGGAGTTAGCTACTGCAACACCGGAGAAGCTGATTGAAGAGACACTAATCCCGGCAATCAATGAAGTAGGTGCTCTCTACGACAAGCAGATTTATTTCCTCCCGCAATTAATTGCCGGAGCAGAGACGATGAAGCTGGCGATTGATTATCTGGAACCAAGACTTAAGCGGGATGAGAAGGAAGCTGCTAAGGGAACCATCGTAATCGCAACCGTTGCCGGTGATATCCATGACATCGGTAAGAATTTGGTTACACTAATGCTGAAGAACTATGGCTTCCGAGTGATTGATCTTGGTAAGGATGTTCCTACACAGGTAATCGTTCAGACCGCAAAGGAGGAGAAAGCAGACATTATTGCATTGTCGGCATTGATGACTACCACTATGGTTGAGATGAATCGCGTAGTTCAGGAAGTGAAGGCGCAGGGTCTTGCAGTTAAAGTAATAATCGGAGGAGCGGTAATCACGGATAGCTATGCTGAGGAGATTGGAGCCGATGGCTATTCCGAGGATGCCAGATCTGCGGTTGCCCTGGTAAAGAGACTTTTGAATAAGAGCTGATAGTGATCACTCTCCTCTGTTTCAAAACCTGCATTTCGATTACAAAAATGGCATCTCGTTTACAAATATTCAGTTGTCAGTTACAAGCAATGTATCTCATTTTACAAGGTGGCAGCTCGCTTTATTATTAAGTTTAAGTTATTAAATTATTAAACCTAAGAGTAAGTGTTATGTTAAGAATGAACAACCTCGCTTTACTATTAAGTTAAGAATGAACATTCAAGACTGAATGTCAATAATTATTTATCGTAAAACGATAAATAATTATTGACATTCGTTTTTTGCTATGCTATATTAGCTTCAAGATGAAAGATAGTGATAAAAGAAAAGTGAATTTGTAGGAGGTAATAACGATCATGAGTAAGAGTCCATTGGTCAGGGTAACGAAATTAATACTGGATTTTATGTTTTACACCGGTGTTGTTATCTGTGCCACAGTTCCATTGTTATTTAAACAGGCTGGAAAGTATTTCTCCATCTTTAGGGAGTTTTATGTTCCATTTAGCATTATTTTCTTCATTGCAGGAGTATTTGCTCTTGTGATTGTATGGGAGCTTCGCACTATATTTAAGACAGTAATCAGGGAGGATCCCTTTGTAAGAGAGAATGTTAGGTCATTGAAACGTATGGGTGTAAGCTCTTTCTGCATCGCGGTTATGATGCTTGCCAGACTATTGTTTGTAATCACACCGGCGGCTCTCGTGCTGGTTGCGGTATTTGCAATAGCCGGATTATTTTCCTTCGTCCTATCCCAGGTTTTTGACCAGGCAGTAACCTATAAACAAGAAAACGATCTTACCATTTAGGAGGTGCCATACATGATAATTGTTAATTTGGACGTAGTAATGGCACAGAGAAAGATAGGTTTGACTGAACTGGCTGAGCAAGTGGATATTACTATGGCGAATCTCTCGATTCTTAAGAATAATAAAGCAAAAGCAATCCGATTTAGTACTCTGGAGGCAATCTGTAAGGCATTAAACTGTCAACCCGGTGACATTCTTCAATATGTTAATGAGGAGGATTAGGGCTTATGCCAAAGCTTGTTCATAGCTTTTTCAATATCTTTGGCAGATAATGAAATCGATATAGTTTTTATAAAGGAGATAAATATATAAAATAAAATATTAGAATTGAAAGGAGTATGAATTAGTAATGGAACAACAAAATATCGTTTTTTCTGAAGAAGAGCTGAAAACAGTGCTTCAGGAGGAAATCCAATCCGCAGTCGTGAGTATTCAAAGAAATCCGGAATCACCCCTGCTTAATAAAGTGCGTTCAAAATTTGAGATAACCGGCCTTGTCAGTCTGCTGTTTGGAGGAGCTTTTACCTTATGCTTCTATAAAGCCAGTGCAGGTATTAACATTATCTTCTTTACCTCTGTGATGATCGTATTACTACAATTTGTGATGAAGCAGTTCGAGTTACCTATGAAGAAGGGTACCTACCTTTATTATCTAGGCGCAATGCTTGCAGGTCTTTCTTCGGCAATGACCTCCAGCGATAAGCTGCAGTTAATCAACCTGGTACTAAGCATCTGTCTTCTTAACCTTTCCCTGCTTCATCAATTGCATCAGGTACGGGACTGGGATGTGCAGAATTATCTAGGCAGAATGTTCGGTATGTTGTTTATTGGTTTCGCATCCATCGGAATGCCCTTTGTAGATGGAATAAACTTCATGAAGCGGACAAAGCTGTTCCGGTACGATAAGACCCGTAATATTGTAGTCGGGATCCTGATATCGGTTCCTCTGCTTTGGATTATTGTATTATTGCTCTCACAAGCAGATATGATCTTTGGTGACATGACAAAAGAATTGATGGAGCATATTTTTTCTACAGAAATAATAGCGATCTTGTTGATGGCTTTATTTGGGTTCTTCTCCTGCTACTGCATTTTGTGCGGAGCTGCTGCACAGACTGGAAGGGAAGAGAGGATGAGACGAAAAGGAGATTCCTCTATTGCAGTAACAGTCATATTGCTTATCACTTTACTATATCTAATTTTCTGTGGACTGCAGCTGATGTATTTGTTCAGTAATGGACTTTTTGCTTTACCTGAGGGGTATACCTTTGCGGAATATGCGAGGCGAGGATTTTTTGAACTGCTTGCAGTAGCGGTGATTAATGTGGTACTGATGTTAATCGCAACTGCTTATTTTGAGGAGAGTACGTTCCTCAGGCGTCTCTTGACTCTTATGACAATCTGCACCTATATCATGATAGGTTCAGCTGCTTATCGGATGCTGTTATACATCGGAGCATACCATCTTACTTTTTTGAGACTGTTCGTATTATTGGCCTTGGTAATTCTCTCTTTGATTTTGGCTGGAGTGATCATTACTGTTTATCGAAAGAGCTTTCCTTTGTTTCGTTATTGTGTTGCGGTCATCACCGTATGCTATCTTGCCTTCGCCTTTTCGAAGCCGGATTATTTTATTGCTTCCTATCTCGAAGAGCATAAACCGCTTCTTTCAGCAGAGGATGCAGCTTTTATGGTTCAGGAGCTATCTCCGGATGCAGCTTTGGTTGTATTACCTTTGCTTTCAGATGGTAGCAGATGGACAGAGTCGGCCAAGGAAGGTACCGAGGTATATGCATCCTATGATTTCTATGATGATGGAATGGTTGCAGAGCTGCTGTCACTGGATTACTATAGCACATCTTATTATGAAACTATCCGTCGGATGATCGAAGATAGAGATATACGTGATTATAACTTTTCTGTCGCGAAAGCCGGTAACCTGACAAAAGTGTATCCGATCAAGTATCATAAATAAGTATGAGATATATTTCCTGATAAAAGTTGAAGATATTTGTACTGATTGAAAGTTATATTTCATGAAGGTTCAGAGAATGGCGCATGCATCACTCAGGTGTGAAAAGGCACTTGGCGCACACTTACTCTAAAGGAGGTAATTAATAAAATGAATTTGAAGATTAGGCTATATATTCTGGGTTTTTATGATTTGTTACTTGCAATCGGAGCTGTTTATATGGGGAGAGAGTTAATTTGTAAGGAGCATGGAGTCATTATGAAATTTTCCCATGTGTGGTTATCAAAGCTATCCTTTGAGGATTGGATCTTGTCAGGAGTATCTGCTATTTTAATTTTTGGAGTTGGCAATATGCTTGCATCCATGTTCTGTTTCCTTAAGAGGAATCATATGTCCTGGCTTCTGTCTGCGGTTATGGGGAGCATTTTATACGCGATTTTGGTCATTCAGGTATTTCTTACAAGGGATTGGCAAATGTCAACTGCGGTGTACTTTGCCTTAAGCATTCTACAGCTTTTCTGCTGCAGATTAGTATACCTTGGACATAAGAAGAAGGCAAACCGCTACTCCGGAATCAGAAGCTATATCTAAATTCTTGAAGAGAGTGTCTTTATGCCTGTTGCCATATTTGTTCGTTAATTTGCACGATTTATGTTGTGATTAAGTTATAGTTGTGCAAATTCACGTACATAATTTTTTGTGGAGGCTTTAGACACTCTATTTATACTTATATTTCTAAAAATTATCTTAAGTTATTCTTATCTTTATAATTTAGGAGTTTAATTTTCCTTAATATATGGTATAATCTGCTTGTTGAAGGCTTCAATAATCTTCGCAGAGGAAGGGCATGAGAATGGAACTTAAGACAACGAACGAAATAATGGATAAAATTAAAATAGAATATACTGTAGATGTTATAATTCCCACTTATCACTCGGATGATAAGCTTAATCGTATTTTAACAATGCTATATCGTCAGACGATCAAACCAAACCGTGTGATTCTTCTTCATACCATAGAGCAGGAAGGGCAGGAGCAGAAGCTTCCTGTGATCGAAGGTTCTAATATTACGGTAATAGAGGTGAATAAGAAGGACTTTGATCATGGTGGGACACGCAAATTAGGAGCATCCTTATCCAGTGCGGATATTTTGATGTTTATGACTCAGGATGCAGTTCCCGTGGATGAGTATCTGATTGAGCGGCTACTGGAACCATATTCGGATCCCTGGGTCTCTGCGACCTATGCCAGGCAGCTGGCGGATGAGAGTGTGGGTTTGGTGGAACGCTATACAAGACATTTTAATTATTCGAAGCAAAGTCGGGTGAAATCGCTACAGGATATGGAGGAGCTTGGTATTAAAACCTTCTTTTGTTCCAATGTATGTGCAACCTATCGGAACTCGGTCTATACTAAGCTGGGCGGCTTTGTCTCTAAGACAATCTTTAATGAAGATATGATTATGGCCTCATCAATGATCCGATCAGATTACCGAATCGCTTATGTAGCAGAAGCTAAGGTTCTGCATTGTCACAGATATTCTTATCTACAGCAGTTTACCCGTAACTTTGATCTGGGGGTATCTCATAAACAGTATGAAGAGGTATTTAAGGGAATGAAGTCTGAGTCGGAAGGAATTCGATTGATCAAGAATACATTAAACTATCTGGTCGAGAAGAAGCAGTTTTTACTTATTCCGGATCTCATTCTTAATAGCGGTTTCAAATTCCTGGGTTATCAATTAGGCGTTCGTTACGAGCTTCTACCGATGGAGCTGGTAAGACGTTTTAGTATGAATAAGAGTTATTGGACAAATGCATAATATTCATGGAACACTGGTAAGTGAGGAACGATATGAGCACAATAGCAATTATAATGGCTACGTATAACGGTGAAAAATATGTGGATGAGCAGATAAATTCTATCCTTGCATCAAATTATCAGGATCTGGAGCTGTTTATCTATGACGATGGTTCTAAGGATAACACGGTATCCATTCTTCGTAACTACGAAAATCAATATCCTGAAAAGGTTCATGTATATCAGAATGAATCTAATCTGGGACATCTGATGAATTTCATGCATGCGCTATCAGAAACTACAGCGGATTATGTTATGTTCAGTGACCAGGATGATGTCTGGAATAGCAATAAAGTGGCGGTAACCATAAAACGAATGAAGCATATGGAGGCGCAATCTGATAAGGAGACGCCATTGGTCGTATTTACGGATGCTATCGTTGTGGATCAGGATTTAAATACTTTAAATCACTCCTTCTTTTGTTCTGGACATCTCAATCCGTATCGGACGGATCTGGGGCATCTGTTGATGGAGAATAAGCTGATTGGGTGTACGGTTATGGTAAATGCGGCACTTCGCAGAAAGCTTCTAAGCAGACAGCTACCAAAAAAGGCAAGATATCATGATTGGTGGATTGCATTAATTGCAGCTTCTTATGGAAAAATCGGCTTTGTGAAGGAAGGGACTCTGCTATACCGACAGCATGGAGGAAATGTGGTTGGGGATACCGGCTTTGCTGCTTATGTGAAGAACCGAATCCTAGGACTTCATCAGCAAAGAGAAGCATTAGCTGCACTCTATCGACAGGCAAGTGAATTCTTAGAGCTGTACGGAGATACTCTTTCTGATAAGAACAGAGAGATAATCAGTAATTTTGCAGCATTGCCTGAGATGAATTTTCTGGATCGTAGAATTACTATTCTTCATTATGGATTTTTGAAAACAGGTCTGTTACGTAATATTGGATTGTTAATCATTGTATAATTGACTAGGGGCTTATGAAAACACCGTATTTTGACGGTGTCAGCATATGTTCCTAGTCATTTTTATGAATTTTTATGCAGGCACTTTAGCGGTTTAAACCAATAAAAATTTTCTGCAAAGAGCCAGCCATCATGTCTTGACAAATGGGAATGTAGTTGATACAATAACATACAACTTAATAAACTTACTTTTTATACAGCAACAGTAGCCCCATTACAGAGTGTCCTGTGGTGACGGGCTTTTCTTATAAATCAGGGACACAGGGGAGGAGCATGCTATGAAAAGAATAGTATTGTCGGTTCTGGTTGATAACACTGCCGGTGTTTTAAGCCGGGTAGCGGGATTGTTCAGTAGAAGAGGTTATAATATCGACAGCTTAACGGTTGGTGAGACTCAGGATCCAGCCATCTCAAGAATGACAATATTGGCACATGGTGATGACCAGATCTTAGAACAGATCAGAAAGCAGTTGTTAAAGCTGGAGGATGTGCTTGAGATCAAGGAGTTGGCACCGGGAGAATCCGTAACAAGGGAATTAATTCTGGTCAAGGTTACAGCAACGGAGGGGGATCGCCAGGCGGTTATGTCGATAGCAGATATCTTCCGTGCAAAGATCGTGGATGTGGCATTAGAATCCCTGATGATAGAGCTTACCGGCAATCAGGATAAGATAGATGCTTTTATCAAGCTGCTTGGACCTTATACCATCAAGGAATTGGTTAGAACTGGTATTACAGGTCTTGCCAGAGGCTCCGGTGATATCGCTGATTTTATCGATTAAAACGATATTGATACATAAAAGCAATACCTGCAAAGCAGGCTAATATTGGAGGATGGAGATTCTCCAAAACAATTATAAGGAGGATTTTAGAAATGGCTAAGATTTATTATCAACAAGATTGTAACCTTTCTTTATTAGAAGGAAAGACAATCGCTGTCATCGGTTACGGCAGCCAGGGACATGCACATGCACTGAATGCAAAGGAATCAGGTGCTCATGTTATTATCGGTCTTTATGAAGGCAGCAAATCATGGGCTAAGGCAGAAGCAGCAGGCTTTGAAGTATATACAGCAGCTGAGGCTGCGAAGAAGGCTGATATCATCATGATTTTAATTAATGATGAGAAGCAGGCTAAGATGTATAAGGAATCCATCGCTCCGAACTTAGTAGCAGGAAATGCATTGATGTTCGCTCATGGCTTCAGTATCCATTTCGGTCAGATTATTCCTCCAGCAGATGTAGATGTATTAATGATCGCTCCAAAGGGACCCGGACATACGGTAAGAAGCCAGTATCAGGAAGGCCGTGGTGTACCTTGTCTTATCGCAGTTCATCAAAATGCAACCGGCAAAGCACATGAGCTTGGACTTGCATATGCACTTGCCATAGGCGGTGCAAGAGCCGGTGTACTTCAGACAACCTTCCGTGAAGAGACCGAGACCGACCTTTTCGGTGAGCAGGCTGTTCTCTGTGGCGGTGTTACCGCTCTTATGAAGGCAGGCTTTGAGACCTTGGTTGAAGCAGGATATGAACCGGAGAGCGCTTATTTTGAGTGTATCCATGAGATGAAGCTGATCGTAGACTTAATCAACGAGAGCGGCTTTGCTGGAATGAGATATTCCATCTCCAATACTGCAGAGTATGGCGATTATATTACCGGTTCTAAGATTATCACTGCTGAGACTAAAGCTACCATGAAACAAATTCTTACCGATATTCAGGACGGTACCTTTGCACGCAACTGGTTATTAGAGAACCAGGTAGGCTGTCCGAACTTCAATGCGAAGAGAAGAATTGAATCAGAGCATCAGTTGGAGAAGGTAGGAACAGAGCTTCGTAAGATGATGAGCTGGACCAATAAGGCAAAATTAATTAATAACTAATGCTATGATTATATAGTAAGATGATTTCAGAGTACTCATTCGATTTGAACTGCTGTCTTTATAGAAGACGGTTCAAGTATGAACGAGTACTTTTTTTACTCAAAGGTGAAGCGAAGAAGCATTTAAGTTCACTTGAAGTGATACGAGCAACGGTTGTCAATAAAAATACAGATTGATATTTTGTAGCAAATGTATTATTATGGTAATAAGAACATACATTCGATATAAGAGGAGGTAAGATTATGGTTCATCGACTGCTTCAAGAGGTAAAAACGTCTGGTAATGACCTTGTACTAATCCCGGTGGAGAGGCTGAACACACTGAAAAAGGAACTGGAGCACTTTCAGAAGGAGGAGGAGCTGAACGGCTTTCAGCGCTGGATTGTAGAGGAGTTATATAGTTATGAGGTACCGACAGCAGATTTTACAATCAGATCAATCCTATTGGTTGCCTTGGCCCATCCGCCTTATGCAGAGGTAGAACTGACCTGGAAGGGATCAGTACATAAAGCCTTAAGCATGGTATTTCCCGGCATTGATGAAGCAAGAGACAGGATTACAAAGCACCTTGAGAAGGAAGGCTACCATTGCAGCCCGGCCGGTAGCCTGCCGTTAAAAAGAATGGCTGTACAGAGCGGACTTTCTGCTTACGGCAGGAATAACATCACCTATATAGAGGGAATGGGCAGTAATTTCTTATATGATGCCTTCTTTACTGATTTACCCTGTGAGGAGGAGCATTGGCGTCCAGTAACCATCGCTGCCTCCTGCAAGAATTGCATGCTTTGCATTCGAAGCTGTCCTACCGGTGCAATACGCCCGGAGCGATTTCTTATCGATAATCAGAGATGCCTCTCTGCCATGAACGAGATGCCCGGGGAGTTTCCGGAATGGCTTCCGCTTTCCGTACATCACACGATGTATGATTGTCTCAGATGTCAAGAGGTCTGTCCAATGAATAAGGGGGCTAAGAGTATGGTACCGAGCATCATATCATTTAGTGAAGAAGAGACACAGCAGCTTCTGGAGGGTGTTCCTTACGATGCCTTTTCGTCTTCCATGAAATCCAAGACGAAATTACTGGGACTTGATCGCTGGTTACCGGCAATACCGAGGAATCTGAGAATATTATTGGAACGATAAGCGGAGATGACAGAACCTAAGTACCGATGAATGCTAATACTCCGATTCGAGAATCAATGATCGAACTCATTCGGTTACATTTCTGGTTGTGGCGTAAACGATAACAGTAATTGCTGTTACAGTGATATTTGGTATTGCATGAGAACGATACAAAGTGTATAATGAAAACCAGAAAACTAAATCTAGTTTTCTGGTTTTCTGAGATTCATGATGACTGAATCCTTGCGTAGTGTGCTTTCTATCTTCTATGGAATGAAACGACGCAAGCGATGAATATCAATAGACAGACATTATACGGTGTAATATCGAATAGAAGAAGGGAAGCATTATGGATATAAAAGAGAAAATAATTGATGCGGTTATAGAGGAATTTAATGATAAAGGGCTTAAATTTACTATGGATGACATAGCAAAGCGTTTAGGCATCAGTAAAAGAACCCTTTATACAGTAGTCCGGGATAAGGAGGCTTTGTTTCTGGAAGCAGTGGACACGGTATTCTCTGCCATTAAGCAAAGTGAGAGAGAGATTGTTGCAAATGATACCATAGATTTGCTTGAAAAGCTGAAGAGAATTCTGATTGTTATGCCGGAACGATATAGAACCATTGATTTCAGACAGCTGTATGATTTAAAAATCAAATTTCCAAGAATTTATGCTAAGGTTGAGAACCGCCTTGAGACGGATTGGGACGCTACCTTTCAGATTATGGAGCAGGCTATGGAGGAAGGTGTTATCCATAAAATCAGTCTGCCTATATTCCAGGCTATGTTTACCGGAACGATTGAATATTATCTTAGTCGAACAGTGCTTCTCGACAGTGAAATAACTTATGAGGATGCAGTAGCCAAGATGCTGGACATTTTAATTTACGGAGTGATAAAGCAATAGAAATAGAGAGGAGAGCTTATGACAGAACAAATCAATCTAAATAATGACTGGCGTTTTAGCAGCCGATATGAGGAGGAAATGCTGGCAAAGGATTACGATGACAGTACATTTGAACAAATCCGTATTCCACATACCAATGTCATTACCCCGCTTCATTATTTTGACGAACAGTGCTATCAATTTGTCAGCTGTTATCGAAGACATATCAAAGCAAAGAAGGAATGGATGAATAAAACCATACTACTGACCTTTGAAGCAATCGGACATATCGCAAAGATATATCTGAACGGTGAGCATCTTATGACGCACGAAGGAGGCTATACCGCATTTACGGTAAATCTGACTTCCTATCTCAAGCTTGGTGAGGATAATATTCTTGCTGTAGTTGTTGACAGCAGAGAAAGCAATAATCTGCCACCCTTTGGAAACGTCATTGATTATATGACCTACGGGGGAATCTACCGTGAGGTATCACTTGAAATCAATAATAGCAGATATATCGAAGATGCTTATATCATCACAGGTGGGACGGATCCCGTGCCGGAAGCAGCTAAGGAAATGGAGCTATGGGTTACTTTGGGTGGATTACCGCTGGACGAAGCTCGGACTCAGAAAGGGCTCAGGCTGAAGTACTCTGTTCTTGAACCGTCAGGGAAAATTATCCTTTCCCAGACAGCGTTGGTAACCGGTTCTTCCATAAAGCATAAGTGTCAGGTTAACGAAGCGAAAAACTGGGAGCTTGATAATCCTGTGCTATATCTGCTTAAACTGGAGCTTTTGCCAGAGGAGGGTGGACCGGAGGATATCAAAACAATTCGATTTGGTTTTCGCACCTGTGAGTTTCGAAAGGACGGTTTTTACCTAAATAATCGCAGGATCAAGCTGCTGGGATTAAATCGTCATCAAAGCTATCCTTATGTCGGGTATGCTATGCCGAAAAGGCAGCAGAGAAGAGATGCACTGCTACTGAAGCAGGAGCTAGGTGTAAATGCGGTACGTACCTCCCATTATCCGCAATCCAGGCATTTCCTTGATGCTTGTGATGAGCTGGGACTTCTGGTATTTACCGAGATTCCGGGATGGCAGCATATCGGAGATCAGGAATGGAAGGAAAAAGCGATCCGTCAGGTGGGTGAAATGGTTCTGCAATACCGTAATCATCCTTCCATTATCCTATGGGGAGTCCGCATCAACGAGTCACAGGATGATGATGAATTCTATACCAGGACGAACCGACTGGCACGAGAACTAGATCCAGTAAGACAGACCGGAGGCGTCCGATATCTTACGAATAGCAAGCTGCTGGAGGATGTCTATACCTATAATGATTTTCTGCATCAGGGGAATAACCCCGGACTCAGTCCAAAGAAGGCAGTGACCTCCGTGAAGGAGGCTCCTTATCTCGTATCGGAATTCAACGGGCATATGTATCCGACTAAGGCCTTCGATGATGAAGCCCATCGTCTGGAACATGCGCTAAGGCATGCTGCGGTTCTTGACTCCCTGTTCGAACAGAAGGATATCTGTGGTGGCTTCGGCTGGTGTATGTTCGATTATAATACCCACAAGGATTTTGGAAGCGGGGACCGGATTTGCTATCACGGAGTGATGGATATGTTTCGTAATCCTAAGCTGGCGGCTTATGTTTATGCCAGTCAGGGTGAGGGTGATACGGTATTCGAGTTAAGTACAACTCTGGACATCGGGGATCATGCGGCCGGTAATATCCGTAAGGTTTATGCCTTTACCAATGCCGATTCTGTCCGGGTATATAAAAATGATACTTTTATTAAGGAATTTTATCCTTCTACAGAGCATTTCGGTCATCTGCCCCATCCGCCGATATTGATTGATGATTTTATTGGTGAACTCTTGGAGAAGGAAGAACACTACAGTCATAAGACAGCTCGAACCATGAAGCAGATACTGTATGCTGTGAAAGAGTATGGACCAAATCACTTGCCCTTTCTTCATAAGCTGAAAATGGGGTGGTTAATGCTCAAAGAGCATCTGACCCTGGAGGACGGAGCAAGGCTTTACTATAATTATGTCGGAAGCTGGGGTGGGCAAGCAACTAGCTTTCGGTTTGAAGCAATCCGTGACGGTAATATCGTGAAATCAATAATTAAATCTCCAAGCAGCAAGGCAATCCTTCTCCTTGAGCCGGAAACAACGAGTCTTATCGAAGAGGAGACCTATGATGTCACAGCAATACGAATCAGGGCTGTGGATGAATGGGGAAATCGGCTGTCTTACTACCAAGAGCCGATTGTACTGAAGACAGAAGGAGCGATAGAGATCCTTGGTCCGAAGGTAATCAGCCTTAAGGGAGGGATGGGAGGAACCTATATCAGGACTATAAATAGAAGTGGTACAGGAACTCTTATCGCAGGTCAGTCAGACCTTGGCGAGATAAGAATTGAATTTAACATAAAGGTAACTGGGGAATAAGAAGCAAATACTTATAGAAAGAGGAGAAGAGTATGAACTTAACAGGAAGAGAAAAGATATCCTATGGTGTGGGTGCGATAGGAAAGGATATGGTATATTGTATCGTTTCAGGGTTTCTATTATATTATTATAATACGGTACTTGGAATCAGTGCTACCTTTATTGGGGTTTTATTTATGGTGGCAAGAGTGCTCGATGCAGTTAACGATCCGTTCATGGGAATCATTGTTGAGAAGACTAACACAAGGATGGGTAAATTCCGCCCCTGGCTCTTAATTGGAACCGTACTGAGTGCAATTTCACTCTACGCTATGTATGCGGTTCCCCGTTCCTTGACCGGAACACCCCTGCTCGTCTATGTATCAGCTGCATATATTATATGGGGAACCACCTACACCTTGATGGATATCCCTTATTGGTCCATGATACCTGCCATTACCCAAAATCAAAAGGACAGAGAGAATATCTCTGTAATTGCGAGAAGCTGTGCCGGTTTCGGCTTTGCAATACCGACTGCTTTAACAATGGTGCTGGTGCCTATTCTCGGTAAGGGCGATGAGCGCACTGGTTTTCAGATTTTTGCAGGTATGATCAGCATCCTCTTCATACTTGCAATTATTATAACGGTTAGCAATGTCAGAGAAAAGACAAAACCTGCACTACATACGCCTCGAATCAAGGAAATGTTTCAGGCATTGTTCAAAAATGATCAAGCCTTGATCGTAGTTATAACAATTGTTATCTTCAATGCTTCGGTATATCTGACCTCACAGCTGGCACTTTATTTCTTTCGATATGACATCGGTAATTCCGCACTGTTTGGCATCTTTGGTACAGTAGGCGGAGCAACACAGATCCTGTCCATGCTACTCCTACCAATATTACGGAAGAAATGGGATCGTAAGAGAATCTTTACCGGTGCAATACTGACGGCTATTTTTGGTTATGCCATTCTTTTCACACTAGGGACGTTTCATATTACAAACCTGGTATTACTGTGTATTGCTGCTGTTATCATATATTTTGGTTTTGGTCTGGCTACTGTGCTTACAACAGTATTTTTGGCCGACACTGTGGATTATGGTGAGTGGAAGACGAAGCAAAGAAGTGAAAGTGTGATTTTCTCGATGCAGACCTTTGTAGTGCAGCTGGCATCTGCTTTCTCCGCATTGATTGCCGGTATCGGGATTGACCTCATTAAGCTAGATGTGGATGCTAAGCTTCAGACAGCTGCTACCCTGGGTGGCTTGCGTGTATTTATGATTATTATACCGATGATTGGGTTACTCTTATCTGTTTTATTCTTTCGAAGGAGATACCGATTATCCGAGGATACCATGGGACAGATTCAGTCAGAATTAAAGGATAAGGAAGCACTGAGGGACAGGGAGGAGCTGCTATGATAAGAAGAGAAGGAGATTTATTCGTACTGGATACGTTGAATACCACCTATTGTTTCCGGGTTATGCCCTCCGGTCATCTGGAGCATCTCTATTATGGCCGTACAATCAATCTTTCCGGTGGATACGAGCCGCTAATCCAGAAGACAAGCTTCATAGGAGGTTCTTCACTGGCATATTCCAAGGAGTATCCACAGCTAGGACTTGAGGATGTTTGCCTTGAGATGTCCTCTTATGGAAAGGGAGACATCAGGGAGGCCTTTCTCGATCTGATTCACGAGGACGGAAATGCAACCTGTGATTTTCTGTTCAAAGAAGCAAGGCTCTTAAGTAACAAGAAGCCCTTAGAGACCTTACCATCTGCCTATCAGGAAATGTCCGAGGATCAAAATACGAATTCATTTAGCAGTCTTGAGATCGAATTATGGGAGAAGCATTATAATCTTACCTTAATACTTACCTACAGTGTCTTTGATCAATGCGATGTGATTACCAGAAGTACTAAGGTGATCAATCATTCCGATCGAACGGTCTCATTAAAGAGAATTATGAGTACTCAATTGGATCTCGATGTGGGTGATTATAATATTACTACCTTTCACGGGACCTGGGCCAGAGAAATGGAACGATATGATACCAAGGCAATTCCGGGAATTTATATCAATGATTCCAAGGCAGGCATATCAAGTAACCACAGTAATCCCTTTTTCTTTGTCAGTGAATCTGGTACGAAGGAAGATTACGGTAGCTGCTATGGCTTTAATCTGATTTACAGTGGCAATCACTATGCAGCAATGCAGGTAAACAGTATGGGAAAGCTTCGAATCATTCAGGGCATTCATCCTCATAATTTCATGGCCCACCTGGAGCCTGCGAAGAGTTTTGAGGCACCGGAGGCAGTAATGACCTATGCATACGACGGTTGGAATGCAATGAGCCATAATATGCACTCCTTTATCCGTAATCACATTGTTCGTGGAGAATGGAGAGATAAGGAGCGTCCGGTATTACTGAACAGCTGGGAAGCAAATTACTTTAAATTCAACGACAGTAAGCTGCTTACCCAGGCAAAAGCAGCAAAGGAAGCAGGAATTGAACTGTTTGTCCTGGATGACGGATGGTTTGGAAAAAGGAATGATGATACCTCATCTCTCGGTGATTGGCACGAGAACAGGGTGAAATTAAAGAGTGGTCTTAAAGGCTTAGCGGATAAGATCAATGAATTGGGATTGGGATTCGGTATCTGGGTTGAGCCCGAGATGGTGAATGAAGTAAGTGATCTGTATACGTCGCATCCGGACTGGGCTGTGAGGGTACCGGGACAGGAGCATTCTCTGGGAAGGAACCAGATGATATTAGACTTAACCAGAGGAGAGGTGTGCAACTATCTGATTGAGGAGATGAGCCGGGTATTCTCCAGTGCGAACATAACCTATGTCAAATGGGATATGAATCGAATCTTCTCAGATTACTTTTCATCTACCCTTCCTCCGGAGAGGCAGCAGGAATTTAGTCATCGATATGTCCTTGGATTATATTATATTCTGAAAGAATTAACAAAGCGGTTTCCGAAGATATTATTCGAAAGCTGTGCTTCCGGTGGAAACCGCTTTGACTTGGGGATGCTATGCTATATGCCCCAGACCTGGGCTAGCGACAATACAGATGCCATATGCAGGGCTGCCATTCAGAATGGTTACAGCTATGGCTATCCCATGTCGGTAATCGGAGCTCATGTATCTAGCTGTCCCAATCATCAGACCCTTCGTAATACCTCTTTAGAGACTCGCTTTGAGGTTGCAGCTTACGGACTTCTCGGCTATGAATGCAATCTGGCAGAGCTTAACTTAGAGGAAAAGAAGCTGGTACAGGAGCAGATCTCCTTTTATAAGAAATACCGTAAGGTGCTTCAATACGGTGACTTTTACCGAATCAAGAACGGAACAGGCGGAATTTATCAATGGATGACGGTTGCAAAGGATCAGTCATCCGCCCTCGGGTTATTCCTTCAAAAGGAAGTAAAGGCCAATTACTCCTATGGATGCTTTAAGACAAAAGGACTTGCTCCTCAGGTATATTATCATATGACCAATCGGCTGCATGTTTTTAATATTAAGGAATTCGGTGATTTGATTAATATGATATCGCCAATTCATATAAAGAAGGATTCTTTAACCCATAATATCGTTGCAAGACTCAAGAAGATGCCCGGTGAAGTGGAAGACTGCAAAGCCTTCGGAGAGGTATTCAATAATGCAGGTGTTAAGCTGAAGCAGGGCTTTAGCGGAACCGGCTATAATGAAGAGGTGAGATTGTTCCAGGATTATGCTTCCAGATTATATATATGGGAAACGACTTACTCCCAGTAATCGCACGAGCGCAAATGTCTGACGAAGGGAATATAGGGAAAAGCCACTGCGTAGGTCTTCCCTATATTCTCAGAGGAGCTTTTGCGCGGTTCAAAAGGGCATCCCATTCCTGGGATTTCTACCTGCAACCGTCCCTAGAATGCTATATCGAAAATAAACGCATTATTTGCTGATTGACAGATGCTGATCGGGATGTTAATATAGCTTTTGTTAAGACTTTACAAAAATGAAACGAGGTATCAGGAATGTTTATTATTACTTGCTAATCAGATTTTTGATTATATGATTCAGAAAGTTTGCAACGATAGCTTTTTGATTACATGATTCAGAAAGTTTGCAAAGCTAACTTTTTGAATATGCGATGAGATGCAGCCGAACCGGCTATATTTCTTGCGGGCAAGTAATGATTAATTCTATTCTTGACAATAGATCATCCAAATGAGTAATTCTATTGTCTATATGATGCAGAACTTGTAATCACAAGCGGAAAGTGATTTGTAACGATTACAGGAGGTTTCAGTAAAATTCGTCTGAACTTTCATACTGCAATAATCAGCCCACAGGAAGTATTATTCTTGTGGTTTTTTATATTAATAAATAGCTTTATAATATAAAAATCCTCCCGGTAAGTGAAGAAGTTCCCTTCGTGATGACATATACTTGTGGATCGATACAAGAGTGCTTTGCGATTGGCTGTCTGGAAAGGAGTGAATATAATGTCACAGATTATAGTAAACGATTTAACCTTTAGCTATGACACCAGCTATGAAAATATTTTTGAACATGTAAGCTTTCAAGTGGATACGGATTGGAGGCTCGGATTTATTGGTAGAAACGGAAGGGGGAAAACCACCTTTCTTAATTTGCTGCTTGGCAAATATGAATACACAGGTACGATCACTGCCTCCGTTGAGTTCAGCTATTTCCCCTTTGAAGTAGAGAACATAACACTTAATACCAGAACTGTCATCAAGGATACGATAGCTCCCTATACCAAGTGGGAGGAGGAGATGGAAAGGTGTCTTTCTACGGAGAACAACGAGTCCCAGCTGGAGGCTTACGGCAAGCTTTTAGAGCTTTATCAGGCGCATGACGGTTATATAATTGATGAAATGATCGAGAAGGAGTTAAGTAAGCTGAAGGTAGATCAAAATGTTCTTGATAGACCCTTCGAGACATTGAGCTTTGGAGAGCGAACCAAAATTATGCTGGCAGCTCTATTTCTTAAGAAGAATAATTTCCTGCTTATTGATGAGCCGACCAATCATTTGGACAGGGATGGACGACAATTACTTGCAGAATATCTACAGACGAAGAAGGGATTTATCCTTGTGTCCCATGACCGAAGCTTTCTGGACCAGTGTATCGACCATGTATTAAGTATCAATCGTACCAATATTGAGGTACAGAAGGGTAATTATTCTTCCTGGTATCAGAACAAGGAACGACAGGACAATTATGAGCTTGAGAAGAATGAGCAGCTAAAAAAGGATATAACGACATTGTCCGAGGCTGCTCGGAGAGCAATGGGGTGGTCTGATCAGATTGAGGCATCTAAAATAGGTACCCACGCAGCTGATCGCGGAGCAATCGGGCATAAATCGGCGAAGATGATGAAGCGTGCGAAATCAATTGAAAACCGTAAGCTGGAGGCAATTGATGAAAAAAAGAGTTTGCTTAAAAATATTGAGAAAGCGGATGCTCTTAAAATTAATACATTAGAGTTCCAGGGAAGACGATTGATGGAAGCAGAGGAGTTAAATCTGTTCTACAAGGATCAGCTGGTGGTATCAAATATTCATTTTCGTCTTCAGAAAGGGGAGCGTCTGGCTATACGGGGCCGAAACGGTTCAGGAAAGACTACCCTGCTAAAGCTATTGCTCGGTGAAGAGATCAGCTATTCCGGCCGCTATTATGTTGCACCGGGTTTGAAGATATCCTATGTGTCTCAGGATACGTCATATCTAAAGGGAAATCTGGGGGACTTTGCGGTGAATTATGGCTTGGATGAGACGATATTTAAGACAGTGCTTCGCCAACTGGACTTCTCGAGAACACAATTCGATAAGGATATCAGTGAATTTAGTGGAGGCCAGAAGAAAAAAGTCTTATTGGCAAAAAGTTTAGCCGAACCGGCGCACGTGTTTGTATGGGATGAACCGTTGAACTTCGTGGATGTATTCTCAAGAGTCCAGATAGAGGAATTAATTCTAAAGTATCAGCCTACACTTATTTTTGTAGAACACGATCGAATGTTCAGCGATAAGATCGCGACTGAATTGGTAGAGCTGTAAGAAATATATAGGATAAATGATATAAGTAAAAATCATAGGAGATATATGTAAAATTATGTTATACTAAGCTTAGGACAAAATCTGATAGGAAAGAAGAGTAGAACGGTTATGACACGAATTCATAAGAATAAATGGATCATAAGAATATTCATAATAATCCTGGGCAGCGGTTTATTTGGCTTCGGGCTGCTGTTTTTGGTCAATCATTCTGTCAATGCTTCGGTGAGAGGACAGATCCTTTCTCCGGATGAGGCTGCAAATTTAAAGGATGTGGATTGTATTCTGGTATTGGGTGCCGGTGTCTGGAACGATAATCGGCCAAGTGCAATGCTTGAGGATCGATTACAGGAAGGTATCCGATTATATCAAAGAGGGATCAGTAATCGATTATTAATGAGCGGAGATCATGGCCGCAGTGAATATGATGAGGTTAATGTCATGAAACAATTTGCAATGGCAGAAGGAATCCCCTCCTCTGATATTTTCATGGATCATGCCGGCTTTTCTACATATGAAAGTATGTACCGTGCCAGAGATATCTTTGAAGCGGATAAGGTTGTTATCGTGACGCAGGGATATCATTTGTATCGAGCATTATATATTGCAGATCGTCTTGGTATCGAGGCCTATGGAGTTGCATCCGATCCCAGAGTATATGCGGGTCAGGATTATCGTGAACTTCGTGAGATATTGGCAAGAGTAAAGGATTTTTTCTATTGTTTGCTCCAACCAGAACCAACCTATTTGGGAGATTCCATACCGGTGAGCGGGAATGGTGATATAACGAATGATGAATAGCAATAGTCACAGTGAGGGAGGATAATAAGGTGGAAAATGCAGTTTTATTAGTTGTTGATGTTCAGACCTGTTTGATCAAGGAGCACCCTTTTAATGAATTACATGTGTTAGCAAATATTCAGAAGCTGCTCGGTGCTGCCAGAGAACATGGCTTAGAGGTTATATATGTTCGTCATGAAGATGAAGAAGGTGGTGCTCTGGAACGAGGTAGTGAAGGGTGGGAGATTTATTCTGATATCGCTCCTGTAGCTGGCGAAAAGATTTTTGATAAGCGTTTTAACAGTGCCTTTCTAAAAACCGGGTTAAAAGAATATCTAATCGACAAGAAAGTGGATACGATTATTCTGGTCGGGCTTCAGACGGAATACTGTATCGATGCCACCTGTAAAGCAGCTTTTGAGCATGGATTACGGATTTTAATCCCGGAAGAGACAAATACAACCTTTGATAATGAATTTTTGTCCGGTGAGAAGTTATATGAATATTATAATTATAAGATTTGGAATCATCGTTTCGCTCAGATAATACCAATGGAGGAAGTCATTGCATTGATTTGAACAAGTTCTCCAAGAATAAATTTATATGCCTTCGGATATTCTACATTCCTATAAGAGGATAAAATGACTAATGGATAGATAAGTAATACCTTATAAATGGTAATTAATTTGATTTATAATGGTAATAATTACTGATTGTATATTCTGACAAATCGGATCATAATTAAACTAGAACAAAATTAACCATTCGTACAGTAATCCGGATATATCAAGCAATATGTAGTAGTAAACAGCAACTGCAATAAAAATGCTAATGATTAGGAGAAGTGAAGCGATGAAAGAATGGAGAATATTGTTGTCATTGGAATTTGATTGGAGGATGTTTAAGTTTTACCGCAGGCTGGTCAACTGGTTGGTTGGGAGAGGTATGAGATTATCCTCACCTATTCTTTGTCTGGTCAACAATAGTCTTGATAACTACGGTGTGTCACTTGCAAGACACAGAAGAAGTTATGAAAATATGACCGGAGAGATTATCCAGTATTATAAGAGGGACGAGATCTGAGAATAAAATTGAATCTGTTCCGTATCAAAAGAATCAAAAAAACAATAGAATCAGAAAACAATAGAAAGCAAGCCTAGCGAGCTTTCTATTGTTATGAAATAAAAACTACCTGTCCGGCTCTTAGTAAGCATCTACATATTGCAGAGAACTAAGAACTTGACAGGTAGTTGTGTTTCATAAATAGTTTCAGCTCAAACAAAGAAGCAAAGGGGCTAAGGAGTTTAGTTCTTCTTTGGCTTCTTAACGATTTCAGGCTCTTGCATAATCGGCTTTAAGGACGGTAATGCAACGGTGTCAGTCTTTTTCTTTTTCTTAACTTCTTTCTTAATATCTCTATTAGCCATGAATATCACTCCTTTTATAAAGTTAAATATTTAATACTGGATAAAGGAAAGCCCGCAAGACTTTCTTTATCAATATGTATTAAATCAATATATATTATAATAAGTTATGTTAGATAAGTCCAGAAGAATTTTATTGTGATTATAGAAAGAGCCTGCGAATAATGAAATAGCTTAATAGATAATAATGACAGAAAGCTCTATTTGGACTTTCTGTTGTCATAAACGATAGGAGTCACGCTTCGCGAGTTTTTTATTATCATGAATAATATACTCGGAATTACTTATTGCACAATTTGTGTGGTTAGTAATTCCTTTTTTTATGACAATAGAAATTCGCGAAGAGTGCATTCTATCATTTCATGGAAACTGCAGACGATGATATACTTCGTCCAATTCATATTGATTGTCCAGAATCTTTCGGTACGTATTTTGCATGGATTTTCCGATTCCGTCCATAATAGATAGGTAAGAAATGTGTAGTTTATGTTTTCAGTTTAACAGATTGCGTCTATGACACCCTAGGCACAATCTAGTAAAGGATAGGGAAGTTATGACAGATATGGATACTAGGAGAAGACGGATATGAATAAATGTAAGCTTGGAATAGATATAGGATCAACAACAATAAAGCTAGCTTTGTTGGATGATCATAATCAACTGATTTATAGTGATTATCGAAGGCATAGATCGGATATTAAGACAACACTTAGGCAACTGATGAAGGAATGCTATCAAAAGCTTGGTGAAATACCAGTATGCATCTGTGTGACCGGCTCTGGAGGTTTATCTGTCTCAAAATGGTTAAGGCTTGGATTTGTTCAAGAGGTAATTGCCTGTAGTAAGGCAGTCCAGACATATATTCCTGAGACCGATGTTGCGATTGAGCTGGGTGGTGAGGATGCCAAGATTACTTATTTTCGTGGTGGAATTGAACAAAGAATGAACGGCAGCTGTGCTGGAGGAACAGGAGCCTTCATTGACCAGATGGCCGTGCTGCTGGATACCGATGCACAGGGATTGAATGAGTATGCAAAGCTGCACAATATGATATACCCCATTGCTTCCCGGTGTGGAGTTTTTGCAAAGACTGATGTACAGCCTCTAATCAATGACGGAGTCCGTAGAGAAGATATCGCCGCCTCCATATTGCAGGCGGTGGCGAATCAGACTATCGGAGGACTTGCCTGTGGAAAGCCGATCAGGGGGAAGGTTGCATTTCTCGGGGGACCCCTTTATTTTTTGTCTCAGCTTCGAGAGCGATTTTGTGATAGTCTTAAGCTTGAACAAAGTCAAGCAATATCACCGGAACACTCTGAAATCTATGTTGCAATCGGGGCGGCACTTTCTTCAGAGAAGGAGAAGGAGATGGCACTAAGTAATCTGGTGAGCCGCGTCGATCGAATCTCAGAAGACACAAGGGATGAGATGAAATTCCTGGAACCATTATTCGCGAGTGAAGAGCAGTATCAGGATTTTACGGAACGTCATAATCAGGCAGAGGTAAAGAAAGAAAGCTTAAGTACCTATACCGGCAACGCTTATCTTGGTATAGACGCAGGCTCAACCACTACGAAGGTAGCACTGATTGACGAGAGGGGACAGCTGTTATATTCCCATTATTGCTGCAATGATGGTGAACCGCTAAAGAAGCTGGTTCCAATCCTTCTTGAACTATATGCTCTTATTCCTCCAAAAGTCCACATAGGAAAAAGTGCTGTAACCGGATACGGAGAAGCTTTGATGAAGGCTGCTCTTCATGCGGATATTGGAGAGATTGAGACGATTGCTCATTATAAGGCAGCGAAGCATTTTCTTCCGGAGGTGGATTTTATTATCGATATCGGCGGACAGGACATGAAATGTCTGCGGATTAAGAATGGAGCCATCGAAAGTATATTGTTAAATGAAGCCTGTTCCTCCGGCTGCGGTTCCTTCTTGGAGGGCTTTGCAAAGTCTCTGGATCTGACAATCGATCAATTTGCCAAGGAAGCACTATATGCTAAGGCCCCGGTGGATCTTGGAACAAAATGTACCGTATTCATGAATTCAAAGGTGAAACAGGCACAGAAGGAAGGGGCCAGCCTGGCTGATCTTTCGGCAGGACTGTCCTATTCGGTAATCAAGAATGCATTATTCAAGGTAATTAAGGTGCGAACCGAGAAAGATCTAGGGAGTAAAATCATCGTTCAGGGAGGTACCTTCTATAATGATGCTGTATTACGTTCCTTTGAACTGATTACGGGAAGAGAGGCAATTAGACCGGATATCGCTGGGATTATGGGTGCATATGGCGCAGCTCTGATTGCGAAGGAAAGCTATGTGGAGGGAGAGGAGACTACACTTCTATCCAAAGACTCTTTGACGCAATTCACGGTTCAATCTGCAAATCGACGCTGTGATAAGTGTACGAATCATTGTCTCTTAACCATCATCACCTTTAGGGATGGTGAGAGCTTCATAGCAGGTAATCGCTGTGAACGAGGTGCCGGTATGGAACAAACTATATCAGAGCAACTACCGAATCTGTATGATTATAAGTATTACAGAACCTTTTCCTACGAACCCTTGTCGTTAGAGATAGCCTACCGGGGTGTAATCGGAATTCCTAGAGTACTAAACCAATATGAGAATTATCCCTTCTGGTTCACCCTTTTTACAACCCTTGGATTTCGGGTTATTATCTCAAGTCCATCCTCGAAGAAGCTATATGAAAAAGGTCTGGAAACGATCCCTTCGGAATCTGCCTGTTATCCGGCCAAGCTTTGCCATGGTCATATCATAGATTTGATTGAGAAAGGAATTAATACAATTTTCTATCCATCCGTAGTATATGAGAAGAAGGAATATCAGGAAGCCAGCAATCATTATAACTGTCCTATCGTGATCTCATATTCTGAGGTGGTACGTAGTAATATAGATGAGCTGAAGGAACAAAACATCAGATTTATGAATCCCTTCTTATCCTTAGATAATACAGAGAAGCTGATCGACAGAATGTTCGAGGAGCTTGAGAGCTATGACATCACTAGAGGAGAGATGAAAAATGCAGTTCAAGTGGCCTGCACAGAACGGGAACGTTATAGGAAGGATATCCAGAGTAAGGGAGAAGAGACGCTGGCTTACCTTCGGAAGAACAACAAAAAGGGGATCGTATTATGTGGCAAGCCCTATCATGTGGACCCAGAGATTAACCACGGAATTGCGAAGCTGATACAGTCTTATGGCATGGCAGTATTAACGGAGGATAGTATCTCTCATCTGTCAACCCTCAGGCAGAAGCTTCGTGTGGTAGATCAATGGGTATATAATTCCAGATTATATCGGGCGGCCTCATTGGTAGCCGACGAGCCCTGCCTGGAGCTGATCCAGCTGAATTCCTTTGGCTGCGGTCTTGATGCAGTAACCTCAGATCAGATTATGGAAATACTTGCAAATAGCGGAAAGCTTTATACGATGTTGAAGATCGATGAGGGGAATAATCTAGGTGCTGCGAAGATCAGGGTCCGTTCTCTTAAAGCGGCGATGGAAGAGCGGGACAAGCGTAGCCGCCGCATCATACCTTTGAAGGAGTATGATAGCAGACCCATATTTACCAGAAAGATGAGACGGGAGCATACGATATTGGCACCGCAGATGGCGCCGATTCATTTTGAATTGGTACAGACGGCCGCAAGAGCCTGCGGTTACCGTATGGAGGTCTTACCGGCGAACGATAGGACTGCGGTGGATGAAGGTCTGAAGTATGTGAACAACGATGCCTGCTATCCTGCGATTCTAATGATAGGGCAGTTAGTGCAGGCATTAAAATCTCAAAGGTATGATGTGAATAATACCTCTGTCATTATCACCCAGAGTGGCGGAGGTTGCAGGGCAACCAATTATATTGCCTTTTTGAAGCTTGGGCTAAAACAGGCAGGCTTTCCTGAAGTCCCCGTGATTTCCCTTAATACACTTGGCTTGGATAAACAACCGGGCTTTAGGCTGTCTCCCGGTCTGATCAATCGCTGTATTATGGCCTTGGTGTATGGTGATTTATTTATGAGGCTGACCAATCATACCAGGCCTTATGAATGTTTTCCTGGATCGGTACAGCTATTATATGAGAAATGGATGGAAAGAGCTAAGAGAAACCTGATCAGGGCAAGTAGAAGAGAGTTTCATAGTAACATAAGAAGAATTATTGGAGGATTTGATTGCCTCGAGGTTGTAAACACACCAAAACCAAGGGTTGGGGTTGTAGGCGAAATTCTATTGAAATATCATCCCACTGCCAATAATGACATCGTATCAATTATCGAACAAGGAGGAGCAGAGGCTGTTGTACCGGATCTTATGGATTATTTCTTATATTCTACTTATAATGCGCGCTTCCGATACCGATATCTTGCCGGGTCGAAATTAAACAGAAGCTTGAGTGATATCGCTCGCGCCTATATTGAGCATTATAGGAACTATATGTTTGAGGAGTTGGCGAAGAGCAAACGCTTTTTACCACCGACACCAATTGATGAATTAGCACACATGGCCTCCTCCGTACTCTCTCTGGGCAACCAGACCGGAGAAGGATGGCTGGTAACAGCTGAAATGATGGAGTTTTTAGAGCAGGGAACGCATAATATATTATGTGTTCAGCCGATGGCATGTCTCCCGAATCATATTACCGGTAAGGGTATGATTAAGCCTTTAAAGGATCGATTTCCAAAGGCCAATATTATGCCCATTGATTACGATCCGGGAATATCGAGTGTCAATCAATTAAACCGTATTAAGCTTATGCTGTCTGTCGCATTAAAGGATTTTGCATCAGAGAAGCGCTGATATTATTGTGAAAGGACTATGAGAGATAACAGTAGGGTAGAAGTATCCGAACTGTTATCAATCATAGCCTTTTTTAGATACAGGATAATCCGTCCTATAACACAAAAGCCCTCCGGTAAGTGAACGAAGATTACCTTGGGACGAATTTGCTTGCGTACAAAATAAAGTACAGTTTTCTATGAGAGCATGATTAACTTTATCAATGTAGTATTTTACTTTATTGACGAGGGGGGAGGGGAGTGCTAGAATAATTGATGAACCGTTCCGGTTACATGGATTTTGCTAGACCGGAAGCTGTTACAGGAGGAAGTTGCTTTGAAGAAAGTAATGATGTATCTCAAACCATATACAATACGAATGCTTTTCGGCTTTACCATCAAGGTCCTTGGAACCTTTATGGATCTGGGCTTGCCCTGGGTATTAGCCTTTATTATTGACGATGTTATTCCTTATCAAAAGATCTCTCTTATTCTCTTATGGGGCTTAGTTATGATTGCCCTATCCATCGGTGCCAGAACCTTCAACGTTATAGCTAATCGTATGGCGTCCAGAGTCGCGCGCAATGTCACAGAGCAGCTGAGGCATGATCTGTTTTGTAAAATTCTCAGCCTCTCTGGAAAGCAGCTGGACTATTTTTCTATTCCATCTCTGGAATCGCGAATGACCTCAGATACTTACAATATACATAATATGATCGGCATGATGCAGCGAATCGGTGTTCGTGCGCCAATCATTATTATCGGTGGAATTGTGATAACTAGCACGTTGGAACCTGTTCTTACACTGGTATTGATTGGAGTGCTTCCTTTTCTTACCCTGGTGGTGTATTTTATCTCTAAAAAAGGGATTCCATTATATCTCGGCTTACAGGTATCCGTTGATCGGATGATACGTGTAGTCAGGGAAAATATCACCGGTGTTCGTGTGATCAAAGCGTTATCGAAAGCTGATTATGAGAAAGATCGTTTTGCTGATATTAATTCAGAGGTGTCAGAAAAGGAGCAAAAAGCCGGCACTACAATGGCAGCAGCTAATCCAATCATGAACCTGCTCTTCAATCTCGGATTAACCTTGGTGGTAATCGTAGGGGCCTACCGTGTGAACAGTGGGGCATCGGAACCTGGCAAGATTGTTGCCTTTCTGTCTTATTTTACGATCATGCTTCATGCAGTTATGGCCATCCAACGGATCTTTGTTGTATATTCCAAAGCAACCGCCTCAGCTACCCGAATTGGTGAAGTCCTGAATACTCCGGAGGATCTGATTGTAGCAGAGCAGGAGAAGAGGACGGATTATTCCGGAGAACATATTGCATTTCATAAGGTGTTCTTTTCCTATACGAAGGAGCCATGTATCATGGATATTGATTTCAGTATAGAGAAGGGAGGAAGCCTTGGAATTATCGGTTCCACAGGATCTGGGAAGACAACCCTGATCAACCTGCTAATGCGATTCTACGACGTAGATTCCGGAAGTATTACGATAGATGGCCGCGACATCCGCAGTATCGAAAAATCAGAGCTTCGCCAAAAATTCGGTGTAGTCTTCCAGAATGACGTTCTATTTGCTGATAAGGTTTATGAAAATATCAGTATCGGACGAGACCTTGAAACAGCTAGAATTAAAGAGTCTGCAAAGCATGCGCAGGCAGAGGCTTTTATCGAGGAGCTTGAGGAGAAGTTGGATTTTCGACTTGCCATTAAGGGGAGTAATCTGAGCGGTGGGCAGAAGCAGCGGCTTCTTGTTGCAAGAGCATTGGCCGGAAGGCCGGAGATTCTGATCTTAGATGATTCCTCCAGTGCTCTTGACTATAAGACAGACTCTCTTCTTCGCAAAGCAATCCGTGAATATTATACGGATACGACTACCATCGTGATCGCCCAAAGAATTAGCTCTGTCATGAAGCTGGATCATATTCTGGTGTTGGAGGAGGGGAGGATGGCAGGCTACGGAACCCATGATGAGCTATTAGAACACTGCGAAGTGTACAAAGAAATCTATCAATCTCAGCTAATGTCCTAGTATGAAGAAATATAGCTTTACAAAGTAAATTATCATTTGCTTAGGAAGAATTACGGTTGGGATTTTACGAAGTAGATTCCTTCTGGTTGCTCATTGGAGCAAACGGTAGGCAAGTAAAGTTTATGTGAAAGGAGGTGCCATCATGCAGCAAGGCGGAGGCAAGCCTATGGTTAGTGAAAAAACAGATAGACCAAAGGATACAAAATATGTGATCAGGCGACTTTGGAAGTATGTATATCTTAATAAATGGATGCTATGTACAGCGATTTTGCTAACAGTAGTGAGTAATCTGTTTGCTTTAGTGGGGCCTCTGTTATCAGGCTACGCAATCGATGCCATAGAACCCGGTAAAGGTTTCGTTATTTTTCAGAAGGTATTCTATTATGCTTCTTGGATGATTGTCTTCTATCTGGTTTCCTCGATTTTATCCTATCTGTTATCGATACTCATGATTCGTTTCAGTCAGAGAATTATCAAGAAGATGAGGGAAGAAGTGTTTACCAAGCTGGAGGAGCTACCGGTGGGATATTTTGATCGAAATCAGGCAGGGGATATCATTAGTCGTATCTCCTATGATATTGATACGGTGAATACTTCCCTTTCCACCGATGCAGTACAGGTATGTGCCAGTATCATCACTGTGATTGGTTCACTTATTATGATGTTTATGATATCACCGATACTGGTACTTGTCATGCTGATAACAATACCCTTATCCATATTATATACACGGTATATGGCCAAGAAGGTTCGTCCCCTATTTCGTAAGCGTTCTGCGAAGCTTGGTGAAATGAACGGATTCGTGGAGGAGATGGTATCCGGGCAGAAAACCATCAAAGCTTATGCGGCGGAAGATGCGATCATGGAACGTTTTGATCGTCTGAATACAGAGACGGTAGACGCTTATTATATCTCCGAATATTATGGCAGTATTACCGGACCCACGGTAAATTTTATAAACAATCTGTCACTATCTCTCATTACAGTATTCGGAGCGATTCTCTATCTGTTTGGCCGGATGTCTCTTGGTAATATTTCCTCCTTTGTGCAATACAGCAGGAAATTCTCAGGGCCAATTAATGAGGCGGCAAATATAATCAGTGAACTACAATCAGCGGCGGCCGCTGCTGAGCGTGTATTTAAGCTAATGGATGAAGCACCTGAGACAAAGGATGTAAATGGGGCGAAAGAGCTTGCGGAGGTGATCGGTGACGTAGAGATGAAAGGGGTGACCTTTGGATACCTGCCGGATAAGCCAATCATAAGAAATCTCTTCCTGCATGCTCATCCCGGAAGTCTGACAGCGATAGTCGGACCGACCGGTGCCGGTAAGACTACCATCATAAATCTATTAATGCGGTTTTATGATGTATGGGAGGGTAATAGCTTTGTGGATCAGCAGGAGCTCCGTGATCTGACCAGAGGAAGTCTACGTAAGGCTTATGCTATGGTACTTCAGGATACCTGGCTGTTTCATGGGACTATTTTTGAGAACATAGCATATGGCAAAGACAATGCAACAAGGGATGAAGTGGTTGAGGCTGCTAAGTTGACTGGAATGCACTCCTATATCATGCGATTACCCGGGGGATATGATACCATTATAAATGAAGATGGAATGAATATCTCTAAGGGTCAGAAGCAACTGTTAACCATTGCCCGTGCTATGCTATTAGACGCCAAGATGCTGATACTGGATGAAGCTACCTCGAATGTAGATACCAGAACAGAGATTAAGATACAGAAGGCAATGAGAAAGCTGATGGAGAAGAAGACCTGCTTTGTTATCGCACATCGATTATCTACTATTCAGGGAGCGGATAATATCCTTGTTGTAGACAAGGGAAATATAGTTGAGCAGGGCACTCATCAAGAACTGATGGATCAAAAAGGTTTTTATTATAAGCTGTATCAATCGCAATTCGAATAAGGCTACCATAATCATTGCTAAGGGCTTTGGCTCCTTAAATGGGGCCACTGCAAAACGAACAAGTTTTGCAGTGGCCCTTCTCTCATTGTATAGGAAAGCTCGTCCTATACAATAACAAGCACTCCGTGCAGGAGGCGCACCTCACGGAAGGTAGTTATTGCTTCGCAATCCGCTCGGGCGCGAAGTGTCAACAAGCTGACACTTTGTTCTATTCATATTCTTCCTAAAAGATATCATATTAAAGAATATAATTGGATCATGATATTTCTTAATCTAGTGCCTCGGCTAGCTTAGCTCTAAATTTCTCCATATCCAGCTCTTCCCGAAGGCTTATCCTTATCTCGCCGATTTCAACACCACTCTGTGCAAAGTATAGCTTTAGGTAACAGTTGGGATGAAACATCAACCCTAAATCCCTTGTTTCTTCAATCCATTCCCCCTTCGTCCCATTAATGGTAATCGTTGAATGGACCATTCCACCGAGGAATATGGTGATCGGGATCTGAGCCAGATCTCCGGAATAGGATCTCATCTTTAAGGTAATATCATAATAACCCTTTTTATCGAAGGTAAGAGCAAATAGATTGGAGGCACCTCTCTCCGTACTCAGACCGGTTATATCTAAGCATAGCTGTTCTTCTACCGATTGATAAACCAGATCAAAATCCTGCTTGTCCTCAGCATTGCGATTCTCCTCGGCTGCTTTTTCCTCTTCACTCAGTCTGCCGAGGTGACGTAGCATTACCGGTGATTTCATACAGAGAGAGCAGATGTTTCTTGCATTACGTAGGAGCTCCGCCCTGGATACGATACCCTTCTCTAGGCTTTCCTTCAGTAAATCATTGTTTGAGTTTCTCTCTGAGCTTTCTACCACCATATAGAGATCATTCTGTGCTCTGACCATATACTGCGTATTCTTGTTGGAGGCAGTTTCTTCCCCATCCTCATTCATATCGGCCCACCAGTCAGTCATGACAACACCCTGAAAGCCCCATTCATTTCTTAGAACAGTGGTTAGCAGTTCATAATTTCCGGCAGCCCAAATGCCGTTGATTGCCCCGTAGCTTGTCATGATAGAATATGCCTTACCTTCTTTAACAGCAATTTCGAAGCCCTTTAAATATATTTCGCGAAGCGCTCGCTCCGATATTACACTGTCCACAAGCCGGCGGTGAAACTCCTGATTATTTCCTGCAAAATGCTTCATTGTACCGGTCACACCATATTCGTGCATTCCGATTAAGCAAGCGGCTGCCATCTTCCCGGTTAGAATTGGATCCTCCGAAAAATATTCAAAGTTTCGACCATTTAATGGATTCCTGTGAATATTCAATCCCGGGCCCAGTAAAGTATCAATACGATTCTTTCTTAATTCCAGGCCTTCCATAATATATAGCTTTTTTACTAATTCCGTATTAAAGGAGCAGGCAAGACAGGTTCCGTTGGGCATACTGAAGCCATACGCTCCGCTGTCCATTCGAATACCCGAGGGACCATCTGCACAGCAGCCTGTCGGTATGCCAAAGCCTAATAATCGATCGGTTACTCCACCAAAGGCACCGGCAGTTCCGGGTGTTACCTTGGGAGAGCTCATTCCCTCGCCTCTGGAAAGATGGATTAGGTCATCGTCGGTAAGCTGTGCCAGGAATTCATCCATGGAAACTCTTTGCTCCATTACGTCCTCCAGCTTAAAGCCCTTGTCACCGATATATGGAATATCCTTAGGACGACCTTCCTCAATACGTTTCTGTGGTGTTACAGTACGTAGGGGAGCTTTTTCCTGAAGCATTTCTAAGGTACCTTGATTATTTGTTACATGGAATCGTTGAAATTCCAATTTCGGAGCAAGTGCTTCGTCTAATTGTTCTACGATGACTAATTCCGGAATAGTAACGCTACCTGCCAAGCAAGCACTCCGGACATCGGCTCCAATATATATTTCATAGGTCCCTGCCTCTAATACATAAGATGATTTATGTCCGGTTATTCCACTGTCATCATAGGAAGCCAGGCTGCTTAACGGAATATTAAGCTTCGCGAGTTCATACTCTCCCGGTGCAAGCTCTGCTGTTTTTGTAAAGACCTTTAATTCTCTGGACGGTTTACCTAAGAGTCCTTGTGGAGCCGAGGAGTAAGCTTGGATTACTTCCTTTCCTTTCACAGCTCCCGTATTTGTAATTTTTACTTCACATACGATGTCACCTAGATTTCCTGATGCATAAGGACCGGTAGGCGGGCATAAGGAGGTGTTATCGATGGAAAAAGAGGTATAGGAGAGACCGTACCCAAAGGGATATAAGACCTTGTCCTTAGCTACCGTTTCAAAGTAGCGATAGCCGACATAGATATCCTCGGTGTAATAATTCCTTATTTTATCACCAAAGTAAGGAGTAGAAGGGTAGTCCTCTATATCTTTTGCAATAGTATCACTCAGCTTACCACAAGGATTGACCACTCCAGTCAGGACATCGACCACAGCATTACCACCTTCCTGACCACCATGCCAGGTGTATAGGACGGCGCTGGGATTGTATTGGTCCACCCATTTCATATCGATAATATTACCAACATTTAAAACGACACAAACACGTTGAAATACCTTGCATACCCTACTTATCATATCTTCTTCCAAATCAGTCAGTAGGTAGCTTCCTTTGCCAGCGAAATTATCTCTATCCTCACCTGCGGTACGGCCAATCATTACGATAGCCATATCGGATAAAGCAGCGGCTTTGTTAACAAGCTCATTCGATAGCGGCATTTCTTCCTGTGACCAAGGTTCACCTGCCCAACCCACTCCATGGTTAAAGGGATGCTCCTTAACCCAGTTTTCATAAACAGATAATAGATCCTTGTTTACTATAATATTCTCATTTGCTTTCAATGCATCGAGAATTCCTACTACATATTTTGTATTGACCATTCCTCCGGAACCGGTACCGCTTTTATAATAGTCTAGTTGTATTCTGCCGAATACGGAAATGGTTTCTCCGGTCTTTACTGGCAATGTATGATTATCATTCTTTAAAAGTACAGCACCTTCTGACGCAGCTCGCCTTGATAGGCTAGCATAATGGTCCCAATTAATATCATATTTCCCCATGCGTGATCTCCTCTTATGAATATATTCTAGTTAATAATATGTTTGGTTTCTCATGAGACAATACAACGTTGTACCGATATTGTATCAAGAATTAAATGATAGTAATTCTGTTGTGATTTACAACGTAGTTTTATACAATATATCATTGACTCTTGATTTAAGTCAATGATGTTCTTTATGAAAAAGACTAGCCTTACCGTTTCCGAATTTGATATAATAGAAGCAAATGAAGCCTTTGCTTCTCAATCCATCACAGTAAAAAAAGAATTGTGAATTAATCCGGATCGGCTCAATCCTAGTGGTGGTGCAATTGCCTTAGGACATCCTGTTGGTGCATCAGGTTGTCGTTTCCTTGTTACACTTCTACATGAGCTGGAGGCCGCTAACGCCAATATGGGTTTAGCCACTCTCTGTATTGGTGGAGGAATGGGATGCTCTGCAGTAGTAAGGAGAGGTTAGAATATTTCAAAGCATTGAGAAATAGTGACAAAATAATTAAAAATATATAATAGAACAAAAGATTATATGGAGGTATCCGAATAATGGCAAGAAAATTTATTTGTTCAAAAACTGAGCCGATTGTTACAACAAAGGCTGGAAAAGTGCGTGGTTTTATTATTGATGGTACTTATACCTTTCATGGTATTAAGTATGCAGATGCAAAGCGTTTTCAAATGCCAACGGAGGTCGAACCATGGGAAGGGGTGAAAGATGCCCTATCCTATGGATATGTATGCCCGATGTTGTCACAGGATGTTCCTCAGGGTGAAATTATGGTTCCCCATCGTCATTGGCCAAAGGATGAGAATTGCCAGTATCTAAATATCTGGACACAAAGCACCAGCAATGAAGCAAAAAGACCGGTTATGGTATGGCTTCATGGAGGCGGCTTTACAGCAGGCTCATCGATTGAACAAGTATCCTATGACGGTGAGAACATGAGTAAAAATGGAGATGTTGTAGTTGTCACCCTTAATCACCGCTTGAATATTCTTGGATATATGGATTTATCTCCCTTTGGTGAAAGGTTTAAAAATTCTGCAAATGCCGGTAACGCGGATATTGTAGCTGCCCTACAATGGATTCGTGATAATATATCAGGCTTTGGCGGAGATCCGAATAATGTGACGATCTTTGGACAATCCGGAGGTGGTATGAAGGTGTGGACCTTGATGCAGACACCGAGTGCGGATGGACTTTTCCATAAGGGCATCATTCAGAGCGGTCTCATTGATAACTTCCTTTATACGCAGGATAATAACGGTACGAGGATTGTAAATGCTATGCTTAAGGAGCTAGGCTTTGAGGAAGGTGATGTGGAAAAGCTGGAGTGCGTCCCTTATGATTTGATGGCGGCTGCTTATTTAAAGGTATACCCTGATTTGGTACGTGCAGGAGCTTATGTGGGTTGTATTCCGATTGCCAATGAATTCTATCTCGGTGATCCACGAAGCGTCGGTTTTACAGAGCATGCAAAGACAATTCCTGTATTAATCGGTTCAGTAATGGGTGAATTCGCCTTCGGACCAGGTATAGCTAATAAACATAATCTGTCTGAAGAAGAGATGAGGCAAATGATTGAGAAAAAATACAAGGAAGCCTCCGATGAATTGATTGACTTGTATAAGAAAGCCTATCCGGACAAGAATCTTTCAGATCTGCTTGTATTAGATTCCCTGTTCCGCTCTCCGACCATCGATTTTATTCAGAAGAAAGCGATGCATACAGAAGCACCGACCTATTCCTATATGTTCGCTTTTGAGTTTCCCTATGACGACGGAAAGCCTTCCTGGCATTGCTCCGAAATACCGTTTATATTCCATAATACGGATAAGGTTCTAGTATGTAATAAACCGGGGGTATCTGATAAATTGGAGGACCAGATGCTGGGTGCATGGGTTAATTTTGCTTCCTATGGTAATCCGAATCTGCCTACGTTGCCTCATTGGCCGGCCTGCGTGGAAGGGGACGAAGCTACTATGATATTTGATGAAAACTGTATGATAAGACATAACTATGATCATGAGCTGGTTGAGTTACATAGAAAGGCTGATCCCAAATTACCCTTCGGAGAAGAAACGATTCTTCACTAATAATATAATTACTTAAAATGTCCTCAAGCCACCGTGTATGAGGACGTTTTTAAAAAGGAGAACGCTTCCATATACAAGAAAACGATTGATTAAAAGGCATAGGTGGAGGAGAGCAAAGTGAACAACAAGGTTAGTTCCCTTTAGTAAGCTCGCTTACAAAATGCTCCACAGCGTAAACATAGAAAGGATTCATTTTTATAGGTATGTCAAAAAAGGTTGCATGGAGCACATACAAAGAGGTAACATGAGTATGTAGCTGAGAATAATTGGTAGATACAAAAATTCTACATCATTCATGCATGTAAGTAGATAGATAAAAGGTCGATCAAATTGGAAACTATTAATTAAACATATAGACAGATAAGGGGGGGCGGTAAGATATGAGTAATAAGGGATATGGTGTTGAAACAGATCTATCGATATTTAAGGATACGATGGTTGAGATGACCTGGCAAGAGGTTGAAAAGGCTGCTAAGGCAGGCGATATAGTTCTACTTCCGGTTGGAATTGTAGAGGAGCATGGGCCTCATCTGGACCTCAGTCCGGATATCTATATGGCGTATCACTTCTGCAAATATTTGAAACATAATCTGGAATTGAAAGAGATTGAAGCTGTGATCGCACCACCCTTTTATTGGGGTATCAGCGAAGAGGTAAAGCTATATCCGGGAACCTTTTCCGTTCGCCCGGATACTATGAAGGCATTACTTATGGACATCTTTTACTCCTTAGAATCCTGGGGCTTTCGTAAGGTATTTATCGTAAATGCACATGGTGATCGGACTCATATCCGAATTATTGATGAAGCTGCCGCCGAGATGAGCCAAACTACCGAGATGAGAGTATTCAATCTAGGTGACTTTGAGGTTGAGCTTGATAATCCTCCGGAGTTTCCTAAGCAGAGAGAGGGAAGATTCGAACCGGATTACCACGCAGGGGCGATTGAATCGGCTGCAGTATTTACCTTCTATCCGACAAAGGGTAACCGCGAGCTGGCAATGCAGCTGAAGCCGCAAGCTACCTTCCATCCCTTAGGTTATTGCGGTGATCCCGCCAGCTACGAGCTGGAGGACACGATCATCGAATATTTTCATGCTGATGTTGAGACGGATGCCCGTAAGATAGAAGCTTATCTGAAGGCGCAAACTCATTATAATTGGGTGTAAAAAATGTGAGGTAGAATTAAAAATGGAAATTAAAAATCACAAAAATCAAATATATAAAAACTCATAATAATCAAATTCTATCTTGACATTCTCCAGGAGAATGATTATACTTGCAAATTATACAAACATAAATGCAAAAGCGTTGATAAGAAATAGTAAGAATGAAGCTGACTTACAGAAAGCTACCGGTTGATGAGAGGGGCAAGAAAGCACATTCCGAATACATCTTTGAGCATCACACCGAACGGAGAATTCTAAGTAGGCTGTTGACGGTTCCCTGCACCCGTTATCGTGCTAGAGTATAACCAGAGCTGATAGAAGCACTTTTCATAAAATATCTGTGAAACGGATATTTTTGAAAACGAATTAAAGAAGCCTGCAAGGCTGGCATTCTTTAATATTACAATCACTCAGGCTTTGACGTACTCAAAGAGGTTGGCTATGAGAATAGCTGATAAATATGAGGTGGTACCGCGTGAGTAATCCCGCCCTCTAAGCAATTAGAGGAGCGGGTTTTTTTATGTGCGCGTAAGCAAATGTGAGCAAAGTGAACAAACAATGTTAGTTCACTTTAGTAAGCTTGCTTACAAAATGCAAACGCGCACGCGAACCGAAGAAACTCGCGTAGCGTGTATTTTCTGGTTTCTAACAATGAAAGTTAACGAATCATACTTTTCCGGTAACCTTCTCAAAATACCTAACCCATCCAATAATAAATTGATAAAAGGAGATTCACTATGAGAACAATCAATAAGGAAGAACAGCAAAATATCGAGGAGCAGATCAAGATTATACGAAAAGGAGCTTTAGAAATTATATCCGAGGAGGAGCTTAGGGAGAAGCTGATTCAGTCTCTTATCAAAAACAAACCACTGACTGTAAAGCTTGGCTTAGACCCGAGTGCACCGGATATTCATCTGGGGCATACGGTGGTTCTGCGTAAGATAAGGCAGCTTCAGGAATTGGGACATCATGCAGTGATCATCATCGGTGATTTTACTGCGAAGATCGGAGATCCTACCGGCAAATCCAAAACCCGTAGACCACTCAGTGAAGAGGAGGTTCGAAAAAATGCCGCAACCTACACAGAGCAGATATTTAAGGTGATCGATCCGAGTAAAACCACGGTCCGCTTCAACAGTGAATGGTTATCGAAGCTGAACTTCGAGGAGGTCATCCAATTGGCAGCCAGTACAACGGTAGCAAGACTTTTGGAAAGGGATGATTTCCAGGGACGTTTTCGTCGAAATGAATCCATTGGGCTTCACGAGTTCTTCTACCCGTTGATGCAGGCTTATGACTCGGTTGAAATAGATGCCGACATTGAAATGGGAGGTACTGACCAGACCTTTAATATTCTCATGGGCAGAAATCTTCAGAGCAGTATGGGAAAAAGCAGACAGATTGCTTTATTCATGCCAATACTGGAGGGACTGGATGGTGTAGAGAAGATGAGCAAGAGCCTTGGTAATTACATCGGTATCTTTGAACCAGCCGAAGTCATGTTTAAGAAGGTGATGGAGATACCGGATCATCTCATCCTGCGTTACTTTGAGCTTGTTACCGATGAGCATCCGGATCGTATTGATAAACTTAAGATGCAAATGGAAGCCGGTCGAAATCCTAGGGACTGCAAGCTGGAGCTGGCAAGAATTATTACAAGGCTATACCATACAGAACAAGAAGCAAAGAAGGCAGAGGACTATTTCCATACAGTATTTCAGTTGGGAGAGCTTCCAGAGAATATGCCGGAGCTTCGCATACCGGCAACTAATAATGCTTTAGTTGACATAATTCCTCAGCTTCTAAAAGCGGGAATTATTCCTTCCGGTAGCGAGTTTCGCCGTCTTGTAAAGCAGGGAGGAGTACAGGTTAATCAGAAGAAGCTGGATCAGGTCGAGATAACCTTTACGGATGAGCAACTGGTCATGCGAATTGGCAAGAAGAAATTCGTAAGGATCCTATTTGTTTCCGGGGTGGAGTAAAAGGGAGAAGCTCAGGAAGCAAAAAAAACCCAGGTGAGAAAAGCAGCAGTTGACTGCTTTCCCTCCTGGTCAATATACCATCCATTTTGTAGGAGATGATCATCTGATGGAGCTTGGGGGAACTCATATGCATCTCACCATCTTTAGGCTATGCCAATGTCAACGACTTCAAATGCTACTCATACTACGAATTAGTCCCTTTATAGTAGGAAGAAGTAGTGACCTCTCCACCTTTTTGTTCAAGGTCTTGTCTCTTGTTACAAGCTCAACACAATTTTCCTGAAGGTTTCTAGGACTAACAATAACGCGGATCGGTACACCTAGAAGGTCTGCATCCGAGAACATGACTCCTGCACGGACATCCCGGTCATCATAGATTACTTCTACCTGTTCCCTCTGTAAATCCTCATATAATCCATCTGCAAATTCCTTCGCTGCGGTATCATCAACGCGAAGGCAGCAGAGGTGGACCTGCCAGGGAGCGATGGTAATCGGCCAGATAGGACCATACTCATCATGATGGGCTTCGCATACGGACGCTGCTAATCGTCCGACACCGATTCCATAACAACCCATAATCGGATAGTGTAGTTCACCTTTATTGTCCAAATACTGCATTTTCATTGATTTTGTATACTTTGTCCCAAGCTGGAAGATATTACCGACTTCAATGCCTCTGGAGAGTGTGATCGCAGGTTTGCCGCAATGAGGACAGATACCCCCGTCCTTAATCTTGGATAAATCCTTGTATTCTACTTCGCCTATGTCCCGGAGAATGTTAAAGCCCGTATAGTGATGATCGAACTGATTACCTCCACAGACTAAATGATCTATTCCACGAAGTGACTGGTCATAAATTATCGCACATTTCGCAGGATCCAGACCATAGGGGCCTATAAAGCCTGCGACCATAGGTGAATTCTCATCCAGTAAGGCCGGGTGGATATTGTCTCCTAGATAATTAGTAAGCTTGGCCTCGCTGACATCCATATCCCCACGTAGGAAGACGGCCACATACTCTCCAGTCAGATCCTTCTGATATACAACTGCTTTACAGGTGTTTTCTACCGGAATCTTTAAGAAGGCAGCAACCTCTTCAATAGTAGAAGCATTCGGTGTAGGCACCAGTTTTAGGGAAGCAAGGGGCAGGGTATTCGGATTAAGGACTATATTTTCTGCGGCTTCAATATTTGCTTTATAATCACATTCGGAGCAGATCGCCAGAGAGTCTTCGCCTACCGGGGTGAGGAGCATAAATTCATGGGAGATACTGCCGCCCATCATCCCGGAGTCGGAGGCAACGGAGATAACCTCGGGTATTCCTGCTCTGGCAAAGATACGCTCATATGCTTTATGACACTGGGAATAGTACTGCTCCAAATCCTCCTGTGAGGTATGGAAGGAATAAGCATCCTTCATCGTGAATTCACGGACCCGAATCAGTCCGGCACGTGGACGAGCCTCATCTCTGAATTTGGTCTGGATCTGGTATATCATAAAGGGATATTTGGCATAGCTGGAGGCATACTCTCTGACCAGATGTACGGCAGCTTCTTCATGAGTCATTCCCAGTAGCATGGGGCTACCGTTTCTATCTTTAAAGCGAAGGAGTTCTGCTCCGACACTTTCATAGCGACCAGATTCCTCCCATAATGAGCCGGGGAGAGCGACCGGAAAGGAAACCTCCTGTCCATCGATATGATCCATTTCCTCCCGGATAATCTGTTCGATTTTCTTCGTAATTCTCTTAAGGGGAGGGTAGGAGGAATAGATGCCGTTCGCAACATATTTCATATATCCGCCTCGTACCATGAGGGCATGACTGTCTATGACGCAGTCTGCCGGTCTTTCCTTAAAACGATCTCCAATTAAATTCTTTACTTTCATATTGTAACCTCCATTTCTTCATACAAATTATACATGCTGCTAAGGTAAGGCATAAAAAAAGCCCTAAGCTGAAGAAACAGCTTAGGGCGAACCATCGGTCCGTGTTACCACCTAAATTCAGAGAAATCTCTGCACTTTATAGTACAAGGCTTGATGCCTGATACCTTATCCGGTTAACGGTGGATGTCCGGTGAAGCCTACTAATCAAGGGTTCGGTTCACGGCTCAAAGATGGGTTCTATATTTTGTCCTTGAAGATTTGCACCAATCATCTTCTCTCTGTGAATTCCAAAATATATACTAGTTCTTTTCATAGCTTTTTCCAATATATTTTTGCTTATGCTACCATAAGAATTTCTAATTGTCAATTGTTTTCTAAGATCCTTCAATTATACATTTCTAAGAGCTTCAATTATACATTTCTAAAAACCTTCAATTATACAAAGCTACTTAGCAAGACTTTTCAGGTCAGAATAGAAATTCGGATAGGAGATATCCACACATTCTGCTTCAAGAATCGTAGTATCTCCCTCGGCCAGCAGCGCAGCTATTGCAAAGGACATTGCAATACGATGATCTGAATTGCTATCTATTGTTGCTCCGTGAAGCGGTTTACCACCGTTTATGATCATACCGTCCGAGGTTGCAGTAATATCAGCTCCCATACGGGACAGATTATCTACCATGACATCGATGCGGTTGGATTCTTTAACCTTTAGTTCGGCGGCATCCTTTATTACGGTCTGACCCTTTGCAAAGCAGGCTAAAACTGCAATCATTGGTATCTCATCAATCAGAGTCGGAATGAGCTCACCGCCTACTTGTATTGCGGTTAGCTCACTGGAGCGAACCACCAGGTCTGCAACAGGTTCACCGCCATTGTCGATGATATTTTCCATCTTAATAGAGGCGCCCATCTGTCTACATACTTGTAGTATGCCATCCCTGGTCGGATTGATACCCACATTCTTTATCGTGATTTCCGAATTAGGGACTAATAATCCGGCAGCGATAAAATAAGCTGCGGAAGAGATATCTCCGGGGACATTGATTTTCTGTCCGATTAGCTGCGGGTTGGGCACAATGGTCGCTGTATTATCAGAACTTTTGATTGTTGCACCAAAGGTGGAAAGCATCAGCTCGGTGTGATTTCTAGAGAGGGAGGGCTCCGTAACCGAGGTTTCTCCTTCCGCATAAAGTCCCGCCAGTAAGATACAGGACTTAATCTGAGCCGATGCGACAGGAGAATTGTAATGAATACCAGATAGAGTATGCTTGCTAGCCACTGTAGCGTTGATCGAGAGAGGAGCGCAGCCATTGTCCTTCGTGCTCTTTATATCTGCTCCCATCTTGATCAAAGGAGTCATAATTCGATTCATCGGTCTACGTTTAATGGATTCATCGCCGATTAAGGTGGATTCAAAGCTTTGTCCGCATAGGATACCAGAGATCAGACGCATGGTAGTTCCGCTATTACCGACATCCAGAATATCTTTTGGTTTACTTAATCCGTGCAAGCCTTTACCGCGAACAATAACACGATTAGAAGACGGAGTATTCTCTATCTCAATGCCTAGCTGCTTGAAGCAACGAATGGTGGAGAGACAATCAGCACCCTGAAGAAAATTAGTTACCTCTGTGGTTCCTTGCGCCAGGGCGCCGAACATTACTGAGCGATGGGATATGGATTTATCTCCTGGAACCTTGATGACACCTTTTAATGGTCCGCATTTCTGAAAATTCATAGCTTGACTCTCCTTAATATGGGTTTGTTTAACATAGTTTGGATTTTTCTCTACTTATTTTGCTTTCTTGTAAATGTTAAATTGGTATTATCTCATATTATGATTTGAATATCATAATGAATAAATAACATGATGATTTGAATAATAGGATGTTTTGAATAACATGGTGATTTGAATAACAGGATGATTTGAATATCATGATGAATTTAAATTATTGCGATGCTTTGTATATACAATACCAGCTAAAAATTAGCTAATTACGCTCATAGATACGATAATTGTATCTTCGAAGCATCGTAGTCGCCTTCTGCTGGGCATCTTCATCATAGAGTTCAATCCGAAGAACTCCTTCTTCAAATTCACGGTTATGGATGATCCCGATATTCTTTATGCTGATCTGGTTGCTGGCAAGTAGCGTCGCAATCGTCGCAATCGCACCTGCTTCATCTACAATATCCAGATACACTTCAAAAAGCTTCTTCATTAAGCCTATGGATTTATTCGGTATGGCACTTCGATATTCCCCTGCCGTATCAAACATCTGATATAGATAATCTGCGTCATTATTATTCAATGCCTCAGAAGCAACCTGGAGAGTGGAGATATAGCGATCAAGGCATTCCTTAATCTCGTGTGCATTGGTTAAACAGATGTTCTGCCACATGACAGGAGAGGAGGATGCAATTCGGGTGATATCCTTAAAGCCTCCTGCAGCAAGTGCTCTCATTTTCTCTGCTTCATCATCTGCTTCACGAACTAGATTCACTAATTGTGCTGCAATGATATGAGGAACATGGCTGATAGCAGCAGTTATTTTATCGTGTTCCCTGGCATCAAGTATAATTGGTAGAGATCCCATATGCTTCACCAGCTGATAAAGGAGCTGGGTCATATGGTCCGGTGTTTTTGTAGTTGGTGTCAGAATGTAATAAGCATTTTCCAGAAGTAGAGCATAGGAATTCGCATACCCGGTCTTCTCGGAGCCAGTCATGGGATGACCACCCACAAATTGTGCCTCTAATCCTAATTTCTCCACGGCTTCATGTATGTTCGTCTTAACACTTCCGACATCGGTTAAGATACAATCTGGTCTAAGTAAAGGCTTTAATTGTCTCAGGTACTCGATATTCGATAGGACCGGAGCACACAAAAACATAAGATTACAATCCGGAAAACCCTCCGATAGGAGAGTGGTTACCTGATCCAGTATCTGGTCGTTAAGAGCTGCCTGCAGATCGGGGCTTGCCTTATCCTTATGGTAATCATAAGCTATAAGATAATAATTCGGATTAATCTTCTTTAGTGCGCGGGCGATGGAACCGCCGATTAACCCAAAACCAATAAACCCAATCTTAAAATCGCTCCTAAAATCACTCTCAAAGTCGCTCATGAAAGCCTCCTATTTATATTATCGATAACGAATGGTTTGATATGTAGTATGCTATTACAGCTATTCTTCTGATAGTCTGTAAGCTAATCTTATGTGATGGCTTATCCGTAGTAAGCTTATTAAGCCTTGTTAGAATTTCTTGCCCATTAAGGCTGCTAATGGTCTAAGATCCTTAGTCAGCGCCTCGAAGTGCTCAAAGGTAAGTGACTGAGGTCCATCGGATAAAGCGCAGGAGGGATTAGGATGAGTCTCAATCATAAGCCCGTCTGCTCCGACTGCTACGGCACTCATAGCTAGGGGCTTAACATAAGCTCTAACCCCGGTTGCATGACTTGGATCAACGATGATCGGGAGATGACTCTTTTCCTTGATTACCGGTACTGCACTGATATCCAGTGTGTTACGGGTTGCAGTCTCGAAGGTACGGATACCGCGCTCGCAGAGAACGACATTCGGATTACCTTCTGCAATAATGTATTCGGAGGCGTTCAGCCATTCATCAATGGTAGCGGCAAGACCTCTTTTTAACAATACAGGAAGACCGGATTTACCTGCTTCTTTGAGAAGATAAAAGTTCTGCATATTTCGGGCGCCGATCTGAAGCATGTCGACATATTTCACGGCTGCCTCAATGGCATTTAAGCTGGTCACCTCACAGATAACAGGAAGACCGGTAGCTTCTCTGGCTTCCTTCATATATTGAAGTCCTTCCTCTTCCAGGCCCTGAAATGCATAGGGGGAGGTCCTAGGCTTATAGGCACCACCACGCAGAATTTGCGCTCCGGCCTTCTTAATAGCGACTGCTGTCTGCATTAGCTGCTCCTGACTCTCAACCGCACAGGGACCGGACATAATCACAAGTTCATCTCCGCCGATTACGACATTGCCGACTTTAACCCTTGACGGTTCGGGGTGGAACTTACGGTTGGCAAGCTTGTAGCTCTCGGTTACAGATACAATCTTATCAACATCCTCATATATTTCAAGATTTTGGTCTCTGAGTTTAGATTTATCTCCGACAACACCGATAATGGTGACTTCCTTACCGGCAGAAATATGGGCATCCAATCCCTTTGACTCGATTAAATTCTTAATTCTTTCTATTGATTCCTTTTTCGCCTGCGGCTTCATTACGATAATCATAACAATTAAACTTCCTTTCTATCTATCTAATTTCATTATTCTTTACATATTTCTGTTACTGCTATACAATCATGTGAAATCTTCTATATATAAATCTTCTATATATAATAGAGAGAGATCGTAAACTATGTATCGCTCCGGCTCTTTATACATTCTTGAGAAAAGCTTTTGGTACAAGTGTCTTTCACTCTTGTTACACACAGCACATTTATTATAGCATACAAATGAGAAACAAACCTTGTTAAGTCGTCGTTTGCTTTGACCTGCAAGTATAAATAAGACTTTTTTGCCAAAGACTATGAACATATTAGGAGGAAGTGTTATTCCTGCTTAGAGAGCTATTGTACCTATGTTTTTTGTCATCAATGTATCCTTGCGGTCTTTCTGTTTTGCCATTATACTCTGTATTTTTTGCGGTGTCAATACTCTATTGCTTTAAAGCGTTACGGTTTAAAGTATAAAAGAAATTAGATTGTCTATATTTCCATAAAACTATTGTAAAAGTTCAGCTTGTCTAGTAAAATATACTAAGAGGTATCTATGGGTGTCACAAATCAATCCCAACTCGTACAACTAAATAACTTAGCTAACCTTGCTACTAAGTAATCGCCGGATATGAAATGTGATAGCATACATTTTGCGAAACTTTGCAAAGTGTGATTGACCCTACTACTTACTAAATGCGTATTGGAGGAAATCAGAATGAATGTTTACACTTCGGAAAAGATTCGCAATGTTGTTTTGTTAGGCCACGGTGGCTGTGGCAAGACTACTTTAGTCGAAGCCATAGCGTACACAACAGGAATACTCAAACGTCAGGGAAAAGTGGAAGAGGGAAGTAC
>JAEYOY010000070.1 GCA_023411215.1 Bacillota bacterium | reverse complement strand
ATGCCATTATCAAACATAAATGTTTGCTTCTGTCATACAAAATCAATAATCTGTCCGTCAAACAGTGTATTATGAGATGCATGTTGTCCTTTCCTTCCGTATTTACTTATGTTATGCAACAGCCCCTTGGTTTTAACTTACTATGAAATATCTGATTCCTAAGCAGGTTTCTAGAATTTAGAAGTTATGTTTCTGAAACAACTTAGAAACTAAAATAATTCAATGCATTATAATAGGAGATGTTTTCGACGATTTCCTTTAAAAGGTCATAGTCAGCTGGGTATTCACCGTTTTCTACCCAATTTCCGATCAATTCACATAGGATACGGCGAAAATATTCATGTCTGGGATAGGATAGGAAGCTTCTTGAATCGGTTAGCATACCTACAAATCCAGCCAAATAACCTAAGTTAGCCAAAGAAGTCATCTGCTCAATCATGCCGGTTTTGTTGTCGTTAAACCACCAGGCACTTCCGTGCTGTATTTTGCCAATAACCGAGCCATCCTGGAAGCATCCGAGGATGGTTCCAATGGCAGCATTATCATTGGGGTTTAAGCTGTAGATGATTGTCTTGGGCAATACGCTCCGGCTTTCTAAGGCATTAAGAAAATTAGACAGATCGGAGGAGGGGGTATTATTGTTAATGCAGTCGAAGCCGGTGTCGGGACCCAAAGACTGATGGATACGGCTGTTATTATCTCTCTTACAGCCGTAATGCAGCTGCATTACCCATCCTAATTTGTGATAGGACTCTCCGACAAATACCATAAAAGCAGTCTTAAACTGAAGAAGCTCAAGGGCTGAAAGAGCTTCCCCTCGGAGTCTCTTCTCAAAGATGGCCTGAACTGCATATTCGGAAGCGGGCTCGTACATAATATAATCCAGACCGTGATCACAGATGCGGCAGCCACAGGCAGCAAAATAATCCATACGTATCTGCAGTGCTTTCTTCAAGGCATAAAAACTGTCGATGGTTACTCCGGATGCGGAACCTAGTTTCTCAAGATAAGCCGTATATTCCGGTTTCTCTATATTCATAGCCTTGTCCGGTCTCCATGCGGGAAGAACGGATACATCGAAGTCAGAAGCTTCGGCAATCTGTTTATGCCACTCAAGGGTATCGATAGGATCGTCCGTAGTACAGATATGGGTTACCTTGGACATCTTTATTATGTTGCGTGCGCTCATGGAGGGATCGGCTAACTTCTCGTTACATAGCTTCCATACTTCCTCAGAGGTCTTTGGGCTTAACGCACCATAATAACCAAAGTATCTCTGAAGCTCAAGGTGACTCCAATGGTATAGAGGATTTCCAATTGCTTTTGAAAGAGTCTCGGCCCACTTTTCGAACTTCTCTCTGTCCGGAGCATTGCCGGTAATATAATATTCATCAATTCCACAGGTTCGCATAAGCCTCCACTTATAATGGTCACCGCCAAGCCATACCTGAGTGATATTATCAAATCGCCTGTCCTGCGCAATCTCCTGAGGATTAATGTGGCAATGATAATCGATTATGGGTAATTGATCTGCATACTCGTGGAAAAGCTTTTTCGCGGTATCTGTGGATAATAGAAAATCTCTGTCTAAAAATTGTTTCATGTTAAACCCTCCCCAAATTTACAAATTTGTACTGATACACAAATTTGTCTGTTAAATAACTGATTTTCAGATCTACCTTTGTTTATTTATAAAAGGTTAATGTGTTCAAGCAAGCCAGCTAGACAGTCTTTCTTATGCGTGTATTCTAAAATGCCAGCTTCGCAAACATTTTATGAATTTTATTAAAAACGTGTTGTTCCGCGTTTTTTAATCTCGGCCTGATAAACGGTCTTAAGGGGAACCGCCTGGTTATTAAATACCCCCATAAGAGTCGTAATGCAATTAGCGCATAAGGCTTCCAGCTTGTTATCAATCGAAGTTAGCTCCGGTTCACTACATAGAGCAACAATGGAGTTATTATATCCAATGATGGAAAGCTGGTCGGGCACGTTGATGTTATGCTCCTTGGCATATTTTAAAGCTCCGATCGCCAGAAAATCATCCGAAGCTACAATCGCTTCTGGCTTCACCCCTGTTTTTCTTAAGGCGTTCAGATGATCCCTGACCTCCAGGAGGTTACCATTGATATAATGTACGAGTTCCTGTTTTTTAACCGGATCGGAGTACAAGGTATCCATAGCTGCCAGATAACCGGACATTTTCTTGTTACTGCTGTAGGACATTGAATTATACAGATATAGGATGTTCTTTAATCCGCATTGGATCAAGGCGCTGGTAGCATCATATACCGCTCGGTAATCGTCACATAGGGTGCAGTAGATATTGCTGCCATCCAGGGCGGCATTCAGTATCATGATTGGGACCTGTAAAGCGGCATCCCTGATATATTCATTCTTTGTGTTATCTGCTTCGACGAAATTAGAGCCTACCAATATAATGGCATCGGTTCTCTTGGATAGCAGTAAATCCAGATATTTCTGTTTCTCAGACAAATCATAACCGGTACAGCACAGCAAGGAATCATAACCGTGTTGTCGGAGCGCCTGTTCGAGATAATAGATGGCGCTGGCGAGATAAGGGTCGGAGGAATCGGCACACATGATACCCACTGTATGCATGGAATTAAGACCAAGACCCCTTGCAAATGCGTTGGGAGTATATTGGTATTCTTCGATCACCTTTAACACCTTTTCTTTTGTCTTTTCGCTGACATATGAGTTTCCGTTAATTACTCTGGAGACTGTGGCGATAGATACGCCGGCTTTCTTTGAGACATCATATATATTCATGTTGATGTATACCTCTTCTTTATTCTGTTTCCTGAGATTCTTCTCCATGGAACAAAAGAATATATGTAAATGCTTTCATGGTATATTATATAATATATCATATACAAAAGCAAGCAAATAAAGGTGAAGATAATCTCTGTTAGAAACAAGTGTTGACGTGATATAGACATACAATAAGAAATGTAAGTACTTACATAGCAAATGTAAAAGGAACTAATATCAAGGTCCCCTTTCTCTCGCGATTCTATTAAAGCTTATTCAGCTATGGATCTTGTATAAGATACTCTTTCAATTGCAGGTAAGCGATGTTATAATTCATGACAAGAAATAAAATTTCTCTTAATCATTTTGTACAAGACAATAGAAAGTTCCGAAGCATGCTTTCTATTGTTTGAATTCAGATAGATAAATTTTATCAATACATATTATTACGGAGGAAACGTATGCTCTATCGGATCAATACCAGCCTGACGCCCAAGGTCCGGCTTATGAATACAGCAGTGATTCAGCCACCTTATATCCATAACCGGAGACAGGTGGATGAATTTGTTGTGTATGTTATAAAAAATGGAAAGATGTTTATCAGTGAGAATAACATATCATATGTATTGGTTCCGGGTGATTTTCTTGTTTTAGACCCGGAATACAGTCATGAAGGCTATCAAGCATCTTATTGTGAGTATTTTTATATCCATTTTCGGCATGATCAGATACAGAGAATATCCTATCCTTCCGAGCAGGAGACCTTGATGGAAGTCATTGCACGGCGCAATGACACCTTAAAAAGCGATCCCTTTTCCTACACAACCTGCGAGGATGATGGTCTTATGCTACCGAAGTACTATCATTTCTCTAACTATAGCGATTTTATCAAGGTATGTTGTGTCCTGGAGGAAGCCTCCAATCATAATGCGGATCATCTGGAATACTATAAGATGCTAACGGCTTGTAAGGTGCTGGAAGTCTTTGCACAGACCTATCGCAGCTATGTCTTATTCATGACTCAGAGTATGTCTACCGGTATTCTTAAGTCCTATCGTAAGGTACAGCTATTGCTGAGCTATCTGAATACGAATTATGCAGAAAAGATTACCAGCGTGGACATCGAGGATAAAGCGGCTTGTAATTTTGATTATATCAATCGGGTCTTCAAGCAGCTTACCCACCGAACTATCTTTGCTTATCTGAATATGGTTCGGATTAACCATGCAAAGGAATTAATCTCTACCACCAGTATGAAGATGTCTGAGATAGGACAGGCAGTCGGTTTTTCGGATATCTATTATTTCAGTAAGGTGTTTAAGAAAGCAACGGGCATTTCCCCTTCAGCCTTTGCTAAGGGAGTTCTGAAATAATATGAGCTATTTGTAAGGCTTTGACACTCCAATCCTTATAGTCTGACTGCCCTAGTTATCCTTAGTTAGTAGCATCTTACAAGCCGGAATACTGTTCTATAGGATTTGGTATATCGCCGGCTTAAGGCCTTCGCCTTGTACCGTCACTGTGATATCTTTGTCCCGTTCCGTAGGTGATATATAGATCATTAATCTTCCTTCATAGGCTCTTCGGTAGGGGGCACTATATTCCGTGATGTCTGCCAGATCTCCGTTCTCCAGTCCTAACAGTCTACCGGCACCTGTTACATTGACAGACAGCATACTGCTGTCATTGGTGATCCATCTGCCTTCCTCATCTGTAATGGTTACCTCGATTTGTATCATAGCGTCTTCAAAAGAGGGTGAGTAGGTTATTGCTTCCTGAGGCATCCAACGGCTTAACTCGATGTTACAGCTGCGTCCAGTTGTAGCCAACACATCCCTAATTAATTCTATGCTATCACCATTCGGTGACCCTGTTGCGGTCAGCTCGCCAGGTTCGAAGGGAACGAACCAGTCTATATATCCAAGTTCATCATTATAGTCTTTTGTTCCCAAGCTTCTGCTGTTGCAGAATAATTCAACGGAAGGGAGGTTGGTATAGCATCTGATCTCCAGCATTTCCCCGGAGGTATAATTCCAGCTTCGATACATTGGTTTCCACTCCCTGTTCCTATCTATATCGGAACTGTCGTGGCTTATAAGCTCAGCTCTGGCGGTAGTCAGATATAGCATAGGAGAGGCGGTCCAGAAGCTCTTTCTACGATAGAAGGAGGTCTTCATAAATCCGGCTAAGGTAAGCAGACCGGCTCCGGAACCGTGGATTGGCCAGCCGTGAGCTTCTCCCAGATAATCGATTCCGGTCCATAAGAATTGACCGGAGATATACTCCTGATCTCGCACTGCCTTCCAGGCCATATAGGAATGACTGTTCTCGCTGCCTAAGAACGGCTTATCAGGAAAGAGAAGATGATCTTCTGCATAATACTGCTCCTTATAATTGTATCCGACGATATCGAGGGGATCGTAGAAGCCTATCTTCGAGGATAATTCAGGGAATGATACAGCTGAGGTCACCGGTCTGGTGGTTTCATGCCTCTTCACAATCTTAACCAGTCTATCTGCCAGAACCGGTAGTCTTGTCGCATTCGGCCGATCGGGGCTGTATTGCTGCTCTGTGATTGGTTTGTTCTTATCGTTGTTACCCTCCATATTCTGAAAGAAGGGATGGCAATAGGGGTCGTTCGGATAATCGATTTCATTACCTATACTCCAAGCAATGATACTGGGATGATTCCGATCACGTTTGATAAAATCAGCCAGATCCTGCTCGTGCCATGCAGGGAAATCCTCGTAGTATCCCTGATGCTTTGGTGGATACACATTATGTCCCGTGGACCATTTATTTTTAGGTCCTTCCCATTCATCAAAGGCTTCATCCATAACGAAAAAGCCAAGGGCATCGCATAGCTCATAAAGCTCCGGCATATGAGGGTTATGGCTCGTGCGAATTGCATTACAGCCCATTTCCTTTAAGGCATTCAGACGGCGATGCCATACCTCGGGGAGGACAGCTGCGCCCAGACAGCCTGCGTCATGATGAACGCATACGCCTTTGAGTTTATAGGGTTGATCATTAAGGAAGAAGCCCTTATTGGGATCAAAGCGAATGCTCCTTATTCCGACAACCTGATTTGTCTCCATCTTACATAGGAGGAGATTATTCCTCATACCGGTAGGAGATAAAGCGTCATCAGAAAGCTCTGCACGAACAATGCTGGTTAGTTGATATAGATCAGGGTGTTCCGGTGCCCAAAGTTTCGGCGGTTGTAGTGTTCCCTTCGTCGTAATACTTTTTATAGTACCGGCTGCAAGAAAGTCGGTTTGCTCTATCTGCAACATTTTTTCCCCGTCATAGAATAGCTGATTGATTACATGGACTGTAACATCATAAGGGGAATCGTTTTGTATACTGTGATCAATTTCTATCTCAGCCCGTTCATCTGTTACAGAAGGAGTCTTAAAATAGATCCCGTTAAATTCCGGATGGACCGGAGCTTCCGCGGTGACAGTAACTTTTCTGGTTATGCCGGAGCCGGTAAACCATCTGGAATCTGAGATATCTCTGTGATCAACCTTAACTGCGATCAGGTTCGTCTGGGAACCAAAGTGTATCTGATCGGTGATATCATAACGGAACGTAGCATAGCCAAAAGGTCGCTTGCCCAAATAATAGCTGTTGCACCATACCTGACTGTTTTTATAAACACCATCAAATGTTATGTAGATTCGATTGCCTTCCCATTCCTTGGGAAGGAGGAAAGAAGTGCGATACCAGCCGATTCCACCGGCTAGATAACCGGTTCCGCTGGAATATTCCTTAGAGAACGGCATGTGGACGGACCAATCATGAGGAACCATTACCTCCTTCCAGGTATTATCGTCAAAGCCTCGAAACCATGCATCAGGTATATCGTTATAATGAAATCTCCATCGGTTTAATCGTATTGCTTGCATTGTATCCTCCTATCTTAACTATCCGGAATGGACCAGGTATTTTACAAATCAATTTCAGTATAATTAGAAATGGAAGAAATACAATGGAAGATAGGAACTGGATTTGTAAAATAGATACATTTCGTAAAAAAATATATTTCCTTTAGATTAGGTGCCAATAATTGAGTAATCCCATTATTTTAATGGAATGTATTCGGTTTCATAAAAATTGAACTTTTTTTATCTGAAATCACCTTCATGAAAATGCTTTTTTCATTTAGCGTGTTTTTATTGATTAAGAGTTGTGGCTAAGAAGCTTATATATTAAAATTGTTTTATTTGGTGAAGAATTTCACGAAATTAGTATAAACGTATTGACAGTCGAATCTCAGAGTGATAACATGACTTATGAAACGGGTTTCATAAAGCCTTTCAAAATATAATCAGGAGGCTAAAATGATGATGAATCATTTTGAAATAAAAGATAAGTTCTATTTAAATGGGAAAGAGATGAAGATAATATCAGGTGGAATGCATTATTTCCGTATTGTTCCCGAATATTGGCGTGATCGCTTAATTAAATTGAAGAATTTGGGATGTAATACTGTCGAGACTTATGTACCGTGGAATATGCATGAACCTACAAAAGGCGTATTCAATTTTTCTGGGATGCTTGATTTGAAAGCATATATCGAACTGGCACAGGAGCTTGGCTTATGGGTAATTGTCCGTCCTTCCCCTTATATTTGTGCTGAATGGGAATTAGGTGGGCTTCCTGCCTGGCTTCTTGCAGAGGACGGAATGAGGCTGAGAGGCTATAATAAATCTTTCCTCGGTCATGTTAAGGAGTACTTCCAAGAGGTATTTAAGATTATTACTCCACTACAGGTGAATTACGGTGGACCCATCATACTGCTTCAGATTGAGAATGAATACGGATATTACGGTAATGATACAAAGTATCTGGAGGCAATCAAGTCTGCTATGCTTGAGCAAGGAGCAGTTGTGCCCTTCGTCACCTCGGACGGTCCTTGGGGGGATGCCCTGCGTTGCGGCAGTCTTCCGGGAGTTCTGCCTACCGCTAATTTTGGCTCAAAGGCAGAAGAGCAGTTCAAGGTTCTTGCAGATTATACCAACGGTGGACCTTTGATGTGCATGGAATTCTGGGTTGGCTGGTTTGATCACTGGGGTAACGGAGGTCATGTTACATCAGAGCTGGAACAGAATGCTAAGGATTTGGATGATATTCTGCGGCTTGGAAATGTGAATATCTACATGTTTCATGGTGGAACCAATATTGGTTTTATGAATGGCTCTAATTATTATGAAGAGCTGACACCGGATGTAACCTCCTATGATTATGATGCTTTGCTGACGGAGGAAGGAAAGATTACACCAAAATATGAAGCCTTCGCTAAGGTAATTCATAAATATAATCCGGTAGAACCGATAGCATTACCACCACAGTCGGAAGTGTACAGCTATGGAGATCTAAAGGTAGTGAAGCGAGTCGGTCTGCTGGAAGCGTTGGAGGATATTGCGCTCATGACAGAGAGTACCTATCCGAAATCAATGGAGCGACTCGGACAAAGCTATGGGTACATATTATACAGTACAGAGCTTAAGAAAGAAGAGCGTCTGGAAAAACTGAGGTTATGGGAAGCCAATGACAGAGCACAGGTTTTTATTGATCATAAGCCTGTAATAAAGCTGTATGATAGAGAGCTGTTAGTGGAGGCGCAAGTAGACGTCTCGCTGCAACAGGTAAGTAGAATGGACATTCTGGTGGAGAATATGGGGCGTGTGAATTTCGGTCTTGCAATGGAACATCAGAGAAAGGGAATTAACGGAAGTGTCCAAGTGAACGGACATCAACATTTCTGTTGGAAGCATTACCCTTTACCTCTCGATAATCTGGAATGTCTGGATTTCACCAAGGGCTATCAGGAAGGGCTGCCGGCTTTTTATCTGTTTGAATTTGAGGCAGAGAAAGCATGCGATACCTACCTCGATTTTACAGGCTGGGGTAAGGGCTGTGCTTTTATTAACAATTTCAACCTAGGGCGTTTTTGGGAAATTGGTCCGCAAAAAAGACTTTATATTCCCGGACCACTAATTAAAGAGGGTAAGAATACAATATTGATTTTTGAAACCGACGGAATACATCAAGATACAATTCTTCTGACAGACCAGCCCGATATAGGTTAAGTAGTATCCTGTGATGGTATAAGACAGGCAGAACAATGGTTTGATCGCTACGCTTGACGATAAGTGGCTAAGTGTATACAATAATACATGAACTGCCACAGGAAGAGCCTGTTAAGTGACGTAACAAGCTTCCGATGGTGCATTTAGATTAATAATATAATGAGGTTCTGCAAATCAGTTTAAATGTATTTTCATGATGGGGTGATTAAATGGGGAATGAAACAATAACGGTATATGATATAGCAAAAGAAGCTGGGGTATCTCCGGCAACGGTATCCAGAGTTCTGACCGGCAATGCTAAAGTGAGTGAAGATAAGAGAAACCGGGTTCAGGATATTATTAAGAAATATGATTTTGAACCGAATAGTATAGCAAGAAGCTTAAGTAAGCAGGAATCAAAGACAATCGGCATGATAGTACCTGATATCAGAAATCCCTTTTACTCCACTTTATTTGTCGACTGCGAGATGGAAGCTACTAGGTGTGGTTACAACATGATTTTATGTAATACGATTAATGAAATCGCCTCAGAAGGTGGTCAATTGCGTAACCTGATGGAGAAGAGAGTGGATGCCATTATTCAAGTCGGAGGCAGTGTGGATGAGGTGACTCCAGACCCGCAGTATATTGAATTAGTGGATAAAGTCTCCAAGAAAATTCCGACAGTAATCGCCGGTGAATTGGAAGGTGCTAATGTATATCGCATTATTCCGGAGGCAACACATGGCATGAATGAGCTGCTGGCATATCTGTCAGGACTCGGACATAAGGAAATTGCTTTTATCGGAGGACGCGCATCTGTTATTCCTACTCTAAAGAAGAGGCAAGCGTTGAATTTTTTTTTGCAGGACCAGAATCTTCCCTTCTACAAGGAATTTATGATAGATTCAGATTATTCGATCGAGGCTGGATATGAAGCTGCCAGAAAACTCTTAAAGCTGGACCATCTCCCTACAGCTATTATTGCAGTGAATGAATCGGTTGCTATGGGCATCATCCGTGCGCTGGGTGAAAAGCGGCTCCGAGTTCCTGAGGATATCTCGGTGATCGGCTATGATGACACTTTTTATTCAGAGATGACATCACCTCCATTGACCTGCATCAGTTATAATTTGAAAGCATATGCTCAGTCGATTATGGAAACCATAATGCAAATCATCAATAAAGAGGAAACCGAAAAAATTAAATACATTCCAACGTATCTTACGGTTCGTAGCTCCTGTCGAGAATTAAGGGAGAACGATAGCGTAATCCATGGATAAGTGAGAGGGAAAAGTATTTTCGCTCCCCATACACTGTTTGGCGGACAGAAAGATGTCCTGTAATCTGTGTGTGGGGAGCGATTTTTATCTTACTTCAGAATGAATGATAATTGCTAGGTTTCATTGTGCAAAGAAGCAGATGCTTTCGTGATTACATCTAATATATTACAAATTAATATTGACAACCAGAAAATGTATTGTTATAATTATTACATGAAAGCGATTTCACGTGAACGATATCAGACAAAATGTACAAAGAAATGCGACGCTATTACTTCGACACTGGATAACCGGTTGGCAATATTGCTAGGCATTTTATTTTTTTGCTAACGTTGAAAGCGATTTCATACAAGGGGCAATTCAATAGACTGTGAAAGAAATAAGGAAAACAGTTTAATTACTGTAGCCGTTCTGACTCTGTTGAATATTTTTTTGGAAACAATTGAAAGCGGTTTCATATTTAAAGAGATTAGATATAGCATGAAGGAGTGGGGATATGAGAAAGGAAATGAACAAGGTGGGGGCTCCGGCGAAGCCGTTCAAAAAACTGACCTTTTGGCAGAAGGTGATCAAGTATAGGGTGTTATTACTAATGTGTATGCCCGCAATTATATTCTTCTTAGTGTATTCTTATCTACCGATGCCGGGAATTTATATCGCCTTTACCAATTTCAATTATGCCAAGGGGCTCTTTGGAAGTCAGTTTGTCGGATTGGATAATTTTAAATTCCTATTTACCTCAGGTAAAATCTCAATGCTAACCCGCAATACCATTCTATATAATCTGGCATTTATTATCCTGGGGAACGTATTGCAGATATTCGTTGCTATCTTGCTGAATGAGATATTAAGCAAGCGTTTTAAGAAGATTACGCAGACCATGATGTTCCTGCCGTACTTTATCTCAGCCGTACTGGTTGGCTTGCTCCTTTATAACCTATTGAACTTTGACTATGGCTTTATTAATAGTATTATCGAGCAATTCGGCGGAACACCGGTAAAGGTTTATTCCAACAAGTATGTTTGGCCTTATATAATTGTTGCAGCTGACCTGTGGCAGCGAACAGGATATGGCTCCATTGTCTATTTTGCAGCAATCATGGGTATTGATTCAGAGATGATTGAAGCGGCCAAGGTGGATGGTGTGAATGCCTTCCAGAAGATCCGTTTCATTATTCTTCCGAACCTGCGACCTACGATCGTTATACTACTCCTCTTTGCTATGGGTGGAATATTAAAAGGTAATTTCGGATTGTTCTATAACATAATCGGTGCCTCTAATTCCTTGCTCTTCCCTACGACGGATATTATAGAGACCTTTGTATTCCGTTCTATGATGAATAACTTTAATTTTACTCAGGCTAGTGCTGTTGGCTTATATCAATCATTATTCGGGTTTGCACTAGTTATGACCTGTAACTGGATTGTTAAGAGAATTGACAGTGACTATGCATTATTCTAGGGGGGGCAATAGTATGGCAGCACGAATTAAAAATAAAATCAGATTAGACAGATCAGACCGAATTGTCCGTGGCTTTGCATACATATTCATCAGCTTATTTGCACTCATGTGTCTTGTTCCATTTATCTTGATGATATCAACCTCCTTTAGTACGGAGAGTGAGATTACCAAGACGGGCTTTGCTTTGATTCCGAAGGGCTTTACCTTTACAGCATATGAACTCTTACTGAAGAATTCAAAACAACTGCTCGGAGCTTACATTGTTACCATCGTGATGACCATATGTGGAACCTTTCTTGGTCTGTTCATCATATCGATGACCGGATATGCACTGCAGAGAAAGGACTTTCCATTTCGTAACGGTATTTCCTTTTATATTTACTTTACAACACTGTTTCAAGGAGGCTTAGTACCTTATTACATACTGGTAACTAAGTATATGGGCTTAAAGGATAATTACCTGGCAGTATTCCTTCCACTCTTGATGACTCCTTGGCTTATTATTCTGATGAAGAATTTTATTAAGTCCATTCCTTATGAGATAACAGAATCGGGTAAGATTGATGGAGCCGGTGATGTGAAAATTTTTGTTAAACTGATCTTGCCTATGTTAAAGCCTGCGTTAGCTACAATCGGATTATTCCTAGCACTGAACTATTGGAATGAATGGTATCAGTCAATGCTGTTCTTATCTGCTAAGGTAGAGTTCAGACCCTTACAGTATCATCTGTATAAGATCATCAATGAAGTGGTTTCGCTACGTAACTCCGTAGCTGCTACCGTTACACAGGTTACCTCCCTTCCGCTGGAAACTCTAAAGATGGCAACTGCAGTAGTTGCTACCGGACCGATTATTTTCCTATATCCGTTTGTACAGAAATATTTCATTTCGGGTATCACCGTTGGAGCGGTAAAGGGTTAATTCTGATGCTTAGGTTTGATGTTAATCTTCGCGACACGAAGAAAACATAGATATTAAAAAAAGGAGGAAAGAGAAATGGGGAATAAGATTAAAAAACTTTTAAGCTTTATACTGGTTTTAAGCATGGTATTCACTTTGGCTGCCTGCGGGAAGACGAAAGAAGTGAAGACAGATGATACTTCGGCAAAGCCAACCGAGACGGGTACCACAACGGATACTTCCGATGTGGCGGCGGAGCCTGCAGCAATTGATACTTCTGAACATGTAATAGTAAAATATGTTGTAATGGGTAACAAACCTACCAATGGACAGCTAGAGGCAGGACTAGAAAAACTCAATGCAATACTTACTGAGAAATTGAATGCAGAAATTGAATTATACTGGGTTGAATGGACTGATTGGCAGACACAGTATAACCTATTACTTGCTTCCGGTGATCCGTCCATCGATTTAATCGGAACAGCAACTGACTGGTTGGATGCTTGGCCGAATGCTAAGAAAGGCGCTTTCTTAGAGTTGACAACGGATATGCTCAAGACTTATGCTCCACAGACATTTGCATCCGTTTCCGAAGAACATTGGAACATGTGTAAACTGAATGACAAGATATATTTGATGCCCGAAGATAATTATGCACAATGGATTAACCATGGCTTTATGTTCCGCGGAGACTGGGCAAAAGAAGCTGGTTTAGCAAACGGTGTTAAGAGCTGGGAAGATTTAGGGAAGTATTTTGCTTATATCAAAGCAAATAAGATGGATGTTATTCCATGGGATGCTGCAGCAAGCGGCCAGGCTTTTGGTAATCAGTTAAGCGGCGGTTACTTCCAATCTAAGACACCCAGCATCTTTATCGACGGCTTGGATGTTCCGATATTCTTCGGTGCTTCGAAGGAAGATCCCTTTACCTTGGTATCTCCTTATATGGAAGGGGATGTATATGTAACATTTGCAAAGATGATGAAGGAGTGGGGCGATGCTGGTTATTGGAGAGAGGACGTTCTTAACTATACCGGTGACACCACAGAAGAGCTTTACGCAGGACAGACCGGTACAGTTCAGCACCATACACAGACCTATGTAAGTGCAACTCGTCCCATTATGGATGAAAGACAACCAGGATCAGAGGTTGGTTTCTTCTCATTCTCAGAAGAGAGTAAAAACCTTAGTAAGGTATCGATTACCCATGGAGCAACCGCAGTTGGTGCGAATTCCCAGCATCCGGAGCGTGCTTTAATGGTTTATGATTTACTTCGTAACGACGAAGAATGCTATCGCTTATTTAACTATGGTATCGAAGGCACCAATTATATAGTTACTGCAGATGGCAAGTTGGATCGTCCGGAAGGCTATGATAAGGATACAATGGAGTTCCCTGGCTTCTTCTGGTGGGGAAGAAATGACAATCTCGAGCTGACCAATGCTACCTGGTATGACGGTAAGGATCAGATATATGCTGATTATAACAGTTATGCAATTGATTATCCTTATTCTCAGTTAGTATTTAATACGGATGATATCGCACCTACGATGGCTAATTTGTCTGAGATCTATACCAGCTATGTGACCGCTATCGCCTTTGGTAAAGCAGGTGATCCGGAGAAAGCAGTTGCAGATTTCAGAAAGGCTATGAATGATGCGGGTTATGAAGATGTGAAAGCTGCCATTCAAGCTCAGTTAACAGAGCATAAGGCATACTTAGGAAAATAATAGTTATATAAATCAATAAAGCTTAATTGTTCTGCGATTATATCGATGGACGCAGGATGATAATGCAATGGAGAATAGCTTCATATAGGTAGTGTTGAGTAATTCTATGACAGGATAAAGCACACTTATATGGAGCTATCTCTAGATACATGTGGTGAATGGAGAAAGCTATGGCATGAATGAAGAGTTCAGGACCACAGAATACAGAAATCGAGTTTAATTAATCAATACTATATTTGTCTGAAGCATTAGGATATCATTGGATTGTAGAGTGGACCATAAAGTGAATTATTAAGTGGATTAATAGTGGATTTCTGATGAGGATTGGCAGGAGATTACTTATGAATGAAGTTGTTCCTAAAGGGACGATTACTTTCTCTATATTATAGTGAGGTGTGGACAGGATGAAAATATCAGGCTGGGAGAACAAGGAAGCTACAAGGAAGCTGAGAGAGCAGATTGAGGAGTATGTGTGTAAAATAAGATACGAGAGTACTCCGCCTATCTTATTTGAAGGGTATCGGCAGTTTATGGAACGCGGCAGTAGAAAGGATTCAGAGGCTGCATATTTTGAAGTGAGAAAAAGACTGACAGCACTGGCACTTTATCTACTTTGGAATACAAGCGGTACCTATCATAAGCAGGAGGTAGCTCAGCTCAATGAACTATTATGGTCGGTCTCCAATGAATTCACCTGGTGTCTGGCTGCACATCTGCCTTTTGATGAGGAAGGCTTTGATAAGGATGCCACCTCTCAGATTGATCTTTTTGCAGCAGAGACTGCTGCGACTTTAAGTGAAATTGTTACCATGCATCATGATATCATTCATCCGTTTATCCTGACTCATATCCGCAGAAGAGTAGAAGAGCGAATCTTTACCCCCTTTTTGGAAAGAAAATGGGGCTGGGAAACACTAGCAAACAATTGGAGTGCGGTATGCGCAGGGTCCATCGGTATTGCAGCACTTCTGTTGGCTAAGAAGGAGGAACAGCAGAAGGTCTTACCGAAGGTGGAACAAGCGATGAGTCATTATCTTGAGGGCTTTGGTGATGATGGGGCAACGGAGGAAGGCGCCGGGTACTGGGTATATGGCTTTGGATATTATACCTATTATACTGCAATGCGACAGGAGCTGGAGCCTGGTTATACCATTCCTGAGGAGCTGTATGGTAAGCTGAAGGCAATTGCAGAAATCCCCCAGTATCTACAGATGAATAGCAGTACATACATTCCTTTCTCTGATAGTATGGCAGAGGTGGCCATTCCTTCGGGCTTATTATGCTATCTGAAGAAGGAATATGACATAGAGCTTCCTGCTTGTCCGAGCATTCCCTCCTTTGATTCGGATCCTTGCTACCGATTTCAGCATATCAGCAGAAATCTCTGGTGGACGGAGGAGGAATTATTATCTGAGGCACCGATGAATACCGTAAAGTATCTGGCCGATAAGCAGTGGCTAATACAAAGGAATAACCCCTTCTATTTTGCAGTAAAAGGCGGTAATAACATGGAGTCGCATAATCATAACGATGTTGGAAGCTTTGTATTTGCAATTTCAGGGGAACAGTTTATAGCAGATTTGGGTGCAGGAGCCTATACAGCGGACTATTTTGGAGAAAAGCGTTATACTTATCCGCAGACCAGATCATACTATCATAATGTAGCAGTGGTCGCCAATCAGGAGCAGAAGGCAGGAGCATATCATTGCAAGGTTCTTGAGGTAAAAGCGGAAGTAGACTATTCTCATATCACAATGGAATTATCGCAGCTCTATCAGATACCGGAGCTTCAGACCTACCGCCGCAGTATAATCTCTGATATGAAAGCTGGTATTATTATTCTAGAGGATTATTATAAGGCCTCGGAAGCGATCTGTTTCGAGGAAGGGTTTATTACTGTAGTGAAACCCCAGCTTAAGCAAGCAGGCTGTTTGGTTCTGGTTGGAAAGGCAGGAAGAATGCTTCTGTCCTATGATGATACAATACTATATTATAAGGAAGAAAAGGTTGTAGTCAGGAATCATAATAGGAAGGAGGAGACCGTCTATCGAGTTGGCCTTTGGACAAAAGAATCGATGGAGGAACGCCTGGTGCGAATTAACATATCCTATGAGGGACAGGAAGCTCAGAATTAATCTGATATGGAAGCAATAAGGCATGCAAAACCAAAGTGTAAAGGCACACTTTACACAAAATAATGTAAAGAGCAGGAGTGGTAAGTTAGTATGGATTTAATGCAACATGGAAATAATGTATAAGACGATTTTTTCCGAAGATTAACATTATAAAACTACTATTAGAAACAAAATAATTTATTGTAAAAAAGTAAAATTAACAGTTGACTTTTTAGTACTTTTATTAGATAATAACTAATGCGGTGCTTCTGAAAAAGCACTGCAACGAAAGAAATCGAGGCGTGGCTCAGTTTGGTAGAGCGCTGCGTTCGGGACGCAGAGGCCGTGGGTTCGAATCCCGTCGCCTCGACGATTATGGAGACCTATCAGTTGAAAGACTGGTAGGTTTTTTTGTGGTATAAGAAAGTATGCACTCTATGATACCATAGAAAGTATGTTCTATGAATTTTTATTATATGTAAAAAACTTGACTTTCAGTCGCTTTGGTCAGACTCTATTTATTCTCGAAATCAATTACGATATTATTTATTTGTTTGAATTTAGAAAGATTCTTGACAGCAAGATAGACTAGGTATAATATGGATATATTTACAAAAGAACGGAAAATAATAGGGATTGAGATGCATTTGATCTAAGGAATATCGTTGATTTAAGGGAGGAACAGAGGATGGAGCTGATGATTCGGGCTATGAAACCGGAGGATTGGAATGTGGTAGAGGCGATATATCGAGAGGGGATTGATACGAAGACAGCTACCTTCCAGAAGGAGACACCGACCTACGAGGATTGGGATAAGTCCCATGTGAAGAATTGCCGATTCGTAGCGCAAAGGAATGGAATTGTGGTCGGATGGGCAGCGCTCAGCCCGTATAGCAGCCGCTGCGTGTATTCGGGAGTTGCTGAAGTCAGCATCTATATTAAGGCGGATTGTCGTGGTCAGAAAGTCGGCGAGAGACTGATGCAGGAATTAATCAGGGAATCGGAGGAGGAGGGGTTCTGGACCCTACAATCTGGAATATTTGAGATTAATAAGGCTAGTCAGGCTTTACATAAAAAAATGGGCTTTCGCATGATTGGTTATCGTGAGCGAATTGCGCAGGATCATGATGGAGTATGGCAGAATACGGTAATAATGGAGAGAAGAAGTACGATCGTAGGGATGTAGATTTAATTTATACATATAGAAGTAGGAGGATAACATCATGGATATCACAGAATTTAATTCAGAATTCAGTAACGTAAGTTATATCGAAAAGGAAAAGGTTGTGATGATTACCTGGAAGAAGTTCTGTTGCTTTGACAATTATCGTAATCCGGCTACCTTTGCATTGAAGCTGCTGCAGGAATACCCGGGAAGCTGTCTGGTGGTGGATGCCAGACATGGCTTCGAGGATGAAAAAGAGGATGTGGAGTGGGGCTTCAGCTTCTTAATACCGGAAATGGCCAAAACAAGCTGTAAAAAAGTCGGCTTTATCATGAATGAAGTAAATGAGATTGAAGACGAGATGGATATGTGGACAAAAGAATTCCGAAAGTACTTTACCGTAGATAAAGCGGATACCTATGAGAAGGTGTTGTGGAGTATGGAGCAGCATTAAGGCTGAAACTATCCGCCCATTACCCAGCAGTGCTTATTGGCATCATAAGTGAGTATGATATCATTGCGAAAACCATAGGCATCAAAGGTACAGTAGAAGGTCTTCACGAGGAATTTGTCAGACTTGATTGTTCGAATGGAACTTACCTTGAATTTGAACAGCTCCTGCGTATCATCTTCAATGCAAAAGGATCTTGGAATAAACTCTCCGAGGGTGTTAAAAGCAGCACGAACAGCTACGGGGTGGCCTTGGGGATGCCTGATAGCAGGCTTGCGATTAGGATTAAGAAATGGCATGGTGTCAGCTCCTTATGTTGTTAGTAAGATTATTCTATTATAGACATTGGTCAGCTGATGTCTCTTTGATATCATTTTCGTAATGCCAATTTTTACAAATAAAAAGCTCCCATGGGACTCGAACCCACGACGATCTGTATTCTATGTAAAGAAGCCAAGTGTTATTTCTCGGCTTCACTAATATTCTGATATGCAATTAATACGATATCCTTATTTGTTTTGGAACAAATCGTTTTTTCTAATTCAGTAATGTTACTGACATCTTCATTAGAGATATTTGCTATACAATAGTCTTTAAAATCCTTGATTTCCATGAGTTCATCTCCTTTCTCATGATAAAAGTATATGTAATATTTTCATATTTAAACAGTGAGAATTAATTTGGTAAGTATGTTGTCTGGAAGTATCAAAGTATTAGTAGTAGATATGGGGTTATAACGCTGCTGATTTATCAGTAGGAGATAAGTACGTAATTTTACTGTATTATAGCGGAAAAGAATGATGGAGTATTAGTAAGTTTGAAGATATTGACTTAGGAGATGTTACTGACTTTAATAAATTAACATAGCATTAGCATAATATTTATAAGGGAACTGACAGACCACAGACCAAGTTTAAAGCGGCTTCGTTGATGGCTACAAAACACATTGTAACTCAATAAATTATATGATAAGCTTTTCTTGGATGGTGATTTTATGATGAGCGAAACAGTCAGATACTTACGTTTAACAGATATGGATAACAGAGGAACTGTAGTAAAACAGGTGGGAAGAGAATTCTATGGATACGAAAATGGTACATGGAAAAAAAGAGGGCTGTCAATTGGCTACTTCTATACTGATGCCCCTGAATTCGAATGCTATGATGTGATCACCGAAGAAGAAATGTTGATGTTAATAAGAGACATTTAATATATAAGGCACTTATCCAGCAGGTGTCTTTTATTTTATTGATTATTAAATGCGGATTCCAGAATATGTTGATTAATGCTAAATTATTGGATTAATAAAGAAAGAATTTCAGGGGAATGATTAAATAACGACTTTGAATCAGCAGAAGACATGGATAGTAATTATCATTGAGAGCTAGTTTGCATCATAAATCAGAAAAAGTAAAAAGCCCTACAATCTAGAGATTATAAAGCTTTCAAAAAGCTCCCCATGGGACTCGAACCCACGACCTACGCATTACGAATGCGTTGCTCTACCAACTGAGCTAGGGAAGCATAAAAATTATTCGATTAGTTAACCTACGAAGCAGGCTACTCAACTATTCTATTATAAAGCTTCTGAAAATTCAAGGCTTTTTTTATCTTTCTTTAGATTAAAATAGACCTTCGATGATGAGGTATTCTTCACTAGTAAAATATGGAGAATTTATCATTACTCGAAGGTCTATTTATATAAGGAAATTAATAATATGTAATTCAGTTTTATCTCTTCTCACCCATAAAGCATAAGCCGATGGCTCCGGGACCGGAATGGGCACCGATACTGGGACTGACATAATTGATGATAAGCTTCCTGCTTGGCAGTTTCTCGCGTATCATTTCTGCTAAGAAATCGGCATCCTCCCTAGCATCACCATGGGCAATACAGATTGGGTCTTCCGCGTCTTTGTATTTACCCATGCAGTCAATCATATCATTACAAATAGTAGATAAGGATTTCTTGCGGCCTCGGGCGGTAGACTTAGCTACGAGCTGACCTTCCGGATTCACATATAGGATAGGCTTGATATTAATCATGGAGCCGATGATAGCAGTGGTTTTTGAAATACGCCCTCCGCGATGAAGGTGATTCAGATCATCAACGGTAAAATAGACACAGAAATCCTGCTTATGCTCCTCCAACCAGGCAGCAATCTCATCGATGGATTTTCCTTCTTCTTTCATTTGTACAGCCTTCATGACAAACATTCCTTCACCCATAGATGCATTCAAGGTATCGAGTACTATTATTTTCGCACCCGGATTCTCCTCACATATCTCGTTGGCACCGCTTACTACATTACTGCAGCCGCCACTCAGAGCAGAAGAAAAGCTGATATGTAATATGTCCAGCCCTTGATCAACATAGCCTTGGAAGGTTTTGCGGATTACTTCGGGGTTACTTGCCATTGTCGTAGGCATGAGACCTTTCCGCATCTTATCATAGAATTCTTTCGGGGTCAGATTAATCTCATCGCCGTAAGTAATCCCTTCAAGATCATAATAATGAGGTATGATACCAATCTTTTTTTCTTTTATATATTCACCCAATAAATCTGAGTTAGAGTCAGCAGTAATAATGAAATCCTTCATATATAATTCCCTCCCAATTCATGGTTATAAGTCTATTCTACTAGAGAGTAAAGCTTTTCGCAATACTTATATACTAGAATTTGTTTATTTTTGGATTATGTTAATTCAAAATTTAAAAGAATTTAGGAGAAGCATGTTTACCAAGATTGCTTATCGACTTGCTCTGGATTCGGTTACCAGAGATATAAATATGGTAAATGTATGCAATTCAGCTTAAATACAGTGAATACTTATAAAAATACAAAGGCTGACAGATAGTGATTACATATGATATAAAGGTGTAAAACTAAACATTTTCGGCGATTTATATATTGACAATTTTAGAAGTAATTGGTATAAATATTAGTTATATAAATACAATCCGAGATTATAAAGAAGATTATAAAGATTTACATTTATAACTAATTGACTCGATGCGGATTTTGGAGGAATGCATTATGAACAACGAGGATAACAGGTTTCCCGGGACGGAGATAACGGAAAACATGTATGACAAAGAGCGGTCGGAAGAGAATATGATGAAAGAGAATACGGAAGAAGTGGCTGCTTATGCGGGTAGCCTTGTTGAGAGTACGACTGATATTATTGCAGAGGATACAAGTGCTGAGAGTGTAACTAATGTAGATATAATAACAGAAGGCGCATCAACTGAGAGCATAACAAGTTCGGACCAAATTGAGAAGATGCCAGGCTTAAAGAAATCAATCGGGAAACATGGCAAGAAGGATGAAACAGGTAAACATCAGAGGAAGGGGATAGCATTTAAACTACCCTTATTATCCGTTCTCACGAAGAAATTTGTGGTGAAGGAGAATGAAGAGGATACGATAAGTCTCCCGCAGAAGGGATTTCTACGACACTTCTCCGGTATTCGTACCAAGCTGTTAATGGGATTTGCTATACCGGTGATACTGATGGCTATTTTCGGTGCTATTTCCTATAATCAAACTTCTAGAGCAATAACACAGAATTACGAGCTAATTGCATCAGACGCATTGAATGCGGTACGTGACTACATATTTCTAGGCATTGATGCAGTATCCAAAAAATCCTATGAATTAACCGATAACAAGGTAATAAAAAATTACTATAATAAATCAGATACAATGAACGAGGCAGAGAGTTCCGAAGCTTTTGAAAAAGTCAAGAATGAGCTGATGAATGCAAAAGCCTCACATACCTTTATCTATTCGATGCATATGATTGGTGAGCAAGGTTTGGGTGTCTCTTCGGTTGCTGATCTTCCGGCTGATATTTATAGCAGCTTCGTAGAATCTCCCGAAGGAAAGACGATATCCGCAGCATTGGATCGCTATGTCTGGGTCGGCAACCATAGCTTCTTAGATGAACAGTTAGGGAACAAGCAGGTTAACTATTCTATCTCAATTATTCGAAAGATGGCAGAAAATAACGGCTTCATAATTATGGACATTCCAAAGATCGAGATTGATCGTGCCGTATCCAATATTAAACTTGGTGAAGGAAGTATTGTTGGATTTGTAACCAGTGATGGATACGAAACACTTGCGAATTCGGAAGAGACATCTGTCTTTAGTTCCCAGAAGTATTATAAGGATGCTTTGGCTGATAGTAACTTCAATGGAGTTTCCTATGAGAAGTATAACGGTAAGGACTATATGTTCCTTTATAGCAAGGTAGGAAGTACGAAGGCTATGGTATGTGCATTGGTTCCTGAGAGTGCGATCTTAGCAAAGGCACAATCCATCAAACTATTGACTGTTCTTGCGATTATTATAGCTTCGATCCTAGCTCTTTTTGTTGGTACTTTGATTGCTGCAAGCATCGGTGCAGAGATTTCAAAACTATCCAAATCCATCGCGGTAGCAGCACAGGGCAATCTGACTACAAAGTTTAGGACAAGGCGTAAGGATGAATTCTTAATTCTGTCCAATAGTCTGAACGACATGGTGGATGGAATGAGAGGCTTGATTGAACAGGTGGCTACAGTAGGTAATCAGGTAAATGAATCGGCAGACAGTCTTTCCGATACCTCCAGTGATATTCTCACATCGACAAAGGATATCTCCTTAGCGATTGACGAGATTGAGAAGGGCGTCGTACAACAGGCAACTGATACGGAACAATGCTTACTTCAGATGTCAAACCTGTCCGTTAAGATAGACCAGGTCTACAACAATACCTATGAGATTGAGCAGATTGCGAAAGATGCTAAGGTCATTGTCGGAGAAGGTATTACAACCATCGATGAATTGAATAATAAGTCCAATGCGACTACGGAGATAACCAGAGAAGTAATTAACGATATTGAAGATCTGGAGCTGCAATCCAGAAGTATTGAAAGCTTTATTGAGGTTATTAACAGTATTGCAGACCAGACGAACCTCTTATCCCTGAATGCTTCCATAGAAGCAGCTAGAGCAGGAGAAGCAGGACGTGGCTTTGCAGTAGTAGCCTCAGAGATCCGTAAGCTGGCAGAACAATCCGTAAAAGCATCTAACCAGATAACTACGGTAGTAAGTAGCATCAAGGAAAAGACCAGGGTGACAGCGAATTCCGCGAAGAAAGCGGAGGATATTGTTGCATCTCAGATGGAGTCATTAATAAAGACCGTTAAGAACTTTGAGAATATTAATGAGCAGGTTGGAAGTCTGGTAAATAACTTGAATAATATATCGGATGGTGTTCGCGGAATAGAGAATGCAAAGGATGATACCTTAGATGCGATCCGTAATATCTCTGCGATATCCCAACAGACGGCTACCTCCTCTGAGGAAGTAAGTGCAACTGCGATCAATCAGATTACCTCGGTAGAATTCTTGAGTCAGTCAGCAACAGAGCTTGCTAAGCAGGCAAAAAGACTGGAGGAAGCAATCCGTATCTTCCAGATTACTGAATAACAAATATTTATCACAACTTAATTTCTAGAAGATAGATGAAATGGCTTTTGCTGAAATAACCTGCAAAAGCCATTTTCTATTTATGGGGATAGATAGTTCGCAGAGCGTACTTTCTATTTCGGTCAAAGATTATATGCTCCGCTATCTTGAAACCTTCTTCTCAAAATAGGTCAATAGCTTATATAGTCCCGTTGCTACAATACACAGAATCACAATCGACATGATTACCCAATCCAACTTAAAGACCTGACTTCCATAGATGATAAGATAACCCAGTCCGGCTTTGGCCGCAAGGAATTCTCCTATGATAACACCTACCAGAGAGAGCCCGATATTTACCTTCATCTGACTGATGATGGAGGGAATATTACCGGGAAGGATGATCTTGTAGAGGACATCCTTCTTCTTTCCACCGAGGGTATAGATTAGCTTGATCTTATCCTCCTCAACCTCCTTAAAATCTGAGTATAGATTGATTACTGTTCCAAAGATTGCGACCGATACAGCGGCTACTATGATGGTCTTTACATTGTTTCCTAGCCATACGATGAAGACCGGAGCCAGTGCCGACTTTGGAAGACTGTTCAGTACAATCAGATACGGCTCCAGAACCTTGGAGACGCTGTGATTCCACCATAGGATGATTGCTAACAAAATTCCCAGTACATTGACCAGGAAGAAGCTTCCCAGGGTCTCAAGCAGGGTGATTCCCACATGATACAGTAGCTGTCCGGAGGCTGTCATCTGCATGATTGTCTTCATAACTCTGGAAGGACTGGAGAATACAAAGGAGTTCAATATCCCCAGCCTTGCGGTAATCTCCCAGGCAAAGATGAAGCTTAGCAGGATAAGAATCTGATAAAACCGCACCCAACGAAGATGCAGCTGATGCTTTCTGATATAATCCTGTTGAGCAGCGGAGACGTTCAGGCTTTCGCCTTCTACTTTGTTATGCTTCCTGCTCATGTTGCGTTAACTCCTTCCATATAAGATTAAAATAGTCCTGAAATTCAGGGGCACTACGACTGGTGAAGGGGGTACGGTCGGGAACGGAAAGCTTAATATCAAATACATTCTTAACAGTTCCTGGCCTTTGGGATAATACGACCACTCGATCTGCCATGCTGATTGCTTCGGCGATATCGTGGGTAATTAGGATTGCTGTTTTCTTCTCCTTACGAATAATACCCCAGATATCATCCGCAACCTCCAGACGCGTTTGATAATCCAGGGCAGAAAAAGGTTCATCTAACAGGAGTATATCCGGCTCCAAGAGAAGGGTTCGGATTAATGCCGCCCTTTGTCTCATACCTCCAGAGAGATTTGAGGGGTAGGAATTTTGAAAAGTAATAAGACCATAGGTGTTAAGCATTTCATTTATTTGAACATAGCTGTTCTCTGACAGCTTATGCTGTATTTCCAGACCTAAGGTGATATTCTTGAGAGTATTACGCCACTCCAGTAGTTGATCCCTCTGTAACATATAACCGATGTTCTTGCCGGAGGATTTTATGTCCTTGTCATTGATATATATATAGCCGCTACTTGGCTCAATCAGCCCGGCAATCAGAGAAAGCAGAGTAGATTTGCCACAACCGCTTGGTCCTACGACGCTTAAGAATTCACCATCCATCACATGAAAAGAAACATCGAATAGTGCCGGTGTTTCCCCTTCAAGACTATGATAGGTATAGCTGAGGTGATCAATTTTGAGTAATTCGCTCATAGGTACTTCCTCCATTCTTGCTTATACAGTATTATATGACAGGGTAATTTAGAAGTTCCATGAAGGGGAGGATTGTTGTAAGATTGCAGAAGGGGTTACAGTTCAGACCCTAGTCTAAGTTGAAAATTTGAGTTGGGTCAGAACTGTAATTAAAGGGGGTGGAATACTGATATCAGGATTGACTTTATAAGGTTGAAATACTATAATATTCATATAATGATACCTGTTGTTAAGTACAGGTTTATAGTCGGATGAAGGATTTGGGAGAGACCGTCTGAGCATATGGCGGCGCCGAAGGGGAATGCGAAAACTCTCAGGCAAAAGGACCTGATCTGGACGATACTCTGGAAAGCGATTCGGCACCGAAGAAGCAATTTTCTGTTCCTTTATAATGTACATAGGAGCAGAGGAGAATCTTTCAGGTAAACCAACAGAGGCGTATTGATTTATTCAGTACGTCTTTTTTTATTGTCCAAAATCCATTGGTAAGAAAGGCGTATCGCTTATCATGTATATCGGTATAATATTTGTGTACCTATATGCGAAGCAGAATGGGAGGTTACGATGGAAAGGAAAACGCACCTTTATGATTGTCATGTGAAAGCGGCAGGGAAGATGGTTCCCTTTGCCGGCTATCTGTTACCGGTTCAGTACGAGACAGGAGTCATCACAGAGCATATGGCAGTAAGAATAGCAGCCGGGTTATTTGATGTATCCCACATGGGTGAGGTGCTACTAAAGGGTAAGGATGCCCTGAAGAATGTTCAGCACTTGGTCAGCAATGATTGTGGACATATGTATGACGGGCAGGTCAAATACAGTCCGATGTGCAATGAAAGTGGAGGAGTCGTAGATGATCTTCTGGTATATCAGAAGAATAGCGAAGAGTATCTGATAGTAATTAATGCTGCAAATCGTTTCAAGGATGTGGATTGGATGAAGGCTCATCTGGTTGGAGAAGTAGAATTTACGGATATCTCGGATGATATCTCACAGCTGGCCCTTCAGGGACCGAGATCGAAGGAAATCCTATGTAAGCTGGTTGCCAAGGAGCTGCTCCCGGACAAATATTACAGCTTCAAGGAGGAGGTCCCGGTTGCAGGCATCACGTGCCTGATATCAAAAACCGGTTATACCGGAGAGGACGGCTATGAGCTTTATTGCAGGAACGAGGATGCAGCGAAGCTGTGGAAGTTACTTCTTACAGCTGGCAATTACGACACCGAAAACAATAGTAAGAGAACGGACACAACAGAGGATTATGTATTAATTCCCTGCGGACTGGGTGCAAGAGATACCTTACGATTGGAGGCTGCGATGCCCCTATATGGTCATGAGATGGATGATACCATATCTCCTCTGGAAACCGGACTTGGTTTTGCAGTGAAGACAGAGAAGGGGGATTTCATCGGCAAAGAAGGAATTCTAGCTAGAGGGGAACCGACGAAGACTCGAGTTGGACTGAACATTACCGGAAGAGGTATCGCCAGAGAAGCATGCCCGGTATATTATAATAATAAGCAGATTGGAGTAACCACCTCCGGTACCCATTGCCCTTATCTGGGCCGCCCTATAGCAATGGCTCTATTAGATATTGCCCATAGTGAATTGGGAACACAGGTTGAGGTTGATGTAAGAGGACGAAGAATTACCGCCGAGGTAGTAGCTTTACCGTTCTATAAACGGATGAAATAGCAACACAATAAATCTCCCCTGCTGATGAATTGCAAGGTTTACCAAATGAGGGTGTCTTATATTTTCATATATGGAAGAACCCGTTGGGAGCAAACAGATTGTTAAAGAATATGCTAAGCTATGATGAAATTTTAGAAAATAATTATATTATATTTGGAGGTTGATACAAGATGAAGGAATTTTCGTATTTAAAATCACATGAATGGGTTCAGTTTAGTAATGCTACAACAGCAAAGGTGGGTATCTCCGATTACGCTCAGAAGCAGCTTGGAGATCTGGTATTCGTTAATCTGCCGGAGGTGGGTGATGAAGTGGTAGCCGGCGAGGAATTCGCTGATGTTGAGTCGGTAAAGGCAGTGTCCAGCGTATACAGTCCGGTCACCGGAACTGTAAAAGCAATCAATGAGGAGTTGTTGGATCATCCGGAATTAATCAATGCCGATGCTTACGACGCATGGTTTATCGAGGTGGAAGACGTTACCAACCATGCCGATCTATTATCAGAGAAGGAATATAAAGAGCTTAATTCATAAGGAGGTAGTATATGGGCACCTACGTACCGAATACGTTACAGGAGCAGCAGGAGATGCTGAAGGCGGTCGGAGCCGTAAGCTTCCGCGACCTGTTTCTGGCAATTCCGAAGGAAGTCTATCTGGAGGAAGGACTGAAGCTGAACAAAGGCTTATCCGAATTCGAGGTTCGAAGAAAGATGACCGGAATCGCTGCGAAGAATAAAGTATATCATTCTATCTTTCGCGGAGCAGGCGCATATAATCACTATATTCCTTCCATTGTAAGCCAGATTACCTCTAAGGAGGAATTTGTTACTGCTTATACTCCTTATCAGGCGGAAATTAGTCAGGGGATTCTACAGTCCATCTTTGAATATCAGACTATGATCTGCGAACTGACAGGAATGGATGCATCCAATGCATCTGTCTACGATGGAGCTACTGCTGCAGCGGAGGCAGTCATTATGAGTAAGGAACGCAAGCGAAAGAAGGCAATCATCTCTGCGACCGTTCATCCACAGACGATTGAGACGATTTTCACCTATTGCAGTGGTACCGATATCGAAGTAGTGATAGTACCTGCGAAGGAAGGCAGAACAGATCTGGAGCAGCTGAAGACGATAATTGACGATGAGACCGCTTGTGTACTGATCCAGCAACCAAATTTCTACGGTTTGCTTGAGGAGGGTGACGGGGTTGGAGCGCTTATCTCGGGAACGGATGTAAAGTATATTATGAGCTGTAATCCCATTTCCCTAGGACTTCTTAAATCTCCTATGGAATATGGTGCCGACATTGCGGTCGGGGAAGGTCAGCCTCTTGGTATTCCCTTATCCTTCGGCGGACCATATCTTGGCTTCATGGCAACTACGGAAAAGCTGATGAGAAGACTTCCCGGTCGTATTGTCGGAGAGACGACAGATAATAAGGGGAACCGAACCTTCGTCCTGACACTTCAAGCGAGAGAGCAGCATATCCGAAGAGAGAAGGCCTCCAGCAATATCTGCTCAAATCAGGCACTTTGTGCGATGACGGCTGCCGTATATCTGGATGCCATGGGCAGGAGGGGATTACAACAGGCAGCAGAGCTGTCTATGTCCAAGGCACACTATCTTGCGGAACGACTCTGTGGTCTAGAAGGCTTCTCCATGAGATATAAGGGAGAATATTTTAACGAATTTGTCACTGGCTTTACCGGTGATGTGGATAATTTACTGGACGGACTGATGCAACGTGGAATTCTTGGCGGTTATCCTCTGTCCGGTGAGCATCAGGGTGATATCCTCTGGTGTGCGACTGAGATGAACACCAGGGAAGAAATCGACGACCTGATAACCGTTATGAAGGAGGTGCTTGCGTGATGAAGCTGATTTTTGAAAAGAGCATGCCAGGCAGAGGCTGTACACTTCTTCCGGAATGCGATGTTCCCGTAGTCGCACCCTCCGAAGGATATCTGCGGAAGAAAGAACTTCAGCTACCGGAAGTATCGGAGACGGAGCTCAGCAGGCATTATACACAGTTAATGAAGCGTACCTTTGGCATCAATAACGGTTTCTATCCACTTGGCTCCTGTACCATGAAATACAATCCGAAGATTAATGATGATATGGCGAAGCTGAGCGGCTTCGCAGGAGTTCATCCCTTACAGCCGGAGGACAGCATTCAGGGGTGTCTTGAGGTACTGAAGAAAGCAGAGGAGTACCTATGTGAGATTACCGGCATGGATTCGATGGATTTCCAGCCGGCAGCAGGTGCCCATGGAGAGTTTACCGGTCTCAAATTAATATGGGCTTATCACCAGGATCATAAGGATTTAAAGAGGACTAAGATCATCGTACCTGACTCGGCACACGGAACCAATCCCGCGAGTGCGACGATGGCAGGTTTTTCTGTGATCAATGTGCCTTCCACCAAGGAGGGCTATGTTGATCCCGAGGAGCTTCGCAAGGTGGTAGGAGAGGATACGGCAGGCTTTATGCTGACCAATCCCAATACCATCGGGATGTTTGATCAGAATATCCTGGAGATAACGAGAATTATCCATGAAGCAGGCGGACTGAATTATTATGATGGTGCGAACCTGAATGCAATTATGGGAATTGCCAGACCGGGTGATATGGGCTTTGATGTAGTTCACCTGAATCTTCATAAGACCTTCTCTACACCTCATGGCGGTGGTGGCCCCGGCAGCGGTCCGGTCGGCTGCAAGAAAATACTTACGAAGTACCTGCCTTCTCCACGTATTAAGGAGCATAATGGGAACTATAGCTGGGAGGAGAAATCATCGACCAGTATTGGCAGAGTGAAAGCCTTCCATGGCAATTTCCTGATCGTAGTCAGAGCATTAACCTATATTCTGACCTTAGGAGCGGAAGGACTTCGCAGTGCTTCCCATAATGCGGTACTGAATGCTAATTATATGATGCATTTACTAAAAGGTACCTTTGATATTCCTTTTCCCGGTCCCTGCATGCACGAGTTTGTAATCTCGCTGGAGGAGCTGAAGAAGGAGAAGGGAGTATCTGCCCTGGACTTTGCAAAGACCTTGCTGGATTACGGTATGCATCCACCAACGATGTATTTCCCGCTGATTGTGCATGAAGCACTGATGGTAGAGCCTACTGAGACGGAATCGAAGGAAACCTTGGAGGAAGCAGTAGCAGTCTATAAACAAATCTATAAGAGAGCACAGGAGGAGCCGGAGGCTCTGCATCTTAGTCCGGTGAATACGGTGGTAGGCCGTCCGGATGAAGTAGGAGCTGCACGTAATCCGGTGGTATGCTGCCATGATTAATGCCATCAAATATATCATAACCACTGAAACCAATCCTTATAAGAATCTGGCGGTGGAGGAATATATCCTAAGACAGGTAAAGGATGGGGAAGTAATATTATATCTGTGGCAAAATGAGAAAACTGTAGTCATCGGCAAGAACCAGAACCCCTGGAAGGAATGTAAGCTAGCTGAACTATCGGAGGATGGAGGAAAGCTGGTTCGTCGTCTATCCGGTGGCGGTGCGGTATTCCATGATCTTGGTAATCTGAATTTTACTTTTCTAGCGACCAAGGAGAATTATAATGTAGAGAAGCAGCTGGAGGTAATCCTAAAGGCAGTAAGAGGCTTAGGGATACCGGCAGAGAAATCCGGAAGAAATGATATCACCGTAGAAGGTAGGAAATTCTCCGGCAATGCCTTCTTCTCGGATGGAGTGCATAGTTATCATCATGGTACCATCCTGGTACAGGTAGATATGAGCATGCTATCCCATTATCTCAATGTCTCAAGGGAGAAGCTGGTATCCAAGGGGGTAGAGTCGGTTCGGGCAAGAGTAACCAACCTGACAGAATATGTTCCTGAGCTTACCATAGAGCGTATCCGCAGTGAGCTGGTTGAGGCTTTTGGAGAGGTATATGAGCATACCCCGGTTGAACTAGAAATATCAGAACTACAATGGGATGAGATTAGGAAACTGGAAGAGAAATTCGCCTCCTGGGAATGGAATTTAGGCAAAAAGATGGAATTCAATTATTCCATTGATAGACGCTTCGCTTGGGGGAATATTGACATTGAATTTGTAGTGGACGCTGGACGGATCATCAGCTGCAAGGTATATTCCGATGCATTGGAGACGGATTACTGTGATAAGCTATCTGCCGCTCTGAGTGGTTGTCCTTTCGCCTCGGAAACAATAATTACTGCACTGAATACAATCAAACCTACCATGGAAGAGGCTATGATACATCAGGATGTTTTGACACTTTTTCAGGAATTGAAGTTATAGCAGGCTGTGAGTATATGAATAATGATTCGTAAGAAGTGATGAGAATTCTCTTTGGAAGAGTTTGGTTTTTGTTATAGGGTAGGGATAGACCGAAACTTAAGAAAGGCATGGTTGATATGGAGAAGCAATTTGATTTGATCGTTATAGGCTCCGGACCCGGAGGTTATGTGGCTGCCATCAAAGCAGCAAAGCTGGGAAAGAAGATCGCACTGATCGAAAGTAGGGACATCGGAGGAACCTGTCTGAACAGAGGCTGTATTCCAACGAAGACGCTGATGCATAGTTCTCATCTATACTACGAGGCACAGCACCTTCAGGAGCTGGGAATAACGATAGAGAGCATTAACCTTAATATGGATAAGCTTCGGGAACGTAAGGAAAGTGTCGTAAGCAGGATGCGTCAAGGCATCGTAGGACTACTGGAGGCCAATAAGATTACGATCCTTCGCGGTCAGGCACGGATTATCGGCGCAAATACAGTTGAAGTAAGAAGCATATTAACGGAGGATGAGCGATTTTCATCGGAGGATAAGGAACTACAGGAGCTTCATGCGGAGAAAATATTGATTGCGACAGGCTCAAAGCCTATTATTCCAAGGCTTGAGGGAGCAGACCTTCCAGGCGTTATAACCAGTGATGAATTACTGAGTTTCGAGAAGACCTATCAGAAGCTTCTTATTATCGGTGGAGGTGTAATCGGCATTGAATTTGCCACCATTTATCAGGAACTAGGTTATGAGGTGGAGATTATCGAAGCACTGGATCGAATCCTACCTATTATGGAGAAGGAGATATCACAGAGCCTTGCGATGAGCCTAAAGAAGAAGGGTGTCATAATTCATACCAAGGCCAGAGTAACCAGGCTTTTGTCAGATGAGGATGGAAGCTTAATCTGTGAATACACGGAGAAGGACACCTTGTGCACCACCAAGGCAGATGGAATTCTTCTGGCGGTTGGCAGAAGAGCTAATATCGAAGGGTTATTCGCGGATGGGCTAGGTATCCTAATGGAGGGCGCGAATATTCAGGTGAATGAAGAGTTCGAGACAAGTATTCCAGGCATCTATGCTATCGGTGATGTAGTGAACCGTGCCGGACAGCTTGCTCATGCCGCTTCCGCGCAGGGTATCTTCGCAGTGGAGAGAATGTTCGGACATGTGACAACCATCAATCTTGCCGTAATACCATCCTGTATCTATACCACACCGGAAGTAGCATCCGTAGGAATGACAGAAGAGGAAGCGGTTCAGGCTGGATTACGAGTGAAAGTAGGCAAGTATCCGATGTTGGGGAATGGTAAGACCCTATTATCCGCCGGAGAGAGAGGCTTTATCAAGGTAATCGCAGAGGCGGATACCTTGCGAATTCTGGGAGCAGTCTTACTATGTGATCGTGCAACGGATATGGTAGGTGAATTCGCCACAGCGATTGTAAATGAGCTTACAGTTAAGGATATGGCAGCAGTCATCCGTCCTCATCCGACGTATTGTGAGGCAATCACGGAAGCAGTGGAGGATGTGGAGGGAATTGCAATCCATCTGATGCCGAAGAGAGGATAGAGAATAATTATAAATTATGTGATTGACAATTGTTTGATGTCAAACTATAATACAATTATGAAGACAAGAGACGCGATATCCTATATATCAAAAATTAGAGAAAAAGTGAATCACCTGATTGAAACAGAGATGATCCGTAGTGGTCTGGTGGGGATAGTGACCTCTCATGGAGATATCATCTATGCACTATTTCATCAGCAGAGAATGACCATGGCAGAGATTGCAAGTAAGATCGGCAGGGATAAGTCTACGGTGACTGCTCTGGTAGATAAGCTGGTGAAGCTGGGCTATGTGGTTAAAGAGAGAGATACTCAGGATACAAGGGTTGTTTATGTGACCTTAACGGATAAGGGGCAGGAGCTTAAGCCAATCTTTGAAGCAATATCGAATAAGGTTCTTAGTACCTTTTATTCTGGTGTATCAGAGGTTGAGAAGACGGAGCTTGCCAATATTCTCGATAAGATTTATCGGAATTTGAATCCATGACAATAGAGAGTTCGTGCGGCATGCTTTCTATAATTGACTAAATAGTATTTCAACTAAATTGTTTATGTAGTTTATGATAGGGAAAGTTCGGGCCAAGAGCTTTCCTTTATCTTCAACCATATAGTTTGATATCAAACTAAAATATAAAAAGGAGAAAGGAATAGGATGGATTATACGAAGTTACTACCGGTGCATGTGGAAAAGTATTTAGGGGAAAAGGATTTATTTCTCGAACTATTCGAGGGAGTAAGTAATGGTGTGAAGGGGAATAAGAAGCCACCTTTGCTCTTTGTACACGGAGCCTTTACAGGGAGTTGGATGTGGAGTAAGTACATTCCCCATTTTGTAGAAGCAGGGTATCGCTGCTACGTAATGAACCTGAGAAGCCATTACAAAAGCAGGACAATGGATATGACACAGGTCAGCTTTGAGGATTACCTTGAGGACATCAGAGAGAATATTGTGGAATGTGGTGAGCCTCCGATTCTGATCGGCTTCAGTATGGGAGGAATACTTTGTCAGAAGATAGCAGAGGAAGGGAGGCTTGCAGGGCTTGTGTTGATCGACACCTCGATTAGCAGGGAAGTCAATATTGCGGCTCCTTATGAGAAACCAATGGAGGACACATTAAGCCTTGTTATGCCCGCTCCGATCCGGGAGGAGGAGAGTATTGACGAATCACCGGATGATATTGCCTTCCAGAAGAAGTATCTGGCAATGGAATCTTCGAAAGCAATTGGCGCCATGGCTTGCTGGATACGAGGTAAGGAGGGAATTTCAATCGATAGTAGTAGGATTACCTGTCCCTGCCTTGTGATTAAGGCAGTGATCAGTGAAAGAGATGATCTTCAGGGCAGAGCAACAGCAGAGCAGCTGAAGGGGGAATATCTTGCTCTATGGAATACGAGTCATACCGGGCTATTGGTGGGACAGCGATATCAGGAAGCAGTCGGTCGTATCTTACAATGGCTTCGGCAAATTAAGAGCAATGTAAAATACGAATGAAGTGTAAGGCAGAATATTCGGTATTACATGTCAAAATAGTTATGTCAGGATGTAAGGAAGAGGATCGATTGTTATGGTTGAAAGGATCAAATGAGGATGATATAATCGGAATATCCATCCCTTATGGACAATCATTGAAATTCGTTGGCAAGTATTGTAATAGAAGAAGGAGAAACAAGATGAGAATAACAGCAGAAGATACGATGGCTTTAATCATTGATTTTCAGGAAAGATTGGTTCCTGTCATTGATCATAACGAAGAGCTGATTCATAATACAGAAATACTGATTAAGGGACTTCAGGCATTACAGATTCCTATGCTTATAACCCAGCAATACACCAAAGGCATTGGCATGACGGTACCTGCTCTTGCTAAGCTTTACGGGGAGAGCTTTGAGTACGAGGATAAGGTGACCTTCAGCTGTGCCGAGGATGAAGCAATCCTTGCGAAGATTAAGGCACTTGGAAAGAAGAACATTATCATCTGCGGTATTGAGGCTCATATCTGTGTATTACAGACAGTGATAGACCTGATTGCATTGGATTACAATGTTCTGCTGGTAGAGGATTGTATTGGTTCCAGGACGGAAAGTAATCGCCGTATTGGTATTCGACGAGCACAGCAGGAGGGAGCGATGCCAACCTCCTATGAAACGATTTTATTCGAGCTGACCCGAGTCGCTAAGACTGATACCTTCAAGGAGATATCAAGGTTGATTAAATGATGGGATTGTAATCAATTCTGAGCATGCTATTATCATTCCCTATCCTGCCAAGTATTTGGATGCCACAAAATTATGGTGGAATGATTACAAATACAACAATATAAGGACCGAGAAGCTTTGTGCTTCCGGTCCTTTTGATTCAGTGTGTCAATAGAAAGCTTGCAAATCGTACTTCCTAACGTTTTGTCTCAAGGCAATGAATGTTATAAGATGATGCTCTCGGGCAGATATACCTTGATATAGGGATAACGCTCACAATAGCTTGCCTGATAATCATAAGAATAGGTTACCGTATCCACGGTACGGTGGAATTCATCGGAACCCATAACAATTCTGGCTACCAGAGGAGTTCCATAGGTATTAACGGGAATAATCAGATCGGGGAAATCGCACTGAATATTACCACCATCGATGATTACATGGCGTCTCTCGCTTCCGATTGGGATACCTTTCTGGGCATAGAGTTGAATGGAAATGATTCCATTCTTAATACGGATATCTCCGAACCCTGAATGGTCACCGATACCGATGATATTGGTTCCTTCCCCAAAGATAGCAATATCGCCCTGAAGGATCTCGATACCTACTCTGCCTCCCAATGCACCGATGCCCGAGCCGCAGCTCGTGCTGAAACGAATACTGATCATACCGCCTTCAATTAAAATCTTACCATCGCTATCGTCCATAGAACCGATTGCTACCGCATTCTTACCGCTACATTTGATAATCAGGTTGCCGGTGCTGCAGATGTCGACGTAACCTATAAGACTTCCGATGCTGACTGCCTTAGCTCCTTCCGATGTTATCTTGATTTTACTGTTATCAATCTTAATTTTTGCATTACCGGAGATACTCCCAATTCCGACGGTGTTATAACCGGAGGTCTCGATATAGATTGTACCGGAGGTGATTTGAATTAACGAATTATAAGGATTTTGACCACCCCCGATGGCTACGGACACACTTGCGTTACAGCTCACTTTTATGACACCGGTGGAAGCGAGAATAATATTACCGTAGGCCTGCAAGGCTGTCCCGCCAATACCGACCTGGTTGTTGCGTTCTACCTTAACGGTCAGGTTCCCTTCACCGATTATTTTTAGTTCTGAGGTCTCAGGAACTCGTATACTGTCATCAGAGATATGATTATCGCCAACCAGATTAAGGACTACGTTGCAATTCTTACCTAGGATGATAGCTGGTTTTTCATTACCGCGCAGTTTGACACTATCAAGTGTGATCTGGCAGACGTGATTATCCGGGATGATGAAGGAGAGATTAACTGCTATGTCATTTGGTCCTTGAATGGTAATTTCATGTTCCTTTACGATTACTTCAGAATACATCTCAAGGGCTAATGATACCGGACATAGGATAGCATCACCATTTGTCACATATACCTTTTGAACAATACCTTCTCTGGAACATCTTCCGTAAATATTTTGTATCTTATCAATCACCTCCTGCGGTATCTTAGAAATCAGGAATGGGTTGGGCCTTGAGGCATAATAACCTTGAATATAGTCAACACCAAGACTGATGACATATTCGAACTCCTCATAGGTCTCGATCCCTTCAGCAATTACTTTGATGTTGTTCTGAGATGCGAAATGAATCAATCCGGTAACAATATGTTGTTTTTTTGAATCAACATTAATATAGTGCAGAATGGTTCGGTCAATTTTTATATAATTAGGATTGGAATTGAGTAAACTATATTCGTTGGAAAAACCGGTACCGTAATCATCCAAGGCCAACTGGAAGCCGGTTTCTTGCATTCTTTTCTCGATAAGCTTAAGACTACCTTCGCTCAGTAAAGTGGTTTCTGCGATTTCTATGACTAAATTACGAAAGAGTGAACTGTAATTATGATACAATTCGTCGAAATCAATATCCGTTAATTGATGACTGGAGATGCTATTAATAAATAATTTTTTGTTTTGGAAAAGATCCTGGTTTTCTTTCATCAATTGTAGGATATTAAAAAAGGAATATCGTTCAATATCATACAAACAACCTTCTTTTGTCGCAAAATCAAGTATTTCCAACGGAGTAAGATTGAGGGAGTCCGGATCGGTTCTCATTAATGCTTCATAAGCAAATATTTCTCCGGTTCGGGCATCTACAATCGGTTGAAAATGATACTGAAAAAGATTGCTTTCTAATAGCTTCCGAAAAAGATTCAATTTATACGACATAGATCCATAATTATCTTGTAAGAAGGCTGCCTCAATCTGGTTTAACAAATTTTGATTCACAATAATATAAATCAGAGTGCCAAAAAGAAATACGATATCAATTCCTAATAGAATTATGGTAATAGGCTTGATAATATCCAAAGCGTAAGAAATACAGGTCAGTATTACAAAGAATAGATCTAGGTAAAACAACCTCACCATAAATTTGAATTTATACCGATATTTCTGAAAATCTTGCCAATTCTGATGCATATTTACAGATACCTTTCTGATAATCACAATATGGTAGATAATATTGTCGGAATTCATATAAAGTTCTAGTATAATTTTACTTTTATTCTTAGATTATGTCAAATTAAAAGTGGGAATTATGCATCCTATAGGTAAGAGAGATGACATTGCTCACGCAGATAGAAATTGGGATATATTGCTCCATGAACTATAGGGAACGTATGTTTGAAGGGTGTTGACAATAAGTTGTGAATTTGATAGAATAAAAACAGAACAAACGTTTGATTTGAGAGGTGCAGCTATGGTGATTCAGGAGAATATGTCAATACAGAGAAAGCTTGAGATACTGTCGGACGCAGCAAAATATGATGTGGCCTGTACCTCCAGCGGCGTTGATCGGAAGGGTAACGGGACAAGTATGGGTAATAGCGTTGCAGGAGGTATTTGTCACAGCTTTTCCGCAGATGGTCGTTGCATATCCCTTCTTAAGGTACTGTTTACGAATGAATGCATCTTCGATTGTAAATATTGCTCGAATCGATCCTCGAATGATGTTGTCAGGGCTTCCTTCACTCCTCAGGAGCTGAGCGAGCTGACGATGGAATTCTATCGCAGGAATTACATCGAGGGTTTATTTCTAAGCTCAGGAATCTTGAATACACCGAACTATACCATGGAATTGATCTTGGAAGCGCTTCGCCTGCTTCGTGAAGTGCATCATTTTAACGGATATATCCATTGCAAAGCGATTCCCGGCGCAGATCCTGCATTGATTGAGATGCTAGGCTGGTATACGGATCGTATGAGCATCAATCTGGAGCTTCCCACAGCAGACAGTCTTCGCGATCTGGCTCCACATAAGAATCGTAAGAATATACTGAAGCCGATCCGTCAGATACAGCTGGGAAGGAAGAATAACAGGGAGTTTCTTGGGTTACCTGATTTTAAGTTAAATCAGAGGGTATTAACTGCTTCAGAACCGAATAAGGTGATTACCTCTCACGAGGATCATGATATTAAGGAAATTATCACCTCAAGCACCGGATTGGTTTCCTATCAGAGAAAGCCAATGATCAACCGAAGTTTCGTACCTGCGGGACAAAGCACTCAAATGATTGTCGGTGCAACCAAGGAGAGTGATTATCAGATTATGTCAGTAGCAGAGGCTTTATATGATAACTTTGATTTGAAACGTGTTTTCTATTCTGCATTTATTAATGTGAATCAGGACAACAGACTTCCTTCTACCCCGGATGGACCGCCATTACTTCGTGAACATCGTTTATATCAGGCGGATTGGTTACTTCGTTTTTATGGTTTTCAGGCAAAGGAACTACTGGATGAGAAACGCCCTAATTTCAATGTGCTACTGGATCCAAAGTGTGATTGGGCATTACGACATCTGGAGCAATTTCCGGTGGAAATAAATAAAGCGGATTATTATACCTTACTTCGAGTACCAGGTATTGGTACGAATTCTGCCCAGAGAATCATGATGGCAAGGAAAAGCGCTGTACTTGATTATAAAGATCTGAAACGAATGGGAATCGTTTTAAAGCGAGCAATATACTTTATTACCTGTAACGGTAGAATGATGTATCCGATTAGGATTGAGGAGAACTTTATAACTAGGCAGCTGGTTGCTCTGAAGGATCAAGTGCCGATAGGAATTGATAAGGATGTAACCTATCAACAGATTTCACTATTTGATGATGTGAGTTTTCAGCCGGAACGTAAACTGGCTTTGAAGCTGGCGAATGTGTAGCTATAGGAGTTGATACAGAATGGAATCAAAACGAATCTATCTTTGTGATAATAGTATTGATGGTATTTTTACAGCTGTTTATATTGCTTGGAGTTCAAGACTCGGGCATGCCAATGTGAGGATTGAGGAGAAGAGTGAAGGCAGTAAATTTTCTAATATTGAACTTTTTGCAGAATATATTGCTGTCGATACAGATAACGGGTTGGCGAATAAGGTGGCAAGATCAATAAGAGAGAAGATATCCGAAGAGGCTTATGAGATGTCCTGCCGCGTTGCCTTATCCGATTATACCGGCAAAGCAGATTTAATATATCGTTTTTTGATTCTGGGCTTTGCAATTGGTAGATCGATTACAGAGCATTTGAGTAATGAGGTAGTGAATATGATGTTTAAGGTGAATAAGAATGTCACCAATGAGACACATCACCTTCTGGGCTTTATCCGTTTTTCGGAGCAGGTGAACGGGTTGCTGACATCGATTATTCATCCAAAGAATAATGTTCTGTCTTTGGTTGCTCCCCATTTTGCAGATCGTCTCCCTACGGAGCGGTTCTTAATCTATGATGGAAATCGAAAGCTGGCCGCGCTTCATGTACCGAATACCCCTTGGATCATCGCGGAGGTACCGGATATCGATCAGGACCGTGTTCGAGAGGTATCGAAATCTGAGGATCAATACAAAGATCTTTGGATTTCCTTCTTCGATCATATTGCCATTAAGGAAAGAGTGAATCCGAAGCTGCAAAGGAACAATCTTCCTTTGCGTTTTCGCGGTGATATGACTGAATTTAATCGTAACAGCTGATAAACCGTTTTTTAAATAATAAAATTATATATCCAATAAATTCATAATATGATAAACAGGCTATATTATCCGAGATTTTGTATGGTTATATATTTGACGATTTTAAATTGAGTATAAATCAATTGAAGTGAGAGATACTAATCCTGTAAAATTGAAAAAATTTATAGGAGGAGTGGCAATGAAAAAGAAGTTTTTTATATTATTAGGTGTTTGCTGTATTGCATTATTTGCCTTTAGTGCTTGTGCGACAGATAAACTGAATAACTCTGCAACAGATGGTAAAAAGATTACACCTACAAAGGGTGTAACAACCAACGGAACAACAGGAACAACCAATGGAACAACTGGTACAACAGGAACAACCAATGGAACAACCAATGGAACAACCGGAACAACCGGAACAACAGGTGGAACAACCGGAACAACAGGTGGAACAACTGGAACTACTGGCGGAACAACAGGTGGAACGACAGGAGGTACAGGTGGAACTACAGGTACGACGGGTGGAACTACAGGAACTACCGGAACAACAGGCGGAACTACTAGTGGAACAACTGGAACAACAGGAGGAACAACTAGTGGTACCGGAACAACAGGTAATACTACCGGTGGAACCAGTAGGTAATAATGAAAAAAGACAAGTCTATGGCTTGTCTTTTACATATGATCAATAGCGTTTGCTGGGTGTAGCGGTTTAATTATTTGTTCTTTGCACAAGCTTTGCAGATCCCGCTAATTTGAATTTGATGCTCCTTAATGATGAAGCCTTCTTCCTCCATGGCATCCTCCAACGCGTGAATGGGGCAGGAAGGGAGATCAAAAACCTTTTTACAATCATCACAAATTACAACATGCTTATGTTCGTGGGTGTTTGATTTAATACGATAAAAGACTTCATTGTCATTAAAATGATATTTGTCAATGAGGTTCTGATTGAGCAAGGAGTCTATATTACGATATATGGTTGATTTTGCTATCGTAGGCAAAGAAAGCACAACCTGAGAATAAACCTCATTAATTGACATTGGTCGATCAGCTTCTTTAAGAATAGTAAGTATTAATTGTTTTTGCCTAGTATTTCTTTGACTCTCCATATCAAAACTCCTTTTATTTATGACAATAGAAAAATCGAGAAACGAGTCTTCTATTGTACCTATAAACTATCATTTTTTATTTCATAAATAAAGCAGATGTGTTGATCTCGAATTATCTCGCCAACCGGTTTCATACCGATTTTTTTAGCTAGTTGTTCGGAGCTGACATTGCTTTTATCGATTACTGCAATTATTCTATCGATACCAAGCCTTTGAAAACTATATTGTATCGTCGCTGTAATCGCTTCCAGAGCATAGCCCATATTCTGATGATCAGTGTCGATGAGATAACCTAATTCGTAAACGGCTTCTTGATGAAGCTTCTTATATTCGATACCACACCTGCCGATTAATTGATTTGTTTCTTTTAAAAAGACTCCCCATAAACCATATCCATAATAATGATATACATTCTTTATGTAGGCTTCCAGTTTGGTTCGTTCAAGCATTATATCACCGGAATAATCCGCTAGATGCTCATAGATACCCGGCTTATTACAGATTTCACACAATGCACTGTTGTCCTCAGGTGTAAGCTCCCGAAGAATGAGACGCTCCGTAGTGAGGATGGTTGCTGGCTGCAGATAGGCATGCTGGTAAACCATGTTGATAAAATGATAATCTATTTCATCAAAGCCCTCTACCAGAATTACCGCACGGCTTAGATCCTGCTTCCCTGAATTCGGGTTAAGGAAGCCAATGGACACAATTCCTGCTGCGGTAGCTGCTGTAACACCGTTGTAGGAATCCTCGATTACAATGCATTCCGAAGGCTCGACACCTAACTGCTCTGCTGCGGCCAAGAAGATATCTGGTGCAGGTTTTGGATGAGCTACGGTAGTTCCGGAGACATAGCCATCAAGTATAGTTTCGATTTGTAGAGATTTCATTACGTTCTTAATACTTGAGCCGGAGGAGGAGGATGCAATTATCATCTTGATACCATGATTTTGAAGGTCCTTCATCAGATCTACTATATAGGGAATTATTTCATAACCTTCGGTTTGAGTAAGATAATCCTTCATTTCTTCATTCGCCTGAAGGAGCTCCTCCGGTGTGGCTTCAATAGAAAAATCTTCGACCATTTTCTTACACATATGATAAGTAGTGGTGCCAATGAATTGATATGCATAGTCAATAGAGATATTGACATTATATTTCTTTAAGGCCAGGACGGCCGCTCTGGCATGTTGAGGCTCACTGTCAATGATCACCCCATCCATATCGAATAATACAGCTTTAAGCAAGGTCTAATCCTCCAACATACGATATAAAAGCCTGGTCTACCGACTTCAATTCATAGTATACATCTTTTTAGCCTGCCTTTCAAGCTTGCAATTCTTTGGTGACTGAAGCATAATAAAAGTAGGATACAGTTCAGACCCTACTATAAAAGTACAGAATGAGAGATTTTCAGATCGGAGTACTTGCATTTGTCGGTACTTAGGTTCTGTATTATAGGACCTTATGTACCGCTACGTAATGCAACTAAGCGAAAGCGTCTCCGATTTTGAAAACTCATATTTCAACATTGACAAGGATCTGAACTGTAATAAATAAATAAATAAATAAAAAGCGGAAGGATAATCCATTCCGCTAATCTTGGTTCAGTATTTTTTCGAAAAGGAGCCCTGCTAGAAACCAGGCAGGAGCATAATCCAGTCGAATAACTCCTTTGTAATTAAGCCTTGCTTTGCTGTAATCCCATGGACAAGCACCATATTTTTTTAGGAATACACCACTAATGTATTCACCGATAAAGATTAAGAATGCGTAGACACCTCCTCGTAGCAGTGCACTATGGTTTTTCAGCTTCTTACAGATGGGGGTAAGGCAGGCAGCCATTCCATAGATGGGAAACATCCATACACTGGTCCGACAGGAAAGCGTCTTATCAGTGTGCTTCCTTAAGGATCCGAGTCCGGTCCAGAAGCATTCCATACACCATCCACAGAGCCCACAGAGAATAAAGTTTTTCAAATATTTTTTCATAAGGATAGTATTCTTGAAAAATGGCTGTCTATTCAAGTTAATACAAATTTAGCAACGAATTTAATAAAATAATCGTATTAAAAGTATTTTATTTAAGAAACAATAAGAAAGGTAAAACAATGGAGATTGAACGTAAATACTTAGTTACTTTATTACCGGAGAATTTATCGCAATATAATTTTAAGAAAATTGAACAGGGATATCTATGCCACAATCCTACGATACGAATTCGTAAAAGTAATGAAGATTATATCCTAACCTATAAATCAAAGCTCGGACTGGAACCGATCAGTGTAAATGGTCCTTCGGTAAACAACGAGGTTGAATTACCGCTGACAGAAGAAGCATATCGGACACTTAGTAATAAAACAGATAACAATATGGTTTATAAAACACGATATTTAATTCCTCTCTGGGATGGTCTGACTGCTGAGCTGGATGTTTTTGAAGGCTTACTGCAGGGATTGGTGATTGTGGAGGTTGAATTTCCTGATCTTGAGATTGCCGATACCTTTCAGCCACCGGCTTGGTTTGGAAAGGATTTATCAAGTGATAAGCATTTTACCAATTATCATTTATCAAAGCTGTCCGGTATCTCCGAGCTTAGCTTCTAGCTTCTTCGGATAGACAATGAAGGTTTGTATATACTATCCTTACAGGGATTACTTCACACAGAAGTCTGTATTAGCTGGTCATGTGAGAGGTTCCTGTAAAAGCCATAACTGGCTTTTCTAATCTATGTTGAAGTTATAATAGAATGGAGGGTAATCATGCCGAAGGACAGTCAACCGGATAATAAAAAGGCAAGAGTAGAAAAAGCGAACGGTCAGACACCACTGACCAGAGAAAATCAGAATAAGAATAAAAATGCAAAGCGGAAATCGATCGAGCATAATGATGTATAGGCAGGAGGTGTACTATGGCAAAGGCGGGAATGAGAAGACCTGATGTAACTGAGCCCCATGGTACGGAGGGGTGGCAAAGAATGCATATTCAAAAGAATGAGGAGGAACCGGTTCCAGAGATACAGGGCAAAGCAAAAGCAGGGCATGAAAAAGCGAAGCCAATCGGTGATCGTGCAAGAAAGAATGATTAAAGTTGATAAGGATACTATCTTTAAGGATATCACGACACATCTGCTCACCGATGAAAAGCCTTCTTCCTATATTGAGGAGCTAAGTCTGCGAAGCAGGTTAAAAGAGTATCCGTTATCTTTACTGGATAAGTTGAAGGAGACCGATCAATCTCCAAAATATCATCCGGAAGGCAATGTATGGAACCATACAATGCTGGTTCTGGATGAAGCGGCAATGGTTCGGGAAAAAAGCCGGAATAAAGAGGTGTTCATGTGGTCTGCCCTTCTTCATGATATAGGGAAGCCTTCGACCACTAGAAGCCGAAAAGGAAAAATCACCTCTTACGATCACGACAAGGCGGGAGAAGGATTATGTATTGAATTTCTGCAATATTTCAACTGTGAACAGGCTTTTGTCGAATCGGTAGCGGCTATGGTCAGGTACCATATGCATATGCTATATGTATTACGGAAGCTTCCTTATGCTGATTTGAAGGGTTTATTAACAAGAGTTGATATTAATGAGTTGGCTTTACTTTGCTTATGCGATCGGCTGGGAAGGAAAGAGGTAGATTATAAATTGGAAGAAAAGGAATATACTGAGTTCTTACAGGTACTTCGTAAGCTTACCACATAAAGAAGAATTTCTTTCGTGATAAATGTTTTAAGTACAAATAATGGAGAGCGCGCGACACATGCTTTCTATCGTTTGAGATAATAGAAAAGCGTGCTATCTATCATAAAATTAGGCTTGTTCTGATTTGTTTTTGCATAGTTATGCAATCAGCTTATAAAAATCTAGGCTGATTATGTATTATGACCTGAACATATTGGAGACAAGCCTAATTTTGTCCTTGAAGCGTTGATAATATATACAAATTCTTATATTTTATAGGTGTATTGACAAAATATGTATGGTGACGGGTGGTCCTAAAAATATTACTGGATTTTTTGAGTTAAGTACATTATAATGTTAGCTAAATATTTATTATTATTAGCGTTTTTGTATAAAGAAAGAGGTTAATCGATATGGCTGAAAACTATATTTATACGATCATGAAGAAGGAAAGTCTTGCTAATAACATCTATCTTATGGATGTTAAGGCACCTCGAGTGGCTAAGAATTGCTATCCCGGACAATTTGTAATTGTAAAGATGGATGAAAAGGGAGAGCGAATTCCTTTAACAATCTGTGATTATGATCGTGAAGCCGGAACTGTAACCATCGTGTTCCAGGCTCTTGGATCCTCTACACAGCTCATGGCTACCTTTGAGGAGGGAGAAGCCTTCCGTGACTTTTCCGGACCGTTAGGTCATAAATCGGAGTTAATAGATATGCCAAGAGAAGAGTTATCGAAGCTGCATATTCTATTTGTTGCAGGTGGTGTTGGAGCAGCACCGGTATATCCTCAGGTAAAATGGATGAAGGAAAATGGGTACAACGTAGATTGTATCATCGGAGCAAGAAATAAGGAGTTAATTATATTAGAGGACAGAATGAGACCCTTAACACAGGACCTATACATAACCACCGATGACGGTTCCTATGGATTTAAGGGTAATGTGAATGACTGTATCAAAGACCTTGTGAATAATAAGGGTAAGAAATATGATCTTGTGATTGCAATTGGACCGATGATTATGATGAAATTTGTCTGTATCCTCACCAAAGAGCTTGGAATCAGAACAATTGTAAGTATGAATCCGGTTATGGTAGACGGAACCGGTATGTGTGGTGCCTGCAGATTATCCATCGGCAATGAGGTTAAGTTTGCATGCGTGGACGGACCTGAATTCGATGGACATCAGGTTAATTTCGATGAGGCAATGAAGAGACTTCAGATGTACAAATCTGAAGAGGGAAAGGTAATCCTTCGCCAGAAGGAAGGCCCGACTCATCATCATCCTGGCTGTGAGTGCCACGAGGAAGCCATAACGAACTAATAAAAATCACTGACTAAACATGCTTATCCTTTAATTAATTTGTGCCAAGTGTGTTCCATATCCATTTAAAAATGCAGGCACAAATATTCCTAAAGCCACATTCTGCATCTTTGATGCAGTTCACAACATGGAAGAACAAGGAGTTTACTCCAATGGGCAAGCTTCGCGGTTCGTCCCGTGTGAAGATATTTTTTTCTTCACACGAAAGCCACATTCTGCATCTTCGATGCAGTTACAACATGGAAGGACAAGGAGATTGCTCCAATGGGCAAGCTTCGCGGTTCGCCCCCTGTGAAGATGTTTTTTTCTTCACACTATTTGCTTTATTCACAGATAAAATCATGTATTGCCGTGCAACGGTGTATGGAGGAATATAGAATGGACATATTAAAGAAGGTACCGGTAAGGGAGCAAGATCCTGGGGTTAGAGCTACCAATTTTACCGAGGTTTGCTATGGATATAATCTTGAGGAAGCGATGGAAGAAGCATCCCGCTGTATACAATGTAAGAATGCGAAATGTATCACTGGGTGCCCTGTAAATATAGACATCCCGGCATTTATCAAGGAACTGGTGGAAGGCAATCCGGAAGAAGCTTTTAAAGTAATTGGAAAATATTCTGCTTTACCTGCAGTATGCGGAAGAGTATGTCCTCAGGAATCACAGTGTGAGGAGAGATGTATTCGCGGCATTAAGGGAGATCCTGTATCCATCGGAAAGCTGGAGCGCTTTGCTGCTGATTGGGCAAGGGAACATGATATTAAGCCTGAGCTTCCTAAGGAGACCAACGGAAGAAAGGTTGCTGTCATCGGTGCGGGGCCGGCCGGTCTTACTTGTGCAGGAGACCTTGCTAAGATGGGTTATGATGTAACCATTTTTGAAGCACTTCATGAACCCGGTGGCGTTCTCGTGTATGGTATCCCTGAATTTCGTCTTCCGAAGGAGACGGTAGTGAAAACGGAGATTGATAATGTTCGTGCCCTGGGAGTAAAAATAGAGACGAATGTAGTGATCGGTAAATCAATTACTATCGATGAGTTGATGGATGAGGAAGGCTTTGAAGCAGTCTTTATCGGTTCAGGCGCCGGACTTCCGAAGTTCATGGGTATACCTGGTGAGAATGCAAATGGTGTTTTTTCCGCAAATGAATACCTTACCAGGAGCAACCTGATGAAGGCATTTGATAAAAGCTATGATACCCCGATTATTGCAGGAACTAAAGTAGCAGTAGTAGGTGGTGGAAATGTGGCGATGGATGCGGCAAGAACAGCACTCCGACTCGGAGCTCAGGTATATATCGTATACCGTAGAGGCGAAGCAGAGCTTCCTGCCAGAGTAGAAGAGGTTCATCATGCCAAAGAAGAAGGTATTATCTTTAAACTGTTAACCAATCCAAAGGAAATTCTCGTGAATGAGAACGGCTGGGTTTGCGGTATGCGTTGTGTAGAGATGGAGCTGGGTGAGCCAGACGAAAGCGGAAGAAGAAAACCCGTAGAAAAACAGGATTCAGAATTTATCTTAGAGGTAGATACTGTAATCATGTCCTTAGGTACAAGTCCTAACCCTTTAATCTCGTCTACAACAAAAGGCTTGAATACTAACAAATATAAGTGTATTATAGCAGATGAAGAGACTGGTGAAACATCAAGGGAAGGTGTGTTTGCTGGTGGAGATGCAGTGACTGGAGCGGCGACCGTTATACTTGCTATGGGGGCGGGTAAAGCAGCAGCGATAGGCATTGATCAGTATCTGAAAACTAAATAACGAAAGAAAATACGTTGCGGGGAAACGTATGGAGGACTTATGGGATATTTTGTGATTGATCGATCAGCTGGAGTTTCGATACTGATTGGAATTGGGATATTAATTCTAATGCTGGTGATATACGCGATCCGATTAAAGAATGTGAAACGCGCAAAAAGCCTTACGGAGCAAGAAGTCCAAGAGATCAAAGAACTGAATTCCGAACTCGAGAGCAATTATAACAATGTGCTTTCTTCTTTGAATGATTTGACGGTAAAATATGAAGAGCTGAACAGAAATAAAGAAAGTATGAAGAAGCTGGCTTATACGGATTATCTTACGGAGCTACCGAATCGTGCTGCTTTTACAGAGATGCTTGATAACATCATGATTACCTTAAGAAGTGAAGAAACAATTGGAATCATGGATATCGATATTGATAACTTCAAGAATATTAATGATTCTCTCGGGCATTCCTATGGTGATGAGCTGTTGATTGATGTTACATATCGGTTAAAGCAGGCAATGGATGAAAATGATTATCTTGCCAGAATTGGTGGAGACGAGTTTGTCGTACTTACTCAGAATCTGCAGGAAACCGTATCCTATGAGGAAAAGATAAAGAAAATCAAGAATGTTTTCAGTTACCCCTTCGTATTGTCTACGAAGGAATATTTTGTAACCGTCAGCATTGGAGTTGCCTTTGCTCCTAAGGATGGAAAGACCTCGCAGGCATTAATCAAGAATGTTGATTCGGCAATGTATGTTGCGAAAGCAAATGGGAAGAATACACATGCTTACTTTGATTATTCCTTCAATGTGAAACTGACAGAGAAGATAGAGATTCAATCGGAACTTCGAAAGGCTATCGAGCGAGAAGAATTTGTGCTTTTTTATCAAGCTCAGATGAATTTGGACACAAAACAGGTTGTGGGTTTTGAAGCCCTAATCCGCTGGAATCATCCGACAAAAGGACTGTTAGGACCAGATGAATTTATCTTCCTTGCGGAAGAGACCGGATTAATCATTCCGATTGGCAAATGGGTGTTACGGACAGCCTGTCAACAATTAAAACAATGGTCACAGGATTATCCGGACATCAATATGGCTGTTAATCTGTCAGCCAGACAATTCAAGGATAAAGATATTATAAAAATCGTTTATGATATTATTGAGGAGACAGGAGTTAATCCGAATAGTCTGGAGTTAGAGATTACGGAGAGTGTCGCGCTGGACGATATCGAGTACACCATAGAAACTATTCAAGAACTTCGAAAGATTGGTGTAAATTTCTCACTGGATGATTTCGGAACAGGCTATTCTTCGATGAGTTATCTGAAAAGATTACCGGTTAGTAATCTTAAGATTGATAAAAGTTTCCTAAACACGGTAATGGAGGATCGCAGTGATCAGAAAATAATACAGACAATTATTACATTAGCTAGAAATCTGGATTTGCTGGTTATTGCTGAAGGTGTTGAGAGCTTTGATCAGGAAGAATTTTTGAAGGAATCGAATTGTGATAAAGCACAGGGCTTTCTGTACAGTAAGCCGATTCCTAAGGATATGGCTATCCAGTTCTTAAAGAAAAAGGAATAGTGTGAATTATTGATAATCATAATTCACACTGGCAGACATGCTAAATTCGATTGAAAATTCATGGATTTTTCAATCGGCAAATTTGTGTTACTTAAGCGATATGTAATATTAGTATGCATCTAATTTAGATATACAAGGAGAAGACTGTGAAAGGTTACGCTAAAAAGAACTGCTTTGAATTGATATTTGTTCTGCTACAAGCATTTCTATACGTGGCTTTCTTGACTCTGGATCTTACCGATGGATGTATTGGGCTTTCTGTATGTATCAAATACATTATCATTATATTATGCTTTTGCTATGCGCTTCTTGTCGGAGGCGCATACAAAAGCATATTTTTTTGTGCAGCTAATGCTCAGCAATCCGCTGCCGGACAGAGCTTGAAAAACAAACGAAGAGATCCTCAATATGCTGATGTACTGTTCCTGCAGATGGGTTTATTCTTTACCTTGATCTCTGACTTATTTATCTTAATTCTGGATTACTATTTCTACGGTGTTTTATTTTTCATATTGGTTCAACAGCTCTATAGTTTACGTCTGATCTTACTTCACTATGAAAGGACAGATAAGACGGAAAAGATTTTATTGTATGTAAAGCGGATAACAATTCAGGTGGGGGTGGCGGCGATGGTGTACCTAATCCTGATTCTTGCCGGCGTTCGTTTGGACAGTCTCTTAATTGCATCCGTCTTTTATTTTGTCAGTATTATATTCAATACCATAGCTGCAGTCCGTTTGGCTGTGAAAGATTACAGGAAGAGAAGCAATTTATTGTATGCAGTAGGAATGCTGCTATTCCTTTTGTGTGATATTAATGTCGGTCTATTCAATCTGTCTGGTTTTATTAAGCTGCCGGAAGAAATCTACAAGGTTATTTATTCTTATTCTTCCATACTGATGTGGACCTTCTATGCACCCTCCCAGGTTCTGATTGCGCTTAGTGTTTCTTATATCTGTAAGCAGAAGGAAGGGTCAAAATAGACAAAAATCTTAAAAAAATTCATGTAAAAATATGGTATCTCTTTTGTTGCCATTTATACTAATGTTTGCTACAATAATCATATCTAAATTTTCTGCAATTGGTATCATCTCTTTTGTTCCGTATTTTATATCTGTGAATTCCTGCATTTAATCCAATATTACGATACTATCTGTATAGACATTGATAGTATATATCATCCAAGACAATATAGTTGAGGATTTTTTGACAACCTAATCAAACCTTCTGTTTGATAAGAACTGTCCATAATACAATAGATAACATGAATAGGCAGGATAGGTCTGCTTGTTCTTATAATAAATATTAAAGGAGGTTTTTTCATGGTTCAGGTTATAAGAGAGACAACAGCAGATTATGACTATTTTGTGAGTCTGTTATTATCAGGGGTAACGCAAAGAATGGGTAGAGATTATACTGTCAGAGTCTATAAAGTTATGAAGAATAACTCATTGGAGTTGGATAGTCTGGTTCTACTAAAGGAAGGTAAAAGCTTCTCTCCAAACATATATCTACAGCCTTATTATGAGGCATATCAAGAAGGAATTAAGATAAGTGAGCTGGTTCAGAGACTATGCAATATTTATCAAAATTGTACGGTTCCTATTGTAGATAAATCCTTTACATACGCTTATGAGCAAATGAAGCCTTTTATTATCTATCGGTTAGTCAATTATGATCGAAATCAGAAGCTGTTGGAGAGAATCCCTCATATCAGATACCTTGACCTAGCCATTACTTATCATTGCCTGGTACGAGAGGATGAAGAGGGTATTGGCACCATTCGTATTACGAATGAGCATATGAAGCAATGGAAAGCGCATCTTAAGGAACTTCATGAGCTAGCTGCCGAGAATACAAAGCGGCTTTTTCCTGAGATACTTCGTAGTATGGAAGAGGTAATACGTTCCCTGCTATTGGAGGAATTAGCCGGTCAGGAGGATGAGATGCAAGAGGTGGTAAACCCATTTATCCTAGATACTGCAGAGCAGAAAAATAAAATGTATATTCTTACCAATCAAAAGGGCATCAATGGTGCTTCCTGTCTTTTGTACCCGGATGTCATGAATAAACTTTCTGAAGATTTTCAGTCTGATTTCTATATCTTTCCAAGCAGTATCCATGAGTTGATTCTTGTCCCAACCAACGATAATAAGAATAGCAAAGAATATTCAGAAATGGTACGTGAGATTAATGTTACTCAGGTAGCTCGAGAAGAGGTGTTGTCCGACCGCGTCTATTACTACTCCAGAGGGAAGGGATTGACCGTGTTGGAATGCTAAACAAAGGAAGGACTTCCATCGTTTCCCTAGGTGTGCAGAATTGACATAATACGACAAAACTGGTAGCATTATATCATCAAAAAAGACATTTTCATTCTTAGCAGTTAAATTCTTGAATAAATGGATGCTATGTAGAATTTGATGAATTATATGCTTGTAGACAATACATAATAAGGAGAGCAATCGATGGAAAAAAACAGGAATTATACGTGGGCGAGAAAGTGGTTAGGGATCTTATTAGTTATGATATTATTGATTAACTCGATGTATGGATCGGTTGCCTATGCGAAACCAAAAAAAATGGACAAAACACCACCCACAGCACCTCTGAATTTGGTTCAATCATCTGTTACTGATACTTCAGCCCGTTTGTCTTGGAATGCTTCTACAGATAACGTAGCAGTTACACATTATGAAATATATAGAAATAATACTTTGGTAGGCACTACAGCATCTTTGTCCTATCAGGTAATCGGTTTATCTCCAGCTTCAAAATATTCCTTCTATATCAAAGCGAGGGATGCTGCGGGGAATAGATCCAAAAAAAGCAATATAGCAGTGATTACAACAAATACTTCAACCCCGGCTCCATTGCCGACAGCAACCCCAACGCCGACAGCAACCCCAACGCCGACAGCAACTCCAACGCTGACAGCAACACCAACGCCGACAGCAACTCCATAGCCGACAGCAACTCCTACTCCGACAGCTACTCCAACGCAGGGTGCCCCTGCACAGAAGGTAATAGGTTATTATGCAGCATGGGCAGCCTATTCGGGATTCACACCGGATAAGATTGAGGTAAGTAAGTTGACTCATATTAATTATGCCTTTGCCAATATAAGCAGCGATTATAAGATAACGTTAGGTTATCCTGATGTAGACCCATCGAATCTGTCTAAGCTGTCCGCACTAAAACAGTCTAATCCTGATCTGAAGATTCTGATAGCAGTAGGTGGCTGGTCCTGGTCTGCCAGATTCTCCGATGCCGCTTTAACAGAGGCATCAAGAACAGCATTTGCTGATAGCTGTGTTGATTTTATTGTAAAATATGGCTTGGATGGTGTCGATATTGATTGGGAATATCCGGTGAGTGGAGGACTATCAACCAATACCCGTGGACCGGAGGATAAGTATAATTTTACGCTTTTGATGCAAAAACTCAGAGAGAAGCTAGATACCAGAGGTGTGATCGATGGTAAAGAATATATTCTTAGCTTTGCAGGGGCTTCCGGTACATGGTACTTGAATAACATTGAAGCAGTAAAGCTGGCGCAATACGTGGATTATGCTAACATTATGACTTACGATCTTCATGGCTCATGGGACCCATATACCGATTTGAATGCGCCGCTTTTTAATAATTCGGATCTGTCACCTCAATATAAAGAAAGTGTGCATCAATCTATTAATGCATGGTTGCAGACAGGCTTTCCCGCAGAAAAGCTGATCATGGGAGTTCCTTTTTATGGCTATATCTATAAGGCGGTTATCAATTCGAACAACGGCCTATATCAGACTTACTCTGGAGCAGCTTCCATAAGCTATGCTAATATTGCAGCTAATTATGTGAATGCTCCCGGTTATATCCGATATTTCCATAGCGAGTCCAAGGTACCGTGGTTATTTAACGGCACTAATTTTATATCCTATGATGATGAGGAAGCTATGATACAGAAGGCGTCCTTCATTGCTGACAAAGGTTTGGGTGGAGCAATGATCTGGGAACTGAGCCAGGATCCCGATGCAGTATTGCTTAGAGCATTGTATAACGGATTACAAGAATAAATAGGTAAGAATCTAGTGGTAATTTCAGATGCAGGAGATAGGCAGATAGCCTCTTATCTCCTGCATTTTGCCAGCCACATATTGCGTACCCATGATTAAGCCGATATTGCCGCTGTGATTAGAAATTCCTATTTGATTATTAAGATTATGTAGAAAGATGCATTATAATTTCAAATAATAAAATACGATGAGAGATAGCGATTAATTTTTCCAAAGAAATTTATAGGATTATATATTTTTTTTGTTTCAATATTTTTTATAATGTGTTATAATTATGAATTGACGAATAAAAACATATATAGATTCTATCAATTTGGTTCGATTCGTGGTATGAGTACCCCACGCACAAGAGGAATATTAGTGCATATTATATAATATTGTGTCAAAATATGCGATATACATTTACAGCTATCATTTTTACTATGTGAACTTGATTTAAATAGCAATATGATATTCGGAAAGCACCGAAGATGATTTTGACACTAATATTAAATACTAATCATTGCACTTTAATAAATTTTTACCAATATTCTTTTTGTGCGTGTGATACTTAATCACAGGAACCAGGTTAAAAATTTAAGGAGGACATTTCAATGGCAAGGAAAATGAAAACAATGGATGGTAATACCGCTGCGGCACATGTGTCATATGCGTTTACCGATGTTGCTGCAATCTATCCTATTACACCGAGCTCCGTAATGGCTGAGGTAACTGATAAATGGTCAGCTGAAGGCAGAAAGAACATTTTCGGACAAGAGGTAAAGGTAGTTGAGATGCAGTCTGAAGCTGGAGCAGCTGGAACAGTACACGGTTCTTTGGCAGCTGGTGCACTTACCACAACATTCACAGCATCACAAGGTTTATTATTAATGATCCCCAATATGTATAAGATTGCAGGTGAATTACTTCCGGGCGTTATCAATGTATCTGCTCGTGCAGTAGCAAGCCATGCTTTATCCATCTTCGGAGATCACTCCGATATTTATGCATGCCGTCAGACAGGCTTTGCTTTTCTGGCTAGCAGTAATCCTCAGGAAGTTATGGACCTAGGTGCTGTTGCTCATTTAGCGGCAATCAAAGGTAAAGTACCTTTTGTACATTTCTTTGATGGATTTAGAACTTCCCACGAGATTCAGAAGATTGAAGCATGGGATTATGAGGATCTGAAGGATATGGCAGATATGGATGCAATCGATGCATACCGCCGTAATGCTTTAAATCCTGAGCATCCGGTACTTCGTGGTTCCGCACAGAACCCTGACGTATTCTTCCAGGCAAGAGAAGCGTGTAATACATACTACGATGCAGTTCCCGGTATTGTAGAAGAATATATGGGTAAGGTTAACGCTAAGCTTGGTACCGATTACAAGCTATTCAACTACTATGGTGCTGCTGATGCAGAGCATATCATCGTATCCATGGGTTCTGTAAATGATACCATTGAAGAAACAATCGATTACTTGAATGCAAACGGCGCTAAGGTTGGTGTTGTTAAGGTTCGTTTATATCGTCCTTTCAGTGCGAAACGTTTAATCGAAGCAATCCCTGCAACAGTTAAGAAGATTACTGTTCTTGACAGAACCAAGGAGCCCGGTTCACTTGGTGAGCCTTTATACTTAGACGTAGTAGCAGCTTTAAAGGACTCCCAGTTCTCTAACACTCCTATCTACAATGGCCGTTATGGTTTAGGTTCCAAGAATACTACACCTGCACAGATTATCGCAGTATATAAGAATACCGCTAAGAAGACCTTCACCATCGGTATCAAGGATGATGTGACTAACTTATCACTTGATGCTACCGAGAATCCTAACACTACTCCTGAGGGAACAATCAGCTGTAAGTTCTGGGGTCTTGGTGCTGACGGTACTGTAGGTGCTAACAAGAACTCCATCAAGATCATTGGTGATCATACCAACATGTACGCTCAGGCTTACTTTGATTATGATTCCAAGAAGTCCGGTGGTGTAACCATGTCCCATTTAAGATTTGGTAAGAAGCCGATCAAGTCTACTTACTTAATCACAGAGGCAGACTTCGTTGCATGTCACAATCCTTCTTATGTTAGAAAGTATAACATGGTTCAGGAATTAAAGGATGGCGGTACCTTCTTACTTAATTGCGGTTGGGATATGGAGGAACTTGAGCAGCATTTACCTGGACAGGTTAAGCGCTTTATTGCAGAACACAACATTAAGTTCTACACCATTGACGGTATCAGCATTGGTAAGGAAATCGGCTTAGGTGGCCGTATTAATACAATCCTTCAAGCAGCTTTCTTCAAGCTTGCCAACATCATTCCTGTAGAGGAAGCTGTGAAGTATATGAAGGACGCAGCAACAGCATCCTACTCCAAGAAGGGTGAAGCAATTGTTGCCATGAACCATGCTGCAATTGATCGCGGTCTTACCGGTCTTAAGGAAATTAAGGTTCCTGAGAGCTGGAAGAACGCACAGGATGAAGCAATTATCCATAAGGTAAGCGGCGATAGAAGCGAAGTTGTTGACTTCGTTAACAATATTTTAGCTCCTGTTAATGCGCAGCAGGGTAATGATCTTCCTGTATCCGCATTCGCTAATGCAGTTGATGGTACTTTACCTCAGGGCTCTTCAGCATTCGAAAAACGTGGTATTGCAGTAGATGTTCCGGAGTGGAATCCGGAGAACTGTATTCAGTGTAACTTCTGTTCCTATGTATGTCCTCACGCTGTTATTCGTCCGGTTGCGATGAACGCAGAAGACGCTGCTAAGGCTCCGGAAGGAATGAAGAAGGTTGCTATGACTGGTCTTGCCGGTTATGAATTTGCGATGACAGTATCCTCCCTCGATTGTATGGGTTGTGGATCCTGTGCAAATGTATGTCCCGGTAAGAAGGGTGCTAAGGCACTTGTTATGAAGCCTCTTGAGACACAGTTAGAACAGCAGAAGGTATTCGAGTATGGTCTTACTTTAGATGTTAAGCCTGAGGTTGCTGAGAAGTTTAAGGATGTTACCGTTAAGGGTAGCCAGTTCAATCAGCCTCTGCTTGAGTTCTCCGGAGCTTGTGCAGGTTGTGGTGAGACACCTTACGCTAAATTAGTTACACAGTTATTCGGAGACAGAATGTTCATCTCCAATGCAACAGGCTGTTCCTCTATCTGGGGTGGTTCTTATCCTTCCACACCTTATACAGTTAATAAAGAAGGACACGGTCCTGCATGGGCTAACTCTTTATTCGAGGATAATGCGGAATATGGTTACGGTATGTACCTTGCTCAGCAGGCACTTAGAGAAAGAGTAAAAGAAAAGGTAGAAGCTTTAGCAGAATCTTCTGATAAAGAAGAAATTAAGACGGCTGCTGAGAGATATCTTGCTTCTTATAATAACGGTCGTGAGAATGCAGGTGCTACCAGAGCACTCGTAAGAGTTCTGGAAGCTTGTAGCTGTGCTGAAGGTAAGGACATCTTAAAGGATAAGGAATTCTTATCCAAGAAGTCTCAGTGGATCTTCGGTGGTGACGGCTGGGCATACGATATCGGATTCGGCGGTTTGGATCATGTTATCGCTAGCGGTCAGGATGTTAATATCTTAGTATTTGATACCGAGATTTACTCCAACACAGGCGGTCAGTCCTCCAAAGCGACTCCTACCGGTGCAATCGCTCAGTTTGCAGCTGCAGGTAAGGAAGTAAAGAAGAAGGATTTAGCAGCTATCGCTATGAGCTACGGTTATGTATATGTTGCTCAGATCGCTATGGGAGCTGATTACAACCAGACAATGAAGGCGTTAGTTGAAGCAGAAAGCTACAACGGTCCCTCTATCGTTATTGCTTATGCTCCTTGTATCAACCATGGTATCAAGGGTGGTATGGGTGTATCTCAGACAGAAGAGAAGAACGCAGTTGCAGCAGGTTACTGGAATATGTTCCGTTTCGATCCTCGTGTAGCTGAAGAAGGAAAGAATCCATTCCAGTTAGACAGCAAGGCACCTAGCGCAAGCTATCAGGATTTCATCAGAAATGAGGTTCGTTACAGCTCCTTAATTCGCCAGAACCCTGAGAGAGCAGAGCAGTTATTTGCTAACGCAGAGAAGAGTGCACTGGCTAAATATGATCATTTGGTTAAGCTTTCCAAGCTCTACGAAGTAGACGCTGAATAATCAAAAACCATTAAATTTGTATCATACAATAGAAAGAGTGTTTCGTTAGCCGTCTATTTTGTGAACATAGTTGAATGATAAATTAACTCACTTATCATGAATAAGAAACGGGCTTGTAAGTATGATGATTTAACATGCTACAAGCCTGTTTTATGTCCATCATAAAAAACCGATCCTTTCACTGTAAAATCATCGGATTATCCCAATGTGCGGAATTTGCTAAGGTGAGCTAATTGTATATTTATATTAATAATAATAATTATTATTAATATATGTTGATTTTTAGTATTACAAGAGATAAAATGTAAAAAAGAACATTTTATAAGGAGGTACTTTATGAAAGGCACCGTTGTTTCATCGTGGGTTGAGTCAAGCAAGATATTATTCGGTAAAGAAGTTGTTACGAAAGCTCTGGCGAAATTTCAGCTTCAACCGGATGTTGTTTTTTCTCCACTGCAAGATGTAGAGGACAGAATTGCAACAGGAATTGTCGACCAGATAGGCGAATTAGTTGGGAAGAATCATCAGGAGATATGGAGACTGATGGGGGAACAGAATATAAAAACTTTTAGTAAGAATTATCCGGGATTTTTCCGTCATGAATCGGCATATCAATTCTTGAAGTCGATGAATGATGTTCATATCATAGTAATGAAGCGCTTCAAAGGCGCGGTACCGCCAATTCTTGATGTGGAGCCGTTGTCATCCCATGACATACTATTTACATACCGTTCGAAACGTGGAATGCATCATTATCTGTTTGGACTGATTAATGGTGTAGCTGAATTTTTTAAGGAGCAGATTAGTGTTGATGTTTTAGGGCAGAAGGAAGGTGAGGTTCAACTTAAGCTTACATTTGAAAAGGAGATACAATCCACGAAGCGCTTTTGGTTTAATCAGGTATTCTCATTTAGATTTATTAAGAGTACAACCTGGAAAACAGCCATATGGAATACTTTGATAATTACGCTCGCTTCATTCATACTATTGCCTGAACGATTGTATGCTTTACCGGTCGGGGTATCCGCTTTCCTGATATCCGGAATATCGGCATACATGTTTCATCGGCCCCAGAAGCTATTGAGACAAGAGTTGACTAAATTAAGCAATTGTGATTTTGTGGAATATAGATCGATTAAAACAAAAGATGAATATGAAGCTATTATGAGTCAATTGAATGAGATTAAGCAAAGAGTACAGAAGGATTTTATTGGATTTAACGCAATCGTGGATGAAATGTATACCTTTAATCAATCTGTTACAGAGATCGCGCAGACCATGCAATCCACCTCCAATGATATCACTGCGGTATTAGATGAGGTAGCGGTAGCTGCTATTACACAGGCAGAAGATACGGAGCGTTCTGTAAGTATCCTCAGTGATAGTATTCGTAATGTTACCCGAATCTCAGCGGAGAGTCAGACGAATGAGGTGAAGATAGAGGATGCGATGGAGAAGCTTGAGAGCAGTTTTCAGAATGTGGATCATACTACGCTGGAGATTCAAGCAGTACTCGAGCAATTCCGTACAATTCGCACGAATAGCGATGAGCTTCGTAAGAATGCGGAGGGTATGATGCAAATTGTATCGATTGTTTCTTCAATCGCTCAGCAGACAAACCTTTTGGCCTTGAATGCTTCTATCGAAGCGGCAAGAGCGGGTGAAGCCGGTAGAGGCTTTGCAGTAGTTGCGGATGAGGTTAGAAATCTCTCCGGACAGACCAATAAGGCTGTTGCCCAGATTAATCAGAGTCTTACCGAATTTGTCGAGAGTATTGATGGTGTGGTTGGAGATATCGATGTACAGTATCAGATACTGGAATCGGAGAGCGGTAAGCTAAATGATGCGGTGAAGAATTCAAGTACAGCTAATAATAATCTCAAGGCGGTATCGGATTTGATGATAGAGACTTCCCAGGAATTGAAAGTGGAAGCGGATAGTATCGCAGCTTTATTTGATAATATGCATAGTCTGGCAGCGATTGCTGAGGAAAATTCTGCAGCTACTCAGGAGGCAAGCTCCAATGTGGCAGTGTATGTCGACCAAATTAACGAACTGACTAGCCAGATTGCTGTTTTCGATAAGATGATTAACAATTTCCAAGATGATTTAAGCCATTATAAAATTTAAGTATGGCATAATCAATATTAATCTTCGAAAGGGACGGTGATACTAGTAATTGGATCCGTTACCAAAGGAAGCTCCTTTGGAGCATTTCGTCCCTGTTGTTAATACATGATTCAAAAAAGTTTAAGAAGCTAACTTTTATGAGTATAAGATTCAAAAATGCCTGCTAAGCAGGCATTTTTAATTTACGCGAGGGCGGAGCGTAGTATCTTTCAAGTTTACTTGAGGGGATACCAGCAAGCCTGCGAATAATGCCTGGGAGCAGGCATCGGAGAAACTCGTGAAGCGTGTTTCTTCCGGTTATGATTTTATGAAAAAATCTTCTATGCACCTGACTGGATTCGAACCAGCGGCCTTTCACTTCGGAGGCGAACGCTCCATCCACTGAGCTACAGATGCTTACATAGCCGATAATGCCCAATTTGGCTCTCTCGGACTATGTTATTATATACTATCTAAAATACAAAGTAAAGTAAGTTTTCATCAAAATCTTGTTTCAATAAATACATATTATCGCACTCATTATAATAAAATATAAAGATACAAGCTTAATTTGTGAGCTTTTTTAATAGGTAACGTTTCTTGTATTTAATACGCGCAAACTTTGCCACCCGATTCACGATACTGTAATTCACAGCTCCGCCAACAACTCCTACGATTGGAATGCCTTGAATAAATTTAGCAGTCAGCAGAGCTTCGGATAATGCTTTTGAGGTTTCCTTCATCTGCGTATCTACATCAACCTGCGCTTCGATATTTTGGTCAAGCCTGTCGCTAAGCAGATTAAGCTTTGTATTCCGATCCATTTGTTGCTCCCCTTTTAATACGGCTGTATTAATCAGAAGCAACAGATAGGCTTTTTCCTCCTCTTTATCATAGGAATATCCATAACTTAGAGCGATTTCATAGATTGTCTTTACCATTACGGAAAGAAGTAGAAGAGTATCAGGCAAGCCGATACCAAGAATACCGAGCACACTGCCTTCCACAACAGAGAAGGAGGAATTGATTAGTTGTGATTGTTTGGAATATCGATCCATACGATTGATATGCCTTTTATTCATTCGTTTATCCAGGGCATAATTATTTATGTCATGTTCTAACTCGATTCTGTCCTTATTATAAGTCTTCTCAATATAAATGCTTCCTTTATTGAACACGATCTGAAAGCTTTTATAAAAAGCAGTGTTCAATGTTTCAACAAGTTTAGCAGGAATTTTATCCTGTATTTTGTCAAATACCGGCGTGAGTGTAGAGTCCAGAATGGTATGATTGGATTGGTTTAAAATCTTCTGCTCCTGTAGTTCGATTTGTTTTAACTGCTGTGTTAGTATAGGATTCATGTTTTTCACCCTTCTTTCTTGCTGTATCGCTAAGAAAAGCCTTGATTTATCGGCATTCTCTTGTTTTTGACCATGAATGTAAGATACATCACTTTGACAATTTTTCTTACATATGTATTAATTATATATTCTTGCCAATTCTTTGTAAAATTATTTTATGATTAAAAAAGGAGAGAATTATGACGTAAATATTACATAAATATTAAATAATATTACAAATTAATGAAATAAAAATGTTGATTTTTTATCTGGTATCTGATACAATGGTAAAGTAAATTAATAAATTTGGAAATGTTGTTACAGGGTTTTAAGGAGAATACAATGAAACTTAAATATAAAAAAATTATATTACTAACTACAATGAGCACAATGGGAATTGGAATATTGACTCTTTCAGTGAGTCAGGACAGACCGAAAGCAGAGGAGAAGACAGCTGAGACAATGTTAAGCGCAGAGATGCTGCCGGAAGAGAATACTCCTGATAATGAAGCGTTAAGGATGGCAGAAGATGCAATTACGGTATTCGATGTTACTGCGTCTCCGACTGCAGTACCGACACCCACTCCCATACCGATCTTTCCCATCGAAGAGAAGGGAACTTACCCCGATATTGATGCTTTATTCGACTCCTATTACACTGCAAAAAATAATCGCGATATTGATACCTTAAAAAGCATCTTAAGTGATCCTGGAAAGGTAGAATCGGAGGAGCAGCTCCAAACTAAAACGGAGTATATAGAGGACTATCGTAAAATTCAGGCATATACGAAAAAGTCAATCAAGGAAGGCGAGTATATCGTATATGTTTATCACGAGATTAAATTTACAAGTATTAATACTCCGGCTCCGGGACTTGCCAAATTCTATGTAATTACTGGTGCGGACAATAAGCTGAAGATTTTTTCCGGCGATATGAATGCGGAGACAAAAGCTTATTATGATGAAAGAAACAACGATGAAGACGTTATTGCTTTGATCGAGATGACGGATGAAAAGAGTAAAAATGCCATTGAGAAGGATCAGGATTTGAAGAACTTTTGGGAGAGTATCGATGCGATGGCAAACAGCAGTGAGACAGAGAAAGCAGAAGGCGATTCAGCTGAATAATTCGTGTATTACTCCTTATACTATGACTAGATTATAGGATAAGGAGTGTTTTTTATGATTGGTAATGTTGATTTGGATTTACTGGAGAAGACCTATCAGAATGCGTCTGTAGGGATTACCGCCATTGAAGCTGTTCTTGATAAAGTAAAGGACCAGCAGTTCAGCAACGACCTGCATAAGCAATTGAGAGATTATCAAGAGATTGCGGATAAATCAAAAAGGCAATTACGCATGAGTGGTGCTAAGGTAAAGGATGTATCACTTTATAATAAAGCAATGATGAAGGGGAATGTGAAAATGAATGTAATGATGAATTCATCGGATAGTCACATTGCGCAGATGGTGATAAGGGGAAGCACAATGGGAGTAACACAAATGACTAAGCTTCTTCATGCGAAAAAGGATGCGGATGGTGTGAGCACGCAGATAGCTGAGGAGTTTGTGAAAAAGGAAGAGAAAAATATTGAGGTAATGAAGAACTATCTATAAGGACGCCAATTATTGATAAGTATATTTGTATTAAGAGTTTGCGCCTGTTCTTCTGAACAAGATTAGGATGCTATATTTATTTCATATCGCAGTTTAAACAGGACTATGTATTTTCCGTGGACACAGATTACAATCATGTATCAGTGGAGAAAGCATAGCCCTCTTTGATTCGTGATTAATGAATGGCTATTATGTTATTTATCAAACTCATCTTGCTGCGACTAGATGGGGGCTGAACAGTAGCCCTACGATACCGGGTCTATATTATTGGTAATGGACGAACCGTATTAAATAAAGTATAATTAATAGTAAACAAAGTTGATTGGTATCGATGAGTATCACTGCATTCTTGTCAGCAGTGAGCATCGTTATATAGAAAGGGTATGGTAGAATATGGCAAAAAGAACAAAAAGACTAACCTCTCAGGTTGATGATACACAAGCTGTAAGAATTAATAAATTTCTGAGTGAGGCAGGCGTATGCTCCAGAAGAGAGGCCGACCGGTATATTGAGGCGGGCAAGGTTAAAATTGATGGTGTCGCAGCACAGATGGGTTCCAAGGTTACAAAGGAAAATGTGGTTACTTTCTGCGATAAACCAGTCAAGCAGGAACAAAAATTGGTTCTTATTGCTTTCAATAAGCCAGAGGGAATTGTATGCACGACGGATCATAGCGAACCGGATAATATCATTGATTATATCGGTTATAACATGAGGATTTATCCCATTGGTCGTCTGGATAAGGATTCGGAAGGCCTGATTTTGTTAACCAATGATGGTAATATCGTTAATAAGATCTTACGTGCTGAGAATAATCATGAGAAGGAGTATATTGTTTCAGTAAATAAGGAAATAACCATAGAATTCATTAAACAGATGTCATCAGGAGTGGCAATTCTGGATACGGTGACGAAGCCATGTAAGGTGAATCAGATTGATCGTTATACCTTCAGCATTATTTTAACCCAGGGACTCAATCGTCAGATACGCCGTATGTGTGAAACACTTGGCTATCGCGTCGTGAATCTGAAGCGCGTTCGAATTATGAATATCCTGCTTGGAAGACTGAAGACTGGAGATTACAGAAATGTCACAGAACGAGAGATTGAGGATATGAACCAATTGCTGCATAAGGATAAAGGAACACGATAAACGGAAATATATCCCCAAAGGAGACGTTCGATGTCCCTGAAGGATGATAAACTTATTAAAATAAATCATGAAATTATTATAAGGAAGGTATGAACTTGTTATGGATATTAAGAATGAGTTAGAGGAATTAAGAAAGCAGGTACAGTATCATAATGACCGATATTATAATCAGGATGACCCAGAAATCTCGGATTATGAATATGACCAGCTATCCTTGAGACTTCGTAAATTAGAACAGGAGCATCCTGAATTTATGGATACGACATCCCCAACCCAGAAGATTGGAGGTAGTGCCAAGAGAGAAGCGGGCGTTTTGGTGAAGCACAATGTACCGATGCTTAGCCTGCAGGATGTATTTGATAAGGGTGAAGTGTACAGCTTTGTGGAAAAGGTACAGAGGGAACGTCCCGGCACAGTATTAGTCGTAGAGAAGAAGATTGACGGCTTATCAGTAGCTCTTCGCTATACCGACGGAGTTCTCACCATGGGTGTAACCAGAGGGGACGGAATTAATCAGGGTGAGGATGTAACTGAGAATGTCAAGATGATTCAGGATGTGAAAACAAAGCTGAAGGAAACCGTTCCCTATATAGAGATTCGCGGAGAGGTTCATATGAAGAATGAGGATTTCGAGGCGGTAAATGAACGTCTAGAAGCTTCAGGTAAGAAGCTTTTTGCCAATCCCCGTAACTGCTCTGCCGGAACGCTTCGCCAACTTGATCCGGAGGTTGTAAAGGAAAGAAAGCTCTCACTCTTTGTCTTTAATGTTCAGGAGACAAGAGGAATCACCTTCCATAGTCATTCGGAGAGTATGGAATGGCTTAAGAGACAAGGGATCAAGGTAGTAGAGGGCAGTAAGCTATGCAGGACAGCAGATGAAGTGTGGGAAGCGATTCAGGCAATTGGTGAAGCGCGCGGAAATCTTGCTTATGATATCGATGGAGCTGTAGTAAAGGTGGATAGTCTTGAGGATAGATTGTATTTCGGAGCGACTTCGAAGGTACCCCGTTGGGCTATTGCCTATAAGTATCCACCGGAGGAGAAGGAGACTGTGGTTAAGGAAATTCGACTCACGGTAGGGAGAACCGGACGTATTACCCCCACTGCAATCTTTGAGCCGATAAGACTCTGTGGAACCAGTGTGGAGAGGGCGACCCTTCATAATCAGGATCGCATTGATGAATTGGATGTCCGGATCGGTGACACGATTGCAGTTCGTAAGGCTGGGGAGATAATACCTGAGGTTCTTTATGTGAATAAGACAAAACGTCCGGAGGGAACCGTTCCTTTTCGGATCTCTGAAACCTGCCCCAGCTGTGGTGCGCCAACAATTCGGGATGCCAATACGGCGGATACTAAGTGTACTAACATAAATTGTCCGGCGCAGCTTAGCCAGCATATCATCAACTTTGTAGGCCGTAATGCCATGGATATTAAGGGCTTTGGTGAAGCTTATATAGAGGTGCTGATAAAGGAAGGATATCTTAAGGATATCGCTGATATTTACTATCTTAAAAATTATAGGAATGAACTGATTGAAAAAGGTTTGATCGGTAAAGAGAAGAATACGGATAAGCTCTTGAAAGCAATCGAGGATAGCAAAGAAAATGACATCGATCGTCTGATTACCGGTCTTGGCATTAAGAACATCGGAAGACAGGCAGGTTCTGAGCTGAAGAAGCACTTTAAATCTCTTCATGAACTTGTTGAGGCTACCTATGAAGAGCTTGTTGCGATCAATGATGTCGGTGATATTACTGCCAGATCAATTGTTGAATTTTTCTCTCAGGAAGAGAACCGTAATATCCTAGACCGTCTTGAGAAGGCGGGAATGAATTTTACATCACTTAGAGAAGAGATGAATGAGGACCAGCGATTTGCAGGGATGACCTTTGTCATCACCGGAACTCTTCCTTCTATGGGACGTTCTGAGATGGAGGAACTGGTGAAGCGATACGGTGGAAAGGTATCCGGCAGCGTATCGAAGAATACAAGATATCTGATTGCAGGTGAGAATGCAGGAAGTAAATTAACGAAGGCGCAGGAGCTTGGGGTTGATATATTATCAGAAGAGGATGTTCTTAAATTGTTGGGATAGAATCAGACTTATGTATCTTATAGGAATTTTTTGGGGATTCTGAGGTTTGTTTGTTGATTTATTCTAAAAATCATGATATGATATTTTTTACTATGACAAAATTATGGAAATGGTGATGAAATATGCCTATTAGAATTCAAAGTGATTTACCGGCAAAAAGAGTTCTCGAGGATGAGAACATATTCGTTATGGATGAAACCCGTGCAATGCATCAGGATATCCGACCTCTGCAGATTGCAATTCTCAATCTGATGCCGGTCAAAGAGGATACGGAGGTGCAGCTTCTTCGAAGTCTTTCCAATACACCGTTGCAGGTAGATATTACCTTCTTAACGACAGGAACCTATGTGGGATCGCATACTCCAACTAGTCATTTGGACCAGTTTTATCTCACATTTGAGGATGTAAGAAAACGAAAATTTGACGGTTTAATTATTACAGGTGCTCCGGTTGAACAGATGGATTTCGAAGAGGTTACTTATTGGGATGAACTGGTTAAAATAATGAAATGGTCATCTACGAATGTGACTTCGACACTCCATATTTGCTGGGGAGCTCAGGCTGGCTTATATTACCATTATGGAGTTAAGAAAACATCTCTGGATAGTAAGATGTTTGGCATATTTGAACATAAGGTGCTGGAGAGAAAAGTACCTTTCGTCAGGGGGTTTGACGATGTCTTTTATGCACCTCATTCCAGATATACTACAGTAACCAGAGAGAATATTGAGAACTGCAAGGATCTTACGATTCTTGCTGAATCAGAGGAAGCTGGTGTCTTTATTGCTATTGCAGAGGATGGAAAACAAATATTTGTTATGGGACATCCCGAGTATGACAGAGTATCCTTAGATAAGGAATATAAAAGAGATATTGCAAAGGGCTTAGATATTGCATTGCCTAAAAACTACTATCCGGCTGACCAGCCAGAGTCCAGGCCCAACCTTGTCTGGAGAGCCCATGCAAATGCAATGTATACAAACTGGTTGAATTATTATGTCTACCAGGTTACACCTTATGATCTGTAAGGTGGAACTTGGTAGTAGTCAGAGTTACTCCTTATGATTTATAAGGAGAAAGTTGGTAGTAGTCAGAGTTACACCCTTAGATTCATAGGTGGAAGTTGGTAATAATAGAGTAGCTTCATATGTACTATAATCATGTCCGGATAGTTTGTGACGTGATATAACATTGGAATTCAGTTCATGACAGCAAAATTCCACATAACACGGAATTTGGTTGTTAAGTTGGGGGATATAAAGTATGAAACTGATCAATGCGCTACAAAATAAGCCTGCAGTCCTTCTTATATTGATGATAGTTGTCGTGAGTATTTGTATCATTGGTATTGTTGTGGTATTACTTTTTCGATTAGAAAATGAAAAACGGGTAACAAAGGCAGCCATAGAACTAAAAAGAATTACGAATAGTATCCGTGCCGGACTCGTACATTTTACTATAGAAGGAGATGGTAGGATACTATATGCCAGTAATGGTTTTTATGAATTGTTGGGCTATCAAAAAGCTACAGCCAAAGCAGAGCATAAATTAACCTTACTCGACTTTATCGATCCAAGAGATGCTCATATATTGGAGGATATTAAAAATCAGATCAATCAGGATCTGATTCGTTGTGATGTACGGATGGTTACGAGGGATGGTAGTGTGCTGTATTTACTGATGAACGGTAATTGTGTGATCGGTAGGGATGGGAAGCACACCCTGTCTGTTGTATTTGTTGATATAACAGAACAGAAGAAAATGCAGGAATTAATACTATTGGAGGGGGAACGTTACCGAATCGCAACAGAACTGTCAAAGGATGTTCTGTTTGAATATCACATTAAGAGTGATGTGATGATATTATCGGAAAAGTTCCGTGAACTATTCGGACATAATTCATTGATTCAGAATTTTTGTGGTGAATGCCATCAGGGACGCGGTAATATTCATCCGAATGATTGGGGAATCTATCTGGAGCTTTGTGAAGAGCTCGCAGATGGAAAGAGTATTATAGAGAAGGAATTCCGCATTAAGGACCGTTTGGGTGAATTTATCTGGTGTCAGCTTATGGGTAAGACTATTTTTGATGATGATAAGGTCCCAGTACGCGTTATTGGTAAAGTGGTAAATATTGATACACAAAAGAGAGAGTTGGAAGCCTTAGAGTATAAGGCAACCAGAGACCCGCTGACCGGTGTATATAATAAAGAGATAACAATTAAAAAGATAGATAAGTTTATCGCCGGCAATAAGGACAGAATGCATATGCTAATGTTTATAGATTTTGATGATTTTAAGCGTATCAATGATACCTATGGACATTTACAGGGAGATAAGGTTCTGACCTACATCATCGGACGTATCAAGGAGATCTTCTCCGAGGGAGAGATTATCGGACGTATCGGTGGAGATGAATTCGTAGTCTTTGTTGGTAATATTACCGATGTTGATGAGTTGATGGAAAAAGCAAACAAATTAAAGGATGCATTAAACACTACCTATCAATGTGATAATCATATCATTCCGATTTCGGGTAGTATCGGTGTAGCAACTTATCCGGAAGCCGGTATGCACTATGAGCAGTTAATGGATAGGGCGGATAAAGCATTATATCGGGTGAAGGAACAGGGCAAGAAGGATTTTATGCTTTATTCTCCCTCCTTTAAGGATGAATAATGGTAAAGGGTTTTAAGGTTGGATGAGCTATCTAAAATCCTTGCGCGAGACGGATTTCGTTATTAACAGAAGGCCTAAGCAAATGACGCATAATAAAAAACAGGAGCCAAGCAGTAAGAGGACTTCGTTTATGTGCGTCATTTTTTTTATGTACTCATAGCTTTCTTTAAGTAAGAAGCCTGCAAGAGCGATAATGAGGCCGGGTTTTACAATGGTATCATCCATACGGATAGAGAAATGTACATTGCGAATTACAGCATAGGTATCTAGACCGGTAATGATGAATTGTCCGATCAAAAGTGCAATCAGATAGCCTTTGATACCATAATGGGGGATTAAGAGTGCTACTAATATAATTTTACATAAGGAACTGACAATTGAATTTGCAAAGGTCACATGTGCCTTGCCCAGCCCGTTGATGACACTGCCTAAGGTTGTTGTCAGATAGATAAAGGGGCATAGCCAGGCAAGAATCATAAGATAGTTGCCCGCCTGTTCATTGTGAAATATGGTGCTTCCAAGATCATTTCCAAAGATAATGAATAAACCTGTACTGAGAATGCCTATGATGACGCTATATTTGATGGCGATAGCCGTGGTCTTGCCAATCAGATGATCGTTTTGGGTTGCTTGTGCCTCCGAGATGGTAGGGAGGATCAATACAGCTAGAGCATTGGTTAGAGCGGTTGGGAACATAATAAAGGGGATGGACATACCGTTCAGAATACCGAAGGTAGCCAGAGCTTCTTCGGTAGTTAATCCAAATCTTCGAAGCATGGCAGGGATTAAGATAGCCTCTACACTATGAAGAATACTGAGCAGTAGGCGATTCATGGAAATGGGAACGCTTAAGGACATAAGATTACGAATAATCTGAGTTCTGCTATCGGGCTTAGCCTCAGGATCAGCGCCGAAAAGAAGCATTTCGCTCGGTGATTTGCTGACCCACAAGGAGACTAGATTGTAAATGCTGGACGCAACCTCGCCAATGACCAGACCGAACACAGCTAATTGCAAAGTGACCTTCGCCACGCCACCACCGGCATACATAGCAATTATGTATACAACAACTACACGCACAATCTGTTCCAGCAATTGAGTAGAAGCCGGAACCCCTGCTTTCTTTAATCCATAATAGTACCCGTTGATACAGGCTGTTACTCCACAGAAGGGAAAAACGACAGCCAATATTCGAAGAGAGATTATACTTCTGTCTTCCATGAGAAGCCTTACTGCAATGAAATCGGCATACTTATAGATCAGCAGGGACAAAATAAATGCTAAAAAAATAGAGATTAACAGGCCAATCCGAAGTATTTTATTGATGTTTTTTGGGTTTTTTCTACCCAGCTCTGCAGCAACTAGCCTAGAAATTGAGGTTTGAATACCAGTAGCATAGATGGTGAAGCAGATTGCATAAACAGGGAATATTAACTGATATATACCTAAAAGCTCGGCGCCCATTGCATTTGACAGAAAGATACGATAAAAAAAGCCTACAAAGCGGGTGATAAAGCCAGCCACTGTAAGAATCAAGGTGCCCTTTACTATTGTATTCCTTTTAATTTGTCTGGCTTCCTGTGCAGTTATGGTGTTTTTTTTCATAGTGTGATTATCATCCTATTTTATTCTTTAGTGTATATATATTTCCGAAACGGAAAACTTATGTTATAGCCTTTTACATCTTGACCATGGATTGATTTAGTAATTGATAAATTATTATTGACAAGATTTATGGATGGTGTTATGCTTATAACCGAGTAAAATAATAGGAATTAAAATAATAGGAATTAAAATACTAGGAATTAAAATGTTAGGAAATAAAATGCTAGGAATTAATATATTAGGATTTCGTTTATAATAAAAGAGGTTTTGTATGAGACGAAAATCCCCCGGAAGAATAGTATTCTTCCGGGTTTTGAGCTAATCAAAGATGCATCATGGGCGTTATAGCCTGTGTACCCTGAGTGCGGAGAACACAATGACACAAGCTTTTCGCTAGGTATTCTTAGCGTATAACATACCGGAATAAAGCTACCGGAGAATAGGTAAGGTGAGAGACATGAAGCTTTCTACAAAAGGACGATATGGTCTTAGAGCAGTGCTGGATCTCGCGGTTCATGGAGAGGAAGAAACCGTTGCACTTAGTCAGATTGCCGAACGACAGGGAATATCAATGAACTATCTGGAACAATTGATCGCAAAGCTGAAAAAGGTAGGGATCGTGAATGGTGTTCGAGGCGCACAAGGTGGCTATATGCTGGCGGTGCCCGCAGAGGAGCTGTCGGTTGGAGCTATCTTAAGAGCACTGGAGGGAGATTTGAATCCCGTCGATTGTTCAGAAGTAAATCAGGGCGAATCAATCTGTAGTAACTCAGATTCCTGTGTAACAAAATATGTCTGGAAGCGTATAAGTGATAGTATAAATGAAGCGGTTGACGGAATTATGCTGTCGGAGCTTGTTGCTGAAAGCAAGAGAGTACAGAATGGGACAGGTGCTACCGATACGAAAGAAAAACAAACATGTGGTAAATAATATTTATTTTAGGAGATGACAACATGGATAAGAAGATTTATCTTGATAACGCGGCAACAACCAAAACCAGGCCGGAGGTTGTGGAGGCGATGCTTCCATATTTTACTGATTTATATGGAAATCCATCCAGCGTATATGAATTTGCTACTCAGAATAAGAAAGCAGTAGATGAAGCCAGAGGTATCATTGCCCATGCTATGGGTGCCGACATCAGTGAGATCTATTTTACCGGAAGTGGTACAGAGGCAGATAACTGGGCGCTGAAGGCAGTGGTAGACGCTTACGCGGAAAAGGGTAATCATATTATCACTTCAAAGATTGAACATCACGCTATACTCCATACCTGTGAGTATCTTCAAAAGCATGGTGTAGAAGTAACCTATGTCGATGTAGACGAGAATGGAATTATAAAGCTGGATCAGTTAGAGAAGGCAATTCGTCCAACGACTATTTTAATATCCGTCATGTTTGCCAATAACGAAATCGGTACCATACAGCCAATTAAGGAAATCGGTGCGATTGCTAAAAAACATAATGTATTATTCCATACAGACGCCGTACAAGCCTTTGGTCAATTGGAAATCAATGTGAATGATATGGGGATTGATATGCTGAGTGCCAGTGCTCATAAATTAAACGGTCCCAAGGGAATTGGCCTTCTCTATATTAAAAAGGGTGTGAAGATCCGGTCTCTGCTTCATGGTGGTGCACAGGAGAGACAGAGAAGAGCAGGAACGGAGAATGTGCCCGGAATCGTTGGCTTTGGAAAAGCTGTTGAAATCGCTATGGCAACAATGCAGGAGCGCACAGAAAAGGAAAAAATGCTGCGTAATCTGTTGATGAAACGTGTTCTAGAGGAGATCCCATTTGTTCGTGTCAACGGTGACAAGATCAGAAGACTTCCGAATAATGCAAACTTCAGTTTTCAGTTTATCGAGGGTGAATCTTTGTTGATTATGCTGGATATGAATAATATCTGCGGTTCCAGCGGTTCCGCTTGTACCTCGGGGTCCTTAGATCCTTCCCATGTTCTCCTTGCAATCGGCCTTCCTCACGAGATCGCTCATGGCTCACTTCGTTTAACCGTAAACGAGGAAATAACAGAGGAAGAGATTCATTATACGGTTGACAGAGTTAAGGAGATAGTAGAAAAGCTCCGGAAGATGTCCCCTCTGTATGAGGACTTCATGAAGAAAAGATAATAGTGTGAAAATAAAAGGCAATTTTCACACTTACAAGTTTGTGCCTGCGTAATCCTCGGCACAAACTAATTCAAAGATTAGGCATGTTGAGACCATTGGAGGCAATAACCATCTCAAAGGGTAGGCATATTATATTAGTATTTCTGATAAAACACACGATTAAATTGGAGGAAAGCTTATGTATACAGAGAAAGTAATGGACCATTTTACCAATCCCAGAAATGTGGGTGAAATAGAGAATGCAAGCGGTGTTGGTACTGTCGGTAATGCAAAATGTGGAGATATTATGCGTATCTATCTTGACATAGATGAAGAAGGTATCATTCAGGATGTAAAGTTTAAAACCTTCGGTTGTGGAGCTGCGGTTGCTACCAGTAGTATGGCAACGGAGCTTGTAAAAGGTAAGACAGTACAGGAAGCTCTACAGATCACGAATAAGGCTGTTATGGAGGCTCTTGACGGACTGCCGCCGGTTAAGGTGCATTGCTCATTGCTGGCAGAGGAAGCAATTCATGCCGCACTCTGGGATTATGCAGAGAAGAAGGGCATTGTAATCGAGGGCTTACAGAAGCCAAAGTCTGATATTCATGAGGAAGAAGAAGTGGTTGAATATTAATTGATAAGATTGTAATGAATAAAATATATAACATTGATGAAATGCCTGAGTATTTGGGCATTTTGTCTGTTTGTCCATCGGACTATATGGAAGAGGTATTCCGATATTCATCAATGATATTTTGATTAACTGAGTTTGGAGGATGGTATGGAAAAGGTTGTTGTAGGAATGTCAGGTGGCGTTGATTCCTCAGTTGCGGCATATTTGTTGCAGAAGCAGGGGTATGATGTGATTGGGGTTACAATGCAGATATGGCAGGATGAGGATGTATGCTCCATGGAGGAAAATGGTGGATGCTGTGGTCTTAGTGCTGTCGAGGATGCAAGACGAGTTGCTTCTGTTCTGGACATCCCCTATTATGTAATGAATTTTAAACAGGAGTTTAAGGAAAATGTAATCGATTATTTTGTCGGTGAATATCTTCAGGCCAGAACTCCTAACCCCTGCATTGCCTGCAATCGTTATGTTAAGTGGGAGTCATTGCTCAAGCGCTCCTTAGATATCGGAGCTACCTATATTGCAACCGGTCATTATGCCAGCATAGAAAAGCTGCCAAATGGAAGATATACCATTAAAAAATCCGTAACTCAAGCGAAGGATCAGACCTATGCTCTTTATAATCTGACTCAGCATCAGTTATCTCATACATTGATGCCGGTAGGAGTCTATGCGAAGGATGAGATTCGCGAGATTGCCAGAGATCTAAAGCTTCCCATTGCCAATAAGCCGGATAGTCAGGAAATCTGTTTTGTCCCCGACAATGATTATGCAGGCTTTATTTCTGATTATCTGGAGGAGAAGAAGAGAAAGGTCACCAAAGAAGGTGAAGAAGAACCGCAGAATGAATTCACCGGAATGACGCCAGGTAATTACATTAATACCGCCGGTGAGGTCATCGGAAGACATCGTGGATTAATTCATTATACCGTCGGACAGAGAAAAGGCCTTGGAATTGCTATGGGGCAGCCGGTCTTTGTGGTGGAGTTAAAACCGGGGACCAATGAGGTGGTTCTTGGTAATGCCAAGGAAGTGTTTTCTGATCGTTTGACTGCAAATTGCTTAAACTTTATGTCTATCGAGGATCTAGAGGGTGAGCTTGTGGTAGAGGCGAAGATCAGATATAGTCATAAGGGAGCCCGTTGTACAATTAAGAAGAACGGACCGGATGAGGTACTATGTGTATTTGACGAGCCGCAGAGAGCTATTACACCTGGACAAGCAGTCGTATTCTACCAGGGTGATTATGTGGTAGGCGGCGGTACAATCATGCGTTAAGCCCATAACTATTTTTTGTGAGGATACTTATTCATGATGAGTCTTTGACTCGCTTGAAGATATAATTCAATAGAAGGAACTCTATGCAATCCCTCTTTTGTCATATAGTAAGATAAATTATAAATTTATTTACCAATCATTAGTCATATATAGAAGGACGGTTTGATATCTCTGGTATCAAGCCGTCCTTTGTCTTTAACATACATACTGTATTATTTCGTAATAGAAAGAGTAGAAGGCATCTCCCTGTGGCCAGACAGCATGGACCTCATAGATTATTCCGAGTTCACCCTCTGGTATGGCGATGGCATCATATGTTGCTTCTACCATGAAATAGTGGTGATTGTAGCTGTTTGAAATCGCTTCTTCATTCTGATATCTCCAATTGTTATGGGATAGTGTATTATATAGCTTTGGATCACGATGTCACTTATAGTTTCTCGAATATCGGTTTTCCCTGTACAAAGGTAGCATAATAGGTATATCCCAGGCCCTTAAGTAGCTCTGGTACCAGGTTAAAGTCATAGCATAAGTGCTCCGGTTTATGTGCATCGGAGCCAATGGTTATTATTTCGCCACCCAGCTCCAGGTAACGCTTCAGAATCTCTGTCTTCGGATGGGGATAGCCCAATCCGTATTTAAAGCCGGCGGTATTAACCTCAATACCCTTACCGCAGTTGATGATGGTGGTAAGAACTTCATCCAGCAGGTCGGCGTAGTCAAGATAGGAATAATCCGCCTTCTTCCCATCAGTGGTCGGGGCATATCTTATAATATAATCCAGATGGCCATAGATATTGAAATAATCTTTGAAAAGCTTGCAGTGATCTATGTGGGACTGAAAGTAAGCTCTTAACCCTTCATCCTTTGTTCTGTGCTCCCAGAAAACGGGAAAGTAGGGATCTACATAGTCAAGAACATGAGTGGAACCGATGGTAAAATCAAAGGAGTACTTGCTATGCAAGAATTTATAATATTCCTTCACCTGAGGCAGAGGCTGGAGCCCTAACTCAATGCCGGTCAATATCTCAATTTGCTTTGAATATTGCTCCTTTAATTTCTGTAATTTTGGGACATATTCCTCCGGATCAAAGACAAAGCGGATAACATTCATATGGGGGTAATCATAATCCATATGGTCTGTAAAGCAAATCTTTTTTAGACCCAATTGTATCGCTCGTTCAATCATCTGCTCCATGGGTGCCTGTGAATCCCCGGAGAAGTTCGAGTGAACATGGTAATCTGCATTAATCATCTAAATTCTCCTTTTCAGTTAGTCTGAATATAATACTTCGATTATATTCAAGCTGATTTTTATAAGTTAATTTCTAAAAAGTCTGTCAGGTCAATTCAATAATATTAGCTTTATAAAATGTATGCAAGGAGTTATAACCCTATCATTATGTTATAACTGCTGAATTCCTGTAATATCCGTAGTGGAAATCATGGAATAATTCGTATAGTACACAACGAAGCCCGGTTTTCCGCCGCCGGGTTTCTTAACATTCTTCTTAAGGGTATAATCAATCTCTACCTTATCTGCATCTCTGGAGCCGGAATAGTAAGCAGCCAGTCTGGCAGCTTCCTCATAGGTCCGATCAGGGAGCTCTTTGCCTCCTGCTTTGACAATGACATGAGAACCGGCCTGCTTCTTGGCATGGAACCACCAGTCACCGCCTTCTGCAAATTGGAAGGTTAATTCGTCGTTCTGATAATTATTTTTTCCGACATAGATATGATAGCCATCCGAGGAGAGATAGTGAAGGGGCTTACTCTTAGTACCAGCTTTCTTTACATTCACCTTCTTCTCCAGCTTTTTGCTGCCACTGGTGAAACGGCGTCTGATGTAGCCATACTCAGTAAGCTCATGCTTTAGGGCGGTCAGATCATCCTCCTCCGTTGCGATATCGAGTGAAGTCTTAATTGATTCCAAGTGCGTAAGCTCCTCCTGGGTATCAGAGATCTGGGTAGTAAGTGCATCAAAAGTACGTTTTAATTTATTATACTTCTCAAAGTACTGCTTTGCATTCTCCATTGGAGTAATTGTAGGATCCAGAGGGATACTGATCTCCTGATTGTCATAATAATTAATCGTATTCAGTACCTTAGCACCCGGCTCCAGACCATAACCATAAGTGTTGATAAGTTCTCCATAGATCTTGAATTTGTCCCTTTTCTCCGTATCCTGAAGCTGCTTCAACTGTAGGTCATATTTCTTACCGGCGCGGTCAATCGCGTTTGATACGACCTTGCGGAGATCGGCAGATTTCTGACGGATACGGGCGACTGAATTCTTTGTAGAATAGAACGCTTCCAACAGTACGGAGATACTAGGAAAGGATTGTACCTCGTGATTGGCATAACAGGTTAGTTCCACACTGGAGAACTCTACTGGTATTCCATCCTTCGCAACAATATTCGGAGAAAAATCAGCCTTCTTCACATCTTCTATTAACCGCTCAAAATTCTTATAAAGATGTAATCCGGCCGCTTCACTGAGCGACTCGGTAAAATCACCGGCGTCAATGGAAGCTCGGCAGCAGATTTCATTTGCTATTAAGGGACTGATTCCGGTCAGATTACTATAGAGTGCTTTGGCAATCGGCATGGATTTGCCAAGAATTTTGTTGCGAAAGCTCTCGTAGTCAACGGTCAGCGGATTAAGTTTCTCGATAGTAGTAGGAATGAAATAATCCCTGCCGGGCAGGACCTCACGAACAGAGCTGACAAATTGATTAATACGCTTAATGCTGTCTAGGATAACCATATTATCATCACAGAAAATGATATTGCTATGTTTACCCATTAGCTCGATAATCAGATACTTAATGCACAAATCGCCCATTTCATTCATATGCTCCAGTTTAAAATTAATAATTCTCTCAAAACCGGGCTGTGCAATATCAAGGATTCTGGCACCGTTCAGATGCTTACGAAGCAGCATACAGAAATTGGGCGCAGTCATAGGGCTGGGCTTGTTGTTCTCGGTCAGGTAGACCAGGGGAAGACCGGCACCTGCAGAAAGTAAGAGCCGGCACTGCCCATGTTCGCCGCCCTTGATTGTAAGGATTAATTCATCCTTTTCCGGTTGAGCAATCTTGTTGATTCTGCCTCCAAGTAGGTTTTTACGTAATTCATCTATAATATTTGCGATAACAACACCATCAAATGCCATAATCAATCATACTCCTTTGCGATAGGAATGTAGTTAGGGACCATTCCGATAATCAAAAATTATATCATATAGAAGCAAAAAAGAATACAGTTTTCTGGAAATCTGCCAAACTCATTCCATGTAGCTCTTACTTTATCACCTCAGTATTAACTGCAATTATGAATCGAATTCCATTTTATATGAAAGCATATGAAAAGAGAGGTTATTATAACTATGAGATATAGATATTATGAAAATATATTATAAGAAAATGACGAATCACCATCAATATTCTATTGCATTAAAGTGAAAAAGTGTTTATAATAAAACAAGCAAATACAAAGGCGCATTTGTTTATTTTTATGCGCCTTTTTTTCATGACTAAAGAAAGTTCGCGAAGCCTACTTTCTCATGTTGGTATCGGAGAGCTCTTAATCGTGCTTTTACATATTACAAGGCGTAATATTGACACAGGTTATCGCCTGGTTGTATTGCATAGCAACCAACAAGAGGAGTTGATAAATCAATTCACTTGTCATGAATAAAAATTTTAATCAAAGGAGATTAAAAAATGGGATACGTTGATGAAGTAATTGAATTGGTGGTTAAGAAGAACCCCGCAGAACCTGAGTTTCATCAGGCGGTGAAAGAAGTTTTAGAATCTTTACGCGCAGTAGTTGATGCGAACGAAGAGAAATTCAGAAGAGAAGGTCTTCTTGAGAGGCTGGTAGAGCCTGACAGACAGATTAAATTCAAAGTACCGTGGGTAGATGACAGTGGCAAGGTTCAGGTTAACACCGGTTATCGTGTTCAATTCAATAACAGCATTGGACCTTACAAGGGCGGTCTACGTTTACATCCTTCTGTTAACCTTGGTATTATTAAGTTCTTAGGTTTTGAGCAGATATTCAAGAATTCATTGACCGGGCTTCCCATTGGTGGTGGTAAGGGTGGTTCAGATTTCGATCCTAAGGGCAAATCAGACAGAGAAGTGTTAGCATTCTGTACCAGCTTCATCACAGAACTTTATAAATATATAGGTGCTGATGTTGACGTTCCTGCCGGCGACATCGGTACAGGTGGCAGAGAAATAGGCTATATGTATGGACAATTTAAGAAGATAACCGGATCTTATGAAGGCGTTTTAACCGGCAAGGGATTGACCTACGGTGGTTCCTTAGCTAGAACAGAAGCTACCGGCTATGGTTTATTATATTTAGTAGAAGAAATGCTAAGGTGTAATGGTAAGGATATCAATGGTAAGGTTTGTACCGTATCCGGTTCCGGTAACGTTGCGATTTATGCAATTCAGAAGGCTCATCAGTTAGGTGCGAAATGTGTAACCTGTAGCGATTCTAACGGATGGGTATATGATCCGGAGGGAATTGATGTTGCAGCTCTTCAGGAGATCAAAGAAGTCAAACGTGCAAGACTGACCGAATATAAGAATTACAGACCCAACTCGGAATATCACGAGGGTAGAGGCGTTTGGTCTGTGAAGTGTGATATTGCACTTCCTTGTGCAACTCAGAACGAGCTTCTTATCGAAGATGCAAAGGCACTTGTTGCAAATGGCTGCATTGCAGTAGCAGAAGGTGCTAACATGCCTACAACCTTAGAAGCTACTGAGTACTTTATTGCTAATAAGGTACATTTTGCTCCCGGTAAGGCAGCTAACGCAGGTGGTGTTGCTACTTCTGCATTAGAGATGACTCAAAACAGCGAGAGATTAAGCTGGACCTTCGAAGAGGTAGATGCTAAGCTGAAGCAGATTATGGTTAACATCTTCCATAACATGGATACTGCTGCTAAGAAGTACAACGCCGAAGGCAATTATGTAGTAGGTGCTAATATTGCAGGCTTCGAAAAGGTAGCAACTGCAATGATGGCTCAGGGAATATGGTAAATTAGTGTTAAAAAAATAATGTGGCATAAGAAAAAGAATTATTAATTGCCATAATCTAAATAGAAAGCTGTTATAGACAATATGCTTAGGAGATAAGCGTAGAAGCTATAACAGCTTTTTGATTCTTGACTTTGTGAACTGCCTTCTATTGTTCATGAAATTATATGGTTTGCGAAGCAAGCTTTCTATTTTAATGATATTAGGTAGTTTGCATAGTGTGCTTTCTGTTGTTCATAAAATTAGATCGTTTGCGAAGCGTGCTTTCTATTGATTGGTACATTTTTCAAAAAAATTAATGTGAAGCTAATTCTCCATAATATCTCCACAACTAATTGCTATCATTAGTAATGTGAATAGTGTGAATTTAAAAGCAATTCACACTTCCAAGTTTGTGCCTGCTCACCAGAGCGTAAAAAACAATCTCGGCATAAATTTAATTCAAGGAGCAGGTATGTAAAGATGGAGGATACAGGTTTCGTAATAAGAGAATATCATCTCGATTAGTAGGGGATAAGAGAATGGGTGTTATCAAAAACATATAAAAGGAGGAGACAAATGTCTTCGAATATTATAACGAAAACGTTACTTATACGAAATATGACTTGCGTCAATTGTGAGAACATTATTGAACGGGAGCTGTCACCGCTAACCGGGATAGAGCAGGTGAAGGCAAGCTACTCTACTGGTACAGTGACAATAACCTATAATGAAAGCATGATAGATCTGGAAGAAATCGTGAAAATATTAGAAAAGTCAGATTATTTTATTAAGAAAGAAGAAGATTTGGAACAGGCAACAAAGAAGCAGGCTTCTGGTAAGACGGGAAGCAAAGCGGCAAGGATCGAAAAGACAGATTATACAGATATTATTGCAGTTCTGATCATTATGTTTGCCGTCTATATGATTGCTAACCGCTTTGGATTATTGAAAATCTTTAATGCCTTTCCGGTTGCAAAAGAAGGTATGGGTTACGGAATGTTATTTGTTATCGGTGTATTAACCTCTGTACATTGTGTTGCTATGTGTGGTGGGATTTGCCTCTCCCAGTGTGTTCCAAAAAATCAGCCGAAGGATTATAGCCCCAGCCGCTTTGATACAATCAAGCCGAGCCTCCTTTATAATCTCGGAAGAGTAATTTCCTATACGGTCATAGGTGGAATTGTCGGAGCAATCGGATCCGTCGTAAGCTTCTCCGGAATAATGAAGGGTTTTGTGCAGTTAGTTGCCGGTATATTTATGGTAATTATGGGACTTAACATGTTGAATATCTTCCCTGGACTTCGTAAATTCAACCCAAGAATGCCTAAGATATTCGCAAAAAAAATCTATACAAAACGCCTTGACAGCAGTCCGTTGTATATTGGTATCCTCAATGGATTAATGCCTTGCGGACCGCTTCAAGCGATGCAGCTTTATGCACTGTCTACCGAAAGTCCAGTAAAGGGTGCAATTGCAATGTTCTTATTCAGCGTAGGAACGTTTCCTCTCATGTTCCTCTTCGGAGCACTCAGTTCTCTGATGAATAAAAAATTCTCTGGCAAGCTGATTAAGGTCAGTGCTGTATTGGTAGTAGTACTTGGTATGTTTATGTTCGGTAATGGTATCAGCTTATCCGGTATCAATTTTCAGCCCCTCTCCATGTCTTCTGGCCAAGTACAGTCAGGGTCTGGTAATATAGCTACCATTGAAGATGGTGAACAGGTTGTTACCACCGGTTTAGCCTCTGGACGCTATGAACCAATTATAGTTCAGAAGGGCGTTCCTGTGAAATGGATCATTCAGGCAGAGGATGGTGATATCAATGGATGCAATAACAGTATTATTGTGCCGAAGCTTGGACTCAAAAAAGATCTGGCTAGCGGTGATAATGTGATAGAATTTACCGCAGAGGAAAGTGGCGTAATTCCTTATAGCTGTTGGATGGGTATGATACGGAGCAAGATTACGGTAGTGGATGATATCAACGCATTCTCTGATACCAGTGGAAATATAGATAATACTGTTGTGGGTACGGATGCCACCACGGAAAGTTCTGCTGCTGAGGTTGATGGTAATGTGTCCCCTGACTACAACAATTTACTTGATGTTACGATACCTACTGAAGAGCTTGCTATCGCTAGTATAGTGGAGGGGCTTCAGACAGTAGAGATAACTCTTACAAAGGAGGGTTTCTCCCCGGCGGTTGTTGTGGTCCAGCAGGACGTTGAGACCAGGTGGATCATTAATGGCGAGAAGACAGAAATCGATAACAGTATCCTCTTCCCTTATTATTATTCTGAGCTTCAGGTTCAAGAGGGCGTTAACAAGATTACCTTCTACCCTGATCGGGATTTTGACTTCTACACAAAGGATAATTCCAAGTATGGTTATGTCAAAGTTGTAGATGATATCAATAATGTCGATAAGGAAGCACTTAAGCAGGAGATATCAGAGTACCAGCCTTCCGCACAACCCTTTGACGCAGGAGGCAATTTACCATCTTGTCATTGAAGTAAAATTGATCGTTATGATATATAAAAAGATTTAGGTGGCTATTCATAGAACAACATTTTATAAGACGAAAGGAAAATGATTATGAATCAGAATAATAGTTTTAATCTAAAAAGACTTGCATTTATAGCGATTGTTGCGATTGTAGCAATAGCAGCCACATATGGATTCGATAAAATAACAGGAAATAAGGAGTCTTCCAATGACAGTAAAACAAAAGAAGTAGTAAAGGATAGTGACATAGTAATTCCGGTTAAGGATATAACCGATACAGCGACCTTTTATCCTGCCAGTATTAACGGAATAGATTTAGAGGTGATTGCAGTAAAGTCGCCCGACGGGACGATCCGTACCGCATTTAATACCTGCCAGGTTTGTTATAACTCTGGTAAAGGTTACTATGAGCAGGAAGGCGATCATTTGATTTGCCAAAACTGCGGAAATCGCTTCGGAATGGCTGATGTTGAAGTTGCCAAGGGTGGCTGTAATCCGGTTCCGATCACAAGCGAATATAAAGAAGTCGATGCAGAATCAATAACCATATCAAAGGAATTTCTTACAGAGGCATCTGTTATCTTTGACAATTGGAAAAATGGGATACAATAGAAATCTCCGGTCAGAAGAATAACGTCACCCCATGGGAAGGAATAACGTCATTCCAAAAATGAAATCTATACGGTATTACCTTGAAAAATCATTATGAATATCTTACAGGATGTGATTTTAAATAGGAAAAAACGAGGAAAGGTTGAGAGAATATATTATGAACAAGGAAACAATTAAGATTGGAGGCATGACTTGTGCTGCCTGCTCTCAAAGAGTTGAGAAAGCAATTGCGAAATTGGAGGGTATCAGTAAGGTCTCTGTGAATCTTGCTACAGAGAAGGCTACCCTTGAATATGATCCTCAGATAATTCGTTTATCTTCAGTCAAAGACTGTATCGTGAATACAGGTTATCAGGTTCTGGCAGCGGATAAGAATTCAGTGGATGAGGATAGAGTACGTAAACAAAAAGAGGTTAAAACCTTGTGGACGAAATTCATTATCGCAACAGCCTTTGGTATCCCGTTGTTATACTTTGCAATGGTTCCAATGGTATCCTGGTGGCCATTTCCTATTCCCAGAGGCTTAAATCCTATGCTTTATCCGCTGCGGTTTGCACTGCTGCAAATCTGTTTAGTAGCTCCGATTATTATTGCAGGTTATCGTTTTTATACCGTTGGTTTTAAAGCTCTTATTCAAAGAAGTCCGAATATGGACTCCTTAGTAGCCATCGGTACCACGGCAGCCATCCTGTTCAGTTTGTACAACACGTATCAAATTGTGCAAGGTAACTTTGGTGCAGTTGAAGGTCTATATTATGAAACAGCGGGAGTAATCATTGCGTTGATCCTTCTCGGTAAGTCCTTAGAAGCAGTATCCAAAGGAAAGACCTCGGAAGCGATAAAAAAGCTAATGGGTTTAGCGCCTAAGACAGCTACAGTAATCTCTAATGGGAAGGAAATCGAGCTTCCGATTGAGGATGTTGAAATCGATGATATCATTCTGGTAAGACCGGGTGAGAAGATTCCCGTAGACGGTGTTGTATTAGAGGGTAATACAAGTATTGATGAGGCTATGCTGACCGGTGAGAGTATGCCGGTGGATAAGAAGATCGGAGACAAGGTATTTGCTGCCAGCATAAATAAGAACGGTATGATTAAATTCCAGGCGACCAAGGTAGGTTCGGATACCGCCTTAGCACAGATTATCAAGCTGGTAGAGGATGCACAGGGTTCAAAGGCTCCGATTGCTCAGATGGCAGATATCGTATCCGGTTACTTTGTACCGGTGGTTTGCGTAATTGCTCTCGTTGCATTCCTCGCGTGGTTCTTAACCGGTCAGTCTCTCGCGTTTTCCTTAACAATATTTATCTCAGTATTGGTAATTGCCTGTCCCTGTGCATTGGGACTTGCTACACCGACCGCGATTATGGTGGGTACCGGTAAGGGGGCTGAGAACGGCATTCTAATCAAAGGTGGAGAAGCATTAGAGGCAGCTCATAAGATTACTACCATCGTATTTGATAAAACAGGTACTATTACAGAAGGTAAGCCGGAAGTGACGGATATAATAACGGTCAGCGGAATAGAGAAAGAACGATTACTCCGCATTGCAGCATCCGGCGAGAAAGGTTCTGAGCATCCTCTGGGGGAGGCAATTGTAAGAGGAGCAGCAAAGGACAATCTGGAGTTTCTACCAGTAGAAGCCTTTGAAGCAATCCCGGGACATGGTATCGAGGTTACGATGGATGGTGTAAAGATATTGATCGGTAATAAGAAGCTGATGGATGAGCGAAAGATTTCTTTAAGTGAACTTAGAGAAAAGTCAGATCTGCTTGCAAGCGAAGGAAAGACTCCGATGTACATTGCCATGAATGGCAGCCTTGCCGGAATCATCGCCGTAGCTGATGTTGTGAAGGAAAGCAGTGCCAAGGCAATCAAGAAGCTGCAGAGTATGGGAATCGAAGTAGCCATGATAACAGGAGATAACCGTAAGACAGCGGAAGCGATTGCAAAGCAGGTAGGAATTGACCGAGTCCTTGCAGAGGTTCTACCTCAGGATAAATCAAATGAGGTTAAGAAGCTACAGGCAGAAGGCAAGAAGGTATGTATGGTTGGTGACGGTATCAATGATGCTCCTGCATTAGTTCAGGCAGATATCGGTATCGCCATCGGATCAGGAACAGATGTAGCGATGGAATCAGCTGATATCGTATTAATGAGAAGTGATCTGATGGATGTGCCTACTGCAATCCATTTGAGTAAGAGCACCATACGTAATATCAAGCAGAACCTGTTCTGGGCCTTTGGTTATAATGTCGCAGGTATTCCGATAGCAGCAGGTATCCTGCATCTGTTCGGCGGACCTTTACTTAATCCAATCTTTGCTGCAGCAGCAATGGCCTTCAGTTCGGTTTCAGTAGTATCTAATGCACTCAGATTAAAAGGCTTTAAAGCCTATAAATAATAAAAGAGAGCAGTGTGAAAGAAAATACGCTTTCACTCAGAAAGAGCTCCAACATGAATTCCAGTGGAAATTCATATTAGACTTCTTACAAGATTGATTGAACAGCGCAGAGTGCAATATTGGAGGTTATTATGAAGAAGAGATTAATTTTAAGTCTATTGATATGTATTGTATTGTATGGGATTACAGCATGTGGTAAGCTGGATGTAATAGGAGATCAGTCGGAAAAATCCTTTGAAGCAGTAGTGAACGCAATGCAGGAAGATGTTTCAGTAGATGATACCTTTGGTGGTTGGTCCATAATGTCTCCTGACGGGGAAGCACGTTTCGTCTGGACAAAGGATTTTAGTATTACGACAACCGATGCAATGCTGGAGTTAGATGCACAGCCCTTTATCGATGCCGGATTAGATATTAGTAAGCTGCCACAGGAGATGGTATCCGGTGATAAGATTATTGTAGGAACAGACTTAGGTGATGAGAAGGTTACTTATGTAGGTGATGCATCTCCCCTAGATTCTTACAAAAAGCTGGTCAAGAATTACCGTGACAGTATTACCTATCACACAGCACTCGATCATTATGGTGTTGCCCTTGGTAACGGTAATATGTTTGAGTGGGCTAAGGATATGAAGACCAATGACAAGGACATCGTATTCGTATTAAACCCTCAGCCCTTCCTTGACGCCGGAGTGGATCCAACCAAATTAGAGACATGGGTATTTGCTAAAGTTGAAACCATGGATGAAAGAGGAAATGATATTGAGGTAGATAAGATCCTAAAACCTTTTGATGTGGAGAGTTAAACTAGATGAATCGCTTTGTCAAGAAGATATTAGTCGTAGAAGATGAAGAGAAAATAGCAGCAGTAGTAAAGTCCTTTCTGGAAAGTAAGGGCTTTACAGTGCTTGTTGCGGAAAATGGTAAAAGAGCTCTGGAGATTTTTGATAAGGAAAGTGTCGGCCTGGTGCTGCTCGATCTGATGCTGCCTGAGCTAACCGGGGAAGAGGTATGCAAAACCTTGCGGAAGAAATCAAAGGTGCCGATTATTATGCTAACAGCAAAGTCAGATGAGGCTGATATGTTGCAAGGACTGGGAATCGGTGCTGATGATTATATTACAAAGCCCTTTAGCTTTAAGGCACTTTATGCGAGAATGGAGGCAGTACTTAGAAGATCTGCAGATGACATCTCCGGATTGCTGTCCAAAAGAACCTACAATAACGGCGACTTAATCATTGATTATGAAAGCTATTATGTTACCAAAGCCGGTGAGGAGATCAAACTTACTCCCAATGAATATAAGCTGTTAGCGGCATTAACCAGATATCCGAATAAAGTATTTACGAGAGAAGAACTGATTGCCTCTGCTTATGGCGATGAGTTTGAAGGCTATGACAGAACGATTGATAGTCATATTAAGAACCTAAGACAAAAAGTTGAGGATGACCCAAAGACTCCTTGTTATGTTAAAACAATTCACGGAGTGGGTTACAAATTTGGAGGTGAGTAAGTGAGGCATAGCCTAAAATCAAGACTGTCCCTGACAATATTGATCATTGTCTTAATCACCATTGTCATCATCAGCTTTACCTCGAATCTTTTAATCAATCGACAATTTACGAATTATATCAGTAAGCAGCAGGAACTAAAGACACAGATTATTACCTCCAGTATCAGCCAGCAGTATTCTGAGTTTACGAATCAATGGAATATGGATTATGTCCATGCCATCGGAATGTTTTCCCTGTATGAGGGTTACATTATTAAAGTTTATGATCAGCAGGGAGAGATACTTTGGGATGCCCTGTCACATGATATGAATCTTTGTAATCAGATTATGGATGATATCTCAGAACGCATGAGAATAGAGTATCCTCAGATTGATGGGGACTTCACCTCGGTTTCTCATAAGCTGGAACAGGCTGGAACGGTGATCGGAAGTGTCAGTATTAGTTATTTTGGACCGTTCTTTTTGAATGAAAACGAATTTCGTTTTTTGCATTCTTTGAATATCATACTGATTAGTGTTGGCACCATATCCCTTGTGGTATCCTTGTTGGTAGGACATCTATTGGCAAAACGCATCAGTCGGCCAATCCTAAAGACGGTAGAGATCACGAAGGAAATATCGGATGGGAAATATGAGGTACGTCTAGAAGAACAGAGTGATACGGTAGAACTCCAGTTATTAATAACCTCGATCAATCATCTGGCTGAATCACTTGAGACACTGGAGAAGCTACGTAAGCAGCTGACGGAGGATGTGGCACACGAGCTGCGGACACCAATTACCATACTGCAATCCTATCTAGAGGCTATGACCGAGGGGATCTGGGATGCTTCGCAGGAGAGACTTCAAAGCTGTTATGATGAGGTGGTACGCATCGGTAAGCTCGTCGGAGACTTAGAGAACCTGGCAAAGCTTGAGAAGGATAATCTGAAGTTAGATAAACAACCAATGGATCTTCGAAGTGCTATCGAACAGGTTGTTAGCACTTTTGAAGCAGAAAGCATGAATAAGAAGCTATCCATTGAGATTAAGGGAACAAATACTTTACTTCTCGCAGATCATAGCAGAATGAAGCAGGTAATTGTGAATCTACTTAGTAATGCAATCAAGTATTCACAGGAAGGCTGTAGCATTAGCTTTGAAATGTTTGAACATAATGATATTTCAGGATTCTCTATTCAAGATAATGGGATCGGAATATCGAAGGAAGAACTGCCTTATATCTTTGAGCGCTTTTACCGGGCGGATAAATCACGTAATCGTACAACAGGAGGAAGCGGAATAGGTCTGACGATAGTCAAGTCAATTATTCAGGCACATGGAGGTAAGGTCGCTGTAGTGAGTGAGATAGGAAAAGGAAGTACTTTTACAGTATCGTTGCCGAATGACGGGGATGGGTTAAATGTGAACGGCAAGTAATATGGTTCTATTATTATACCCTGTAGACAAAGAGCAGAGATATTCACCATCGTGAAACCTCCAAACCGAGTAGTAAAACTCTTGGTTTGGAGGTTTTTAAATATAACTATTCTTTATTTATGAAGGGTATCCGGAAAGGTAATTAATGAAACGGCATATAGAGGAATAGAAATTTAACATTAATTTAACAGTAGTACATATTGAATGTTATCGATATGTAAGCTATAATAATCACATAGATAGTTATCGATGAAATGAACTTTCATTTCCTAACGATATGAATATTGAGGAGAGATTATTATGAGCGAATCGAAGCAGACGATAGGCATAGGATTTTTTTCCAAGTACTTAACAATTTGGGTAGCGCTATGTATGGTAGTCGGTGTAATGATTGGGCGCTTTCTGCCAGCAATTCCTGACTTTTTTGATCAGTTTGAGTATGCGAATGTCTCGATACCAACTGCAGTATTAATCTGGGTCATGATCTATCCCATGATGATGAAGGTAGATTTCCAGAGCGTCAAAAATGTGCGTAGGAATCCGAGAGGGCTTTATGTTACCTGGATCACCAATTGGCTGATTAAGCCTTTTACTATGTATGGTTTAGCAGCTTTATTCTTCTATGTTATATTTCAAGGCTTGATACCTGCTGACCTTGCAAAGGAGTATCTGGCAGGTGCAGTGCTTCTGGGAGCAGCACCCTGTACTGCCATGGTATTTGTATGGAGTCAGCTGACAAAGGGTAACCCGGCATATACGGTCGTTCAAGTAGCAACCAATGACTTAATCATTCTGGTTGCCTTCATCCCAATCGTTAAATTTCTCTTAGGTGTCAGTGATGTATCCGTACCCTGGGATACTCTGGTATTATCAGTTGTGTTATTTGTAGTAATTCCTTTGGCTGGCGGTGTACTTACCAGAATTATTATAGTGAATAAGAAGGGGCTGGAATACTTTGAACAGCGTTTTCTTCCTAAGTTTGATAATGTTACTACAGTAGGATTGTTGCTAATGCTGGTGCTTTTGTTCTCCTTCCAGGGAGAAGTCATCCTTGGTAACCCCCTACATATAATATTGATTGCAGTGCCGCTTACCATACAGACCTTCCTGATTTTCTTTGCGGCATATCTCCCAGCTAAGCTGCTTAAGCTGCCTCATGACATAGCAGCTCCAGCCGGTATGATCGGCGCCTCGAATTTCTTTGAGCTTGCTGTTGCGGTAGCTATTGCATTGTTTGGCATGGAATCACCGGCAGCACTTGCGACAACCGTCGGAGTATTAACAGAAGTGCCAATCATGCTGATGCTAGTTAAAATAGCGAATAAAACATCGAGATGGTTTCCTGCATAATTGTAAGTAAAGCTGGAGCAATAAACTGATATAGTTGATGGAAGGAGTACTGTTATGGAAGATAACAATAGAATATTCATAGATCATAAACCAAAGGTAGCATTTGTCTGTGTTCATAATTCCTGTAGAAGCCAGATGGCTGAGGCTCTGGGTAATGCCTTGGCAAGTGATGTTTATGACAGCTATTCGGCCGGTACGGAGCTGAAGGACCATATTAATCCGGATGCGGTCAGACTTATGAAAGAAATCTACGGTATAGATATGGAACTGACCCAACATAATAAGTTAATTGAGGAAATTCCGAGTCCAGATATCATAATCACGATGGGGTGTAATGTTGACTGTCCCGTACTGCCCTGCAAGTACCGCGAGGACTGGGGGCTTCTGGATCCTTCCGGCAAAGGAGATGAGGAATTTAAGAATATAATACGAATTATTGAAGAGAAGGTATTGGATTTAAAGAATCGGATACAAGTGATTAATTAGAGATTGGCATACACTATCAAAGGTTAGAGAGTAACTGACATTTGATAGTGTTTTTTTATTCATGACATTAGAGTTGGAGAAGTATGCGTTCTATCGTTACATTGATAATTACATCTATGAATCAGAAAGTCTTCCGGTGAGTGAACGAAGTTCATTTTGGAGGTACGCTTTGTTATGTATATCAGGTGAAATTTAATGTGACCTTAATGTATGATTATCGTCTAAGGAATATAATGTGATTATAGGAAGTAATATTTGTACAATAAAAATTGAAGTGTTTTAGCGTTCGAAATCGTTATATAGGGTGAAAAGAAGTATAAAAATAAATCTGAGTATGACAAGTGCAAATATAGTCTCAAATAATTTCCAAAAATAATTATTGACATATAATATTATACGGTGTATAGTATTATCAAATCAACAATATTATTTTCTTTGGAAAAACTCAGAAAGGAGTTGAGACTATGGTATTTAATACCGGTTCAGCGCTTCTCGATGCGATTGTACTTGCAGCTATTTCTCAGGAACCGGAAGGAACCTATGGGTACAAAATCACACAGGATGTAAGGCAAGCCATCGAGGTATCAGAATCCACCTTATACCCTGTTCTAAGAAGACTTCAGAAAGAAGATTGCTTAGAAGTATATGATCAGGAATTCGGAGGAAGAAATCGAAGGTATTACAAAATCACCGACAAGGGTATGGCACAACTTAAGTTATACAAAGACGAGTGGGAGTCTTATTATAAGAAAATAAATATTATTTTTGAAGGAGTGAAATAGATGACAAAGCTAGAATTCATGAACGAACTCGAAAGCTTATTGTTGGATATCCCTTTGGATGAGAGAGAAGAGGCACTCAAGTATTATAATGGTTATTTCGAAGATGCAGGGGAAGATCACGAGCAGGAAATTATCACTGAATTAGGCTCACCTAAGCAGGTGGCAGATATGATAAAAGCAGATCTTGTCTCAAATGCAGCAGAACGTGATAACAGGGGATATTTCACAGAGACGGGTTATAAGGATAGAATTATGAACGAGGAACAATTAGAGATCGTTGATGCTGCTAAGACAAATCATAGCAGCTCAGAGAGATTGGAGCAGTCAGCAGGAGCTAATTACTCTCAGACTAATCAACAGGGGGCCTATCATTCAACCTATAATAATGGCCAGAACAACTCACAGTACAACACAAGGAATAACAGTCAGAATACTAACTCGAATACTGGTTTAGGTGTACTGATATTGATATTAGCTTTTACGGTAGGCCTTCCTATCACCTTACCGATTATCGGTATCATTATCGGTGTATTCGCTACTGTCTTCGGTCTTATTTTTGGGTTTGGTGCAGCAGGAATTGCTCTAATTTGTGCAGGTATTGCATTGTTCATCGCAGGCATTATTCAGATGAGCGCTCCGTTGATTGGTATGGCTTTCATCGGCGGTGGTTTGCTTGTATTTGGAATTGGAATGCTTTTATCCCTGGCTTGTGTGGCACTCTGTAAGACAGTGTTACCGGCATTGATCAGAGGAATTGTTAATCTTTGCAGAATGCCCTTTAAGAATAGGAGTGTGATGGCATAATGAAGACATTTACTAAGGTTTGGTTAGGAATTGCACTTATTGCGGTCGGCATCGGAGTAGCAATTTTAGTCATCGCAATTGCTTCAGGAGCTTCCTTGAAGGATTTGCCCACCATCTCTTATGAAGAGAGCTATTCCGGTGTGACCAGTATCGATATGGATATTGAGTACGGCGAGGTTAAGATTGTAGAAGGTGATAAGTTCTCCATAGATGCAATACGAATTCCGGAGAACGAGCTGGAGTCCTATGTTGATACAGACGGTACCTGGGTAATTCGTCAGGATACCAAGGTGAGTAACTTTATAAATTTCTTTGGATTACGTTTTTCGACGGGTCATTTCTTGAATTGGAATGGAGATTTGACTCCCGAAATTACGATCACCGTACCGAGGAATTTTGTGGCTGAGGATATCTCCTTGGTAATCAATGCAGGTGATGTCCATGCAGATAGAATACAGGCTACGACCGGAAGCTTTAATGTATCAGCAGGACTACTGGTAGTAGATGAACTAGATATCACAGAAGCTTCGGATTATATCATCGGTGCAGGTCATATGGCTTTGAAAAATGTAACAGTGCGCAATATCACAGTTGATTGTGGTGTAGGCGATATAATAATAGAAGGAAAAGTATTTGGAGACAATGACATAACCTGCGACGTAGGAAGAGTAGAGTTGGATATTGATGGTAAAGTAGAAGATTATTCCTATGATATCAGCTCAAGTATAGGAAATATCGATATCGATAATAATAGTTACCATAACATATCGAATCGTATTATTAATAATGATCAAACTGAGAATAATTTATCCCTAAATTGTGAAATCGGAAATATTTCTGTTGATTTTTACTAAAAAAAAGATATGATTAAGAAAAGGAAGGAGGTTTTATTATGGATCAGAAAAGATTATATCGTTCTAATACGAATAAAATGATTTGCGGTGTATGCGGAGGACTTGCAGAGTATATCAATATCGACCCAACGGTTGTAAGATTATTATGGGTTGTATTCTCCTTTGCAGGAGGCTTTGGCTTACTGGCATATATCATCGCGGCAATTATTATGCCGGTTAAGGCATAAGCAGCTTGAATAATTATTACGGTCAATGAAAAAGGTTACTTTAGGAAGTGAAGGCTTCCTGAAGTAACCTTTAAGTTTAAGCCAAAACTTTATGAATGATATCGATAATCTGCATTGCTTCATAGGGCTTGGTTAAGAATTCAGAAGCCCCGTATTTGATGGCATCTACCATCATTGTCTTCTGCCCGGCAGCGGTAACCATAACAACTTTAGCCGTTCTATCGTACTCACGGATCTTTTTTAGAGCTTCAATTCCATCCATAACCGGCATAGTAATATCCATGGTAATTAAATCAGGCTTAACCGCCTTAAACCTTTCTAAACCATCCTTGCCGTTCATGGCTTCTGCAATTATCTCATGTCCGTTTTCTTCTAAGATCGTTCTTAGGATTTTTCTGGATGTTCTGGAATCATCCACAATAAGAATCTTTGCCATAATAGCGCTCCTCCTAATTAATCATCACCGGATCATTAACAACAACTATTATATCAGTCTGCTTACCATTAATAAGTGTCGGTACGATATAGATATCTCCCTCCGTAGTAAGCGTCTGGTTGTTATAATAGCAGGGAGGGGTTATATCAAAATGAATATTCTCATAACTAAGCTTTGATGCAAATAACCCGTTAATACAATTAATAAATTCGCAAACAGAATCATAAGCATCCTCATCCAATGAATTGAATTGTTCCTTCGCAAAGGTATTCGCAATTTGAAGCAAAGCTGTATCGTTACCGGCAAAACCCACAAAGATATTGTGGTCACCTTTCATTTGCTGGGAGGCAAGTGAAGTAAAAAGGTAATTCCTTGCCTTATAGGCCTTCTTAATAACTACATTATTATCGATAAAACGGATTAAATTGCGGATTGCTAAACTGATGCATTCACCGGAATAAGGTGCATCCACATTAACAAAGATGGGAATAATACGGTCAATATCTCCTGATTTTAATGCATCAAGTTCTAAGTCCGTAAACTGATTTTCTTTCTTATATTCCTCAAGAAGAGCTTCGATTTCCGTTAATGTTAAAATGTCCTGCTCGGTAAACAGCTGGATGAATCTCAGGTAAGAATTACCTTGGAGATTGAGAAGATAGGTCACTTCTTCCTGAAGCAGGTAGCCCTTCTCGATTGCAATGTCACCAAAACGAGAGTCCCTTTGTTTCTGGATTTCATTGATCTCATCTGACTGCTTTTTCGTAAGTATTTTTTCTGATACCGCGATTAGCCCGAGTTTAGCTCTTATTTCGTGATGCTGTTGCATTATGTTGTCCAATTGTGATTGAGATATCTTATTCTTATCTACCAAGTAATGACCAAAATAAAGCCCGAACATGATATTTCCCCTTTCATAATCCAAGATACGCTCCGATCATTCATACGTAGAGAAGATCCATCATATGTAACCCCATTACATTATAGTTGGAATTCTCATATAAGAATGTTATCGTAATTAATATACAACATATTTTGTAAAAAAAATAGTGAGAAAATCATGTTTTTGTAATTAAATAACATAAAAAGAAAAAATGTTAAGAAAACTTACGTTTTTTTGATAATATTTACACTTCTTATGAATATTTACGATTTTTACTGTTTCGACATAAGAATGTTTTATCCGATTAAATGGGATTAATAAGTAAAAAATTAATCTAACATGATGACAATCCAGAATATCTATGATAAAGTAATGAAAGAGTTAAGATGAGTTAAGAAGGAAAGGCGTGTATAATTATGAAGACAATCATAGAATTGATAAGCGTAGAAGTGAAGGAAGCCTTTGCTCAGAAGGGGTATGAAGAGAAGTATGGCGTAGTAACTCTTTCGAACCGTCCCGATTTATGTCAGTACCAATGCAATGGTGCATTGGCAGCTGCAAAACAATATAAAACGGCCCCGATTAAGATAGCACAGGAAATTACAGACGTCTTAAAATCAAGTGAGAAAATCAAAGAAATTTCGGCGATTATGCCGGGATTTATCAATATTACTCTGAGTGATGAATTCCTTGCTGGATATTTAAACCAGATGAAGGGCGAAGAGCATTTCGGAGTGGAAGCAGTGAAGGAGCCTAAGACAGTAGTAATTGACTTTGGTGGTCCGAACATTGCGAAACCTCTGCATGTCGGGCACATGCGTTCTGCAGTCATAGGGGAGAGCATTAAGAGATTGTTTCGATTTGTCGGTAATACAGTGATCGGGGATGCGCATCTCGGAGACTGGGGTACTCAGATGGGACTGATTATTGCTGAGCTTAAGAGAAGGAAGCCTGAGCTGGTATACTTTGATGACAGCTTCAATGGTGAATATCCGAAGGATGCACCTTTTACAATCTCTGAGTTAGAAGAAATATATCCTGCTGCCAGTGCATTTTCCAAGAGTAATCCGGAATTCCTTGAGGAAGCAAAAACGGTTACCTTTAAGCTACAGAACGGACACAGAGGCTATACCGCACTTTGGAATCATATTCTTGAAGTTTCGGTAACAGATCTTAAAGCAATATATGACAGCCTGGATGTATCCTTTGATCTGTGGAAAAAGGAAAGTGATGCACAGCCTTATATTCCTGAGATGATTGAATACTTTAAAAAGAATAATTATGCAAAAATAAGTGAAGGTGCGTTAGTCGTAGAGGTTAAGGAAGAAGCCGATACGAAAGAGGTCCCTCCCTGTATGATATTAAAATCAGACGGTGCTGCTCTTTATAATACCACCGATCTTGCCACGATAGTCGAGCGTATGAAACTTTTTAACCCGGATCGTATCATCTATGTGGTAGATAAGCGTCAGGAGCTGAACTTTGAGATTGTGTTCCGATGTGCTAGGAAAACAAAGCTGGTGAAAGAAGATACCGAATTGGATTTTATCGGATTTGGAACCATGAACGGTAAAGACGGAAAACCTTTTAAAACAAGAGAAGGCGGAGTAATGCGCCTTGAGTATCTGATTAACAGCGTTACAGAAGAAGTTTACCGTAAAATTATGGAGAATAGAAGCATGGAGGAAGAAGATGCAAGAAAGATAGCCGCTCAGGTTGGCCTTGCTGCTCTCAAATACGGAGATCTGTCTAATCAGATATCCAAGGACTATGTCTTCGATGTTGACCGTTTTACGAGCTTCGAAGGAGATACCGGTCCTTATATTCTCTACACAATTGTTCGCATTAAGTCTATTTTAGCAAAATATAAAGAATTGGGCGGAGAGAATGCTGCAACAGATATCTTACCTGCAACTACAGCGAATGAGAAGGCTTTAATGCTGGAGATCACCAAATTCAATGAAATGATCTATGCTGCATATCAGGAGATAGCTCCGCACCGGATCTGTGCTTATATTTATGATTTGGCTAATTCCTTTAATACCTTTTATCATGATACTAAGATTATCAGTGAGGAAGATAAGACGAAGCAGTCGTCCTGGATTGCATTGATTACTCTGGTTCAGGAGATTTTGCTGACCTGTATTGACTTACTTGGTTTTGAAGCACCGGAGCGTATGTAAAGAACAAGAGATACAACGAAAGCGTAGTGAGAATACTGCAAGCTTGCTTGCAAGGATGCGATCGGAGCAGAAGATCATGAACAAGCCTTATGTTCATGATACAACAGACAGAGGTGGGAGAATGTTTGTAAAACGAGCGGCAGAGCTAAAGCTTTTAGAGGAGCAATATGCTTCCAGCGGAAACAATCTGGTCATTCTATATGGTAGAAAAGGGATGGGAAAGACCTCTCTGATTACAGAATTTATATCCGAGAAAACAGTTGCCTATTATTATGAGGGGATGGAATGTGAAGATCAGCTTCAATTCCTTCTCTTGTCACAGCGGCTGAAGTCCGAAGAACAGATGACCTCTCCCTCGGATTATCATCAACTCTTTTGGGAGCTTCCGGTTACAGAAGGGAAAAAGAAGACAATCCTTGTATTGGATGAGTTCCACTATATCATCAAAAACGGTACAGGCATTCTTGAAGTGCTGCGACTTCTTAATGACAAGGAGCATCCCGTTATGATTGTTTTATGCAGCTCCTCCATTCGTTGGGTTGAGAATGAGATGTTGAACAATCTGTCAGATTATGCGGCTTATATCACAGCCTACATGAAGCTGAAGGAATATACCTTTGTAGATTTTGTCAATCGGTTTCCAAAATCCTCTGTTGAGACTTGTATCTATATTAATTCTGTTCTGGGAGGAATCCCGGAATACCTTGATCTCTGGCAGGAAGATCTGTCAGTGAAAGAGAATATCAAAACTGTGTTATTAACCAAAAACAGCGGGCTCATCCATGCTCCCTTGCAGTTATTAAAGCAGGAGCTGCGGGATCCGGCTGTTTATAATACCATTCTTTACTATCTGGCACAGGGTAACCGTAAGTTGAACGATCTGCATGCAAGAACCGGTTTCTCAAGAGCGAAAATAAGTGTATATCTAAAGAATCTAATTCAACTGGATATCGTTGAGAAATTAGTACCCTTAGAAGATAAAGGCAGAGAGAATGCCCAGAAGGGTCTATATCGGATTAAGGATAATTTCTTAAGCTTTTGGTATCGCTTTGTATTTCCGAATCTCTCGGAGCTGATGTTGGATAAGGTCAATGATGTTTTTGAACAGAAAATAGCCCCTTATCTGAATGCTTATATGGGGGAATACTTTGCTGATGTCTGTGCGGAGGTATTAAAGCTGATGAATCTGCATCGCCGACTGCCAGTCGTTTTCTTATGGTGGGATCGTTGGTATGGGAAGAATGGTACAATCGACATTCTGTCTCAAAGCGAGGATAAGAAGACCTTGATTGGCCAGTGTCTGTGGGAAGAAGATACCACCGGGATACAGGATTATCAAAGACTATTGATTTTAGCAGAAGAAGCAAGGGTAAATCCGGATTATTGCTATCTATTCTCGAAGAAGGGCTTTAGTGATGAACTTCGTAGTATGGCTGAAGGTAGAGAGGATATTCATCTGATCGGCCTGGAGGATTTATAAAAGGATATTATTGTATTATGCCGGCATCGTCAGGGAGGTCTGTTATGTATCGTTTGATATCGAAATTAGTAATATATAAGAATCTGGATAAGGATAGTCTACTGCTGCAGTTGTCTGAGCTGATCAAGGAGTTTGATTTAAGCCTCAGCAATCATAGCCTGACCGTGTTCGATAAGGAGAATATCATCTCCAAAATCTACAATATTGTTCATCAGCTATTACAGTTGGCAACAGATTACGGCTTTAACACAAATCTATGGCACAACTACTTAACCTTTATATTGATTACAACAGAAAATCCTTTTAGCATGACCTGTGAGAAGGTTGGCGCTAAGGAAGGAACTGTGAATCAATTTGCAAAAGGTGATTTTAAGATCTTTAAGTCCTTATTCGACTATGACTTTACAATACTGGAGAAGGAACTGGGTATTGACTGCTTCTCTGTGATCTCACATTATAAGGCGATAGAGAAAAGCGGCAGCAGATATAATAAAAGCGTAAGTGAAAGAGTTCAGCAGTTAAGCCGGCTGATTGAGGAAGCAAAAGATGAGAACGAGGTATTTATCCATGTTACGGACTATTACCGTGATTATGGAGTAGGTATGTTCGGGTTGAATAAGGCATTCCGTATTCGTAAGGATCGGGGGACGCTGGAACTTGTTCCAATCACCAATACCCAAGAGGTTCGCTTATCCGATCTAGTGGGTTATGAGCTCCAGAAGAAGAAGCTTATCGATAATACTCGTGCTTTTATCGAGGGAAGGAAATCGAATAATGCACTTCTCTTCGGTGATAGTGGAACCGGTAAGTCAACCTCTGTGAAAGCAATTTTGAATGAGTATTATCCGGAGGGACTACGGATGATTGAGATATATAAGCATCAGTTTGAGGATCTTTCCGCTGTGATTGCTCTGATCAAGAACCGTAATTATAAGTTTATTATCTATATGGATGACTTATCCTTTGAGGAATTTGAGATTGAATATAAGTATCTGAAAGCGGTCATTGAAGGAGGGCTTGAGACAAAGCCGGATAATGTGCTGATTTATGCCACATCAAATCGGAGGCATCTGATTCGGGAGACCTGGAACGACCGATCGGATATGGAGACGACAGAGGAGCTCCACCGTTCGGATACGATGCAGGAGAAGCTATCCTTAGTGGCCCGATTTGGAATAACGATTAACTACTCATCACCGAATAAGAAGGAATTTCAAAATATTGTACTGGAGCTCGCTAAACGTCAGGAGAATATCGGCATAACGGAGGAGGAGCTTCTGCTGGAGGCGAATCGGTGGGAGTTATCCCATGGGGGTATGTCAGGGCGTACGGCACAGCAATTCATCAATTATCTGGCTGGGAAGTCTAAGTAGATAGTTAGAAAATGAAAAGATTAGATTGAAAAATCAGAGATTTTTCAATCGGCAAACGCTTCGGACCTTTTATTGTCATGAATTTGTGCTGCCACCCAAATATGCGGGGTTTACAGCAGAATGGAGGATTAGTATGGAAAAATATAAAGTATTAGTAAAAGGAATCGTTCAGAATGGGGACAAGTTCCTGATTGTGCGCAGATGGTATGATGATCGACTTTTAGAACCTTATCAGTGGGGGTTCATCGACGGGACCATCGATTTTGGGGAGGCGCCGGATAAGGCGGTACTCCGATGTATCCATGAGCAGACTGGATTGTCGGCAACAATTGAGAGAATGCTGTATACCTGGACCTTTACTACCGGTGATATATTCAATATAGGGATCAGCTATCTGTGCAGAGTAACCTTCGATGAGATTGTACTATCCGAGGAACTGACCGATGCAGATTGGATCACCCGGGAGGAACTGGAGAATTATATCGACCGGCGGGTACTCAATGATATAGAGGCTGCAGAGTTATAGGTAACCAAGCTGCAAAACCAAAGCGTAAATTGCGAGCAAGCACGCATTGCACACTTGGCACAAACCAAATCAAAGGGTAGCATGCTTAAGTTACCCGAAAAAAGGAGTTGTGAGATGCTTACTTTAATTAAGAGAGGTTATGTGATTGATCCTGCCTCCGGCAGAGAAGGTCAGTATGATGTACTGATTGACGCAGAAATGATTCGACAGATTGAATCTGAGCTGACACAAGAAGAGGTGGAACGGTTGGCGAAGGAGGAACAGAAGCAGTTTGTAGTATTAGATGCGAAGGGGATGTATGTGATGCCGGGCTTCATTGATCTTCATGTACATCTGCGTGAACCGGGCTATGAATATAAGGAAACCATAGCAACAGGAGCGATGGCGGCTGCGGCAGGCGGATTTACCACAATCTGTCCGATGCCTAATACTAAGCCTGCAACTGACCGTGCTGACAGGATTAAGCTTGTATTTGAGAAGGCTGAGCAGGAGGCTGTTGTGAATATCCTGCCAATCGGTGCAATTACCATAGAGCAAGCAGGTAATGAGTTAGCTGATATTCGTGAACTTAAGTCTGCCGGTGCAGTCGCTCTGAGCGAGGATGGTAAATCGGTAATGGATACCGCTCTTTATATGGAAGCAATGCGTCAGGCTGCGAAATATAAAATACCGATCTTTGCTCACTGTGAGGATAAAAGCCTGGTAGGAAAAGGGGTAATCAACGCAGGAAAGAAAGCATTGGAGCTTGGTCTGTCTGGAATCAGTAATGCAGTTGAGGATATTATTACAGCCAGAGATATTATTATGGCTAAGGAAAGCGGAGCGCAGCTTCATCTATGCCATATCTCAACAGCAGATAGTGCCAAGATGCTTGAAGCAGCTAAAAGAGATGGCTTACCTGTTACAGGCGAGGTTTGCCCTCATCATTTTATTCTGTCCGATGAGGATATTAATTCTGACGATGCGGATTATAAGATGAATCCCCCGCTACGCAGTCCGGAGGATGTAGATGCTTTGAAATTGGCCTTACAGGAGGGAGTCATTGATGTTATTGCAACGGATCATGCACCTCATTCGAAAGAGGAGAAGGCAAAATCCTTTGCAGATGCTCCGTTTGGAATCGTTGGTTTAGAGACGGCCTTTGCTTTGAGCTTTACTGAGCTTGTGCAGAAGGGATATTTGTCCATATCACAGCTGGTAGAGAAGATGAGTGTGAATCCTGCAAGGGTGCTCGGTATTGACCGTGGTTGTATCGACGTCGGTTGGGTAGCGGATCTGGTGATCGCTGATATTGAGGATAAATATTCCATAGATAAGGAAACATTTTACTCGAAAGGTAAGAATACACCATTCCAGGGACGAAGGGTGCAGGGGCGTATTATCAGTACCTTTGTAGCTGGAGAAAGAGTATATAACAGAAAGGTATAGGAAGATAATATGATTAACAAATTAGTCGATAAGATTGAAAAGTTAGGAGCACCGATTGTTGTCGGACTCGATCCAATGCTTGATTATATTCCTCAGTATATCTTAAAGAAGGCCTACAGTGAAAAGGGAGAAAATCTTGAGGGTGCAGCCGAAGCAATATGGATATATAATAAGGGCATTATTGATGCTACCTATGATCTGATACCGGCGGTGAAGCCTCAGATTGCAATGTATGAGCAATTTGGAATTGAAGGTCTGAAGGCCTTTAAGAAGACTGTGGATTATTGTAAGGAGAAGGGCTTGCTCGTAATCGGAGATATCAAGCGAGGAGATATTGGTTCCACCTCCTCTGCCTATGCAATTGGTCATCTGGGTAAGGTTATGATTGGCGGGAAAGCTTTTCGAGGCTTCGATGAGGATTTTGTAACCTTAAATCCTTATATGGGAGCGGATGCCATCAATCCTTTTCTTGATGTTTGTAAAGAAGAGAGGAAGGGATTGTTCATATTGGTTAAGACCTCTAATCCCTCCAGTGGTGATTTTCAGGATCAATTAGTGGGGGAAAGACCGCTTTACGAGCTGGTGGGTAAGAAGGTAGCAGAATGGGGTGAACAGCATATGGGCAGCACCTATAGTTATGTTGGAGCGGTCGTCGGTGCAACCTATCCTCAGATGGGTAAGATACTTCGCGAATTAATGCCGAAAGCATATATTCTGGTACCCGGTTATGGTGCACAGGGGGGAAAAGCAGAAGACCTGGTTCATTATTTTAATAAGGATGGTCTTGGAGCTATTGTAAATTCTTCAAGGGGAATTATTGCTGCCTATAAGCTGAAAGGGTATGAACACTTTGGAGAACAAGCTTATGCAGATGCTTCCAGGCAGGCTGTAATTGATATGAGGGAGGATTTAAGACAGGCTTGGAGTCGTAGATAATAAGATAAAAGTAGAGCTTATCTAAGTTCTGCAATAAGTGGCAGAATACTTCGATAAGCTCTTTTGATTCATCACGACAGAATGCATACTTTCTGTCGTAAAATTATATATAGGCTGATAATTGATTCCTTTTATTGATATGGTTATTATTATATTAACATTTCTCCGGTTCGGGATACTCTACACCGAAGGTCTCTACGGTAAGCTTCTTCATAACCTGTGTCTCTAGGGGAGCATCAGAATAATCTGTCTTTGTCTCAGCTACCTTATTTACTGCCTCCATACCCTCGATTACCTTCCCAAATGCCGCATAAGAGCCATCCAGATGGGGAGAATCCTTATGCATAATGAAGAACTGGGAGCCGGCAGAATCGGGACGTTGAGATCTAGCCATGGAGAGGACACCTGCTGTATGCTTCATATTATTTGTAAAATTGTTATATGAGAATTCACCTTTGATGGAATAGCCGGGGCCACCCATGCCTGTTCCCTCAGGATCGCCGCCTTGAATCATAAAGCCACGGATTACGCGGTGAAACTTAAGACCATCATAAAAGCCTTTTTGAACTAATGAGATAAAATTGTTCACAGTATTAGGAGCAATATCAGGATATAATTCTATTTTAATTATATCACCATTTTGTAACTCCATTGTTACGATAGGATTCGTATTTGCCATTTCATTCATTTCCTCTCAACTTTAAATTTGCATTTAAACTTAACATACCAGCTCTTTGTGAATAATGAACATCATTCACTTTTCTTAGGGTCTCTTCTTGATGTTAGCCCACGCTGGTAAATATAACATAGCCATGGATTTGTGTCAAGGAGTCCTCGGGGAATAACTTACCCAATTTAAGATGGATTTTAACGATTCTTGTTGAAAAATTTGAGAGATATGTCGATAATAGAGATATAATATCTTTTTAATGTAAAACATTGGGTTAATTTGACAACCATAATGCGATAAGATTGTGGAAGGAGGAATTGGCAAGTATGCAGTCTTCAATGTGTGCGGCACACGCTTAGCACAAGCTATTTCAAAGGGAAGGCATATTAAGTTAGTATGTACAACGCCTAACATTTAGTATGTTTAGAGGTTAAAGTGATAGAGTGATCGGAAAGAGGTGAACAACAATGGGCGAAGTTTATACATTTGGCGTGAAATCCGGCCAGCATACGGCAATGATTGATATAACCAGAGAGGTTAAAAATCTGGTTAGGGAGAGCGGGATAATGAGTGGAATCTGTATCGTTTATATTCCGCATACTACCGCTGGAATAACAATCAATGAGAATGCTGACCCTGATGTAATAAGAGACTTCTTAATGGTGATGAATAAGCTTATTCCGTTATCGGATGAATACCATCATAATGAAGGGAATTCTGCAGCACATATAAAGTCCAGTTTGATGGGGTTTTCACAAACAATCATTATTGAGGATGGACGATTACTCATGGGGACTTGGCAAGGTATCTATTTTATGGAATTCGATGGACCACGAATTCGCAAGATATATGTAAAAATAATAGAGGGTTAACAGGTTAAATATGAGTTAGAACATAAAAAGCATAGGTGCGAGCATAAAGCCAGTAATATACTCGCATAGTAAGCTGGCTTGTAATACGCGATCGTACCAGAATATCACACGCTGATTTTGCTCATGAAATAATACTTAGAAGCGGTTAGTGATTTATTATTATCGAAGCCTCTCGTAATAATTAACAATCAATATACCATATCATAATACATTACTGATAAATCTTGATCAAATCGATTACTAATTCATGCTCTAAAATAGCAGAAAATATATGTAGGCAAGTTGCAGTAGGCAATGGAATGTGATTCATATAAACCAAGACACCAGTTTCTAAGTATATACTCGATACTTAAATTGGTCAATAAGAATAATTATAACAAAGGTCTTAACCAACAAGGAATTTAATTAGAAAAACTTATAATCAATATAAAAATTATTCAAGTATAAACAAGGTCAACCCCCAAAAAATACCTTGTAGGGAGTAATAAATTAGGTTATAATGTACGGAATAAGCAAAGGTCAATGACCGAAAAGCACTCCTCGAAACGTCTTATGTTTCGAAGGATGCTTGGCGGTCATTGACCGCGCAACGCGAGCTTGAAAGCGGAGCTTACAAGCTTGCTTATTCCGTACATTATATGATGACCCAGCAAAGGTGAAGGAGCCGAAAAGCACTCCTCGAAACGTCTTATGTTTCGGAGGATGCTTACCAGCCTTAGACCTATGCTTATTCCGTACATTATGTTACCGTATAAACTAATGATTCATAGGAGAAAAGTATGTCGCTTGCAATGAAGAAAAGAGCTGTGATTTTAGAACATGAGAAGCTTGCAGAGGATATTTATAGTATGTGGATAGAAGCAGAAGATATTGCACTGTCTGCAAAACCCGGTCAGTTTGTATCCTTATATTGTAAGGATGGCAGCAAATTATTGCCGAGGCCAATCAGTATCTGTGAGATAAATAAGCAACATGGAACGGTCCGTCTGGTGTATCGCATTGCCGGAAAGGGAACGATGGAATTTGCTGATCTGAAGCCACAGGATACCATAGAAGCGATGGGACCCTTAGGGAATGGATTTACCTTGGAAGGGAAGCAGGTATTGCTTGTGGGAGGAGGTATCGGAATACCACCTATGCTTGAACTGGCAAAGGAATTAGATTGTGAAAGACAGATTGTGTTAGGGTACCGAGATGTTACCTTTCTTGATGAAGAATTTACTCCCTATGGAAAAGTATATATAGCAACGGAGGATGGAAGCAGGGGGACAAAAGGAAATGTCCTGGATGCCATCCGAGACAATAAATTGAAAGCAGATATGATTTTTGCCTGCGGGCCTACGCCTATGCTTCGAGGGATTAGAGACTATGCTCTGGAGAAGGGGATTGCCTGTCAATTATCCTTGGAGGAGCGCATGGCTTGCGGAATTGGAGCCTGCTTGGGCTGTGTCTGTAAAACAAAGGGTGTGGATCATCACAGTCATGTGAAGAACGCGAGAATATGTAAAGAGGGTCCTGTATTTTATGCAGAAGAGGTGGAGCTATGAATATGAATGTAACATTAGCTGGAGTGACCTTTAAGAACCCCGTTACCACCGCCTCCGGAACCTTCGGCTCTGGTATAGAGTATTGCGATTATGTGGATTTATCCGAACTTGGAGCAGTGACTACAAAGGGAGTATCAAGTATACCCTGGCTGGGAAATCCTACTCCGAGAGTTGCTGAGACCTACGGTGGTATGTTAAATGCCATCGGTCTTCAAAATCCCGGTGTTGATGTATTTATACAGAGAGATATTCCGTTCTTGCGTAAGTATGATACAAAGATTATCGTAAATGTTGTGGGAAAGACCACTCAGGAATATTGTGAAGTAGTAGAACGGATGGCGGATTGCGATGTGGACATGCTGGAGATTAATATCTCCTGTCCCAATGTGAAGGAAGGCGGTATTGCCTTCGGACAGGATCCAAAGTGCGTAGAGGCAATTACTTCCGAACTAAAAAGACTGGCTAGACAACCGATTATTATGAAGCTCAGTCCAAATGTGACCGATATCGCAGAAATGGCAAGGGCGGCAGAGGCCGCTGGAGCAGATGCTCTATCCCTCATAAATACGATTACCGGAATGAAAATTGATATCCATCGCCGTGCTTGTCTGTTGGCAAATAAAACCGGCGGCTTATCCGGTCCGGCAATCAGACCAATCGCAGTCCGAATGGTATACCAGGTGGCTCATGCGGTTCAGCTTCCGGTTATCGGAATGGGTGGTATCACCTGTGCAGAGGATGCGTTGGAATTCATTATGGCTGGTGCCAGCATGGTGGCGGTAGGCACGGCTAATTTTATTAATCCATCTGCTACAATTCAGGTTATAAAGGGGATTGAGGAATACATGAGGAAATACAATGTGAAAGATATTAGGGATTTAATCGGTTGTGTTAAATAATCCAACCTAAAAAATGTTATAAAATTAATATTAAGTGCTATTATTTCTTGATATATGTGATACAATGAAGAAAGTAGGAGGCAGATTATGGAGCAATATAAAAAGGAATTTATAGAATTCATGGTAGACTGTGGTGTACTTAAGTTTGGAGATTTTACAACGAAGAGTGGAAGAAAGACTCCTTTCTTTGTTAACACAGGCTTCTACCGCTCCGGTTCCCAGCTTAGGAGATTAGGTGAATATTATGCGAAGGCGATTAATGATAAATACGGATTGGATTTTGATGTATTATTCGGGCCCGCCTACAAGGGTATTCCGCTTACAGTAGCTACTACGATGGCAATCAGTGAATTTTATCAGAAGGACATCAAATATTGTTCTAACCGTAAGGAAGTTAAGGATCATGGAGATACAGGTATTTTACTGGGATCCCCTCTTATAGATGGGGATAAGGTAATCATTATTGAAGATGTAACTACCGCGGGAACCTCCATTGGCGAAACAATGCCAATTTTAGCTGCTCAGGCCCAGGTTGAGGTATTAGGCCTGGTAGTATCGGTAGACCGAATGGAAAGAGGACAAGGTAATAAAAGTGCGCTTTCCGAGATAGAAGAGAATTATCACATTGCGACAACATCCATTGTTACCATGGAGGAAGTGGTTGAGCATCTGCATAATCGCCCCTACAATGGGAAAATTGTTATTGATGATAGATTAAAGTCAGCAATTGATGCTTACTATGAGCAGTATGGTGTAAAGAATATTGGAAGATAGACTACCGGTAGATAAAGGAGGGATTGTATATGATGGAGAAAATCTATAACACAATGAAATCGGTCGGCGTGTGGAATCTTGTTATGGGAATTCTGTTGATTGTTGCAGGAGTGGTATCCGGTACTTTGTTAATACTAAACGGAGCGAAGCTACTTAAGAAAAAATCAGAATTGTTATTTTAATAAATCAGTGTTTTAAAGAGGCTGGTGCGAAATCGAAGATATTGCAGAGATGAGGAAAGTTGGTTGTACTCATCCATGTATATAACCTCCATTTTGCACCAGCTTTTTTATGACTGATTGAAAGCAGATGAAAATTCTGTTAAAATAGGATAAGGGATAATTGGTATCAATTAAGTGGATTATAAATGATTTATTATGTTCCGTTACTTTACAGCAACTTGGAGGCTTCCTATGCATGATATAAGTTTATATGAGAAGAAAATTATTAATGACGAAGAATTCCCGGTGCAGATGTTCAAGCAGCAGATTCGCAGGCAGGGACTTTATTGTGCTTCCCATTGGCATGAGCATATTGAATTACATTACGTATTAAATGGACAAGGAACTTTCTTCTGTAACCATAAACCTTTTGATATGGAGGAGGGAAGTCTGGTTATTATCAATTGCAACGAGCTCCACGAAGGCTTCAGCCGATCAAAGAATCTCGAAGCGTTGGTCATAATTTTTGAAATGGATTCTTTTTCTAAAGAGGTTGCTAACTGTAATGCCATTTTCCAATCGATTATTTATTCCGATAAGACAATCAAGAAACTGATGGAGGATATCTATCAGGAGGAATTCAATAAGCAGGTCGGATATAAGATGGCAATGAGGGGTAAAATATATGAACTTATTACATATCTTCTGCGTAATTATGTCTCGGAAAGTCTGTCGGACAAGGAGAATATTAAACGTATGCAGAATTTGAAGCGTCTTAATCAGGTACTGCAATACATACAGGGTAATTATTCGGAGCCGATAGCAATACAGACTCTTGCTCAGTTAATACATCTCAGTGAATATCGTTTTTGTCATTTGTTTAAGGAAAGCTTAGGGAAGAGTCCTCTGAATTATATTAATGAGGTTCGTTTGAAGACAGCTCACCACTTATTGGAACAGAAGGAGATGAGCGTGTCAGAGGTGGCATCTGCGGTTGGCTTTACCGATTACAATAATTTTGGCAGATTGTTCCGAAATTATTATGGCTATGCACCCTCCCGTGTATGGGGCTGATAGAAATAGCAAGATAATATGTATTAACAGCAAGAAATCCATAGATATAATCACTGTTGAATTGTATCATGTAAAATAGAGTGTAATTGCTCAATACCCTCCCAGTTAAATGGCATCTTGAGATGTCTATTCACACTAGTACGCTTTTCGTATACTTTGTACCAGACAACTCAAAATTTAACGGATTTCTCGGAGGGTACCAAATAGTTTGAAGATAATACATAAATAGGAGGTAAGGCAATGAAATTAGGTACATTTACAGTTATTTTAGGTGATATGTCTCTTGATAAGGCTTGTGATTTTTTAGCCAGTAACGGTGTTCAGACAGTTGAAATCGGTTGCGGTGGATATCCTGGAAGAGCACATTGTGATCCGGACATCTTATTAAACGACGAGAAAGAGTTGGAGAAATTTAAGAATACAATAAAGGATCATAATCTTGAAATCAGCGCACTTAGCTGCCATGGCAATATGGTACATCCTGTGAAGGAAATTGCTGATAAATTCGATGAGGATCTGACGAAAGCAATTTTGCTCGCAGAGAAGCTTGGAATTTCTATTATCAACACCTTTTCCGGTTGTCCCGGAGGAAGCCCTGCAGATAAGATGCCAAACTGGGTAACCTGCTCATGGCCTGAGGATTATCTCGCGGTACTTGATTATCAATGGAATGAGGTGTTGATTCCTTATTGGAAGAAGAAGGTTGCCTTTGCAAAGGAGCACGGTGTAAATAAGTTTGCCCTTGAGATGCATCCCGGCTTCTGTGTATACAATACCAGTACCTTATTGAAGCTTCGTGAAGCAGTCGGACCAGAAATCGGTGCTAACTTTGATCCCAGTCATCTGATCTGGCAGGGTATGGATCCGTGTGCAAGTATTCGTGAGCTTGGTAAAGCTGGAGCTATCTTCCATTTCCATGCAAAGGATACCAAGATTGATAAATACAATACTGCAGTGAACGGTGTATTGGATACAGGACATTATGGCAACGAGATAAATCGCTCCTGGATCTTTAGAGCAGTTGGTTACGGCAATGGTGAGGAGTTCTGGAAAGCAATCGTATCCGAACTACGTATGGCAGGCTATGATCATGCACTGAGTATTGAGCATGAAGACGGTTTGATGTCCGGTAAAGAAGGTTTAGTGAAGGCGATTAATTTCCTAAAGAATGTATTAATCTATGAAGAAAGAGGAGAGATGTTCTGGGCTTAATACTAGCCAGGCTAAGATCTGCTTTTGGTCAAAATATTGACATGAACTTAATAACTTAAAGAAGAAATATTATGGAGGCTAATAAGTAATGAAAGGTACAAATTATATGCTTGGTATCGTTGGTTTTGGTGGCATGGGCAATTGGCACAGAGAAACCATAGAGACCATTGACGGTTTAGAGGTTGCAGGAATATATGACATCAGTGCTGCTCGAAAGTCATATGCCCAGGAAGTTGGCGTGCATAGCTATGACAGCTTAGAAGAATTATTGAAGGATGATCAGATTGATATCGTGCTCGTTGCTACACCCAACGATTTACATAAACCGATTGCTATTCAAGCAATGCGTGCAGGTAAGAATGTGGTTAGTGAGAAACCGGTTACTCTGAATTCTTCTGATTTACAGGAAATGATGGATGTGTCGAAAGAAACAGGGAAATTATTCACTGTACACCAGAACCGTCGTTGGGACGAGGATTACCTGACCATGAAGAAGATTTATGAAGAGCAGAAGCTAGGAGAGGTATACCGTATCGAGTCCAGAGTACACGGCTCCAGAGGTATTCCCGGTGACTGGCGTCAAGAGAAAGAGCATGGCGGCGGCATGGTACTGGACTGGGGTGTACACCTATTGGATCAGATTCTGCAGATGATGGGAAGCACAAAGCTAAAGACGGTTTATGCCACTGTGACTAATATTACTAACACAATGGTTGATGATGGTTTTAATGCACAGCTCGGATTTGAGAATGGTGTGGATGTTATTGTAGAAGTAGGAACCAGTAATTTTATCTCACTACCCAGATGGTATATGATCGGACAGAACGGTACTGCTATTATTGAGGATTGGAGTCTGAAGGGCCGCATCGTTCGTGCTGTAGGTAAGAATGAAGAGGATGTTGTGCCTGTACGTACTGCAGCGGGATTAACAAAGACAATGGCACCCCGCAGGGATGATACAATCAGCACAGAGGAACTTGATATTGTAAAGAGTGATATCAGGGATTTTTATCGCAATGTAATGAAGGCAGTCGCTAAGGAAGAAGATCAGAAAATCAAATTACCGGAAGTAATGAGGGTAATGAAGCTGATGGAAGCGATCTTTGAATCCTCAGAGAAAAAGCAAGTAGTTTATTTTGAATAGATAGTAAGGATATTATATAGAAAATCATAGATTTTTGTATTGGCATACAATAGAAAGCATGCTTTCTATCATCATGAATTTGAGCTGCAGCCTAATTTCGTAGGCTGCAACAGAAATGGAGATTCATATGGGTAAATTACCGGTTGCACTTCAAGTATATTCTATTCGTGAGGATGCGGAAAAAGATTTTGTAAAATCAATGCAAGAAGTTAAGAAAATGGGTTATGACGGTGTAGAGCTTGCCGGTCTTTATGGTTATACACCGGAAGAGGTTAGAGATACTCTGAAGGAAGTTGGTCTGGTTCCGATATCAGCACATGTATCTTACCAGGAATTTAAGGGGAGTATTCAGAAAACAGCCGAAAATTATTCTGTAATTGGTTGTAAATTTATTGCTATACCATATCTTTTAGAGAATCAGCGTTACGGAACAGAATATTTTAAAGAGTTTATGGCAGATGTACCGGCGATTGCTGCTGCATGTCAAGCGGTCGGAATCACACTGATGTACCATAATCATGATTTTGAGTTCCTCAAGACAGCGGAAGGCGAATATGTGCTGGATTATATGTACCGTACCTACGGTAAGGAGGTTTGGCAGGTGGAACTGGATACTTGCTGGACCAAAGTATCAGGAGAAGATCCCGCAACCTATATGAAGAAGTATGAGGGAAGACTACCGGTAGTTCATCTAAAGGATTACAGCGAAGGAACACCCTTTGAATTCCGCGCAGTTGGACATGGTGTTCAAGATATCCCTTCGATTCTCACTCAAGCTGTTGCCGGTGGTAGTCAGTGGTTAGTCGTAGAACAGGATAGACATACGCAGTTCACAGCCCTTGAGGATGCACGTATCAGTAGAGATTATCTTATGTCCTTAGGGTTCTAATGAACAAATGAATTAATATGGAGGTTTGGTTATGAGAAAGGTTAAGATAGGTATCGTCGGTTGCGGAGGGATTGCAAATGGTAAGCATTTACCCGCAATACAGAAGAATGGTAACTATGAAATAGTTGCTTTCTGTGATATCATTGAAGAGAAGGCTGTTGCAGCAAAAGAGAAGTATGGTACAGCTGATGCACGTGTTTACACCGATTATAGTGAATTGGTGAAGGAAACAGAGCTTGAAGCGGTATATGTATTGACTCCAAATAAATCCCATTGTGCAATCTCTGTGGCTGCTATGAAGGCGGGCAAGCATGTTATGTGTGAGAAGCCGATGGCAAAATCCTATGAAGATGCCAAGTTAATGCTTGATACCGCCAAGGAAACCGGCAAGCTGTTAACCATCGGTTATCAGAATCGTTACCGCCAGGATTCAAAGTATTTAAAAACAGCCTGTGATAATGGTGATTTAGGTGATATTTATTATGCACGTGCCCATGCAGTGCGCAGACGAGCAGTTCCTACCTGGGGAGTATTCTTGAATGAAGAGGAGCAGGGTGGAGGTCCGTTAATTGATATCGGAACCCATGCTCTTGACCTGACTCTTTGGATGATGGACAATTATGAAGCAGAATCGGTTACTGGCTCCGTATATCGTAAGCTGGCGGATCAGACCGACCAAGGTAATGCATTTGGCGATTGGGATCCAAAGGAATTTACAGTGGAAGATGCTGCAATCGGATTTGTGAAAATGAAGAATGGTGCAACCATTCATCTGGAGGCATCCTGGGCATTGAATACCTTAGAGGTAGATGAAGCTAAGACCAGTCTTTGTGGTACTAAGGCTGGTGCGGATATGAAGGATGGACTTCGTATTAACCGAGTCAAGTACAATAAACAAAGCGTTGAGAAACCGGATCTGAATTCCAGCGGTGTTGCTTTCTTCAGCGGACAGGGTGAAGATGCCCCAGACATCGAGCAAAGAGTATTCTACAATGCGATTACCAAAGGTGATGACCTGATTGTAAAACCTGAGCAGGCAATTGCAGTTACAAGAATTTTGGAAGCAATTTACGAATCAGCCCGTACAGGAAAGACAGTATATTTTGACTAATTAGATAGACTTGGCAGGATAGCCTGCTTAAATATGAGGGTTGTATTATAGATAGGGCTCTGGCCGACAAAGAATGATTTCTCTGTCTGTCAGAGCCCTTATTGTATAATTACCATCTTGACAAAGTCTAAAAATTGGAATATGATGTTGCAGGATGATATATTTTTACAAGAAGACTGAAGTCTTCGAACGGAATGGAGAAGCAAAATGAACACGACACTTAGATGGATTAGATTTGAAGCTATTATGATCGCAATTTTACCGAATAACGGGATAAGTGCGTCTATTTTTAATAGTTTTCAATATAACCCTATAAGTAGTTTGGAACATTCATAATGTCGGTAATGGAATAATTATGATTAGTAGAACCCAAAGCTTATACGGCTTTGGGTTTTTTTGCGTTTGAATGATTATGAGGCCGTGAGGATGAATGTGTAGCACACACAGCTATTTTGACCGCCTTTCCCTAAAGGCCGGTCTGGTCAAAATAGCTGCATGTACTACACATTCATCATTCGAGGTTATCATATTGAATAGATCATAAAAATAAATAGGATGCAGTAAACACAAAGTCATGCGGTAGCAAGATATGCGATGCTTTTTATAGAATAAAACAAGAAAGTTTGAGGTTGTTAAGATGATTGAATTAAATGTAAACGGATTAGTGAAATACTATGGAGCAAATAAATTATTTGAGAATATTTCCTTCCAGATTAAGACAGGGGAAAGAATAGGTCTGATTGGGCAGAACGGCTCGGGTAAAACTACACTGATGAAGATACTGATGGGGTTGGAGGAGTACCAGGATGGGGAGATCAGCCTTCGAAAGGATATTAAGATCGGGTACTTGAATCAGATACCGATATACGAGAAGGAGGTAACTACTCTTCAGGTACTCCAGAAGGCTTTCGACACAGTATACTCTATCCGCAGCCAGATGGAGGAATTGGAGCATGCGATGGGCTATTTGGAGGGAGCTGCGCTAGAGAAGGCAATGAACAACTACGCTAGGCTGTTGGAGCAATATGAGCTGAACCATGGCTATGAGTTGGATACCAGAATCGATAAGATAACCGAGGGCCTTCAGATTGATGAGAATATGAAGAATATGCTTTTTGAACAGCTGAGTGGTGGGGAGAAGACCCGAGTGATTCTCGGTAAGATACTATTAGAGGAACCGGACATCCTATTATTAGATGAACCGACCAATCATCTGGATTTGGTGACGATAGAGTGGCTGGAAGGATTTTTGAAGGAATACAAGGGGTCTGCTCTCATCATATCTCATGATCGTTTCTTTCTGGATACAGTAGTTGGTAAGATATATGAATTAGAGTATGACCATATGGAGCAGTATCTTGGAAACTATAGTTATTACGTTGTCGAAAAGGAACGTCGTTTTATCATCGAATTCCGCAATTACCAGAATCAACAGCGTAAGATTGAACGTATGGAGCAGCAGATTGAACGTTATCGAATCTGGGGTGTAATGCGCGATAGTGAGGTTATGTTCAAGCGGGCCAAGGAGCTGGAGAAACGTCTGGAGAAGATTGATGTTCAAGACCGGCCGGTAGCGGAGAAAAGAAAAATTCGTTTAAAGCAAACCTCAGTCGGCAGATCAGGCAAGATCGTATTGGAGCTTAATGGAATAAGTAAATCCTTCGGGACCAGGGAATTACTCCATGATATCAATTTAGGCATATTCTATCAGGATAGTGCCTGTATTATCGGAGAAAACGGCAGTGGTAAGACTACACTATTAAAAATGATATTGGGTGATGAGATCGTAGAGGAAGGAACGATACGACTTGGTGCGAATGTAATCATCGGATATCTTCCTCAGCATGTGGAATATCCGGATGAGGAGCTGACGGTTCTGGACTATTTTGCCCGCCTTCATAATCTGACCAATGGTGCAGCCAGATCACAGCTGGCGAAGGTATTATTTCTTCAGGAGGATGTGAATAAGAAAATAAAGTACCTCTCCGGTGGGGAGAAGAGTCGATTGCGTCTATGCTCCTTAACCTTTGAAGGTGCCAATCTGCTTATACTGGATGAACCGACAAACCATCTGGATGTTGACTCCCGTGAGGTGTTGGAGGAGACCCTGAATGAATTTGAGGGCACTTTGCTATTTGTATCCCATGACCGTTATTTTATTAATAAACTGGCAGATAAGGTGATAATTATTGAAGAAGGTACTCTCCATGAGTATGATGGTGATTATGCTTATTATCAGGAGGAGCATAGAAAGGAGCTGGAGAGGAAATTATCGCTTAGGAACATTTTACCGGTAGGAGCCTCGGTTAAGCAGGGGAGTAATACTTCTAAGGCTAAAAGTAAGCCGGCGATAACCACCAGTCCAAATAAAGAGAATAAGAATAGTTCTAACCATACAACGGTCCCGATGAACAGGAATACCGAAAGAAAACTGGAGCAGTTAGAGACTTTGATTGAAGGTTTGGAGGGGAGAATGAAAGAACTGCAGGGGGCTATGGATATTCATAGTTCCGACGGGGTTAAATTACAGGAGCTCTATGCTTGCCATAAGGAACTTGAAATTGAACTAGAGACAGCATATTCTGAGTGGGAGCTGCTGCAAGTAAATTAAGCCAAATTGAGGTGACAGTAGAAAGTCTTCTTTGAGGCTGACGAAAGAAAGAGTGGATTTTTAGACAAAAAGAAGGTATAATCATCCTCGTATTAATAAATAAGGCATTTTTTACTCAACCAATACGGTTATAAGGTTGAAAAGATAAAGTCGCTTAAGGAATATTTGTGCTTGCATATCCAGATTATAAAGGTAGGTTCAGCATAGACAAAACGAAGGCGGGAAGGTTACGTAGGTTAGAAGGAATTGCTTTTTATATAATGGAGGTTATTGTGAAGACACAGGATTTTTATTATGATTTACCCGAAGAATTGATTGCGCAGGATCCACTTGAGGATCGCTCCGGCTCCAGGCTCTTGTTGCTGGATAAAGAGACCGGTGCAATAGAACATAGAATATTTAGACAAATTACCCAGTACCTTCGTAAAGGGGATTGTCTAGTGGTGAATAATACAAAGGTCATTCCTGCGAGGTTGATCGGTGAGAAGCTTCATGAGGAGAATACATCTGCCACCGGAGAAGCTCACGGTGCAAAAATAGAACTTCTATTACTCAAGCGCAGGGAGAATGATATATGGGAGACTTTGGTGAAGCCCGGTAAAAAGGCAAGACCGGGGACCAGAATCAGCTTTGGAGACGGATTACTGTTCGGTGAGATCCTCGATATGTTGGAGGATGGAAATCGTCTGGTTCAATTCAAGTATCAAGGTATTTTTGAAGAAATACTGGATCAGTTGGGGCAGATGCCTCTACCTCCATATATTACTCATGAGTTAGAGGATAAGAACAGATATCAGACGGTATACGCCAAATATGAAGGCTCTGCTGCAGCTCCGACTGCTGGACTTCACTTTACAAGGGAACTGTTGACAGAGATAGAAGAGATGGGGATTCCAATAGCCAATGTAACATTACACGTAGGGCTTGGTACCTTCCGTCCGGTGAAGGTAGATAATGTTTTAGAGCATCATATGCATTCGGAATTCTATCAGGTGACACAGGAAGCGGCTGATATTATTAATGACACGAAGCAGAAGGGTGGCAGAGTGATCTGTGTCGGTACCACCAGCTGTCGTACGATTGAGTCAGCGGCAGATGAGCAGGGATTGGTTCAACCGGGTAGCGGTGATACCTCGATATTCATTTATCCTGGGTATCGGTTCAAGGTTCTGGATGCTCTGATTACGAATTTTCATCTTCCGGAATCTACCTTGATGATGCTGGTGTCCGCTCTGGCAGGACGAGAGAGTATCATGGCAGCGTATGAGGAAGCAGTGAAGGAACGCTATCGTTTCTTCAGTTTTGGTGATGCGATGTTTATTCATTAAATTGTTAAGCACAAAATGAGAGATACCGCATATGATTCAGGTATGAAGTTAATAATGTTAGCATATGTTAGAGACATATATAAATTATTTATAAAAAATTTTTATTTTCCTATTGCATTTTAAAAATAAGTGTGCTAAACTCACCAATATAATTTTCAGACGAAGAGGTCAAAGCGATATGCTTTGACCTCTTCTTGTAATAATTCATGACTATAGAATGTTCTCGAAGTGTATTTTCGATTGTTTATTAATTGACAAAGGTGTCAAGGCTTCTCGCCTTGGCACTTTTCATTAGATGACGACAATAATGCTCTGTGAATCATGTTTTATAGCGTTTATCAATCAGATTGACAAAGAGGTCAAAGCATAGTGCTTTGACCTCTTTGTCGTTGAAAATTTATCATCATTAATGAAGGCTTAATTAGTTGCATTCATTAACTCAGGATTCATAAAATGTCTGCAAAGCTGACATTTTTGATTATAAACTTAATTAGAGGAGGAAGAAAGTATGGATGTGAAAGTAACGATGGACACCTTATGGGTCCTACTGGCGGGAATGCTGGTATTTTTTATGAATTTGGGTTTTGCGGCAATTGAGTCCGGTTTTGCAAGATCCAAAAATGCAGTAAATATCTTGTCAAAGAATTTAATCGTATTTGCTGTATCATCATTAGGATTTTTACTACTGGGTTTTGGATTAATGTTCGGCGATGGTAATGGATTTATCGGAATGAGCGGATTATTTATGCTGTCAGGTGCCGATAATTCACCGGCGGTAAATGAAGCGTATGCGGGTGTATATTCGGCTTTATCCTGGACCGGAATTCCATTCTATGCTAAATTTTTCTTTCAACTGGTATTCTGCGGTACAGCGGCTACCATTGTATCCGGCGCTGTTGCTGAGCGTATTAAGTATCTTTCCTTTATCATCTTCTCCTTTGTGCTGACCTTAGTGATATATCCGATCATCGGACACTGGATATGGGGAGGTGGCTTCCTGGCACAGATGGGATTCTTTGATTTCGCTGGAGATACGGTAGTACATTCGGTAGGCGGATGGGCGGCTCTTGCCGGTGTTTTGATCTTAGGCCCCCGCGTTGGTAAATACACAAAGGACGGTAAGATGAATCCTATTCCCGGACATAATATGAGTCTTGCAGTAATCGGTCTGTTTGTTTTATGGTTGGGGTGGTTCGGTTTCAATCCCGGCTCTACCATGGCAGCGGATCCGGTCGCTATCTCTCACATCCTTATGACCACCAATACGGCGGCAATTGTTGCTGTTTTAACTTCAACCGCAACCTCCTGGATTGTGATCGGTAAACCGGATCTTGGCATGACGATTAACGGCTGCCTTGCTGGATTGGTTGCTATCACAGGAAGCTGCGCCTTTGTCAGTGTAACCAGCGCGATGATAATCGGTGCAATAGCCGGAGTTTTTGTAGTGTTTGCTGTAATGATGTTTGATAAGCTGAAGCTGGATGATCCAGTGGGTGCATTGGCAGTTCATTTATTCAATGGTATCTTTGGAACCTTGGCGGTCGGATTATTTGCAGAGGACGGCTTGACCGGTGTTGCAACCGGTAATGGCTTATTCTATGGCGGTGGCTTTAAATTGTTAGGAATTCAGTTTGTTGGTGTTTTGGCTGTCGGTGCATTCACTTTTGTGAGTTCCTTGATCATTTGGTCGATCATCAAAGTAACCATTGGACTTAGAGTACCAGTGCGTGAAGAGATCGAAGGGCTTGATATTCATGAGCATGGTAACCAGGCATATCCGGAATTTCCGGCCAGAAGGCAGACCTATTCTTTGTTGACAAAAGATATTCATGCTGATGAGAAGAATCAAAAGGTGTATTGATTATAATGATGAAGGAGGATATAGGAATGAAGCATATTAAAGCAGTATTGCAGCCAGATAAGCTTGCCGATGTGAGAGCGGCATTGGAACAGTCAAAATGTTATCGTGGTATTATCATCACGGATGTGATGGGGCAGGGTACACAGAAGGGTATTGTTCAAGCTTGGAGAGGTGAAAAGTTCCAGACAGATTTAATACCTAAGGTTGAAATAGATCTAATCGTTAAGGATGAGGAAGCAGAGGAGATTGTTAAAAAAATCCATCAGAGTGCTCGTACCGGTGAAATCGGTGACGGTAAAATATTCATCTACAATGTAGAGGAAGCAATCCGCATCAGAACCGGGGAGACAGGGGATAATGCGCTTGAATAAGAAATAAGAATTGGATAGAAAGCTCCCAAATAATGAGCGGATAGAATGGAGTAATCCATGAAATCCATCAGATTAGGGAGCTTTTATATTATTTGTATACAGAATTACCAAATTTTCGTTGTAGGATAATGGATATCGATTTGCTATAAGGAATGTTTTTTGTTAAAATAGAAGTATAGATAAAATCGATTACTTTAATGAAATGAGGTATTACCATGTATACGAAGCAGAATATCATTGATGATATAAAAGAAATGGGAATTGATTCAACGGATACATTATTAATCCACTCCTCCATGAAGGCAATCGGAGACGTCGATGGCGGAGCAGATACAGTAATAAATGCTTTCATGGAATATATGAAGGAGGGACTATTAATATTTCCGACTCATACCTGGGAACAGATGAATGATGAATACAGAGTTTATAATGTGGCTACAGAGCCCTCTTGCGTTGGGTTACTGACAAATTTGTTCTTAAAGCGTCCCGGAGTAATTAGGTCCTGGCATCCGACCCATTCTGTAGCAGCCTATGGGAAGGATGCTTCCGATTACATATCAGGGGAAGAAGACAGTGAAACACCTTGTCCGAGAACCGGTTGCTGGGGTAAGCTCTATGACCGTAAGGCTAAGATACTTTTTCTTGGCTGTAGTCCAAAGTGTAACACTTATCTTCATGGGGTTGAGGAGTGGAATCAGATTGAGAACCGATTAACTGATTTTTACCGTCCTTATCAGATCATAACTCCTGAGGGAAAGCGAATTGATCGGCCGAGTCGGGGACATTACACCCCCGTTGGAGATATCTCACATAACTATGATAAGATGATGCCACCATTCTTACACCATGGAATTGCGAAGGAAGGTCGTATTGGAGATGCTAAGTGTTACCTTTGCGACGCGGTGGGGATGGCAGAGCTGACCTCCTCCTACCTGCAAAGAGACCCGGATCTGTTCCTGACCGGTGAACCTATCCCGGAAGAGTGGTTATAATAAAAGTTTAGTGAACTTTCGCTTAAGAGATGAAAAGGAGCTGTTGCAATAATTATATACCCTGGGAAGGGAGATGGATTGGCTTCCCATAATGCACTGTTTGCCGAACATGTTTCTGATTTTGTATGCTACAAAAGCGAACATTTATGTTCGATTTAAGCGTACAAAACAGAAGCGTGTCTGGCAACCTGTGTGTGAGGGAAGCTTATTCATCTTCCTTCCGAAATACAATTCGTTATGCAACAGCCCTTGGAACTATATGCGAAAGCCTATCATGGTTTTATTATTTACCCATCTTTGTCAGGATACTTCTTGCTACGCTGATTCCATTGGCGGAAGCCTGCTGTAAGCCACGGGTCACGGCGGCGCCGTCGCCGATGGCACGAAGACCCTGAACGCTGGTCTCAAAATCGGTATTAACAACAACTTTATTTGAGTAGAATTTAACCTCAACACCATAGAGCAAAGTCTCGTCACTGGCAATACCCGGTGTTACCTTATCGAGAGCCAGGATCATTTCCTTAATATCCACCATGATACGGTGAGGGAATACTAGGGATAAATCTCCGGGAACCGCATCTTTTAAGGTAGGGATCAGGTTGTTCCTGCAGAGTCTCTCTTCTGTGGTTCTCCTTCCTCTTTGGAAATCACCGAAGGTCTGTACGAGGATTCTACCACCGCAGAGCATATTACTGAGCTGTGAGATATGCTTGCCATATTCGATCGGAGTCTTGAAGGGCTTTGTAAAGTTCTTGGATACCAGAATTGCAAAGTTAGTGTTGTTGGTCTTATATTCCTTTGACTTATAAGCATGTCCATTAACAACAGCCAGATTGTTCTCATAATACTCGGTAGCTACCTCTCCGGAAGGGTTGGTACAGAAGGTACGTACCTTATCATCGAAGGTTGGAGTATAATATACCAGCTTTGCTTCATAGAGATTCTTGTTCAGGAATTCCATAACCTCGTCACGTACTTCCACACGAACACCGATATCTACAGTCCCGACCTTGGTTTCAATGCCATGCTCTTTGCAGATGGAGCTGAACCAGTCAGAGCCCTCGCGGCCAATGGCAGATACAATCTCCTTTGCATAGAAGGTATCACCCCCAGCGGTCACAATACCCCTTGCTTGTTTATCTTCAATAATGATATCCATTACCATGGTGTTGAATATCATCTCAACACCCTCTGCCAGCAGATGCTCCTGGAGTCTGGTATAGATTTTATAGCCTTCCTCCGTACCTAGGTGACGGATCGGGCATTCGATTAATTTTAAGTTTGCATTAATGGCACGTCTTCTAATTTCACGAATCTCGGCTTCTTTATCTACGCCGTAGACATTGGTATCTGCTCCGAATTTCAGATAGATATCATCGGATTCCTTAATCAGATTCATAGCTCTGTCATATCCTAAGATATCGGGAAGATTACCGCCTACATCGGGAGATAGTGAGAGCTTTCCGTCTGAGAATGCTCCCGCACCGGCAAAACCGGTCGTAATAGCACAGGGTTGGCAGCCGATACATTGTTTGGTGGTTCTCTTCGGACACAGTCTCTTTTCAATCGGACGGCCCTTTTCCACCATCAGTATTTTTAGGTCTTTGTTCTCTTTAATAAGTTCATAGGCGCAAAAAATACCGGAAGGTCCGGCTCCTATGATAATTACGTCGTAATTTTGCATCGACAACACTCCTTTTGGAATCATATTGATCTCATTACCGTGCTAATTCTATCATAGAATTAGTTACAGCACAAGCTTGTTCCTATATCTAAGGGTAAGCAAAAAGCATATATAAGCAATGCTAATACAATATAAAAGGAGACCTTATAGTCTCCTTTACTACCCATGGCAATAGATAATTCGCTAAGAGTGTACACATATGAGCAATGTGAACTTTCTATCGTTGTAATACTAGATTAAGTTAAAGTGTTTTAAGGCCTGCTCTATTCCGCCTCGATCCACATCCTCCGTCACATAGGTGACGATATCTTTGATTGACTGAGGGGAATTGCCCATTGCGATGGAATGCTTTGCATAGGTTAGCATCGGGAGGTCATTCTCACCGTCTCCGAAAGCATATGTATTCTCATGTGGAATTCCAAGCTTCTTTAACATAAATTCGATTCCGCTGGCTTTGGAATAGCCCTTTGGGACTATCTCATATAAACGGCCTTCACGATCGATAAAATCCAGAATATCCTTATACTTTTCATAAAACGGAAGCGCCTTATCGTCTTCCGGCCAGATGCATAGCTTATCAAACCTGATATCCTGCTCGTCCCAGCTGCCTACACTAAATTGATTCTTATTCACTAAGTCAATCATACTCGTAATAATAGGACTGGTAGAATTATAATCATAATAGACCTTCCTGGAACCCTCCAGAACTGCTTCGATTCTATATTTACGAAGATCCTTAATCAATGTCTGTATCAGATCCTTCGATAATTCTGTATGGAATAGAACTTCTCCTCTATATATGATATGAGTTCCGCAACCACAGATAAAACCGTCAAAGCCAAGATTTAACACTGTCTTATCGATAAAGGAATTCACTCTGCCTGTATTTATCATTAATATATGTCCGTTGGCCTGAGCCTGTCGAATCGCATGCTTTGTACTTTCAGACACCTCATAGGTTTGACTTAATATGGTCCCGTCAATATCAAAAAATAGTATTTTCTTATCCATCGCTGTGTTCTCCTAATTCGCATTAACCGAAGTGTGGTCCTTTGTGTTAGCTTGTGCCTAGGAAGACGCAGGCACAAATTTATAAGTGTGAATTATGCTTTTCAATAATTCACATTAGTATATAATGTTTCATTAATAATGTCAAAAGGAAAATCCCATCTTGCTCTTGACAATGTGGAAAAAGTCGATTAAGATAGGTAAAAAGATAACAACATTGAAGGTGAATGTAGTAGGATATATTTTCCCGCCAGAGAGAGCTTGCCACCGGCTGAGAGCAAGTTCAGGGTTCAGATGTATCACGAAGTTCGGCACCGGAGTTGCTTTTAAGATATCGCTAACGGAGAGTTTACGAAATGCTCTATTTGTGATAAAAGAGAAGCCGGATCAGTTCCGTTACAGCTGGCTGAGGAGTCTGCATGGCAGGCTTAAACTTGGGTGGTACCACGATGCTTTCGTCCCTTTCGGGCGAGGGCTTTTTTTGCGTTATAGAGTCACTCTTATAACGATATCCTCCGGCTGTCATATAATTATTGACATGCAATCGGATGTAATGTAGCACAGAAGATAGTACCCTCATGAGGAACAGACATTTAGAATCAAGGAAATTGATTAATTTAGGAGGTAGACATATGTTAGAGAATCTTGAACGTATTAAAGAGCAGTTTTTAGCGGAATTGAATGCTGCTAATCTAAAAGAGGAGCTGGAGCGGATCAGAGTTGCATTCCTCGGAAAGAAGGGTCTTGTAACGGAAGCCTTGAAGGATCTTCGGAATCTGGATGCAGAGGCTAAGAAATCAGCAGGTATGCAGGTGAACATCCTAAAGGATGAGATCGAGAAGGCAATCGTTGATTATCAGAAGAAGATGGAGGAGCGTGAGTACCAGAAGGAGATTGAGCAAGCAGAACACTATGATTTCTCCATTCCCTCCGATAAACCGGTTGGGTCCTTACATCCGATTACTATCGTTCAGAAGCAGATTGAAGATATCTTCAAGACCATGGGCTTCATAATAGAGGATGGACTTGAGATACAGACAGAGTTCAACAACTTTGAGGGCGTGAATATTCCAAAGAATCACCCGGCGAGAGATATGACAGATACCTATTATCTGGAGAACGGGCAGCTTTTAAAGACTCATACCTCCGCCGCTCAGAATACTATTTTAAGAAAATACGGTGCTCCGAAGCCGGGCGAACCGCTAAAGGTATTGTTCCCCGGAAGATGCTTTCGTAATGAGAACATTGATGCCAGTCATGAGAACACCTTCTTCCAGATGGAAGGTATGATGGTAGGTGATGATATCTCTATCTCAAACCTGATTTATTTCATGAAGGTGTTATTATCCGAGGTATTCCAGAGAGATGTCAAGGTCAGACTCCGCCCGGGCTTCTTCCCCTTCGTGGAACCAGGCTTTGAGCTTGATATAAACTGTGCAATCTGTGGCGGATCCGGTTGTCCTACCTGTAAGCAATCCGGTTGGCTGGAGCTGCTACCCTGTGGCATGATTCACCCGAACGTGTTAAGTCTTGGCGGCATTGACCCGGACAAATATACCGGCTTTGCTTTCGGTCTTGGAATGACCAGACTTGCGATGATGAAATACAACATTAAGGACATCCGACTCTTCAACAGCGGAAACTTAAAACAGTTGAAAAAGTTCACAAGATAAGCGGATCACTCCATGACAGACCGGGTGTTTACCGAGTTTACTCGAGTAAATGACATGGCTATCATGGGTAAGACAACAGCGATCAGTGTAACCTAAAGTTACGCCGAAAACGAAGCGTTCGAACTGTAATCCACTTATAATATATAGAGTATCATAGTCATAGATTGGAGGAATTATATCATGTATATATCAATGAACTGGATATCCGAATTCACGGATTTATCAGGTATCAATATAAAAGAATTGATTGGAAGATTTACTCTGGCAACGGCAGAGGTAGAAGGGGTTCATGAGAAAGGAAAGGACATCAAGGGGGTTGTAATCGGCAAGATCATTGAGATTAATGACCATCCGAATTCTAAGAAGCTTCATCTGGTGAAGGTAGACATCGGTAAGGAAATCGTTGGCTGTGTCTGCGGCGCGCCGAATGTATTTGTTGGCGCGGTGGTTCCTTTTGCTACCCTCGGAGGACAGGTAGGAGAATTAGAGATTAAAGAAGCAAAGATCGCCGGTGAGATCAGTCACGGTATGTGCTGCTCTGAGAAGGAGCTGGGGATCAGTGAGGATCATTCGGGTCTGATGATCTTAGAGGATATCTATCCGTTGGGAACCGACATTAAAGAGATCATGCAGATTGATGATACCATCTTTGAGGTGGATAACAAATCCTTAACCAATCGCCCTGACCTCTGGGGTCATTACGGCATTGCAAGAGAGATCTCGGTATTGACCAAGAGACCACTTAAGCCTTTGGAAGTAAAGGATACCAGTATATACAAGGACCTGAAGGCAATCGATGTTAAGGTAGAGAACATCGATAAATGTTATCGTTACAGCTGCCTATCCATCGGCAATATTACACGGAAGAAATCACCGATTAATATGCGAATTCGCTTAAGCTACTGCGGAATGAGACCAATTAACCTGCTTGCGGATCTCACAAACTATTTGATGATGGAGCTTGGACAGCCGATGCATGCCTTTGATCATAAGAAGGTTTCCACCATACGCGTAAAGACCTACCCTGAAGTCACCTGTTTTACAACTCTGGACAGTGTGGAGCGCAAGGTAGATACGGATACCTTACTCATATGTGATGAGAAGGAACCGGTAGCAATCGCAGGTATCATGGGTGGAGAGCTTTCCGAGATTACCGATGCAACCGATTCTGTGCTTCTTGAATCAGCGAACTTTGACGGTGTCTCTGTTCGTAAGTCTGCGACCAGACTGGGTCTTCGTACCGATGCCAGCTCGAGATATGAGAAGACCTTGGATCCGGAATTAACCATACCTGCCATCGAACGTTTCTTAAAGCTTTTAACCGATATCGATCCCGGAGTAGAGGTGACCTCCTCCCTGACTGACTGCTACGTGAAGAAGTACGATACCATAAGCATCGATTTTGATAAAGCATATGTAGATAAATATACGGGTATCGACATCTCCTCCGATCGTATTCAAGAGACCTTAACCGCTCTTGGATTTCAGGTGACACGCGATCAGGACAGCTTCCGTCTGGTTGTGCCCACTTGGAGAGCAACGAAGGATGTCACCATGAAGGCGGATATTATTGAAGAGATCACCCGTATCTATGGATATGATAACTTTGACATCTGTTCTACGAAAGGCTATATGGTACCGATTCGTCACAGTGTGGAGAGAAGTGATGAATACCGTATGAAGGAGCTGTTGACCGAGCGTTATGCCATGAATGAGGTTCACAGTTATATCTGGTATGATAATAAGATGAATAAGGAGCTGGGGATCCAGACAGAACCGAATATTCTGATTGTTAACTCCCTTGCTTCCGAAAATGATACCATCCGTTCTACGATGATCCCCAGCTTATTAGGCTTTGTATCGAAGAATGCGGACAGCTTCCCTGAAATGGGTATGTATGAGGTTGGACGTGTAGCAGAGGGCCTCCGTGTGGACGGTCTTGCCAACGAGCGTAAGAAGCTTGCCTTTACTGTAGCAAGTAAGAAGCTGTCAGAGAAGGAGGTATATTTTAAATGTAAGGATATGATCGAACAACTTGTGCAGGCAATCAAGAATGTCAGTCCTTCCTTCGCAGTAAAGGAAGAGCTTAAGAAATACAATTACGTTCATCCGGTCAACAATGCAGGAATTCTTGTAAAGGGTCAGGAAGTAGGATATTTCTCCATCCTTGATCCACGCGTTAAGAATAAGATCGATAAGAAGCTGAATGTTGCCTTTGCTGAGATTGATCTGGAGGATCTTGCAATGATTGAAGCGGAGGGACTTCGATATACCGAAGTGTCCAAGTATCCAGGAGTAACCTATGACTTGAGCCTATTGGCAGAGAAAAACTTACGTTATGAGAATATCGTCGGTTATATCAAGGAATACAAGTGTGATTACCTACAAGGAATTCGTCTCCTTGATATCTTCGAAGATGAGAAGCTGTTGGCAGGAAAGAAGAGTGTGACCGTACGTCTTGAATTCGGCTCGATGGAAAGAACCTTAGAGGGTACCGAGATTCAGAATATGGTGGATGAGATTCTGGAGTTATTGGCAACGAAAGGTCTCGAGATCAGAAAATAATACCCGAATATTAAGAATAGTAACTGAGATTTAAACAAGAAGAATAAATCAATCAATTCATTAGTCATAAACAGGCGCGTCTATATTACGGGAATCAATTCGTAGGTAGGCGCACCTTTTTGCTCGATAATAATGAAAGCATGGAATATATGCACTTGTCCCTGTATAAGCATTTTCTGAAGAGGGGGTAGACAAAATTGTCTATCATCAACTGGACTTTATGGAGGTGCGAATGAATATACAGCATAAGGGGACGGTAACGATAGAGACGTTGAGAATTATTCTTCGACGTTTTGAGGAAACGGATGCTAAGGATATGTATCAGAACTGGGCCGGCGATCCGGAAGTATGTAAATATCTCTCCTGGGGGCCTCATTTGAATGAAGAGATATCGCGAAAGAGGATCCTGGCCTGGGTCAGTAATTATATACGATTGAATTCCTATGTATGGGCCCTGGAACTAAAGCGAAATGGAGCAGCAGTGGGTTCCATTAGTGTTGAGATAACCGATGATATAGTGGGCAGCTGTGAGGTGGGATATTGCCTAGGTAAGAACTACTGGAAACAGGGGTTGATGACGGAGGCATTGGTTGCAGTCCAGCATTTCCTTTTCTATGAAATCGGTTATCAAACAATACAGGCGAAGCATGATGTTCTGAATATTGCCTCGGGAAGGGTAATGCAGAAGGCAGGAATGAAGTATTATAAGACGGAGCCGAAGGTCGGGATTCGCCGGGATGGAACCCATTATGATTGCGATGTTTATGTTAGACATATCGGTGAATTATAGTAAAAAGAAGTGCTATTACGGTATACCGTTAAGTAGAAGAAAGCATAACTAGAAGCGTAGACAACCATAATAGAGGCGCTTAGGTAACTTGACTTGAGTTGTATAAATAATATTCTCTATAGAATTAAATTGATAAATCATATATAGTTAATTATGGATAGCAACTGAATTAGCTGACATTCATCTGAAGTACACATAACTATGTTTTTGTGTACGTTATTATGATTAACTGGTATATGACAGGAGAAGGATGGAAAGCTTAAATAGAAACCAAAGAATAAATTATATCATTGCATTACGGAGGAATGTCATTATGTTAAAAGAATTTAAGAAATTTGCATTAAGGGGCAATATGATTGATCTGGCCGTTGGTATTATTGTCGGTGGCGCTTTCAGTAATATCGTTAATTCATTGGTGAATGATATTATCATGCCTTTACTCAGCGTTTTAACCAAGAATATTGATTTTTCAAACCTGTTTATTGCACTGGATGGTAAGTATTATAAAACAATTGATCTGGCAAAGGAGGCAAATGTTGCTACCATTAATTATGGTACGTTTATCTCCGGTGTGTTAAATTTTCTTATCATGGCCTTCGTGGTATTTTTGATGGTGAGATGGATCAATAAGCTGAAGAAGCCGGAAGCACCTGCTGCCCCGACCACCAAGCAATGTCCTCATTGCTTCACTGATATTCACATTAAGGCTACAAAATGTCCTCATTGTACCTCCGATATTCAGGAGTAGATTGAAAAGCACGACATTTACTTGTACAGGCAATGCTCCAAAATTTGTTAACAATTACAGTAAGAGAATCAGACCTCCGGTTTGATTCTTTTTTGTACAATTTATGGACCCTTTTTTCATTTGGTGGTATAATCATTCTATTTTAATTGACTTATATCATTTACGAATTATAATAAGAAATCAATACATTTAGTATGTATTCAAAAGGAAAGTAGCGATATGGAAAATAAAAACCTGATTGAAATGATAAAAAAGAATCCACATGCGATTCATTCGATCGAAAATCCTACAGAGGAAATGAAGCTGGCAGCGGTTCGTAAAAACGGACTTTTGCTAGAATACATAGAAAATCCTACGAGACAGATGCAGGAATTAGCTTTGGAGAATAATTCGCATGCGATTAAGTTCATCAATGATCCGACAGAGGATATGATGATAAAGGCAATCAAGGGTGGATGGATTAATCTGGAGTATATACAAAAGCCTTCGGAGCGGGTAATAAGATTGGCATTAGAACAGGCAGGATGGGCGATAAAATATGTCAATAGCCCCAGTGAAGAGTTACAATTAATTGCCGTAAGGAAGAATTACGATTCCATTAAGTTTATCAAAGAACCCAGTGCGAGTGTTCAGGTCGAGGCCGTGAAAGTACATTATGAGGCACTTAGATTAATAAAAGCACCGACCCATCAAGCGAGGTTGATTGCAATTGAGAATAATGAAGAGGCAATTACTTTTATTGATGACTTAGACAGAGATCAGATACTGGAATATTTGAAAGTGAACTTTCTTGTGATCAAATACGTTAAGAAAGAGATCACAAGAGTTGATTTAGAGACAGTACTAAAGGAAGTATTATCTATGGAAGAGGTGGAGGAGAAATACGTCAGAGATTTTATCAATTATAGAACGATTGATCAATTTGACATGAAGCCGATCGATAAGATAATGTTTATCCATGAATACGGAAGTAGGAAGGCAAAAATGATTGCTGTTGATGAGAAACTGAAGATAATAGATTGAAACATATAGATATTTCAATCGGCAAAATTTGTGCTGCAACGATGGTGCGGAATGCTGCATAGGAGGAAATTATGAATTATATAGATACTTTAAAAAGTGCCCTGCTGGTGATTGCAACCGGAGAAGTCCCCTTACTCGTCGGGGAAAGCGGAATTGGTAAGACAGCACTAGCCAATGATATCGCTAAGCGAAATCACTGGAGCTTAATTGTGATAGACGGAAATCTTCTCAAAGAGGGTGAAATCGGCGGTCTGCCTACCATTGAGACCTATACCCTATTGAATGAGAAGGGTGAAAAAATCGAACATAAGACTACGGTATATGCGGTCCATAACAAGCTAAGGGAAATTGATCTGGAGATAGAGAAGGGTAATAGTGTGCTTCTGTTTATTGATGAAATTAACCGTTGTGAACATACGGTTCAGCAGGAGCTGATGAACCTGATATTAAATCGTGAAATTAACGGCTATCAGCTTAATAAGGAGGTCAAAATTCTTGCTGCAATGAACCCTTCCGGTAAATACGGCTCTGATTTTGATTATCAGGTGGTTGATATGGATGCTGCTCAGGAAAATAGGTTTGTGTGGCTATATATGGAGCCGGATTATATTCAGTGGCTGGATTGGGCGACCGATGCCGGGTTGGAACAAAAGGTGATTGAATTTATCTCCACCTTCCCGGAATATCTGCATCGGCTAAACGAGGATAGTATTCGTGCGACCCCCAGAAGCTATGAGAGAATCTCGAAGGCATATAAAGTGTATCAGGAACAAAAGGACTCTATACCCAGAACGGTATTTTTGAATGTGCTGAAAGGAAATGTGGGAAAACTGATTGCAGAGGAATTTATCAACTTTGCCGAGTCTGATTATAGTCCGTTAGTATCCTTTGAGGATGTATTTCGAGGTGAGTCTATCACGGAAGCGGTTGTGGAGAGAATAAGAACCGAGACCCATACAAGACTTTATCTATCCGCTAAGAATATACTGAAAAGTCTGGAAGCATCCATGAAAAGCGACCAGGAAGATTCGGATAACAAGGTGGAACGTCTGAACGAATTATTAAGTATCTATCCGATTGATCTAAGGGTAGGTATTATGAAGGATATTCGGAATGGTTACCCCGAAGTTTATCGATATGCTATTGAAAAAGACGACTTTATTGAATTATATTTTGAAGCCTACACATTAGTGAAAGGCTAAGGAGATTTTTGAATAAAATGAGGCAGTCTTACAATACAGTATGGAGAAGGTAGATGGAAACATATTCTGATAGTTACGCAAAAGAGCTATATGAGAAAGCAAAAAGTATTATGAAGGTATACTTGGCTGAGAATCAGCGTGAGATAAAGGCAGATTTAATAATCCCAGAAGAATTTCGAAGAGAGTTTGATCGTGTTGTAGACAAAGTAAATCTCAGTCTCTTGGAGGATAAGGATAATTTCTATGGGTATTTTATGTTTCAGATGTCCAGAGAGATAAGATTTGATATCAGCAGCCCAACGGCTGTTAATTTTCATGGAGCAAGATACGTGATTTATTTCAATCCCATCCTTTTCTTAAAGCTAAGTCTATGGCAGATGGAAAGTACAATAAAACATGAGATACTTCATATATTATCGATGCACATCATACGAGCAAAGGAGCTTAAGGGGAGCTATAGTAATTTGGCAATCAATATGGCGATGGATATCGTGGTGAATAAATACTTAAGCTATCTGCCGCCGTATGCCACAACTCTGGAATGGGTCAATATTCATTATAACCTACACTTAAAACCCTATCAAACCTTCGAATATTATGTAGAAAAGCTTCAACTCGCACTGGATTTACAGGAGGAGGAGAAGAAAGAGCTTGCGGTTGACAGTGAGGACAATGAATTAATCGAAGCCGAGTTTAGTGCCGAACGAACCCATGATCTTTGGGAGGAGACCGATGATGTGGAGGATAAGACACTACGCGAATTCACAGAAAAGGTGATGGGCGCGTCCCGAAAGGGTGAGATGGAAGCCTACATAGAAAATATGATAGAGGCACTGAGGGGGGACAAGGGTGAATTGCCTTGGAAGCTATACCTAAGCAGGATTTTGGGAACAGTAGAGAGTAACCAAAGGAAGACCATAACCAGACGAAATAGAAGGCAGCCGGAACGAGTTGATTTAAGAGGCCAGTTGAGAAGCCATAAAGCTAAAATTGCGGTTGCGCTGGATATCAGTGCGAGTATGAGCGAAGAGGAGTATCGGCAGGCAATCAAGGAAGTGCTAAGTATTATCAAAAGCTATAATCATGAGATTACGATTATTGAATGTGACGATGAGATCAGGCGTGCTTATAAAGTCAAATCGGCAAAGGATATTAAGGATAGAATGCATAAAAAGGGTGGTACGAAATTTAACCCGGTCTTTGAATATGCGAATCAAAACAAGTTTAATCTACTGATCTATTTTACGGATGGAAAGGGTGAGGATAAGCTTCGTGCAATACCCCGAGGATATAAGACCCTTTGGATCATATCCGGCAGAGGGGATCAGCTTTCCTTATTAGAGCCTTACGGAGTGGTTAAGAAGCTGAGTAATATTGATACAAAAGACAATGTTTTAGACTCTATGGATGTTACAAAAGGTGGATTTTCTAATAATAATCAGGAAAAGCTATGATATAAGACTGTAGTATTGTTGAATTTATTAAATAGGCCATAGATTGATTATTTGCCAATTGTTTGTTTTTAACTTGTGCTATAAACGTTCACTTGTTATAATGAATCCATGGATTAGGTTACGAAAAACAGCGCAAAATACAGCAAAATGTGTAGATACAGGAGGTCCTATGCTTCGTAGATTTTATCCAAAGAGATTAGCACCATCTTCCTATGATATCGATTATGAAAAACTATATAAAGAAGGATATCGCGGTATCCTGTTTGATGTTGATAATACCTTGGTTGAACATGGAGCAGATGCCAGTGAACGGGCGATAAATTTATTTGTGAGACTGAAGCAGATTGGCTTTAAAACTTGTCTCATCTCTAATAATAGCGATGAGAGAGTGCGCCGTTTTAACGAGAAGATAGGAACGCATTACATTCATAAAGCCAATAAGCCTTCCACGAAGAATTATATCCGTGCGACCAAGATTATGGGTACACGGATTGATAATACGATATTCGTAGGAGACCAGCTCTTTACCGATGTATACGGTGCCAATCGTGTCGGTATGATGACCTATCTGGTAAAGCCCATTCATCCAAAGGAAGAGATTCAGATCGTGATCAAGCGTAAGCTGGAGCGCATCGTGTTGCATTACTATCGAAAAGATCTAGCAAAAGGAAAGATTAGGCAGGATTAACATCAATATATTATTATACATGGGATTTTGAGGTGGAATGTGTATAAAGCAGTCGATTATTTGTTTGATTGTGGATAACCTCAGTGAAAATATGAATGCAAAGAGGATTCAAATGAAGAGGAGTATGAAACACAATATCATCCTAATTGGTTTTATGGGATGTGGTAAAACCAGCGTAGGGGAACGGCTTGCACAGAAGTTATCCTATCGTTTCCAGGATACGGATCGATTGATCGAGCAGAAAGAGCGCGATACCATTAATCATATCTTTGATTTATACGGCGAAGAATATTTTCGTGGCAAGGAGACGGGATTGTTGCAGGAATTGTTGCCAGAGCTTAATCATGTCGTATTATCGACCGGAGGTGGTTTGCCCCTTCGAGACCAGAATTCATCGATTCTAAAGGAGATGGGCTTTGTGGTATATTTGAAAGCCTCGAAAGAGACGACGATAAAGCGGCTTTCCGGCGATAGGACCAGACCGTTGTTACAAGGTGATGATAGGGAGAAGCGGATAGAAAGCATGCTGAACTACCGTACTCCGATTTATGAGAAGGCAGCTCACAAGATCATAATAACAGACCATAAATCAATAGATGAGATTGCAACAGCAATCATGGAAGCTTATATGAAGTTAATTTACTGATTTTATAAATTAAGAATGTAGAATGAAACGGCAGAGCAGAAAGGTTTGTCTCAGCAGATCATTTGGGAACAAGAGAAGCTGTAACTGAATTGAATGAAGCTTTTTTATTCTATATTGTTTATTATGGCACAGAGTGCTATCATGGAGGAGAAATATGAGGATTTTGGTGATTAACGGACCTAATTTGAATTTTCTGGGTATACGGGAAAAGGGTATCTATGGAACACAGGATTATAGTTATCTTTTGAAGCTGCTAGAGGAGAAAGCCAAGGAGAAGAAGCTTGAGCTTGAGACATTTCAGAGTAACTGCGAGGGAGAAATCATTGACCGCCTTCAGAAGGCATATTACGATCAGGTTGATGGGATTATAATCAATCCGGGTGCTTATACCCACTATAGCTATGCTATCCGTGACGCGCTTTCCTCACTTACCATCCCTAAGATTGAAGTACATATTTCGAATATCCATCAACGGGAAGAATTTCGTCATACCTCAGTTACGGCTCCTGTATGTACCGGACAGATTGCAGGCTTGGGTCTACAGGGATATCTGTTGGCAATTGAAGCAATAATAGAATTGGCGGCTAAGGAATAAGCAGAGGAAGCTTCAAGCAGGGTTGCTGCGCTTATCCTATGAATAAAATAAAAAGAAAAGAAGAAAGTCAGGTAGAGATTATGGACAATTATAAGAGAGTACAAGAATTATTGCAGAAGCTTTCTATTGGAGCGGTAATGATATCCAATGGCAACAATATGCGTTACATCAGTGGATTTGCCGGTGAGACAGGATATGTATACATCTCCGAGAAGAGACATGCAGTGGTAACCGATTTCCGTTACACGATCCAGGCGGAAATGGAGGCCGAGGGCTATGAGGTTATAACGATCGGAAACGGTGGTTATGAGGAAACCTTAAATGACCTTCTAAAGATTGATGGAATTAAACGCTTAGGCTTTGAAGCGGAGGACATGCTGTTCGCTACGTATAACAAGTTAAAGGACAAGCTTCAGGTGCAGGAGCTCGTGCCTCTAGGCAATGAAATCACAGCGATGAGACGTATTAAAACTCCGAGAGAACTTGAGTATATTAAACAGGCAGAAGCTATCGGCGATCAGGTATTCACCGAGATACTTGGATTTATTAAGCCGGGTATGACAGAATTAGAGATTGCTGCGCGAATTGAGTATTTACTTAAAGTAAAGGGTGCCCAGGGCTGCAGTTTCCCGGCCATTGTTGCATCTGGTGTGAACTCGTCTATGCCTCATGCGGTACCTAGCTCCAAGAAGATTGAAGTGGGTGATTTTCTGACGATGGATTTTGGCTGTGTATATGAGGGCTATTGCTCGGATATGACCAGAACCATCGTAATCGGTAAGGCATCCCAAAAGCAGAAAGAGGTGTATGAAACCGTTCTTAAAGCACAGCTTGCAGCACTTGATTTTATTAAGGCTGGGGTTAAGGGCAAAGAGGTGGATAAGGTTGCTCGTGATATTATCTATAGTGCAGGCTATGAAGGTTGCTTTGGGCATGGACTTGGGCATAGTGTAGGACTTCATATTCATGAGAACCCGAGATTATCGATGCTGGAGGATGATACAATCGAAGCAGGAATGACGGAGACAGTAGAGCCGGGCATCTATATTAAGGGCTTTGGTGGTGTAAGAATTGAAGATCTGGTTGTCGTCACCGAGGATGGTTGTGAGAATTTTACCTTCTCCAATAAGAAGTTAATTGAGCTGTAATCAAAACCAATCCATGGCTGGATAAGTGTAATTTACGTTCCTTATCTAGAAATGCGTGAAATTTGTACTTGATATGAAAAAAAATGTTGCAAAATAGTCGGGGTTATTATAGACTTAAGAGTAGTCAATTTTAAGGAGGAGTTTTGTATATGATTTCAGCAGGCGATTTCAGAAACGGTCTGACAATAGAAATGGACAATAACGTATTTCAGATTATAGAGTTTCAACATGTAAAACCGGGTAAAGGCGCAGCCTTTGTAAGAACTAAATTAAGGAATATCAAAAATGGTGGTGTTACAGAAAAAACTTTCCGTCCTACCGAGAAATATCCCCAGGCACATATTGAGAGAAGCGATATGCAATATCTGTATTCTGATGGTGAATTATACCACTTTATGAATGTTGAGACATATGATCAGATTGGTATGAATGAGGACTCTGTTGGTGATTCCCTTAAGTTCGTTAAGGAAAATGAGATGGTTAAGATGCTTTCCCATGGTGGACAGGTATTCGCTATCGAGCCTCCGTTATTCGTAGAGCTTGTTATCACAGATACTGAGCCTGGCTTCAAGGGTGATACAGCACAGGGTGCTACTAAGCCTGCAGTTGTTGAAACCGGAGCAACTGTTTACGTTCCTTTATTCGTTGAGCAGGGTGACAAGATTCAGATTGACACCAGATCCGGCGAGTATATGAAGAGAGTATAATGTGAATTATTTCATAATTCACATTTAGAAGTTTGCGCCTGCAGTCATCAAAGTGTGTGAAACATACTTGGCACAAACTTATTCAAAGAGTAGATAAATATGAGCGCAATCCGAGGAAAATCAAGGTTTTCCGGGGGTTGCGCTTTTTTATTTATGTGATAAACAGTGAGAGATAGAATAAGACTGCCAGAAGCAATGGGGGTAGCGAATAAGTAGCTAACAAAATAGCATATATAATTTAAGAATTATTATTAGGGTATAAATTATACAACTAAATATATTTACAAAGGTTTTTATTTAGGTAATATTTGATTGAGATATTGTGGTAAATAATAATTAAATAATGTATGATAACTACAAATATAATTGAGAAATATTTTACACAACCGTATGCGTCTGTGGATTAAATTAATGAAAACATACAGTAATACAATTGAGTTCGGTAAATGAGATTACATTATAATGTAAAAACGTGAAAACGAAGGAGAATTATTGAATGAGTAAAGCATATTTAACAATTGATGATGTGACAACTGTAAACACACCAAATATAATTGATTATTTAAGTGAAAAAGGAATAACCCCAATACTGTTTTCAGTCGGACAACAAATCGAAGCACATAGGGATGAAGCTTTGTATGCATTGAAAATGGGAGCGATTATTGGTAATCATAGTTATAGCCATCCGCATTTTAGTGAACTAACTTTGTCTGAGTGTTTTAGTGAAATTGCGAAACAGGAAGATATTTTAAATGAGTTATATCAAGCAGCAGGAGTCGAAAGAAAATATAAACTTATACGTTTTCCCTATGGCGATAAAGGTGGAAAGAATAAAGATGATTTGCAGAACTATTTGAAGAAGAACCAATTTTGCAGAATGGATGATTCATATATCAAATTTGATTGGTATAAAGAAAATGCTTTAGACGTAGACGTAGATGTATTATGGACATTTGATTTTTGTGAATATATGTTGCAAGATAATAATGGATATACATATGAAAGTATATTACATAGAATACACGACATTAATCCACCTACTGGCGGCGTCTTACTTGATATAAACTCATGTCATATAATCCTCATCCATGACCATGTTGAAACTGAAAAAGTAATGCCTAATTATTTCGAAAAAATTATTGACTATATAATCGCGTCTGGTGTTGAATTTCTTCATCCTCAATTTATATTATAGATTTCATATGGGTAGTAAAGTTTTTGATAGCTTTCACCGAGGTAAACCAAATCATTATCAAGTGAAAATTCGTTACCGTTATTAATTGTGAAAAATGCCAGACATTTAAGGGTATAAAATAAAGGGAAAATAATGGTGGGATTTACCATTATACTGAGATATAATATTAGTCAATACATGTTTTTATTATGACAGCTGTGAATGGACATACGAATGCATCTTGGGTAAAGGAGTATATGATATCATGGAAAAACAATATTATATTAATGTTATTGCAGAGAATTACTTAAAAAACGTGATTGATGACCCTGATTCAATGAAGGTACATGACAAATTCCTTCACGGTCTTGATCAGAAACAGTTCAAAGAAGGTTTTTTGACCCTACTATCTTTAGTGCGTAACCTTTACGGTGATGTTGCACGTGATCCTAGTAGTTTTGGTATGCTGTTAAAAGAAAATATAGACATTAACGCAAAAAACACAGACTATACCAACAGTAATGCAAGCTTTCTTCGGATACCTAACTTGTTATTTGTTCTAGGAGCAAGAGCAGAGCTTCAGCCTGACATGTCATTAACGATTAATGGAGGAGTTCTTTCATCGTTGGCAAAAGAATTAAAAATCACAGGTTTGCCGTTTTTACTTTCTAAACTTAAAGAATATGGTTTTGAAATTAAAGGTATGGAAAATACGATTAAAAAGGATGATGTTATCTCTGTTTCTTATAGTAATAATCTTGCACTTACTGCAGTATTGAAAGCTATGGCTGACGCAGTATTGGAAATGAATAATGGCGACATAAAAAAGCAAAAGAATTATTTCTATATGGTGCATAATGGGATTCTAGAAGGTGAGAAAGTTAAGGAACCAAAGCTGACTGTGAAATCAATTTATCATGCTCTTGACTCTTCGAGAAGTGAAAGTGCTGCTGTTTTGCATGAAAGTGTAGCGGATGGGACGAAACAGGCTATACGTATGGGAGGCTTTATGCGTAACGACTGGTCATGCGTTTACACAAACATTAAGAATAAAAAAGTTTTAATGAGTCTTCAAGTCAATCAGGAAAAACTCTCTGCCAAGTTGAATCTACAACATATCAATCAATATATACCGTTGGTAACAGAACAGCCAAATAAGATACAGGAGTCAATTCGTTCAAACGGATGGGATTGCGGACATTGTAACCCGGGTTGCTCTGGCGGATTTTCGTTCGAGATGGACGGAAAAGCATACAACAAATGCCGCTGTGGATCGTTTGTGTTTGAAGATATCACAATGGAAGACGTCCAAAGCTGTAAAAAATTATTAAGTCAGGAGCTTTTATGTGAAAACTCTTAAGATGAATTTTGTTGAACGTGCGATTTGAACGCTATGCACCAGCGCGATGGCTATGACTGCGATGCATGGCACGTGCAATACGTTTGATATTATAGCGCAATCCCGGGAGATAAATTTCTCCTTGGATTGCGATTTTTTATGTTTTATAATAATAGATAGCGTAAGATCATTATCTTCAACATGACTGACTTATTAATGTATACTATATTAAGGCTGGGAGGGTTCGATTTATGAATAATTATTTGAGTTTCAGCGGAGAAAAAGCGCCGGAATATTTGAATGTAATTCTACAAAGGCTTATTGATTTAGGGATAGATATCACGATTAAAGGAGAATTGAAAAAGGGTATCTATAAATTGTTTAATGTAGAATTATATAATATGCCTGATTTAGATAGAAAAGATTATATTATCGCATCGAACCATCTAAGTGATTTTGACGCAATAATTTTAGGATTATTACATGATAACATAAGAATATTATCAAAAAAAGAATGGGTAGAAAATGAAAGACTAATGGCATTTATCTCTAAATATTACGATTTAATAGGAGTAGATAGAAAGTCACCTGGGGATATGACAAAGGTACTTATCAATTTATCAAGATATTTAAGAAATGTAGCCTCACCAAAGCATGTACTGATATTTCCACAGGGGACGATATCGGATATAAATTATAACAGTGTTGATAGGATATCTAAGGGAATATTTAGTTTGTCATACTTAACCGGAAAGACAATATTACCCGTATTTCTGGAACAACCGTCTATGACCGATAAGACACGAATTGTTTTTGGTAATGAAATGATAATAGATAATAAAGAAGACCATAGAAATGAATGGATCGAGGAATTAAAAGCTTTGCAAAAACAAATAAATCCTCTTCCTAGAAATCCTTTATTATCCTTTAAACATTCAAACAATAATAAAAAAGGAGATCCATACTTTTAGCGAGTAATAAGTATTTTGGAATAATCATTTAGAGATTGTCAAAGATCGCTTGAAGCTTCGCAGGCAGTGAAACAATAATGCGAAATATTGGAACAGAATAGTGTTCCTGTTTTATAATATGACATTATGTAGTCAAGTTTATTATGATATGTTAGAGAAATTAGATAAACTTTTCGATTTCGATTGGAGGACAGGCTTCATGAATGAAAAAATAAGATGCTCTTGGGCAGGAAATACCCCGATATACATTGATTATCATGACAAAGAATGGGGACGGCCTGTACATGATGATGTCAAACTGTTTGAAATGCTTATTCTAGAAGGTATGCAGGCAGGACTTACTTGGATAACCGTGCTTAATAAGAGAGAAGCATTTAGAGAGGCTTTTGATCAATTTGATCCTAAAAAGGTAGCCCTTTATGACGATGCAAAAATTCAGGAGCTCCTGGCAAACGAGAAAATAATAAGAAATCGTCTAAAAATCAATGCGGCTGTGAGCAATGCCAAGGTATTTTTAAGAGTCATAGAAGAATACGGGAGCTTTGATAAATTTATATGGCAGTATGTGGATTATGAGCCTATTATAGGTCATTGGGAGAAACTCGATAATATACCCGTTAGCACCCCGCTCTCCGATAAGATAAGCAAAGACTTGAAAAAGATGGGCTTTAAGTTTGTTGGTTCGACTATAATTTATGCATTCATGCAGGCTACAGGTATGGTTAATGATCATGTTACGAAGTGTTTTGTTTACGAGTAATATTGAATGAGTAGAGACAAATAGAATAGGAGGGTTGATTAATGAGTAAGCGTAAGTTGGTTTTATATATTGCTACAAGTTTGGATGGGTATATCGCTACTAACGAACACAATCTGGATTGGTTATTATCAGTCGAAGGTGATGGAGATAATGGTTATTCTAAGTTTTATAGTACCGTGGATACTATTTTAGTCGGACGAATTACATATGATTGGATAATAGACCATGAAAAAGGTGACTTCCCATATAAAGGCAAGGAGTGCTATGTCTTCTCCAGAACGAAAAGGGATGCTAACGAATATGTAACATTTGTTCATGATGACATTATCCAATTCACAAAAAACCTAAAGAATAGAGATGGTAAAAATATTTGGCTTGTTGGTGGCGGAGATTTACTAGAAACTTTTATCAAAGAAAAATTTGTAGATGAGATTATCATTACGATTGCACCGAAAGTATTAGGTAGTGGTATCCCACTATTTAAAAATAATGATTTTCATACACATTTGTCATTAATCGATGTAAATCGTTACAATCAATTTGTGGAGCTGCATTATCAAGTCATTAAAGAATAATCATAGAATCCTCTTTCTTCATGACAAGTAATTGATCTCCTACACGATAGAATTGACTCTATATCCGATTGTTCTTATATGGGTATTATGATGTGATTCTGATGAGTGAGTTGTGTTTCTAAGCGAATATCATTTAAACGGCATTATGATTAATTTGGTGTATTAGATTGAAAATCACAAATATTTCAACCGGTAAGTTTGTGCTGCCGTACACATTCGCGGTGCTTTGGCAGCATGTAGGATTAGCATGAAAAATCGGAGGATAAGCGTATGGTTTATACTGCTCTACTGAGAGGCATCAATGTTGGCGGTAATAATAAAATCGATATGAAGCTGTTAAAGGAAACCTTTGAGCGAGCTGGGATGGAATCGGTGATCACTTATATCAATTCCGGTAATGTGATATTTTCCAATAAGAAGTACTCAAAGGAAGCTTTACAAATACTCCTGCAAAATGCGATTTATGAAGATTTTCAGCTGGACATAAAAGTACTAATTCGTAGTTTTAATGATTATACCGATATGATGAAATATCTGCCTGATGACTGGAAAAATGATAATGGCATGAAAAGTGATGTGTTATTCCTAGCGGAGGAAATGAATAAGGATACATTATCGGAGGAATTAAAAGCAAAGCCTCAGATTGATACCGTGATCTTCGCACCGGGAGCCGTTTTATGGGCAATTGATAGGAAGGATGTCACCAAAAGTGGGTTACAAAAACTAATTGGGACAAGCTTATATAAAAATATGACCGTAAGAAATGTGAATACCACCCGTAAAATTTATGATATTATGAAAAAGATACATAAGAAATGATATGGTATAATTCCCCGGAAAACAAAGTTTCCCGGGGAATTATGTTTTTGTTGAAAAGTTCAATGGGGCATTGATTACATTTTAAAATCATATAGGATATGCATTGAGTATTAAGGTATGGTGGAATTGTTAGCACATTTCCCAAAATAGCAATTGAAATATTTGGAAGAATAGATTATCATTAATAATAAATTGTGCTTAATTCTGAGGAGGGTTAAATTCAAATGAAGAGATCTAAACATTCTATCATGCTAATTGGTACCTTTTTAATCGTTATAATAATAGCTAGCACAATCCTTGCTATTATTACTAAGAATGATATCAAAAGTAAACAGAACGAACAAAGTACAGAGGTTTCACATAATGAGGGAGATACAGAAAACGCAATGGTATTTGATGAGTCCCAAATAGAAACAATTGAAGAAGATGAATATACCATTCTACTAAAAGGCAGCGCACGACCACAAAATGGTGAGATTATTGTACAGGACGCTGCAAAGCTTGGAGTAGTTGAAATTGCTAAGGCCTATAATATAAATGCTAAAGGCTATTCCGTAGAAATGGTCTTTTTGGATGGGATTGTAACAGACACAGGGACATGGTCTGGACATTTAATTTTGAGTGATAATGAAAAGTATGAATTTTTAGTAGATGGCAAGGATGGAAATATCGAATTAATAAATTAATATGATTAAATTGCACTGGCTTAAAAGAATGAATAAGTGATTACTAGAAAAAATGATATAGAAAGCGTTTAGTCGCTTGAAATTGAAGTCTCTTGTAAAGTGTCATATATAAATATATATTTTACGAAGTACCCTAATTGGTAGAAGGGAAGATAGATTAGAGGATGAAGGAATCTTTGAAAAAGATAGAAATAATTTTACATAACAAAGGCAAAAGGAGACTGTTTATATTAACTGTAGGGGTTTTGCTGCTTGTATTCTATCTTTCGACCTTTGCTGCGCCTCGATTATACGTTATGGCTGATATACAGGCAGTGACAGAAAAGGATTTCAAGATATTTATTCAGAATAATGATGGGATACCTACCGAAAAGAAGACAAGAGAGAATTGTAGATTCTTCACAGTAGAGCTGAAGTTAAGTCGACCGTTCCTTATCACAAGAAACCTGGATATTAATTATGAAAATCTTGGCGGATACCTAATGGAGGAACAGTTTCGGAATAACAAGGAAGGAGAGTTCAGATTCTTAGGTAGTTACTCTGCAACCGACAACGGTTATCACATATTTGACGGAATTGATATCTATTCCGAGGGTATGACGGATGCAAGGCTCTATGACTTCTTTGGTGATTTTCGAATTGAGTTATCATGGGTTGATCTACTGGGAAGGTCACATCATCAATATTACTATCTCAAGGATTATTTCAGCTAGTACAAATTACAGGTCATATCAAGAAGAGGGAAGCTTCATGGACGATGTCCTCTTCCCAGAGGATTACTTGCTTGCAATAACCTCAAGCAGATATCGATAAGTATCCTCTATCACCCGGTCTTCCAGCTTAATATCAAGAAAATATTCAATTGCCTGCTTTGCCTGAGCGACTAACATCTCAAGCCCTGTTACTCCCTTCTTTCCAAGCTGTTTTGCCTGTTGGGTAAGCTTTGTCTCCAGAGGATTAAATATAGCATCGACAACAGCCTCACAACCGGTAAAGGTAGTCAGGTCTATAGGGGAGGCATCCATATTCGGATACATCCCTTGTGGCGTGGTATTAGCGATTACCGGAGCATCGGTATGCTTGGCGTAGCATTCTTCATAGGAGATGGTGGTATTGGTAGTCTGTCTGCTAATAATAAGGACCTGTGAAGCGCCTAAGTGTTTGAAGACCGAGGCAACAGTATGAGAGGTGCCGCCACTACCCAGAATCAGACATTTCTTATCCTTAACCTGGATACCATTGTGTTCCAGCATATACTGAAAGCCGAAGAAGTCCGTATTATAACCGATGTAGTGACCACCATGATTGACAATGGTATTCACAGCACCGATCTCCTTCGCAAGGGGATCCAGCTCATCCAGATAAGGGATGACAGCCTGCTTATAAGGAATCGTAACATTAATTGCTGTAAAATCCTTCTTGCTCATAAAGTCTTTGAATTCTTCCCCGGTTAAGGGAAGCAGATCATACGTATAATCCGCAATTTTCTCATGAATCACCTTCGAATAGCTGTGTCCCAGCTTCTCTCCAATCAAGCCGTATCGCATTGTTAACACCTCATTTTCTTATCTGAAATTTTCTTATGCTGTTAATTATTAATCAAACAGATCGTTTTCTCCACGTCTCAGGTAATACTTCCGCATTCATCTTGTTTATCAGAATAATATAGAAGATAAAAATATACAAGACATTTCTAATCATCTCACAGTAATATTTTTATTCTCCTGGGAATATCTTGTTTTAAATAGTAGGTGGATAAGCCATCGACGAATTAGGATAGGGGGGAGCAATATGAGCACAAAAGACGAGCTGTTGAAAATATTATCACTGAAGCTTAGGACGATTTTTGGTAAATTGACCATTGATTTTGATAAGCTGCAAGAGATACGTCTTCGTATTAATGCACCTCTTTTGATTATTTATAGTAATCAGGAATCCTTTATCTCGGAGGAGGCCAAGCTGGTGAATAATCCTTCGAAGGCTATTGTCATCACCAGAAATGAGATTCGGGAGACCATGGAATATATCAGTAATTATTCTCTTTATGCTTTTGAGGAGGAGATAAAACAGGGCTTTATCACCATCAATGGAGGACACCGAATTGGGATTGCAGGTAAGATTATCATTGAAGAGGATGCCATAAAGGGAATGAAGCACATTTCCTTTATCAATGTGCGTCTTGCCCATCAGGTAAAAGGCTGTGCAGACAGGGTACTTCCCTATCTCATTAACCAACAGAGTAAGGGGATCTATCATACGTTGATTATATCGCCGCCAAGGTGCGGAAAGACAACTCTACTTAGAGATGTCATACGCCAGCTGTCAGATGGAAGTGATTTAATGGCAGGTATGTCCATCGGGGTAGTCGATGAACGTTCGGAGATAGGGGCTTGCTATATGGGAACTCCTCAGAATGAACTGGGGATCAGGACGGATATTCTGGACTGTTGCCCTAAGGCAAAAGGTATGCTGATGCTTATTAGATCCATGTCTCCACAGGTTATTGCGGTAGATGAGCTTGGTTCCAAGGAGGAGTTGGAAGCCATCGATTATGTCATCGGCTGTGGGTGCAAGCTGATTGCCACGGTTCACGGAAGTTCACTAGAGGATATCAAAAATAAGCCTACCTTAGGTGAATTAATTGAGAAGAGACTATTTGAACGTTATATCATTCTAAGCAACGTCAGAGGAATCGGTCATGTCGAGGAGATTTATGATATGCAATGGAAGAGATTGTATTGCTCAGGTAAGGTGTAGGAGAAAGGAGGACAATCCGTCGTGAATATCTTAAAAATCATTGGTTGTATTCTGGTCATTGCATCCTCTTCCGGGATCGGTTTCTTCTTCAGTACTGAGATGAAGAATCGGATTGAGGATCTGAAGGAGTTGAAGAAATTAATCGGACTTTTGAAGGGAGATATCCGCTATGCGAATACACCTCTTCCGGAAGCGATCAGTGTTCTGGCAAGGAGGTATAAGGGAAGCTTCTGCTCCTTTTTTCAATATACCAGTAACAAGCTACAGGAATTATCAGGACAGACCTTCACACAGATATGGAAGGCAGCGGTAGAACTGGAACTGGTAAATACCTCGTTATCAAAGAAGGATAAGGCACAGCTCATATCCTTTGGAGAAAATCTGGGCTATCTGGATAAGGATATGCAGATGAACACCTTTGAGCTGTACCTGACCCAATTAGAGGATGAGCTTGCAGAGCTGTCCAAGACAGCGAAGGAAAGAGCCTACCTATACAATAGCTTAGGTATTATGGCAGGAGTATTTATCTCCATAATTATGATCTAAGGTTTTGTGTGAATTATGGAAAAGCATCATTCACACTTCAAAGGGTCCAAATCTGCGAAGTCATGGTAGCAGAAAGGATTATTGTAGATTAAGGATTAACTTGAAGAGTATGGTTCATTTCATTCAAATAATAAAAGATTGCGCTCAGCGCCTAAATGGAGAAACCTATGGATGTATATTTAATATTAAGAATTGCACTGGTCGGGATACTGGTGTCCGTATTAAATCAAATATTAAAGCAATCAAACAGGGATGACTTGGCTTTCCTTACCAGTTTGGCAGGGCTTGTTCTGGTTCTTATGTGGCTGTTACCTCATATAACGGAATTGTTTATAACGATAAAGCAGCTTTTTAATATTGTCTAGCTGTGACAGGGGCTGGTTGCGGACTTATGTAGCCAAAATGTGGGAGGATTCTTAGCATTATGTCTACAGATTTGAGAAAGGCATGGTTGTTACTATGATACGAATTGCTGTTGTTGGACTAGCTGCCATCGTTCTGGCAATCATTTTTAAAAAAGGTAAGGAAGAGTATTCTCTGTATATCAGTATCGGGGCTTGTATTCTTATCATAATGTGGGGAATCAGTAAGTTAGAGGTGATCTTCGATGCCATTGACCAGCTGCAGGGCTATATCCGGATGAATAAGTCCTATGTCACAATACTGATTAAGATTATAGGGATTACCTATGTAACAGAGATAGCTTCCTCCCTCTGTAAGGATACCGGGTATTCGGCAATCGCCGAGCAGATTGAGCTGGTAGGAAAACTGACAATTCTTGCCATTAGTATGCCGATTATGCTGGCTATTCTGGAAACAATAGATAACCTATTAACAGCTTGATTAAGGAAATGAGGTGCTTTTGGATGGTTAACATGATCAGAATAAACAAAAGAGTCCGAAGGATAGCTGCCCTGATTTTCTTTGTCATTCTCCTTTACGCTATGAATAAGGGAGTAAATGTGCAGGCATATTCTGATACAAATGAGGGAAATCCATATACAAATCCAAATACAAATGTGGTGGTATCAAGCATAAAGGAAGAGAACACAAATTTAACTGAGATATATGCTTCCCAGGATATTGATTATTCAGAGATACAAGAGGTGATTAAGGATGTCATGGGTAGTAATAATGAATTTGATTTCGGGGCCTATGTTGGCAAGCTGGTCAGTGGTGAGAAGCCCTTTTCCCTGATTGCAGTCGCCGATGAGCTGGTTGCTTCCATTAAGGGTGAGATTAAGGGTAACCTAAGTACCTTTGGTAGTCTGATGACAATTGCTTTAATCGCAGCCTTATTTACGAATCTATCCATGGCCTTTAAGAATAATCAGGTGTCGGAGACAGGTTATTATGTAACCTATCTATTGCTGTTCGGTCTGTTAATCGGCTCTTTCATTACTGCTTCCCGTATCGCCGCCACTACCATAAGCTCCATATTGGACTTCATGCGTGCCTTGGTACCCACATATTTTATGTCCGTAGCGTTTACCTCTGGGACAGCTACTTCAATAATGTATTATGAAGCGGCACTAATGCTTATTACATTAGTGGACTTTATTATAATAAGAGTCATAATACCGATGATAAACTTCTATCTGGTGATTGTATTGGCGAACAATCTATCAAAGGAGGACATGTTGTCTAAGTTGTCTGACTTATTAGCCACTGCTATCGGTTGGATATTAAAAAGTATGCTGGCAGCAGTAATCGGTTTCAATGCAATTCAGGGATTGATCGTACCGGTGGTGGATCAGGTGAAGAGATCCACATTGATTAAGGCATCCGAAGCAATTCCTGGAATCGGAGATGCGTTGGGAGGAGTGACACAGACAATTCTTAGTGCCGGAGTCCTTTTAAAGAATGCCATCGGAGTAGCAGGCTTAATTGTTCTGATTACTATTGTCGCTATTCCATTTATGAAGCTGTTAGTTGTAACCGCGATCTTTAAAATCGGAAGTGCAGTGCTTCAGCCTATCTCGGATAAACGCTTCATCGAATGCATCAGTGCCTCCGGTAAATCAGCTGTCTTATTGCTTCAGACGATTTTTGTAGGCACCGTCTTATTTCTTCTATCTATCACAATCGTAGCTGTGACAACTGGTGGTGTGAAGTAAAAGTGTAAAAATAAAACGTTTTCACACCTCCTAGTTTGTGCCTGCAGTCTTCATAAAGTAAAGACACACTGAGCGCAGACTAACACAAGGGACTGGGGATGCAAAGCTAGTGCTAAAGGCTTGGAAGGGAGGGATCCATGGATATTATCAATAACTGGATCAAAAATATTGTCATTTATATGATCCTCAATGCCATCGTCATGAATCTTCTGGGAGACAAAAGCTATAAGAAATACGTCAGTATCGTATCTGGTATGATCTTAGTTCTCATCATTATCTCTCCGCTGATGAATTACATGGATCTGGAGGATACTCTGGATTATTATTTACAGGCAAATGATTTTGCGGTAGAAACCTCAGAATTCAAAAATGATTTAAACCGAATGGAGGAGGCGCAGAGCGATGCAATCTTTGCAGAGTATAAGGAGAAAATCAGACTTCAAGTGGATGGAATACTACAGGAGGATAAGCTGAGGATGGTCAGCTTTGATATTACCATAGATAAGGATAATAAGAGTTCTACCTTTGGTGAGATACTACACATGGACATCGGTGCTAAAATGGAAAAAAGCGAAGAGGAAGAGGATGATCATCGTCCCTTTGTCGATAAGATAGATATCGTATCAATTCGTATCAATGAGCAGGAGGAAAAAGATATGGCGAATCCTCCTTCTCCAATGGAAATTAATATTAAAAATAAACTCGCGGACTTCTATAATATTGAACAGGTTAATATAAATATTAGTATAAGCCACTGATGTTAGGGCGGATCCGATACCGCTTTTCGGAAGAGATAAAAGTACTAATACTGTTCACTTAGGAGGCTGCGGGGAATATTGCGGAGGTTGCTATGGAAAAGAAGAAGATTTCCCTTAAAGCAATAGGACTGCCGAGATTAATCATGCTGTTTATGGCGGGTATTCTGATTATTCTGCTATCCTTTCCAAGCGTATTAGGTTCCTTCCGTTCCTCAGAGGAAGATACGAAGGACAGAGAGATTAAGGACTTGCAAAATGATACGAATATGACAAGCTATGAAGCGAATACTTATATATCAGAAATGGAAAAAAAGCTTGAAGAGGTATTAAAAAAAGTATCCGGTGCAGGGGACGTAGAGGTTATGATCACTACGAAGGGCTCGACGGAGAAGATACCACTAAAGGACCATTCTTCTACAGAGGAAAGCTTAGATGAAGATGATGGGGAGGGCGGAAGCAGAACAGATAATAGTGCCCAGCGGGAAGAAAGTACCGTTCTGGTTACGAACGAGGATGGAAATTCAGTGCCTTACATATTGCAGGAACTTGAACCGGAGATAGAAGGCGTCGTTGTGATCGCGGAAGGTGGAGATAATGCCATGATAAAAATGGACATTATGCAAGCGGTTGAGGTATTATTTGACGTACCTGCGCATAAGGTTATAGTAATGAAAATGAGTAATGGTATAAAATGATCAGGAGGTCTAAAATGAAAAATATCTTTAAAAAGAATCACATCATAATAACTGCATTGGCTATCATGATTATCATTGCAGGGTATCTTAGCTTCACCAACGATGACCTTGCAGACAAAAAGGATGCCATAGAAACAGAAGCTACGAATGACGGTGATTATGAAGAATTCACTGACTCGGAAGATATGGATCTGGTTACTGTGGACGATACCGGCGTAGAGGACGCAGAGGCACCGGCTACTGATGATAAGAAAGCAGATTTAACTGCAGAAGACGCAGAGACAGTGGACGATGAGAACGATGAGACAGCCGATAACACGAAAGATGAGCTTGCCGACATTTCTGATGAAGATTTGCTGGCAGATGCTCAGAAGGTAAGCGATAACGGCGAACTCGATCTGGAAGAAGGTGTTCCGGGCGAAGCAGTTCTTGCAAATGCAGCAAGTACAATTGATGCAAGCTATTTTGCTTCCAATAAGATTGAAAGAGAGCAGGTTAGGGCAAAGAACAAAGCAGATTATATGGAAATAATTAATAGCACTACAGTATCTAAGGATCAGAGACAATCAGCAGTAGACTGTATGTTAGAGCTTACCGATATTATAACGAAGGAGAATAAAACAGAGATGCTGCTTGAGGCAAAGGGTTTTGCAGAGCCAATCGTATTCATGGATGATGGTAAGGTAGATGTAGTTGTGAATGCAGAAGCATTAACCGACCAACAGCTGGCAATCATCGAAGAGGTTGTTAAGGATAAGACAGGAGTCGCAGTTGAGAATATTAGTATTAATCCTGTAGTGATATCAGAATAATCAGGTGTGGTAACATATTCTTCATGGTATCACACGATATGTCTCTCTCATCATGGAACGATATAGAGCAAGTAGGGCTATATACCTCCTCTTTAGGAAGGCGTATAGCTCTTTCTTTCGTAACCCGTTGCATCAGATGAATAAAATCTAATTTGTTATATTAGGTTGAGATTTGTAAATAATTATTTATAATTGCAAATGTTGAGTTATTTGGTATAATACTATATAATATAAATAATCAACATATAAAACGATAGCATTAAATCGGAAGAGTGGTAAGCTCGCATAAAGGTGCGTTGCTTGTATTCTTTCGCACTATTGTCAGTAAATAAGGTATACCGGATAACATTAGGAACTTAGGAGGTAATCATTGTGAATAAAGAACCGGAGATCAGAAACACATATAAAATACATGAAAATGGTAAGGTTGGAGAAGTGCAGATAGCGGATGAAGTCGTTGCAACCATTGCAGGCCTAGCAGCTACAGAAGTGAAGGGCGTGTCGGCAACCTCCGGAAATGTTACCAATGAGCTTGCTGGAAAATTAGGAAAGAAGAACTTATCCAAGGGAGTTAAGGTACTGGTTAGCCCAGAGGCAGTATCCGTTGATATGGCCCTAACCTTAGATTATGGGTATGGTATTCCTGAAACTGCCAAGCAGGTGCAGGAAAAGGTGAAGTTGGCAATAGAGAATATGACCGGTTTGCAGGTCAAGGAAGTTAACATCCGTATAGCGGGAGTTAACATCGTAAAAGAGTAAAACACTTCTCAGGGGCTGTCGCAAAATGTTCTGCGAAGATGCATCTTCGCAGTTCAAAACCTATTTTGCGATAGCCCCTATTCGTGCAACGTTCTGACAGCAGTATTTGTAAACAGGTTAGGAGGAACCGAACTGTGACAAGAAGAGAAATTAGAGAACATATTTTTCTCATGTTATTTCGTAAAGATTTTCATGAGACGAATGAATTAGGAGAACAAATAGATTTATATATCTCCGAGTTAGAGAAACCCACAATTGAGGAATATTCTTATCTGACTTCACGCTTTCAGGCAGTGCTTGGTAAGCTGGAGGAGATCGATGGCATTTTAACAGAGACCTCAAGTGGCTGGAAGTTGAACCGAATGGGTAAGGTGGATTTAACGATTCTTAGATTAGCGGTTTATGAGCTTCGCTTTGACGAGGATATCCCAGGTAAGGTAGCAATCAATGAGGCGGTGGAGCTTGCGAAGAAGTTCGGAGGCGATGAATCACCAAGCTTTATCAACGGAGTGCTTGCGAAGTTGGTATAGACAGTAAACATGTTCGAGTTTAGGTAATGAGATGTTTTGAGTATATGTTTGAACTCACATCATTTACAGAGTCTAAACAAAGTATAGGCTACTCTTCATATACTCGAAACATAATTTAGCTATAATAGAACCGTGTTCCAGGTTGAATACACTAAACGATCTGCCTTTACGATTATGATTATCGTAAGTAAAATCGGAGTGTTCGGGCTTAGGAAGTGGGATATGAAAAATATGGAACTGACCTACTACGTTATAGGAAGGCTCGTTACCAATTGCTTGACACTAGTATGCCTTTCGAAAGCTTAATCTTGGAGGATGTATGGGACAGGCTTATTCAGTTACAGAGATAAATCAATATATTAAGAATTTGTTTATAAGAGATCGGATTCTTGCCTCAATTTATATTAAGGGCGAGGTCTCGAATTGCAAGTATCATACCTCGGGGCACATTTATTTTACACTAAAGGATGCTCAGGGGCAATTGGCTTGTGTAATGTTCGCCGGACAACGCAAGGGACTTACCTTCAAGCTGGAGGAAGGTCAGAGCGTAATCGCTTATGGCAGTGTGAATGTATATGAGAGGGACGGCAAATATCAGCTTTATGCCAGCGAGATTGTACTCGATGGGCAGGGTGTATTATATGAGAAGTTTGAGAAGTTGAAGAGGCAGCTGGAGGAAGAAGGACTTTTTGACAGTGCGCATAAGAAGCGGATACCTCAATATCCAGGGAAGGTCGGAATCGTTACAGCATCAACGGGTGCAGCCATACAGGATATTATTAATATATCCCGAAGACGCAATCCCTACGTGCAATTAATTCTATATCCGGCTCAGGTACAAGGACAAGGATCGGCAGAAAGTGTGGCAAAGGGTATCGCAATTCTTGACAAGCTTAATCTGGATACCATTATTATTGGCAGGGGTGGCGGCTCGATAGAGGATCTTTGGGCGTTTAACGAAGAGGCTGTTGCCAGGGCAATCTATCGTTGTAGGACGCCGATCATCTCAGCAGTCGGTCATGAGACGGATGTTACAATAGCAGATTTTGTATCCGATCTTCGTGCTCCTACTCCTTCTGCAGCTGCAGAGCTGGCGGTTAATGATTACCAAGCGTTCCAGGGTGTGATCAGAGATTATAAGCGAAAGCTTTCGAGAGAGCTTCAGCAAAAGCTTAGTCAATATCGGAGCAGAGCGAATCAAGTGAAGCTGAGATTGTTCTATGCAAGCCCGGCATATCAGATTAAACAAAAGCGCCAATTTCTAATAGAGTCGGAACAGAAGCTTGGTCAGAGGATGAACCAGAGATTGAAAGAAAAGAGACATAAGCTGGAGCTATATATCGCACGACTTGAGGGCTTGTCACCATTATCTAAGCTGAGTAAGGGCTATGCCTTGATTGTTGGCGAGGATAATGTACCGGTCCAAAGCATTAAGAAAGTCAAAAAGAATGAACTGCTTACCGTATCCCTGCTCGATGGTGATATTAAGACCAAGGTGGAGGAACTACAAGAGAAAAGCAGAGGTTTCAATTAACCGACGGAATACGATGTGCATTTACATACAGGAACGATTAACAGCAGCTTGCATACATAGTTTGTTTCTCACATTGTGAGTCACGCAAGCATGCTTCATACTCGGTATTGCCTAACGGCAGGATGGAGGTTGTTATGGCTGAGAAAGCAATGAAATTAGAAGAATCATTTGAGAAACTAAACCATATCTTGGAGGAGCTTGAGAAACCGGATATCGCCTTAGAAGATTCCTTTACACTGTATCAAGAGGGGATGAAGTTACTTAAGTCCTGTAATGATTCCATTGACAAGGTGGAAAAGGAACTGATTATTTTGAGTGAAAATGGAGAAGCGAATGAACTTTAATGAGGAGTTAAAGAAGCAAGTAATTCGGGTTGAGGAGATACTGAACGAATACTGTCCTAAAGAGGAAGGCTTTCAGAAATTAATTATGGAAGCCATGAATTATAGCTTGATGGCAGGCGGGAAGCGCTTACGACCGGTAATTATGGAACAGACCTATCATCTGTTTGAAGGTGATACGGAAGGCTTAGTTGAGCCCTTTATGGCTGCAATAGAGATGATTCATACCTATTCCTTAGTCCATGATGATCTTCCTGCTATGGATAATGATGATTATAGAAGGGGAAGAAAGACAACCCACGTAGTATACGGAGAAGCAATGGGCATTCTCGCCGGAGATGGCCTGCTTAACTATGCATTTGAAACGGCTTTAAAAGCCTTTGAAGTAATTGATCATAAAGAGGAAGATGCAATAATAAAGTACAGCAGAGTCGCAAGAGCGATGCAGATATTGTCTGCAAAAGCCGGAATTTACGGAATGATTGGTGGACAGGTAATCGATATGGAGGAGCTTCACGGTGAACCATCCAGGGAACGCTTAGATCATATGTATCGTCTAAAAACGGGTGCATTGATTGAAGCATCTATGATGATTGGTGCTATCTTGGCCGGTGCCTCCTCGGAGAATATAGATAAAATTGAACAGATTGCCGGTGATATCGGACTGGCATTTCAGATAAGGGATGATATCCTGGATGTGACCAGTACTTCTGAGAAGCTCGGAAAACCGGTACACAGCGATGAGAAGAATGAGAAAATTACTTATGTCAGCCTGATGAATCTGGAGAGTGCCAATAAGGAAGTGGTCAGGATCTCAGGTAGGGCAATGGGCAGTTATGATGATTTGCCTTATCAGAATGATTTCTTAAGACAATTGATAGACATGCTGATTAACAGAGAAAATTAGACACGTAAGATATTATGTCATAATATAGAGATAAATTGAAAATCATTGATTTTTCAAATTCATTCCTCAAAGGGTGGGCATGCTGTGCTGGTTTGAAATAAGAATCAAGAAATGAGGTGGTAACACTTGCCAAAGTTATTGGATAGTATTAATCAAGCGAATGATATCAAGAAAATCAGGGAACAGGATTATGATAAGCTTGCGGAGGAAATTCGCAGCTTTTTAATTCAGAATATAAGTAAGACCGGAGGCCATCTGGCTTCTAATCTCGGTGTAGTGGAACTGACCATGGCTCTGCATCTATTCTTAGGCTTTCCACAGGATAAACTGGTATGGGATGTTGGTCATCAGGCATATATTCATAAGCTGCTGACAGGAAGAAAGGATTTATTCTCTACGCTTCGTCAGATCGATGGATTAAGTGGATTTCCCAAGATGGAGGAGAGTGTATGTGATTCCTTCGATACCGGGCATAGCTCGACCGCTATCTCTGCTGCCCTTGGTCTGGTTAAGGCGAGAGATTTAGGACGTGAGAATCATAAGGTGGTCGCAGTCCTTGGTGACGGAGCACTGACTGGAGGAATGGCTTTTGAAGCCATTAATAATGCAGGAAGATTAAAGACGAACTTTATCATCGTATTAAATGATAATAATATGTCCATTTCGGAAAATGTGGGAGGTATGGCAAACTATCTTGCCAAGCTTCGAACTAATTCAAAATATACAGGCTTTAAAGAAAATATGGAAAATACTTTGAATAGGATGCCAAGGGTAGGTAAGGTAATTGTTGATAAATTGAAGCGTTCTAAGGACGCTATTAAATATTTTATGCTACCTAGCATGTTCTTTGAGGATATGGGCTTGACTTACATCGGACCAATTGACGGACATAATATCGAGTCCATGAGGAATGCCTTTGAAGCAGCTTCAAGAGCGAAGAAAGCAGTAGTCGTTCATGTGATCACCAAGAAGGGTATGGGGTATCAATTAGCAGAGAAATATCCGACCAGGTTTCATAGTGTGGATTCCTTTGATGTTAGAAGCGGGAAACCGTTACGGGAGGAGAAGAGTACCTCCTATACGAAAGTGTTTTCCGATGCCATGCTGAATCTGGCGAAAGAGAATGAAAAGGTCGTAGCGATTACTGCAGCTATGCCCTTCGGTACGGGTCTGGCTGATTTTATGAAGCAGTATCCGGACCGCTTCTTTGATGTGGGAATAGCGGAGGAGCATGCGGTTACCTTCGCTGCCGGTCTTGCAATGGGGGGGTATAGGCCTGTCGTAGCTATTTATTCAACCTTCCTGCAGAGAGCCTACGACCAGATTATTCATGATGTCTGCATCAATCATCTTCCGGTCGTCTTTGCAATCGACCGCGCCGGAATAACCGGCAGAGATGGAAAGACTCATCAGGGTACCTTTGATCTATCATTTTTATCTCATATCCCGAATCTCGTTGTTATGGCGCCAAAGAATCGTTATGAGCTGGAAGAAATGTTGCGCTATAGTGTCTCTTATAATGGCCCGGTTGCAATTCGTTATCCGAAAGGTGATGCATATATGGGCTTAAAGGAATATCATGCACCAATTGAGCTTGGCTGTAGTGAGCTTATCGAGGAAGGCGCTGAATTAGCAATTCTTGCAGTGGGCAGTATGGTAAAGACCGGTGTTGAGGTAATGGAACTGTTAAAGAAGCAGGGGAAAAGGGCAACCTTAGTCAATGTACGGTTTATTTCCCCGATGGATACTCAGATACTCGATAGGTTATCGGAAAGGCATAGGTTGTTTGTCACATTGGAGGAGAATGTGAAGAACGGTGGGTATGGTCAAAAGGTAGCGGACTACCTTTGCGAGACGAGGAAGCAGGATATCCAGCTAATTAATATCTCTGTACCGGATCTATTCATTGAACATGGTGGAGTGAGTGAGCTTCATAAGCGTTTCGGTTTGGATGCTCAGAGTATCGTTGATAGAATACAGGTGTAAACTGCCTCGATATAGAGGTTTAGCGTAAATTATAAGGCAATTCACACGGGAAGAAGCTGTTCTTCCCGGTTTTGCGCTGTATCGAAGATGCAGAATGGAGGTTTGTTGTGAAGGAACGTTTGGATATACTAATGGTAAATCGTAATTTAGCCGAATCAAGGGAGAAAGCGAAAGCAATCATTATGTCCGGTAATGTTTTTGTTGAAGGGCAGAGAGAGGATAAAGCAGGAAGCACCTTTCCTGAGGAGGTTATCATCGAGGTAAAAGGAAATCCGCTAAAATACGTCAGCCGTGGTGGACTCAAATTAGAGAAGGCAATGGCACAATACGGACTTATACTGGATGGTAAGATATGTATGGATGTAGGTTCTTCCACAGGAGGATTTACTGATTGTATGCTGCAAAACGGTGCAGTCAAGGTATTTGCTGTAGATGTAGGAACGAATCAGCTGGCCTGGAAGCTTAGACAGGATCCAAGAGTTGTTTCGATGGAGAAGACCAATATTCGTTACCTTACCCCTGACCAGCTACAGGCAGAGATTGCTTTTGCCTCAATCGATGTTTCCTTTATATCCTTGACGAAGGTACTTCAGCCAGTCCGTGATTTATTAAGTGCGGAAGGTGAGATTGTATGTTTGATTAAGCCTCAGTTTGAAGCAGGCAGAGAGAAGGTTGGGAAGAAAGGTGTCGTCCGTGACCAGAAAATTCATGAGGAAGTGATCGATCTTGTCAGCACCTATGCCTCCACCATCGGTTTTGAATGTCTGAATCTTGATTTCTCACCAATTAAGGGGCCGGAAGGTAACATTGAATATTTATTATATCTAAAGAAATTGCAGTATGACAAAAATGGGAACGAATATCCTGCTGGAGTATCAATCTCCCGTGATACAATAACAAAGGTTGTAAATGAAGCACACGGAGTGCTATCTGAGAGCTAATAATAAATAAACGTTCTAAAGATTTCTGAATATTGTAACAGTTCAGCCATGCATATTAATTAACACGATGTGGCAGAAGGCTTGCTTATCTTTGCATATCGTGTTGGAAATTAGTGGGGCACTCTGCTTAAGCGAGATGTAGAGAAGCAAAATCAGGCTTATGATTGAAGTATTACGAATATTTATTAAATTGTTCTTAATATTATGCATAATATATTGAAATTTATGATATTCTGTGATAGACTTTTATAGTGTATGAATCATGGCATTCATTTGAGGAGAGTAGCAATTCGATGGACAGATTTTTGATTATAACCAATAAAGAGAAGGATACGGATCTGCGTGTCACGACAAGGATTGTTACTTATATTGAGAAGGCCGGCAGGAAGGCCTTTCTGTCAAACGTATCTTTTGTGCAGGAAGAGACTGGTTCGGCTACTATTCCTGAGGATATTGATTGTGCTATCGTACTGGGTGGTGATGGGACAATCATACAGGCCGCAAATGATCTGATGACTTACAACATACCGATTCTGGGAGTGAACATGGGAACCTTAGGCTTCCTAGCAGAGATTGAGGAGCACCACGTTCCGGAAGCATTAGAGAGATTATTTCAAGACGATTACCATATTGAGAATAGAATTATGATTGATGCCAATGTAATTCATGATTCAAAGCACCACCAAATCCCGGAACATACGATGGGCTATGCACTCAATGATGTTGTAATTGCCAGAAAAGGATTTTCAAGAATTATCAGTCTTGGGATTTACGTGAATGATGCCCTGGTTGATAATTTTCGGGGAGATGGAGTGATTATATCGACACCGACCGGTTCAACGGCATATAATTTATCTGCCGGAGGTCCTATCGTTATGGCATCTGCCAGTGTTATGGTGATAACACCGATCTGCCCACATTCGTTAAGTCCAAGGAGTATTATTGTATCGGCTGAGGACACAATTAAGGTGGTTGTTGGCAAGAGTAAGAAGACACAGGAAGCAGAAGCAATTGTAACCTTCGATGGCAACAAAGTGATTGACCTGGGCACGGATGATGTTATCCTAATGAAGAAGGCTAAGTACAACACGAAATTGATCAAGCTGAATTATACCGGAATCTATGAGATTCTCAGGTCAAAGCTTGGCAAGGACGGAGATTGAGAAGATAGTTACTATTATAAGAAAGGCACTGGGGAAGAGAATGAAAATCAGCAGACAAAGCAAAATCATAGAATTGATTAATAAGTATGATATTGAGACGCAGGAGGACCTGGCTGAGCGTCTTATGAAGGATGGTTACAATGTAACGCAGGCAACAGTATCCAGAGACATCAGAGAACTTAAACTCACAAAGGTGGCTGTCGATGGCGGGAGACAGAAATACATCGTTCTTCAGAAGACTGAACCGGGCATGAGTGAGAAATATACCCGAGTGCTTCGAGATGGTTTTGTATCCATGGATATGGCACAGAACATCATGGTAGTTAAGACCGTACCCGGCATGGCGATGGCGGTAGCGGCAGCACTGGATGCATTGCAGATGAATAGTATTGTAGGCTGTATCGCGGGTGATGATACAGTAATGTGTGCCATCCGTACCACTGAAGAGACAGTTCAGGTTATGGAGAAGCTTAGTAAGTTATTAAATGCAGAATAATCAAGAATATTGACTCAATAGAGTTTTACCAGCCAGATTACCAGTTAATCTGGCTGTTGTTGTTCATTTCGTGGATGAATTGTGGTAGTAAGTCGCTCTACTGGGGATATCACAAATTTTACTTGCCGAAGTCATCAAAGGATGATAAAATATTTAAGGTTATTCATGACAATAGAAAGTTCGCAGAGCGTACTTTCTATTGTATGCAGTACAAGTACCACATAAATTACATTTACGAATATGGAGTATAAAGCTCCTTTTGGCATAATAGTATTTGATCAGAATGATAACAATCCGTTGGATTGGACAAAAATAAAGATGATTAAGGAGAATTAAGATGTCAGGACATTCGAAATTTGCGAACATCAAACATAAAAAAGAGAAGAATGATTCAGTTAAAGGAAAGATCTTTACCAAGCTTGGACGTGAGATCGCAGTTGCCGTAAAAGAAGGCGGAGCTGATCCGAATGCGAACAGCCGCTTAAAGGATATTATCGCTAAGGCTAAATCCAATAATATGCCCAATGATACCATCGACCGCAGCATCAAGAAGGCAGCCGGGGACGCAAATGCAGTGAATTACGAAGCAGTAACCTATGAGGGCTATGGCCCCAACGGAACTGCAATTATCGTAGAGGCGTTAACCGATAATAAGAATAGAACTGCCGGTAATGTACGTAATGCTTTCACCAAGGGTAACGGTAACGTCGGTTCCATTGGCTGTGTATCCTTCATGTTCGATAAGAAAGGACAGATTATCATCGATCGAGAAGAGTGTGATATGAAGGCAGATGATCTGATGATGCTTGCGTTAGATGCAGGCGCAGAGGATTTCGCAGAAGAAGAGGATAGCTTCGAGGTATTAACCAACCCGGATGATTTCAGTTCGGTGCGCGAAGCTTTGGAGAAGGCCGGCATTCCCATGGTTCAGGCAGACGTTACCATGATACCCCAGACCTGGGTAGAGCTTAAGGATGATCAGGACATCAAGATGATGAACCGTATCCTTGACTTACTGGATGAGGATGATGATGTGCAGGAAGTGTATCATAATTGGGATGAATAAATAGGAGCTTTAAAAAACCTTTTTTCGGTATTTAAAGCGATTTATTAATGATTTAAAAGTGATTTATTGTCCAGTGATGATGTACTGGACGTTTTGAAAATTGTAAAAACATATACTACTAGAACCTCTGTACTCCGTTATTGTCGGAAATGTATGGAGGTTTTTTATATCAAAATCACTCTGATAAAGTGCTTTCGAGCCTACTTAGCATACTGTGAAAAAAGGTACATTGCTGAAAACCCTGTTGATAGAGAATTAAACAAGTAAACACGAAAGTTAAGATATAAAAAAGGGAAGACTAACTCCCCTTTCTTACAGAATAGTGATCCTAATTTGATGTAATTCTGGGTTTAGGACCTTCACCCGGAGGAGTATAAAAGGGATCGTCTGATGCACTATTGGATGCGGTTTTAGAGCGATGATCCGTATGAGTCACATTTTTATTGCTGATTCTGTTATCCTCAACGCTACTCTTACCTTGTTTTTTTGAAGATGAATCTTTACTGTCCATAAAAGATGCTCCTTTCGCTTTTTAGTAGTGTTTGCAGAATAGATAGTTATATGCAAAATATTTATAGTGCCTTTGATGCAAAGGTATATAAGGCCACCAACAACGATAAGTCTATTGATATTCTGCAGGAGTACATTGAGAGAATCCGGGATGTGTTAGGGATAGAGATAACGATTGCCACCAGATTCTAGTGAGTATAGATTGATATTTTTGAATTGATATATTATACTTTATATGAACGTGTTCATATAAAACACCCTTGAAAAGCGACACCGTTGGAGGAGTGGATATGCCAAAGCAGATCGAAAATCTACAAGAAAGAATACTGGAGACTGCAAAGTGCGAACTACTGGGATCGGACTACAGTCGTTTCACAATTCGTTCTGTTGCAAAAGAATGCGGTATAGCGGTGGGTACCATATACAATTATTATGCTTCGAAAGATATACTCGCTGCGTCCGTTATGCTAATGGATTGGAATGAAGCGCTCTCTGCTATGCGGCTGGGCTCAGGTACATCGGTAAGCATCACGGAAGGGTTGCATGTCATATATATAGAAATTGAGAAATTTAATTCCCTATACAAAGGGGTTTGGTCACAGTTTTCATATACCTGTCAATTTGCATCGGAGTATTCCATGCGACATGATCTTCTGCTTAATCAGCTTGCAGAAATTATACATGCTTTGCTTTTGCGTTTTCATATTGCAGAAGATAAGTTCCTTGAGAATTTCATAGCCGAAAATCTATTGCTGGCAGCCATGAAGCAAAGTGAATTCCACGCTCTAGCGGCTATATTTAACCGTATACTTATTCATATGGGATAAGTGGAGAAATGTGAAGAAAAGTATTGTCACATGCATAGGAACCATAAAATGAGCATTGAGGATGCTCAAGCTGAGCTTCTTCCCTTATTATTATTTTTATTATTATTTATGATGTCGCAGAGTGGCATCATGTCAAATGCGTATAAGACATGCGCAGGAAAGAGGAGAGTATATGAGTAGTTTTAAAAATCTACGAATTGTTGACAACTTTTATCAAACCTCTGCATTCTTTCCGATGCCGACCGTATTGATCGGCACGATAGCAGAGGACGGCTCCACTTCTTTGGGACCCTATTCATTGGTCCAGCCCTATTATGTTGCAGGCAAGGATTATTATGCCATGCTGCTTTGTGCACGAAATTCCTCCAATACTTCTCAGCATTTGCTTCGCTACGGAAAGTGCAGCCTCAATTTTATTCCGGATAATAAAAAGTATTTTAAAGAGACAGTACGTCTCGGCTTCCCCGGGGATAAGCCAGAGGAGAAAATGAAGAATTGCACCTTCACCCTTGAAGATGGACAGATGGTTCATGAGCATCCGAATGAATTGTTCCCCAAAGTGGTTAAGGAAGCATTTCAGGTATTTGAATGCACCTGGATGCGTGAGCTGGACGGTGCACAAATAGATGTGCCGGGCTGTCTGGACGGTTATGAGCCGCCATATCATGATTTTAATGGTATTACATCCAAATTCGGAGCCCATTTCATCCTTCGGATAGATAAGATTTTGATGAAAGATAAATACTATAAAGCCATTGTAGACGGGGTTAAATCGAACACTTTCCCCAGTGTGCCTGTTGATTACGGCTATCGTGACAGTAAAAATTTCTGGTATACACGTTTTTGTCGACCCCATGCTGAGTTATTGCCCATTCGTGAGGCTTCGATTGACTCTGTACGTTATGCCGCAGACCGTATTGATGACGTGGTGAAGTTTACGGACGATGCTTGTGCAACGTTGGTAAAAGTACCTCGAATATTCCTTCCGACTGCTCTGAAGGGCTGCGTTGCCTGGGCTAAGGAAAATAATGTTACACTTATTACCGCAGAGCATATGAAGATCATCAATGACAAACGTGCAAAAGAAAAATCCAAATAAGTATCAATAAAGATTATACAGTGCTACCAATTCAAGACCATCGCAATAGGTTAGTCTTCGGACATTAATGTTAAATTATTTTGATTTATCAAAGAGATAGGAGTGAGATTATGAAGGTATTACTTGCGGGAGCATTCGGAAAGCTAGGCAGCGACATACTACGCGCCTTGATTTACGAAGGGCATGAAGTTATTGCAGTAGACATGGTGGTGCGAGAAATCCCTGAAATAGAAGGGAGGGCTACAACCAAAAAGGTTGATCTAACAGATAAGGCTTCTCTTACCAACCTTTGTAGTGGTGCAGACATTGTTATTACAACCGTGGGACTAACAAGCTCATCGCCAATTGTTACAAATTATGATATCGATTATCAAGCCAATTTAAATCTATTGGAGGAAGCCAAACGTTCCGGAGTGAAGAAATTCATCTATATTTCCGTTCTTAAAGCGGATGGTGACCCTACAGTACCCATGCTCCATGCAAAATATCTTTTTGAGCAGGAGCTTAAAAAAAGTGGGATACCCTATGTCATATTCCGTCCTACCGGATATTTTTACGACATTGCAAAGGTTTTCATGCCAATGATTGAAAAGGGAAAAGTAACATTGCTTGGTAAAAAGCCTGTACACGCTAATGTTATCGATACCACCGACCTAGCAGATTTCATTCTTATGCATAAGAAGGATGAAAACAAGACTTATGATATTGGTGGCACAGAAACCTATTCCTATGAAGAAATAGCACGTATGTTCTTTGAAGCGGCAGGAAAACCGGTCGTAATTAAGCGGGCACCTGCGTTCCTGTTTACCGTTCTTGCTTCGCTGGCAAAACGTAAAAAGAATGGAAAAGAGGCAATTATTAAGTTTTCAAAATGGACTCTTTCCGAAGAGATGGTAGCTGATAACAAATATGGAAAACTTAGCTTTAAAAAATATATTAAAAGCTGTTATGAATAGGAGGGGATCATTATGACCTTTTTAGATGCATGGAACCTTGCATTTCCACCATTGATGTGGGTATTGGCACTTGTATGCGGTGTGCTTTCAGCAATAGGCTTCTATAAATTCGTGTACTTTCTCTCGATCGGCTACGGGTTAGCAATCAGTGGGGTGGGTATAACACTAATAATCATGTTTAGCAAATCGATATCCGTGGGGTGCCTGGTCCAATGTTTGTTATTTATAATATATGGCATACGTTTAAGTGGCTTTCTGATTATTCGTGAAATAAAAAGTTCTACATACCGTAATACACTTGAAGAGACGACGAAAACGGAAAAACCGATGCCTATATTTGTAAAATTCTCCATATGGTTCTGTGTGGTTGCACTGTATGTGGCACAGACTTCCCCTGTATACTATCGTCTCTCAAACAACCTTCCGCAAGGTTTTATACCCTGGGTCGGGGCTCTGATCATGGCAGTTGCATTAATCATTGAGACTATTTCAGATATGCAAAAAAGTGCTGCCAAGAAGCAAAATCCTAGACGCTTTTGTGATACCGGTCTCTATAAGATCGTACGCTGTCCTAACTATTTCGGCGAGATACTCTTTTGGACAGGCGTATTTATTTCCGGTTTTGGCGCTTTGAAGGGTGCTTGGCAGTGGATTATTGCTATTATGGGCTATATTCTAATCATATATGTCATGTTCAGCGGCGCAAAGCGTCTGGAAAGCCGGCAAAACAAGAATTACGGCCAACATGAAGAATATCAGGCATATATTAAGAAAACACCTATACTGCTTCCCTTTACCACGATATACAGCCTTACCAGCTGGAAATTTATTAAATGATGAGGATTATGCATAACGTAATTATTTTAAGAAACTAGTGTTAACTCAAACAAATCCTCCATATATAATGGCTGAGGCTATGATATATGCTCCCCAAGCCGCTTCCGAAAGAGTGGTCATATCTGCCGTTGTACGACGGTTCAATAGTTTTTAATCCATCTGAGTAAAAGAAAAAGGAGCAAGAATGAAGCACAAATTGGAACGCAATGGACTAAGCAATATACCACCCAGACACATTATTAAATCGGCTGGACAGATATCAGGCATCAGAGAATCCGGGAAGGTTAATATTGAGGTGTTAGATTATATTTCTGATCAAATACAGGTTGGTATGAGCACAGCTGATATTGATAGACTTGTTAATCATAAGACAAAGGAGCTCGGTGGGATTCCAGCTCCTTTAGGGTTTGATGGATTTCCGAAGAGTGTATGTACATCAATTAATCAGGAGGTCTGCCATGGAATACCCTCCGACGATGTGTTTCTCTACGATGGAGATATCATCAATGTCGATGTGTCAACCATCGTAAATGGTTATTACTCGGATTCTTCCAGAATGTTCTGCTTAGGAGCAGTTAGTAATGAGAGAAAGCGATTAGTTGAAACAGCAAAAAGGGCTATTGAATTCGGGGTAGAGCAGGCAGTGGCTTTTAATTTCCTCGGAGATATCGGTCAGGCAATCAATGACTTCGTAAGGTCTATGGGATATTCGGTTGTGCGGGAAATCGGTGGGCATGGTATTGGTATTGAGTTTCATGAAGATCCCTTTGTCAGCTATGTGTCTCAAAAAGGGACCGGTATGATGCTGGTACCCGGTATGGTATTTACTATTGAACCGATGATCAATATGGGAAAAGCCGATGTCGTCATAAATCATAGGAATGGATGGACCATAACAACTAAGGATGGGAAAGACTCGGCACAGTGGGAGATAACCGTAGCAATTACGGAGAATGGGTACGAGATATTAGCTTATTAACACGTCATAGCTTCAGTCTTAGGGTTTGATGCTTTACTTGACCTTGATTCAAATGCCTCCTACGAATCCGATAATGAATTCGTGGTATATCTAGCATCAGTCGGAAAAGTTGAGTGATGCATTACGAACAAAATCATAAACGAATGAAAATGCTCTTCGCAATTATCTACTGCCTTGAATTAAAATCTTCTGCTGTCAAATAGCAGAAGTTTTTTTATTCATGAAAATAGAAAGTCTGAGAAGAGTGCTCTCTATTGTTCTTTTCTGATTGATATAACATGCCTACCTTTATTAGTGTGAAAATCGATTTTTATTTTCACACTAATAAGATTTACAAAAATGGCATAACATAATATTGCACTGCTTTTTGATATAAAAAGCAGTCGGTCTACGAAGTAGATATGCTATCAGGAAAGGGACATCACAATGACTTTGAATGATTTGGGAGCAAAAGACTGGGAGCAGCGGATGAGAGAGCTTGCTTCCGTCCAAAAGGATGTAAAACTAACAAGATATAATTCGATTCTGGATAAGAACAACCAGATTGCGTATAAAAGATTAAACGAAATACGTAATAATATCTCCGAATTATCTCCGGATATTATTACGTTAATTCCAGCGGCACGCTGGTTATTTGACAATTATCAGATGCTGTATCGGGAAATAAAGAAATTTAGAGCATCCGGTACCAGCTATGAACTTCTTCCCATATTGAGAAGCGGAAAAGATAAGGGGTATCCAAGAATTTATATTGTTGCAAAGACGATTGTAGAGTTATGCAATGGGCACCTGAATGATGATAATATAAATACGATGTTGACTGCATATCAACAGGTAATTCCTTTGACGGAGAAGGAAGTTTGGGTATTGCCGGAGCTCTTTGGCTTCTGTCTGCTAGAGAGAATCATCGTATTATCGCGGGAGGTTATCCAGGTAATAAGAGTGAAATCCAAAGCGGATCGGTTCGTTCGTAGATTGCAGGGCAATGGTCAGGGAGCGATAGAACCTATGCCGTTAATCTCCGAGCTGGATGAGGAATGTAAACACAATTATTCCTTTCATGCTCATGTAATCTATTTATTAAAGAATATATCAGTGGAAGAGGCGGTTATTCAAAAATACTTGGATTTTCATTACAGGAACACAGAGAAGAGTATCAAGACAAGCCATGTCTTCATTGGAGAGGGTAAGATTGAAGCCAGATTGGAAGCAGAAATCAGAGTCTTGATTGTAAGTCTCCGTGAGGTTAATGAGGTCGATGCTGTCACATTCTTTGAACGCTATTCCTACCTGGAGGCAATACTCTCCAAGGATCCGGAGGGCGTCTATCCAAGACTTGACACGGAAAGCAAAGGAATGTATCGACAGGTTATCGTAAAGCTGGCATCCAGATATAAGATGAAAGAGGAGATTATTGCAGAGGCCTGCCTCTCTCTTGCAGCGGAGGGCAGAGAACATCTGAATTGCTCCCATCATGTCGGCGCATATCTGCTCGGAAAGGGATATCGGATATTAAAAGCAAAGATACGGAATAAACAGGAGCCTTTAAATCTAGATAAAAAAAGTAAAAAAGGTATTGTTTACTTTACATTACTATTAGTACTTGTATTCGCAATTTGTGCCTTGCTATTCTTTGCTGTTCGCCATTATGGGGTAGATAGTACTGTTTATGACTTGCTTATTGTAATAGCAGCATTACCTTTAATTGTTGGGATTGCACTGGAATTGATTAATTTCATCTTCACTAGGAATATATTTGTAAAAAAGATTCCATCCATGGATTATCTTTCTCAGATTCCGGACTCAGCACGTACCTTTATTGTCATGCCCGTTATTATAGCAACAAAGGAGCAGGGATTATCCTATCTCGACCGACTTCAGAAGCATTATCTGGCGAACCGGCAACCGAATCTCTACTTTGCTCTTCTGGTTGATTATAAGGATGCTGCAGAGCAATTCCTTCCGGAGGATAAGGAAATTGAGGAAGAGCTCCTTCGTCGAATCGAAAAGCTAAATCTGCTTTATCCGGCAGAGCATCCGATCTTTTCTATATTTATCCGATACCGTAAGTGGAATGGATCCGAAAAATGTTATATGTGTTGGGAAAGAAAGAGAGGCAAGCTGGAAGAGTTTAATTACCTGCTGAGCGGTGTTAAGAAGGAGGAGACAAGCTTTTCCACTATATTATTTGATATGGATATGCTTACCACCTTCCGATATGTAATTACCCTGGATGCGGATACGGATCTGATACGGGATAATGCAGCCAAGCTGGTTGGACTTATTGATCATCCTATGAACCATGCGGTTATTGATCCGTCTGTGAATAAGGTGAAGGAGGGCTATGTAATTATTCAGCCTTCTGTTCGGAATCATATTGTTGATCGGAGTGGAAGTCATTTTGCCGAAATCTTCGGAGGACAGTCCGGATTAGTATTCTATTCAACAGCTATATCCGATGTTTATCAGGATATATTCGGGGAAGGAATCTATATCGGTAAGGGTATTTATGATGTACAAGCATTTCATCAGCTACTGCATAATGTGATTCCGGAGAATAAGGTCTTAAGTCACGACCTCCTGGAAAGCTGTTATGCAAGAACTGCCTTCTCTAGTAGCGCTAAGGTTATGGATAGCTTTCCGAATAGTGTTATCGCCTTCGCCAAGAGGGAACATCGGTGGATCAGGGGCGACTGGCAATTGTTTCCCTGGTTATTCCGCAATAATATCGTGAAGGGCAGAAGCTTATGTGGTCTTGCAAAATGGAAGATATTCGATAACCTGAGGCGCAGTCTGGTCCCGCTAAGTAAGGTTTTAATTATCTTTATTTGTCCGTCCTTCCTGCCCGGAGCACCCATTCTATGGGTACCCTTAATCTTCTTTAGTGATGTTTTTAGTCTGGCAAATTTGCTTTTTGGGATTTTGAAACAGAAGCTGTATCGGCCAAAGCTTGCTCTTGTATATAAGGGCTTGGCGAAGGAGCTTGGAATTCTATTACTGAGAGCTTTATTTGAATTTGCTATTACACCGTATCGAGCTTATATTGCTACCGATGCTATGGTACGGACCCTTTTTCGACTGTACGTCAGCAGAAGGAATTTGCTTCGTTGGAATACGGCAGAGTCAGTTGCTTCCTCGATTATCAATACGCGCAGGGGATATTTCCTGACAATGTGGAGCTCGGTCCTTGCCGCCGCGGTTTTACTATATCTTATTTTAACTAGGGAGCTATCTATATTTGGGCGTCTGATTTATCTGGTTACCTCGATCTGGTGGGGACTGGCATACTATCTTTCTTATCGTTTTAGCCAGCCGAAGGTGAGAGTACAGGAGAAGATAAGTGAGGGTGACAGAGAACTGCTTTTGGATACCTCGCGAAGAACCTGGCAATTCTTTAAGGAGTTATCTACAAAAGAAAACAATTGGTTTTGCCCGGATAATATTCAGATAGCCAAGGTTGAGAAGGTCAGTAATAAGACTTCACCAACGAATATCGGGTTACAGTTCTTATCCATTCTTACTGCCAGAGATCTTGGTTTTGAGACACTTAGTTATACTCTTGTATCAATCGAGAATCTGATGAGCTCAGTGCTGAAGCTAACAAAATGGAAGGGTCATCTGTACAATTGGTACCAGATCAAGACACTGGAAGTGCTTAGTCCGGCATATATTTCAACCGTAGACAGCGGTAATTTCTTTGGTCATCTAGTTGCATTAAAACAGGGTCTGCTCGATCAGCTGGAACGACCAATCTTTCCGGAAGAACTCCGCAGGGAATTAAGGAAGACACTGAAGCTCTGTAATTATGAAGGCAGTCTGAAGGATCATTATGATCGAATTGATGAATTCATTGAGGAGGTGACAGATATATGGGATGGATTACAGGAGAGTGATTATAAAGTCAGGAAGAAGTCGCGCTGGATTCGGGAGTTAGCAGATCAGATCGAGAGAATAGTAGAGGAGGCAGGTCATCTTAAACTGAAGGGTGAAAGCTTCTCCAGCCAGCCAACCATAAAACAACTGGTGCAAAGAGATAATAAGTACGCCTTAGCCATCCAGGTTCGGATATACCAATTATGTAAGCAGATTGATTGTTTACTAGCGAATGCGGATTTTCGGTTCCTATATAACGAGAAGCGAATGCTATTTCACATCGGTTACCATGTATCCTCCCATACTCTGGACGGAGGCTGCTATGATCTGATGGCTTCCGAATCAGCACTTACCAGCTTTTTGGCTATTGCCAGTGGTGCTGTACCGCAGAAGCACTGGCATAAGCTGGGCAGACCACTTACTATGGTGAATGGCATTCCCTGCTTTGTATCCTGGAGCGGAAGCATGTTTGAATATTTGATGCCGAATTTGGTGTTGAAGGAATATGAGGATTCGGTATATGCAGAGACTTCTATGGCAGCAGTACTTCAGCAAATGAAATACGCAAAGGAAGCGAACATACCGTGGGGTATCTCCGAATCGCAATATTATCGCTTTGACCTGAATGCTAATTATCAATATAAGGCCTTCGGTGTTCCGAAGCTTCGATTACAGCCGGTTCGCAGAAATTCTCTGGTAGTAGCTCCATATGCAACCATGCTTGCATTAGAATATGCGAAAGACGAAGGCTTTGCCAATTTAAGGAGGCTGAAGGATCTGGGTATGTACGGAGATTATGGCTTTTATGAGGCAATTGATTATAATGGCCCAGATGCTCAGGAGATGACACCTTATTGTATCGTCAGGTCCTTCATGGCACACCATCAGGGAATGAACCTGGTTGCGATCAATAATTACTTGAATCATGGAATCATGCGAGAACGTTTCCATTCAGAGGCAATGATTAAGGCGACAGAATCGCTCCTGGAAGAAAAGCGACAGAGTCATCTGATATCCATTGCAAAACGAGGCTATACAATTAAAATCAGCAAGGTATATTTCCGTGAGGAGAAATATAGTAATCGTTATGTTAACAATGTTGCACCTCGTATACCGGTCACGAACTATCTGTCAAATAACAAATATTCTCTGCTGATCACCTCCGACGGAGATGGCTTCAGCTGCTACAAGGATATGATGCTTTATCGATGGAGAGCCGATCTGTATGCGAATACAGGCAATTATATCTATATCAAGGATGTTGGAAGTGGGAACATGTGGAGTACGACTTATCATCCTACGAAAAAGGAACCGGATAAATATCAGGTTATTTTCTCACCGCATCAGGCTGAAATAAAGCGCAGGGATAAAGATATCTCAACCAAAACAGTAATCAGCTTGGATTCGAATCATAATATCGAGATTCGTAAGGTAACCTTAACGAATCATAGTAAAGAGGCAAAGCTGCTTGAACTTACCAGTTATCTTGAGATGGTAGGTGATACGCATCTGGCCGAGCTAAGCCATCCGGCTTTCAATAAGCTATTTATTGAAAGTGAGTACTTGGAGGAGCAGGAAATCTTTTTATCGAGACGACGGAGCGGTAAGAAATCGAGCTACCCTTATGTCCTTCATATGATAAGGTCAGAGATAAAGTTCTGCCGGCGTGTTGAATATGAGAATGATCGATTTCGTTTCCTGGGCAGAAACAATACCCCTGAGAATCCGATCATGGTGACCGACAGCATTCCCTTATCGAACCGAGCAGGCTTTTGTAACGATCCAATCATGAGTCTGCGTGTGACAATATCGGTGAAAGAAGGAGAGACAGCAAGTATTTCTTTTATAACCGGAGTCTGTGACAGTAAGGAAGAAGCGTTACAGATCGGTCAGGAGCTGGAGAAGGCATATCATATCGATGATATATTTGAGAAGTTTAAGCTTCAAAAGGAAATTGAACTTAAATACCTTGAGATTAGCAAGGCACAGATTAATGCGGTCCAGGATCTGATTAGTCCTATTTACTATCCTTCGAGGAATTATCGGGGACCATACGAGAATATCAGAAGAAATTTACAGAATCAAAGCTTCCTTTGGCGCTTTGGTGTATCGGGCGATAAACCAATCATATTATTGAATGTAAGCTCCATCGAGGAGGCAGGGATTATCAAGGATGCATTGAAAGCCTATGAATATCTGAAGATAAACCAGGTAGTAGTTGACCTGATTATATTGAGTGAGGCAAAGCATGGCTATATGCAAGAGTTGGATGACTTAGTGAATGATTTGACCAGCTCACTCCGGCTTTATAATTCAGACAATTCAAGGCCAAGTCTATTCTTGCTTCATTCCTATCAGATGATACCGGCTGAGATTGATCTGCTCATGACGGTTGCCAGAGTAGTAATCACAGGAAAGACAGGAATCTATTTTAGAAACCTCAAGGATAATCTGAATGAATTAATTGAGGAATAAGCAGTTAAGGAGGCATATAACATGGATGCTGGGGTCGGACTGATACAACCGGATAAGACCGGTAATACCGATCATACAAATTACGAATTCTTTAACGGCTTTGGAGGCTTTGTTGAGGATGGAAGAGAATATGAGGTTCTCCTGGAGGGAAGTAATAAACCTCCGGTTCCCTGGATTAATGTGATAGCCAATAAACAGTTTGGCTTCACCATCTCGGAGTCGGGTTCCGGTTTTACTTTTACGGAGAACAGCAGAGAGAACAAGCTTACTACCTGGAGTAATGACCCGGTGACCGACCGTCCGTCTGAGGTTATTTATCTGTTTGATGAGGTGACCGGTGAGATGATGACGCCGGTATCACTTGGCCGTAGCGATCGGGGGACCTACCGCGTAAGACATGGTATTGGTTACTCAAAGTTTTTTCATGAGGAGATGGAGGTTGTTCAAAAGCTTACTGTCTTTGTTCCGGTGGACGAGCCAATCAAGCTTTGGGAACTGAAGCTTAAGAATAAATCAGACAGAGTGAAGTATCTCAGTTTAACCTATTATGTGGAATGGGTATTAGGAACGCAGCGTGAGCATACCAATCCCTATATTTTAACCTCTTATAATAATGAACATGAGTATTTAGCGGCGAAGAATATCTATGCCATGCATTTTCAGAATCGCAATGCCTTCCTATTCTCCAGTGAAATGATCAAAAGATATACCGGAGATCGACAGGAATTTCTGGGACTTCAGGGCTCGGTCTACAATCCCAAAGGGGTTGATAGTATATTATCCAATCATACCGGCGTGTGCTATGACTCCTGCGGAGCAATTCAGGTGTCGGTAGCAATTGCTCCGGGAGAAGAGAAGACGGTAATATTTGCACTGGGACAATGTGATGATAAGGAAGAGATTCTAACTCTGCGCTATAAATACAAGGATATCAATAAGGTGAGTAAGGCATTGGAGCAGGTTAAAGCGTATTGGGATGGTATACTTGGTACGATCCAGGTCAAGACCTCGGATAAGGCAATTGACTATCTCGTGAATGGCTGGCTACTGTATCAGACAATATCCTGTCGAATTAATGCCAGAGCAGCCTTCTATCAATGTGGCGGAGCTTATGGGTATCGGGATCAGCTCCAGGATACCCTGGCTCTTCAATTCACCACACCGGATGCCCTGCGAAATCAGATTAAGATTGCCTGCAGCAGACAATTTGAAGAGGGAGATGTGCAGCACTGGTGGCATCCACCGATGGGAGTGGGAGTACGTACGAGAATATCCGATGATCTTCTCTGGTTGCCCTATGCCACAGCTGCATATATTCGTAATACCGGCGATTACTCCATCCTAAAGGAGGAGGTTCCTTACATCAAAGGACCGCTACTGAAGGAGGACCAGCATGATGTTATGTTCACGCCGGAGATTTCAGAAATGGTAGGAAGTGTATATGAGCACAGTAAGAAGACGATACTGCGTACCCACTACGGAGTCCATGGTTTGCCACTGATGGGAGGCGGAGATTGGAACGACGGAATGAATGAAGTCGGTAAGGATGGTGCTGGCGAAAGTGTATGGCTTGCCTGGTTTTTCTACACAGTTCTGGGAGATTTTATTCCGATCTGCCGCTACGTGGGTGATGAGGAGTATGCTAAGGAGCTGGAGCAAAAGAGGGAAGAATTGATAAAGAATATAGAGGAGTATACCTGGGATGGCAACTGGTATCTGCGTGCCTTCTATGATGACGGAAGTAAGCTTGGCTCTAAAGAGAATGATGAGTGTAGAATTGATTCCATCAGTCAGTCCTGGAGTGTGATCTCAGGAGGAGCAAGAAAGGAACGAGCATTAACAGCCATGCAGTCTGCCTGGCGTTATCTGGTAAGAGAAGAAGACTCAATCTCCTTACTTTTGATGCCTCCCTTTAATAAGACAGAAAAAAATCCCGGATATATTAAGAATTATATCCCGGGTATTAGGGAGAATGGAGGGCAGTATACCCATGCGGCTGTCTGGCTGGCCATAGCAACTGCAATGATTGGTGATTATAGTATGGCTCATACCCTATTCACCATATTGAATCCAATTCACATTACAGAGAACAAGAGGGAGGTCTTGACCTACGAGAAAGAGCCTTATGTTATGATCGCAGATATTTCCTTAAGTCCCCCATACACCGGAAGAGGCGGCTGGAGCTGGTATACCGGTTCAGCAGGCTGGATGTATCAAGGTCTGGTATGCTGGTTTTTGGGAATTCGTAAGGAAGGGGAGGAGCTGATTGTTGATCCTGCCACCCCGGCAAGCTTTGGTGACTTTTCCGTGCAGTATCGATATGGCACCTCCTTCTATGATATCACAGTAGAAAGCCGCAGTAAGGGTGTACTAAAGACAGTGGAGGTAACCATCGATGGTATCAAGCACCCTGGTAACCGTATCCCACTTAAGGATGACGGTCAACGCCATATAGTAATGATATAATGTAAACGTAGTGAGCATAATGCGAGAAGAACACTCGCATAGCAAGTTTACTTGTGGGTATGCGATCGGAGTGAAAGATCATGAACAAGTATTATGTTCATGATATAATAAAGTAAAGGAAGATAAGGACTACATCGGATGATTCACTGTCAGATATTGTCTTTATCTTCCTTTTGTTTATGAAAGAAAGTCATATATTATCACTGAATACGTCACATATTGGATTGTTGCATTTCGTGAAATTAATTAAACTTAATCTAAACAATGTGGCAGAGCTTACTTTCACATAGAAAGTTATGGAACAAAAGCGTAGTAGGGAGGTAATTATGACTAATCAATATGATTATGATGTGATTGTAGCGGGAGGTGGTCCTGCAGGTATTGGAGCAGCAGTCGCTGCAGCAAGAAACGGTAGTAAAGTATTACTGATAGAGAAGGCCGGGTATCTTGGAGGTATGGCTACAAATGCATCGGTACCTGCCTTCTGTCCTTATACCGATGGAACGAGAGTGACAATCGGTGGGATTGGTCTTGAGGTACTTAAGGCGATGCAGAGCGAATGCTATGAAAGTCCTTTCTATGATAATAAGCCGGGAAGGCAGAAGGAATATGATTGGGTTCCAATTGACCCGGAAGTCTTAAAACGTGTAACGGAGCAGCTTGTTATTGAGAGTGGCTGTAGCATATTGCTTCATACCATTGTGACTGAGGTCACTCAGAGGAATAAAAAGCTTTCTTCTGTCCGCATTCATAATAAGGGAGGGAATCGTTCCTTAAAGGCAAAGTTTTATATCGATTGCACCGGTGATGCAGACTTAATTGCTATGGCTGGTGGATCCTATGAATACGGTGATCAGGATGGCCTTGTTCAGGCGGGAACCTTATGTTTTCGGATAGCAAATCTGGATACGGAACGATTTATGAGGTATGTTAGTGAAACCGGAGAAGATGGGAACCTGAATATCGCTGTGAAGCATGCAAAGGAGAACAATGATTTTATAGAAGATGAAAAATATGTGGCTGGAATCGCACTACAGGCGAACGGGGTGGCCGGGCTGAATTTTGGACATGTTTATCATTTTAATCCTTTGGATGGAGATGATTTGACTAGAGCGGAGCTAGAGGCCAGAGCGAAGCTGCCAAGATTGATGGAATTTCTGCATAAGTATGTACCGGGTGCAGAAGAGGCGGTATTAGTATCCTCCGGACCGGTAATCGGACTTCGGGAATCAAGAAGAATCTGCGGAGAATACCGATTATCAAAGCAGGATTACTATAGTAGAGCTACCTTCAAGGATACAATTGCACGCTATTCCTATCCGATTGATATTCATGCTGCGACACCGCAGCAGGATGATTATGGAACGGAACGTGAATATATAACGTCAAAATACAAGGCAGGCGAAGCATATGCCATTCCGTATCGAAGTCTGATTCCCATCGGGTATTCCAATATATTAGTGGCAGGAAGAACCATAAGCTGTGATCGCGCTATGATGGCCTCCATTCGAGTCATGCCGGCCTGCTTTGCTACAGGGGAAGCTGCAGGGACAGCAGCAGCCCTGTGCAGCAGCTTAAATATTTCCTCCAATCAGCTGGACATTACACTACTACAGAGCCATCTGACGAAGCAGGGAGCTATCCTTGCATGAGCATTGTCTTCGCAACCAAAGTATTAATGATATACTCAGCACGAACGAATGCAAAGGTAGGTATGTTATGTTAGAATGATAGATAAGTCATAGGTACCATCAGATTTTATACATCCTTAAGTCGGATAATGGATTTACCATAAGTATGTTTTGAGATAGTATATAGGAGCATTAACGAAACACGCAAACGTAATGCAAAAACGTATGTAAAGGGAGGAAACACAATGAAAAATTTTAAAAAGCTGTTTGCCATGGTACTGGTAATTGCTTTAACCATGTCACTTGCAACAGCATGCTCAAGTAAAAAGGAAGAAACCCCGGCATCTACAGAATCGACACAGGGTGCAACCAAGACAGAGGGTGGTGAGACTACCGCTAAGGATGATACCCAGCCTGCTGAAAAGACAAAGGTTGTAATCTGGTCCAAGGATCGCCATGATGCTGATTTTGTAACACAAAAGGTTGCAGAATATAATGAGACAAACGCGGATAATATCGAAGTGGATTTTCAGATCTATACCGATAATTACCCTCAGGCAATCGATATGGCTTTCCAATCCGGTGAGGCTCCGGATATGTTCTCCCAGGAGAATAAAGTGTTTGAGAGCCATTTAGGTGGCGGCAGACTTGCAGATTTGACTCCCTTTATGGACGAAGCCTTCAAGACTACCTTTGCAGGCTCCATTATCCCCGGATTAAATGATCTTGATGGAAAAATATATTATGTTCCCGTAACAGGTACCACAGGCCGTTTATTCTATAATAAGAATATCTTTGAGAAGGCAGGGATTGCGAATCCTCCTGCTACCTTCGAAGAAATGGTTGCTGATGCTAAGATCATTACAGAGAAGTTATCCGGTGAAGGCATCTATGGTTTTGCAGCAAACATGAAGAATCCCGGCTCCGCTTTAAACCGTTCTTTAATGTATCAGGTACAGCGTCAATTAGGTCTTCAGAACGGTTATAACTTTGCAACCGGTGAATTTAATTTTACACCTTATGCGGATCTTTTAGCACAATGGAAAGAATTATTATCAGCATCTGCAGCATTCCCCGGATGTGAATCCTTAGATATTGATCCCCTTAGAACTCAGTTCGCGGCTGGAAAGATTGGTATGTACATTTCCTTTACTCATGCAGAACCTGGTGTATATAAAAATCAGTTTCCTATGACAGATGAGTGGGGCGTAGTGCAAATCCCTACCCTTGGTGGACAGGTAACCGGTGCTCAGGGTTATGTTGCAAACGGTGGATACTTGTTCAATGCTGAGAGCGAGAATCTGGAAGCAGCATGGAAAGTTTATAATGCAATCTTTATGAATATTGATTTCCAGGTTGAGTACTATGAGGCAGGTTTAGGTATCAGTATTGTTCCTGCTGTTATCGAAAAGGCAAAGCCCGCTCAGGTTTATGTTGACAACAAGGATCTTTTAATCGGTACTACCGATTCTATCTGGCCTCGTAATCCTCAAGAAGCTTATGCGACTGCATTTATTCTTGAAGGAATGGACAGCAATGCAACCTTCGCCTCGATGTTCTATGGCGATACCGATATTGCTACCGGATTACAGGATCTTTCTGACCGTTATAATGCAGCTTTAAAGGCTGGCCTTGAGGAAGGAACCATTCAACCAATCGTGAAGAGTGGTTTTGATCCCAAGAATCCCTCCAAATAAGCAACGACAATGTAATGTCATGAACACAACGGGGCACTTAACAACAAAGTGCCCCATATTTTTTAGAAAGAGGGGAGAATAGCTGTGAAGAACATGACAAAAGCACAGGTATTTAACATGAAAAAAAGAAGAAAGATAAAAGAGAATTTGCAGGCGTATAGTATGCTTCTCCCTAACCTTATCTTATTTATTGCTTTTTCTGTATATCCATGTATCTGGACCTTGAAATACATCTTTTACCGCTACGGAGGTCTTGCTTCCGAAGTACCTAAGTTTATCGGACTGAATAATCTTGCTCGTGTCTTCCGCGATGAGGTTTACTGGAAGGCGGCAAAGAATACACTGGTCTATGCCGGAGCGAAGATTATCCTTATTATTCCACTGGCATTTTTATTGGCCTTATTCCTGAGTAAAAAGAGAAGGGGAAACGGTCTGCTGCAGAGCGTTATCTTTGTCCCTACCATCATGAGTGCGGCAGTTATGGGCTTGGTATTTTATCTGCTCTTTAACGTATATAACGGACAAATCAATTACTACCTAATGGATTGGAATATTATCAAGCAGCCGATTAACTGGCTTGGTGCAGATAATGCCATGAGGACACTGGTTATCACGGCAATCTGGGGAGGCATTGGTAATTATATGGTGTATTTTATTGCCGGGCTTCAACGAATTTCCGAAGAAACACTGGAGAGTGCTAAAATAGACGGAGCGAATGGGATACAGACTGTCTGGTATATTACATTACCGATGCTAGGACCTATTCTTAAGATTATATTGATGCTGTCAATCACCGCAGCATTCCATGATATGACCAATGTAATGGTACTAACAGAAGGTGGTCCGAATTATTCCACTATGGTTATGTCCTTATATGGCTATTCCTTCTTCTTCCCGGTATCAACCAGCAGTATAACAATGCCTCAGTACGGTTACGGTGCTGCGGTAAGCGCGGTATCCGCATTAATCGCCGGTGTTATAACGGTTATTTACCTCAAAGTTTCAAAACGACTCGATGATGTATATTAGGAAGGGGTAGATGAGAATGAACAAAAAGATATTGAAATTGTGCTTTGGAGCCATAACTGCCTTTTTCATTGTGGCTATGATTGTATTTACCGTCTATCCGATTATATATGCGGTTGTCGGTTCCTTTAAGACCAACAGCGAATTAACTGCAGGAGGAAGCTTCTTCCCGGAAAGCGGATGGCAAGTAATGAATTACTGGGAAGCCTTTGTGAAAGCAAACTTTACAAAATATACCATGAACAGTATAATAATCAGTTTTTCAACCATGGTCATTGCAGTAGTAACGTCGTCATTGGCAGGGTATGTATTTGCAAGACAGAAATTCGTAGGCAAGAAGCTGATCATGTTATTTTACGTTGGATTAATGTTCATAGCTCTTGGTTCGGTAACTCTGTATCCAATCTATTCCCTGCTTATGAAATTCGGGCTTCATAAAAACATTATCGGTCTGATACTGGTATTAACCGGTGGACAATCAGCCAATGTACTCCTGGTAATGGGCTTTATTCAGAGTATTCCCAAGGAGCTGGATGAGGCGGCTATCATCGACGGATGCTCTATGTACGGCATATTCTTTCGAATCCTGCGACCACTTATCACACCGATTATGGCCGTGGTTGCATTATTCACTTTCCGAAATGCCTGGAATGATTATGTTACAACCCTTGTTATGAGTATTTCCATGCCAAAGTTGAAAACACTGACTGTCGCAGTTGTTCAGTTAAAATATTCCATGAATGCAGCAGCAGAATGGCATATCATGCTGGCGGGAGCTTCCATAGCGATTATTCCGATACTGATTGTATACTTCTTTGCGAATAAACAATTTATCTCCGGTTTGACGGCTGGTGCAATAAAAGGTTAAAAAATTGAAAGAAGTGCATGGTCTATGCTATAATCAGAATATGACAAATGAAAAGCTTTTGTAAATAGGGAGTCAGTATGAAGAGATTAATTACGAATATGAAGATAAGAACGAAAATTATCCTTCTGTGTGTAGCAATCTTAACGATAAACAGTACGGTTGCCGGCTATTTGTATTATAAATATGCATTTACGGATACTCTGGAGAATACCTACAGCAGCTCAGAGGATATCATATACCAGGCGAATACCTATCTGACGGATAAGCTCGGTACTGTAATCCGCAGAGTCCATGCAATGTTCAGTAATATATCCTTCACTGCCCCGATGAGCAACTATTTAAATGACCCAACAAGTGAGAAATATGTAGAAATTCTTGGTAAAGTGGCAAATTCATTAACAGAGCTCGCCCAAGGAGACCGCTATATTCATTCTATTTATATGTATACAAAATACAGTGCTTTTGATAATTTCACCAGATTTAGAAATCATGATTTTCATTTTATTGAATCTGAATTCTATAAATCCTTCGAGAATAATCCGCATAAAACAATTGCTTGGTTTCCTGCGATGAAGGATCAGATCTTTACAGGAGAAGAGATAGTAATTCCGGTGGTATTTCGATTCCTAGTTGTAGGTAGCGTGGAGAATGTCTATCTCGTAGTTAATTTACAGCAATCCGCGCTAGTCAAATATCTGAAGGAGAATTATGCTTCGGTAGATAAATTGTTTATTGTTGATCAGCAGGGAAATGATATCGTAAATTACGGTAACGACGAAATTGTAATTGTGGATTATTTTCAGGAAGAATTATCCGGTAAGAGGAAGGCTGTCTGTAAAGAGGTCGAATATAAAGGAGAAGAATACCTTTGCACCTTCACGGAAATCAAGACGAATGACTGGAAGCTGTATAGTATTAAATCAAAGACGGATCTGCTTAGTAACCTGGCTTCTCTTCGTAAGTATATTGTCTTGATTCTTATCCTGGGCATCATTGTCAGTGTTGTTATTACGGTGCTCCTAGCAATCAGTATCACGACACCTATTAATCATTTGGTTAAAATAATGAGAAGGGCAGACCAGCAGGATTTTCATGTCAAATTCCAATACCCCTACAAGAATGAGGTAGGTAATCTGGCAGACGGTTTTAACTATATGATAGGAGAAATCGATCATCTGATTTCAGAGCTTAATGTAAGCATTGAAGCTCTGAAGGAGGAGAAAGAAATTGTAAAAAATGTTCAGAAGCAAAAACGTCTGGCAGAACTGAAGGCGTTACAGGCGCAAATTAATCCTCATTTTCTATATAACACGTTGAATGCGATTACCTGGCAGGCAGCAGATCAGGGAGCTTCTGAGATTAGTATCCTATCAAATTCACTTGGTAAGTTCTTTCGGTTAAGTCTTAGTAACGGGAATGAAATCATTACCCTTCGAGATGAGATCGAGCATGTTAGAAGTTACCTGAATATACAACGTATCCGATATAAGACAAAGTTAAACTATCAGATTGACATCGATGAAGAACTTCTAGCTATTCCTACAATTAAACTTATTCTACAGCCCTTGGTAGAGAATTCAATTTATCATGGCATTAAATTGAAGGATTCGGAGGGACTGATCCGAATCTATTCTAGCAAGCATATCGGTGAAAATGGTATTTTAGTCGTTAAGCTGTGTGTGGAAGATAATGGATATGGAATAGAAGAGGAAAAGCTAATATCCATAAATACCGCCCTGATGGAAGGAAAGAGTCAGCAGAAGGAAGGGTACGGTATCTATAACGTAAATGAACGAATAAAGCTTTATTACGGATATGATTATGGTCTTATGTTCGAAAGTAAATTTGGAGAGTGGACCAGGGCAACAATCATTATTCCGGCACAAATTCTAGATACAAACTGAATCAAATTCTTCCAGGCGTTATCAAAGTCAGTGCAATGCTTTAAGATTGGAGGTTAATTATGTATCGTGTTCTAATCGCGGATGATGAAGCGTATGTCAGGGATTTAGTAGCCAAGAGCATCAATTTATCTACTCTCGATGTAGAGGTGGTTGGCTGCGCCGAGGATGGAAAGCAGGCAATTTCGATGATAGATCAATTAAAACCGGATATCTTAATAACCGATATCTACATGCCACTGCTTAGCGGACTGGATTTAATCAAGGCGGTAAAGGATACAGGAGTTGATCTCAAAACTATTATTATCAGTGGTTATGATGATTTTGCTTATGCCAAATCGGCAATGGAATTAGGTGTAACAAATTATCTTCTTAAGCCCTTCCTACCAGACGAGCTCTTTGAAGTGATTGGTAAGATGATTGAAGAGATAGAGAATAATGCATCTTTGTTACGTAATATGATGGAGCTTCAGACTCATTTTGATGATAATCTTCTATTTATGCAGGAGCGTTTTCTGAAAGATATACTTCAGAAGAGTTCAGAGAAGAAAAATCTAATCGAAGAAGCGAGGAGTATCAAGCTAGATCTGAAGGCACGCTACTATTGCTGCGGGATACTTAAGCTGCTGGCTGATACGGCTGATATCAAATGGAATTTCAGCAGTCAGAAGCTAATTGAAGATTTTCTTAGGATAATCAAGGATGAATATTTTGATTCTGATACTAAGACCTATGCCGTAGGTTTTCATGATAAGCAGCTTACCATAGTATTCTGCAGTAATCATGCCGATGTATTTGACTTTTATACCGGACTTCGTTCCGGAATGGAGAAGATGAATCAGAGCTTTCAGAAATATTATAATATCCGTTTGGTATGTGCACTCGGTAAGATATATCCGAGATTAGAGCAGATATCTAATTCTTATGAGGAAGCACTGTTGGTGACAAAGACGATACTTCCTGATCAGAACTGCGTCATGAATTATGAAGAAGCAAAGCAGCTTCTTGATAATAGGAGTCTGGAACCGGTACGCAACAAACCTCAGGAATTGGAAGAGAAGCTGATACTCAACATACGGCTGGCCAGAAAAGAAAAAGCCTTAGCTATCCTAAATGACATAATACAATATTATGAGAAGTTCTACCTATCCTCTGTGGAGTATGTGAATATGTCGATCTTTGGTCTCGTGTTTTCACTGGATCATGCAATGATGGAATCCGGTAGCTCTTTCCGATTCTGGCAGGATGAGAAGATGAAGCAATACATCAAGGATCAATTGCTTTATGGAACCCTATATGATACGAAATTAATGCTGGAGGATTACATTTCCCGTCGTTGCGATGAGTTTTCAATCATTATCTCAAACCAGGGCGACAAATTGGTTTATGATATTAAGACCCTGATTGAACATAACCTGGCGAATGAGGATTTTAATCTGGAAAGCGCCTCCTCCCAATTGTTTTTCAGTGCCAATTATGTAAGACAGGTCTTTAAGCAAAAGACTGGGGAAGGTTTTACCGAATATTTAATCCAGAAACGAATGGAACGGGCAGGTGAACTGTTGCAAAATCCGACGAACAAGATCCAGGATGTGGCACAAAGCACCGGCTATAGCTCACAACGCTATTTTTCCAGTGTTTTTAAGAAATATTATGGTTGTACACCCACCGAATACAGAGAAAAACTACTATTTGATAAATAAGCCTACAGAGCCAGAGTGTAAAGGATACGCTTGAATCAGTTTGCAGGCAATGAGAAAGGCATGGTTATTATGAAAATATGGGTTTCAAGTATTAGAGGAAAGCTGGTTATTTGCTTTCTTATACCTGTGCTATGCATAATTATATTAGGATTGATTTCTTACATAAAAGCATCTGAGAAGATTATAGGAAATTATGAGAGTTCAACAGCTGCAGGCATCAATACAGCAGCTCAGTATTACGGTTTGATTTTGGATAATGTAGAAGACATTTCCCTGCAGCTCCAAAATGATGCGATTATGAAGCAGTATTTTACCGGTTATTATAAGAAGAAGACAGCGCAGGAGAATGAGATTCTTTCTACACTCCGTAATAATGTGGTATTTATGGCGACAGCTAACAGTGTTGTGGAAAACATTGCTGTGATCACGAACTATGGGAAAGAGATTGCATCCTCCGGCTCATTCATCCAGGAAGCGAATGAGGAACAGCCTTATACGATATTTAAGGAGACAGAAGAGGCAAAGCTAGTAAGTGCTTCAAAGAAAAAGTTATTGTGGAGCGGCTATCATGATTTTTTTGACCAGGAGCTGGGATATAAGAAAGAAAAATATGGCATTACTCTCATTCGGGAGTATTATAATACCGGTTCAAGTCCTATCGGTTATATTATGATTGATGTGAAGAAGACGGTACTGCAGGAGGTAATTGATGATCTGGACCTTCCTAAGGGGAGCAGTTTCGCGTTTATTAGTCCTGACGGAAGAGAAATCACCCGGGGCAATGACAGTGATGCTACAATATTTATTACAACTTCATTTTTTCAAAAGTCATTGGTAGGGGAAGAAGGAAGTGGTTCTGAATATATTGAGATTGGAAATAAAAAATATTTTTATGTATATGCTAAAGTAGATAATACCGGTACCATAGCTTGTGCACTCATTCCCTATTCTCATCTGGCTAAGCAGGCAGATATCATAAAAAAGCTAACCATTATAATGGTACTGATTGCAGCTACACTGGCTATTGGGACCGGAATACTCATCTCGGGTGATATCAGCAAGGCAATTCATACGATTATGTCAAAGCTGACTCAGGCGGCAGAGGGAGATCTGACCGTTCAGATTGATACAAAACGTATGGATGAATTCGGATCGCTTAGTAACAGTGTAAATCATATGATACATAACATGAAGAACTTGATTGAAAAGACTTCTGTGATTGGTGACAAAGTTCTGGCTTCCTCCCACAAGGTGGATTCCAGTTCACAGATTATGCTAGAATCCAGTAATAACATTGGAATAGCGATTGCGGATATTCAACATGGTGTAATAGATCAAGCACAGGATACAGAGCAATGTCTGATACAAACGAATGATCTTGCAGAGCGTATTAATCGTGTATATGACAATACGGGTGAGATAGATGCGATTGCAGGGAGAGCAATTTCCATCGTCAAGGATGGAATAACGATTGTAGATGATCTTGAAGCTAAGACAGTAGCTACTGCCGATATTAATAAAGCGACGATAGCCAACATTCAGGAACTGGAGAAGGAATCCAAGGCAATCAGTGACATTGTTAATGTAATCTCTGAGATAACCGTCCAGACAAATCTTCTCTCATTAAACGCAAGTATAGAAGCGGCGAGAGCCGGTCAAGCAGGAAGAGGCTTTGCGGTTGTTGCAGAGGAAATCAGAAAGTTAGCAACAGATTCAGCGGAAGCAGCGAAGAAGATCAGTATTATGATTAATACAATTCAGAGTAAGACCAAAAGCACCGTTGATTCAGTAAGGGAAACAGAGACGATTGTAAGTTCTCAGGAGAAAGCCCTGCGCAATACGGTAGAGGCATTTGAGCAAATTAATCACTATGTTGGGAATCTGGTTGACAAGCTTGGCAATATCTCGGAAGAAATTAAGGATATTGAAAAGGCAAAAGCACTAACACTCAATGCAATTGTGAATATCTCTGCGATTTCCGAAGAGACGGCTGCGGCCTCCGAAGAGGTTGAGACAACCGCTGAGGATCAGTTACGTGCAGTTAAAGCTTTGAACGAAGAAGCAACCGAGTTAAAAGATAATGTGAAGCAGCTTGAGGAAGCTATCAAAAGCTTTAAGATTGAATAGATCATATGCATACAGAACAAATGAAAGATAAACGGTAAAACAGGTAAAGTTGAAACAATAACTACGAGATAAACAAGCAAAGTGAAAGAATAGGAGTTTAATCATGGCAAAAATGCTACCAATACTTAAATCAAGTAATGTAATTACCCGCTATAACGGTGGTGAACCGGTACTTAGCGCAAAGGATATTCCATACAAAGCAGATTGTATCTTCAATGCAGGTGTTGTTAAATATCAGGGAAGATATATCATGGCATTTCGTAACGATTATGATTATAATGGTAAGGGTTCCTTCAACGGTTGTCTCATAGGTCTTGCCTTCAGTGAGGACGGCATCTCCTGGAAGGTGCAGGAGAAACCCTTTTTAACAGTGGAAGATATCGGAGACCCGGAAGTCACGAAGGTTTATGATCCCCGGCTAACCATAATCGAGGATAAGTGTTATCTGTGCTTTGCGGTAGATACCAAGCATGGACTTCGTGGAGGAATCGGAGTAACGGAGGATCTTAAGACGGTAACTGTATTATCGCTCACAGCACCGGATAACCGCAATATGGTATTATTTCCAGAGAAAATCGGTGGAAGATATGTGCGCTTGGAACGTCCTTTCCCAGTGTATTCCCGTGGAGGTGTGGATCGCTTTGATACTTGGATGTCTTATTCCTATGATATGAAGTATTGGGGTGATACCAAGCTTCTATTTGCCGTAGAGGATGTACCCTTCGCAAATGATAAGATCGGACCGGGGGCACCACCTGTGAAGACAGAGCATGGCTGGCTTACGTTATTCCATTCGGTAGATATCGACCGCACCCGCGGTAAGAACGGGTGGGAGGACCGTTGGCAGAAGCGTTATTGCGCGGGTATTATGCTGCTTGATCTGGAGGATCCCTCTAAGATAATCGGAATGTCCATGGAGCCTTTAATTGCACCGGAGACAGATTATGAGACGGAGGGTGGCTTCCGTACCAATGTAATCTTTCCCGGAGGAATGATCTTGGAGGACGATGGAGAAGTTAAAATCTATTATGGGGCTTCCGACACTGTGGAATGTATGGCGACTGCCAGAGTAGAAGATCTGATTGCCTTATGTAAGCCTTTGTCATACAAATAATCAGATACTATTTGATATATTAATACACATATAATTGATGTAGGCCTGGAATACAGAACCATTATTTAAGAGAGGTGTTAGGTATGCTATATCCGAGAAGCAGTGATATAAAACTGGATAAAGAATTATTCCGAAATCCCGGAAAGGAGTATCGCGGTACCCCCTTTTGGGCCTGGAATACGAAGATAACGAGGAAGCATATCGAGAATACACTATCCGAGCTAAAAGAAATGGGCATGGGTGGAGCACATATCCATTCAAGAACGGGGCTGAATGTACCCTATCTTGGAGAAGAATTCATGGAGCTGGTTAAGTATACCCATGAAAATGCCAAGGAGAGGGATATGCTGACCTGGTTGTATGACGAAGACCGTTGGCCTTCCGGGGCAGCAGGCGGGTTAGTTACCAAGGATGAACAATACCGAACTCGATTTCTGGTATTCTCTTCAGAAGAACTTTCGGAGGAAGGTGGAAGCGAGGATTGCTCCCTGGATTCCTCTGCAAAAGCAGTAAGAAGTAACAATCGAAGATTCCTTGCCAGATATGAAGTACAGTTAAAGCATGGCTTTCTTGCTGATTATCGAAGAAACGATAAGTATCAGGAGTGTGCCAAGGGGTACGAGGCTTGGTATGCTTATCTCGAGATCTCGGGAAATAATGCCTGGTTTAACAACGAAGCCTATCTTAATACCTTGGATCCTTCTGCGGTGAGGCGTTTTCTTGAAGTGACTCATGAGGCATATTATCGTGAATTAGGGGACAGCTTTGGCGGCAGTATTCCTGCAATTTTCACCGATGAGCCTCAGTTTTCACCAAAGACTATGCTGGGTTTTGCGGAAGACAAGCTGACGTTAACAATACCCTTTACTGATGATTTTGAGGAGACATATGAGAAAAGCTACGGAGCCTCTTTTATTGAGCATTTGCCAGAGATTTTTTGGGATCTACCGGGGCTGGAGATTTCGGCTCACCGTTATCATTACCACGACCATATATGCGAGCGGTTTGCTGAGGCTTTTGCAGATTCCGTTGGCAATTGGTGTAAGGAGCATAACATTATCTTAACCGGGCATATGATGCAGGAACCAACCTTGTATTCACAGACCTCATCACTGGGAGAAGCAATGCGTTCCTACCGATCTTTTGGTCTTCCGGGAATTGATATACTCTGTGACCGAAGAGAGCTTACTACAGCAAAACAGGCTCAAAGTGCGGCACATCAATACAACTGCCCGGGTGTATTAAGTGAGATATACGGGGTAACCAATTGGGATTTTGATTTCCGCGGCCATAAATTAGCCGGTGATTGGCAGGCTGCGTTGGGGATTACGGTGCGTGTCCCTCACTTAACCTGGACTTCCATGGCAGGGGAAGCGAAAAGAGATTATCCTGCTTCCATCGGATACCAGTCACCCTGGTATAAGGAATACTCCCTACTAGAGAATTATTTTGCAAGAATTAATACAGCACTGACACGTGGGAAAGCCTTGGTCAAGGTTGGCGTTATCCATCCGATTGAATCCTACTGGCTGTACTGGGGCACGAGAGAACATACTGAAGGAATTCGGTCTGAGATGGATCATAACTTTCAGCAATTGGTTCGTTGGTTGCTATATGGATTAATTGACTTTGATTTTATTGCGGAGTCATTGCTGCCACAGCTTCAAGCAGAGGAAAGTGCCAGAATCTCAGACGGCTTTGTAATTGGGGCTATGGAATATGAAGTTATACTTGTTCCTAATTGTGTTACCTTACGGAAAACTACGTTGGATCGGCTCAGGACCTTTGTGAAACGAGGCGGTAGGGTGATATTCACCGGCAGCACACCGACTTATATAGATGCGGTTAGCTCGGAGGAGATTGTGGAATTTGTTGAGACTTGTTCCCGGATTGAGTTCAGCGAGTATGAGCTGTTAAAGCAGCTAGAACCCCATCGTAGTCTGGATGTTCGTAATTCTCGGGGCATGAGAACGAATAATTTACTGTATCAGATGAGGTCCGATGGTGATGGTCGATGGTTATTCCTATCCCATTCAGAGAAGATGAATAATCCGGATCTTCCGGACAGGGACGATTTGGTAATCAGTATAGACGGAAGCTGGAAGCCTATGAAATATGATGCCTTGACCGGAGAGATTTCTTCCTGCGAGTCATTCTATAGGGATAATAGGACTTATCTGAAGGAGACGGTGTATGATCATGATTCGCTGCTGTATTATCTTGAACCAAATATGCAGGAGGGAGCAACGATTAAGAATAGTCTGAAGGAGTCTGTCTTACGATCGGACACTCGAAATGAGGGTAAAGCTACAAGTTTAAGCTACCCTGTCAAGCTCCCGGTGAAGCTTTCCGAACCGAATGTACTTATACTTGATATTGCAGAATACCGCTTTGATGATGAGCCGTGGCAAAAGGCAGAGGAGCTTCTTCGTGTCGATAATCTTTTTCGGGGGAAGCTGGGATATCCGATGCGGACCGAGGCATATGCACAGCCCTGGCTGAGAGAAGAGAAGGATAGTCCAAGCAATCGATTGTCACTTCGTTTCCTTATCAACTCAGAATATGAGGTTCCTGCCCCGTCCTTGGCACTTGAAGCAGCGGAAGATTCAGAGGTAAAACTAAATGGAGTTGACGTTCCAAGTATCGTAACAGGTTGGTATACCGACCGGGATATAAAGACTATAAGCTTACCGAGACTTAACCTCGGTGAAAACATACTTGAGGTGATGATACCTTACCACTCTCATAAGGACATAGAATATCTATATCTTCTTGGAGATTTCTCGGTTCATGTAGCTGGAAGCAGTGCTATCCTTCAGCAGCCGATCAGAGAACTCGCCTTCGGTGATATCTGCAGGCAGGGTTTACCCTTCTATGGAGGAAATATCACCTATGAGCTACCAATTGAGTCAATCGCAGGAAGGCTTATGCTGGAGATAACACAGTTTCGGTGCCCGGTGATGAAAATAGCACTGGACGGTGAAGAAAAGGGATATATCGCTTTTTCTCCCTATGCACTTGATCTTGGGGAAGTTGAGGCGGGAAAGCATGTGATTAGCATAATCGCTTTTGGAAACAGGGTAAATACCTTTGGACCGATTCATAATTGTAATCATACAGAACAATGGATAGGACCGGATGCTTGGAGAACAACCGGAGCCGCTTGGGCCTATGAATATCAGCTAAAGAGAAGTGGAGTACTGGTAAGCCCCAGAGTTATTTGCAGAAGTTGATAAAGTCCTTCTCGCTCATATGCTTTCCGACAAGCTTCCATAAGGCATCAGCCGGATTCCCGTTATAGTGGAGTCCGGCTACCTCTTTTTCAAAACGATCGAAGCTGCAATAGAGGTAAGAATACCAATTCGGATTCAATCGTTTTCCAGCATAAGCTGTAATATATAGATTCTCTAATAGAAAATCAAAGGCCTTGTCAAATACCTTCTTATCCATTTCATAATTTATCTTGAATTCCTCTTTATCGATATAATCCTGACTTCTAATGTCATCATAGATTCTTTTTGCCTCGGGATAAAGCTCCTTGACTGTTTTGGTTCTTTTTAATAATTGATACGCTCTGACGGACAAATAGGTGGAGCGCTTTTTATATGCCTTACAGTAGAAGACCTGGTGGAGCTCAATTAATCCGGTGATATTCTCCATGTTGTAACCAAGACTGCATAAGGACGGCAGCTCCGCATTATCATTGCATAATAGAATTCCGTACGTATCGATATAGTCCTTTAGCTCTTCTTGTCTGGCCATGCTGTATTGATGAAACATATTTGTCTGAATTACTCTGGAATGAAGGATGCTTCCGCAGTCCTTACAAAGCAGGTGCTCGACATTCGAACACGCTCCGCTGGACTGATAAGCATAAAGATCTGCAAAGAGCTGGCCTTGGCCTAACTGATAGCCGACACCAATATTGGTACTGCTGCAATATGTGCATTTTTCAATAGTCACATCTTTCATAAGGATACTCCCAGATTATATTTGCTCCGCTATTCGCATATGATATAACGAAAGCATACATCGATTATACCATATACTTATCTTTAGAGAAATAGTGCAATCATAACAACAAAGCTTTTATAGAGGTTTACTATAAAGATTTGATCATAAAATGTATATTTGGATCCCACATAGAATGTATATTTATGTATATAATGTTGAAATATGGAATATTATATGGTAAACTTATTGAGAATTTCAAATCCGAAACGATCGTGGAACAGGGGGAACAACAATGTTAAAAAAACAATGCAGCTAATTAAAAGCAATCCTATCATCATCATTTTTTATGCAGTATATCTGACAATCAGTATCTTACCTATGCTCTTAATATATCCCAAGAGCTTTGGTGTAGATACATATACTAAAAATGGCATGTTTGATTACTCCTTATACCTAGTCACCATGAGAAATATACTCATTGCCTTGTTACTTATCTTTGTTTTAAGTCTGTTTTATATCCCGGGTTATAGTAATATGATTAAAGAGGCAATATTTACAGGAAAAACTAAAGCATCTTCCTTTTTATCAGGAATTAAGATGTTTTTCGGAAGAGTATTTTTATTTGTACTATTAACTATTGTATTTGCAGTAGCTCTTTCTGTTCTATTGGGTATTCTATCGATCCCGTTCACAATCATGGCTGCTACTAACGGATCCATGTATGCGATGACACTGATTATCATGCTGGTTACGCTGATGCTTGTCCTTATTCCAGCTCCTTTTATAGTGCTGTGGCTGCCGGCATTGTTCCTTGAGAATACAGGGGTAATACGAGCCTTGAAATTAGGTGCAAAAGCGGGAGCAAAGAACTACTGGAGAATATTATTTTCTACTTTATTGCTTATTTTACCGCAGGCTGTCTACTCAATACTAAGTTTTAATCTGATTATGAAAGGAACATTTTATTCCACAGGATATTTTGTCTTGCTTGGGGTTATGTCTATCTTAGCGCTGATATATAATATCTATCTTTTTATGATATATCATGAATATCGGGTAAGGCTAATTACAATCCAACAGCAGCAGGAGAGAATTATTAATCCTTGATTAGAATAATTAGAATAAGGGTGTTCCTATTGATATCCACTGCAAGAAAGTGGTATTATGTTGCTGTCTGATAAAGAATAATTATTTAACGTATAAATGGGAGGTAATAATATGTTGTATGCAGAGGACTTTCGTAGAATTGCGCGTGAAGCACTCCGTGGAAAATGGGCTCTTGCTGTTGGAACAGGATTTGTGGCAGCGGTATTAGGAGCAGGTAGTGTCGGAGGAAGTAGTGGCGGTGGTGGCCGTAGCAACTACAATGGCAATGGTGGATATGGAATAGGGGATCTGTTATCTACCGGTTGGGGTAGAGCTATTCTAATCGCTGTTGCAGGCGTTGTATCAATTCTTTTACTTTGGGGACTTGTCACCTTCATTATCGGTGGAGTAATTGAACTCGGATATTGCCGTTTCAACAAGAACCTGATTAATGGAACCAATCCACAATTTTCTGATTTGTTTTCACAATTCAATTTATTTGGTAAAGCATTTGGTTTACGTATTGTAACATCCATTTTCATCTTTCTGTGGAGTTTACTTTTCGTTATACCTGGCATCATAGCTGCTTATCGATATTCTATGGCTTTTTACATCATGAATGATGACCCTTCCATTGATATCATGGAGGCAATCAGACAATCCAAGGTAATGATGCATGGTAATAAGGGACGTCTCTTCTGTCTTCACTTAAGCTTTATCGGATGGGCGCTGCTCAGCATTTTATCCTGTGGAATCGGTTTCCTGTGGTTGGGACCCTATGTGAGCGCAGCCGATGCAGCCTTCTATCTCGAGGTTTCAGGACAGAGAATGAACGGCGGAGAGCAGAACGTAGTTATTCAATAAGCATGTTTGATATGGACGACCATTTACTAAAATTTTAATGGGAAATTTTCAACCTTGCTTTTGACGGGTGACTATGCTAGACTTATGCTTAATCAGTAGATATTGATCTTGGATAGCACATTGAAGAAATAATGATAATATGGGGGCGACCGACTGACGAAGAGAGGTAGTCCCCTTTGTGTTTGCTCACATTTGCTTGCTCATATAAGAACGTTCACGTGAACCATGATTTTTAGGGCTGCGTATTATTTCTTCTAATGAATATGAATACATAGAGGCGATGAAATGTTTTCGAAAAAAGAGTTAATAAAATTAATCATTCCGTTAATCATAGAGCAGCTGCTGGCGGTAACCGTTGGAATGGCTGACAGTATGATGGTAGCAAGAGTAGGAGAAGCAGCGGTTTCTGGTGTATCCTTAGTGGATACAGTGAATGTTCTTCTGATCGGACTCTTTGGTGCGATGGCAACAGGCGGTGCGGTCGTTTCTGCACAGTATCTTGGCCAAAAGAACGAGAATTCGGCCTGTAAGGCAGGCGAACAGCTGCTGGTTGCAATTCTTGCATTATCTTTGATTTTAATGGCAGTTGCACTTTTGTTCGGAAACAAAGTTCTGATACTTTTATTTGGCAATGTTAGTGGCGATGTTATGGATAATGCAAGGACCTATCTATTTTATTCCGCCTTATCCTTTCCCTTCATAGCCATATATAATGCTTGTGCCGCCTTGTTCCGTTCTATGGGCAATTCCAAGGTATCGATGACAATTGCTTTTATTATGAATATGATTAATATTGTATTCAATGCGATTTTTATCTTTGGTTTTGGTATGGGTGTTGCCGGAGCTGCAATCGCAACGTTAATCTCAAGAATTTTTGCAGCAGTCACCATGTATGTGCTTATTAGAAATAAAAAGCATGCGATCCATCTCGAACCCTTACGTGCTTATCGGATTAACAGTAGTATGATTAAGAGGATACTTCGGATTGGGATTCCCAACGGTCTTGAGAATAGTGCATTTCAGATTGGTAAGATTTTAGTACAGGGAATCATAGCAGGTCTCGGTACTTCAGCAATCACGGCCAATGCGGTTGCAGGAACCGTCGGAGGCTTGGGGGTTCTTCCCGGATCTGCTGTAGGCCTTGCCTTGATTACGGTTGTAGGTCGATGCATCGGAGCAGGCGAATATGATGCCGTAAAGCGCTATACCTTTCGTTTGATGCGATTTGCTTATATCTGTATGGCAATTATCAATCTAATTCTTATTTTTAGTGTACCCTTAATCTTGAACTTATATGGCTTGACGGAACAGACAGCGAAGATTGCCAGCGAATTAATGATATATCATTGTATCCTTGCAGCTCTAATCTGGCCCTTATCCTTTACCTTACCAAATGCTCTTAGAGCAGCGAATGATGTTAAATACACGATGTGGGTATCAATGATTTCCATGTGGGTATGGAGAATTGGTTTTAGCTACGTATTGGCAATTATATTTGATCTTGGAGTATTGGGAGTATGGATTGCGATGACGATTGACTGGTTATTCCGCTCTATCTTCTTTGTGACAAGATTTAGGAAGGAAAAGTACCGTAATCTAACAATTATATAAAAAACTGAGTTAAAAGCCGAGTGAGTACAAATATGTACGGAACTCGGCTTTATATGTTATACAAGGGAAATACGTCTTTTGTTCGCTGTTCCGTATTGAAGCTCATCAGAACTTAACGTCTCATTCATGCTACCGGTCCGATATCCTTTCAGATCCAGAGAAACATAGGTGAAGCCTATTTTACGCAATGCATCATACACCTGATTGCGAAGCTGGGGATCAAGAAGGAGCTTAAACCCATTCTCGTCTGTTTCGATTCGAGCCAGATTGTTATGGATACGAACTCTAACCTGCCAGATACCAAGATCCAACAGATACTGCTCTGCCTTATCAATCATGATTAATCGTTCTGGAGTGATGCTTTCACCATAAGGAAAACGGGAGGATAAGCAGGCAAAGGAGGGTTTATTCCAGGTAGGCAGATTCTGCTCCTTTGATAAGATACGAATTTCATCTTTGGTAAAGCCTATTTGTCTTAGTGGGCTATGAATCCCTAATTCCTGTACCGCTAATAAGCCGGGACGGTAATCCCCGTTATCATCCTGATTGGATGCTTCCAGTATCACGCTAATATTTCTGTTCTGAGCAATCTCTGTAATCTTTGTAAAAAGTTCGGATTTACATAGATAACAACGGTTCTTAGGATTCTGAGAGAAACCATCTATATCCAATTCTTCCGAATCAACAATGAGATGCTCGATGCTGATCTGGCTGGCAAAGACTTTCGCTTCATTCAATTCTCTGGTAGGAAAGCTGAGTGAACGAGCTGTGACAGCAATTACCTTATCATCAAGAGCCTCCTTCGCAGCATTTAATAAAAAGGTAGAATCTACTCCGCCAGAGAAGGCAACGGCTACATTCTCATAACTTTTCAATAATTCTAGTAATTCATTATATTTTTCCTTCAACCGATCCATATTACACTCCTTACTTAATGTTAGTTTAATAGAGAGTTTACCTGTATGATAATGCACAGTATTCATATCAGATAAGTATGATATATTATATAATGAAACCATAATATTTACAAGTATTTATCCATTTATGAAAACATAATAAAAACAAGTTGCATTTTACAAAGAATTGGAATATAATACAATCGAACAGTTGAACAATTAATCAACTAAACAATTATTGAATTACTAATATAGAATAGAGAACAGCAATTGGAAGGGAGTAGATAGTATGAGCCAAGATAAATTTGCAGTATGTGATTGTGAAGTAATCCACTCAGAGGTCGTAGAAGAGGTACGTCAGACAATGCCTCAGGAAGAGATACTTTATGATCTGGCAGATTTCTTTAAAGTATTCGGGGACAGTACTAGAGTTAAGATATTGTGGGCATTGGATCGAAGTGAGATGTGTGTCTGTGATTTAGCAGTATTACTGAATATGACGAAGTCCGCAATATCACACCAGTTGAAGACTCTTCGCCAGGATAAGCTTGTGAAGTACCGTAAGGACGGCAAGATAGTATATTATTCTTTGAAGGATGAGCATGTGAAGAATATTCTTGAGATTGGTCTAGAGCATATCGGAGAAAAGTAAAAAGTTTGGTGTCACAAAGCGGTTGAATGGAGGTATTGTATGAGTGATAAGAAGGAATATATTTTAGAGGGGTTGTGCTGTGCGAATTGTGGAGCACGAATTGAAGAAGAGGTTGGAGCCTTAGCCGAGGTATCTGAGGTTAACTTAAATCTAATGAATAACAAATTAATCGTAGGACTTAAATCCGGTGATTTTGATTTAACCTCCGCGGTGAAGCGGATCGTAATGGCACATGAGCCATCGGTTAAGGTGTTGGATTTATCCGTGGCTGCATCAGGTAATCATAAAGATAAGGCAGAGAAGGAGGAGGCAGGGGAGCTTAAATCATACCTCATTCGACTTGGCATCGCCGTGATTGTTACAATAATTGCTTCGTTACTAAAGTTGCCGGCGTTAGTAAAGGTATCATTTTTAATTATAGCGTACCTTCTGGCAGGTTATGAGATATTATGGTCAGCCTTGAAGAACATTCGTAAGGGCCAGGTCTTTGATGAGAATTTTCTAATGAGTATTGCCTCTCTTGGTGCGTTTTTAATCGGAGAGACGGTGGAAGCAATCGCAGTTCTTGTGTTTTACGGGATCGGTGAATTACTTCAGGATATGGCGGTTCACAGATCGAAGAAAAACATTACCGGACTTATGGATATTCGTCCGGATTACGCGAACCTCATGGATGGAGAGGATATCAGCGTTGTCTCTCCCGAACAAGTGACTGTAGGAAAGACTATCTTGATCAAACCCGGAGAGCGTGTTCCCTTGGACGGTGTGATTACCAAGGGAAACAGCTTTTTAGATACGAGAGCACTGACCGGTGAGAGCGTTCCAAGAGAAGTATTACCGGGGGATAATGTGTTATCAGGTACCATAAATACCAGCGGAGTAATTGAAGTTATGGTGACAAAGAGCTACGGTGAGGCTACTGTCTCTAAGATTCTGGAGCTGGTTCAGAATGCAGGCAGTAAGAAATCACAGAGTGAGAAGTTCATCACCAAATTCGCCAGATATTATACGCCGATTGTTGTGTATGCTGCTATTGCCGTAGCTATCCTTCCACCATTACTCGGTTTTGGTACTTTTTCGAATTGGCTATATCGGGCACTTAGCTTCCTGATTATTTCCTGTCCCTGTGCGCTGGTGATTTCCATCCCACTTAGCTTCTTCGGCGGAATAGGCGGAGGTGCAAAGCAAGGTATCCTTATCAAGGGAGGTAATTATCTGGATGCGTTACAACAGGTAGATACTGTCGTATTTGATAAGACAGGTACTTTAACCAAGGGAGTATTTGAGGTAGTTAAGGTTGCTCCGGAAGAACAGGTATCCTCCGACGAATTAATAAGACTTGCAGCTATTGCAGAAAACCATTCTCTTCACCCGATAGCAAAATCGATTAAAGGCTTCTATGAGAAAACGAATCCGGGAGTCACTATAGAAGCGGCTCAGATTACAGAAATCGCAGGGCACGGTGTTATAGCGGTTTATAACGATCAAAACATTTATGCTGGGAATGATAAGCTGATGCACACATATGGAATTGAAGTTCCTGAGGTTACAGCAAACGGCAGTATTGTATATGTTGCAGCTGGAAGAGCTTATATGGGTTATCTTATTATCGCAGATGAGTTAAAGGATGGAGTTAGTGATATGATTGCCCAGCTTAAGCAATACGGTGTAAGAAGAACCGTAATGCTGACCGGTGATCATACCAATGCAGCAAGGGAAATCGCTGCGCTTTGCGGTGTGGATGAATATCAGGCTGAGCTATTACCCCAGGATAAGGTTTCCTGGTTTGAACGATTGAAAGCAGAAGTGACTGGGAAAGGGAAGATTATTTTTGTAGGAGACGGTATCAACGATGCACCCGTTCTCGCGCAGGCAGATATCGGCATCGCTATGGGTGGTGTAGGATCGGATGCAGCTATTGAAGCGGCAGACATTGTAATCATGAATGATGAGATCGGTAAGATCGCAACAGCGATGAAAATTGCCCGTAAGACAAAGTCAATTGTTACGCAGAATATCATATTTGCATTGGGTGTAAAGCTTCTTATTATGCTGCTTGCCTTCTTTAATATCACCTCTATCTGGTTTGCAATCTTCGCAGATGTAGGAGTAGCACTCATCGCCTTATTTAATGCAATGAGAGCCATGAGAGTAAGATAGATTCATTTTGTAACAGAAAGATCGCAAAGCGTGCTTTCTACTATTCAAGACAATAGAAGGATCACGATGAATACTATTTATCGTTTCAATTTATAAGAAAAGGATGTATATCGGAGCAATCTTGATGCACATCTTTTTTTGCCGGACACCCATAAATTGCTACATAAATTGACACATATCTGCCAAAAATTCCAATTATTATATTGGTAAGAGAACTAATATAATCCATGTATTTTACCGATATATTGATTAAGATATGGTTTAGGAGGTTTAGCATAATGAGTGTAGCAAAAAAGGTTGGAATGTCAGTCGTATTCTGTTTGTTGTTTTTCGTCCTATTGACTTCAGTCCGGCAGGAAAAGGTTTATGCCTCGGGAGTTACTTTGCCTGAGTTTCATTTTGAGGTAGGAGGAAAGGAATATGGTCATCTTTCTACGATCGAATTAAAAAACAAAGAGGATTACATCAGCGTTGCAGCCGATGGATGGACAACACCTGTTAGTGTAGACTGGGTATCCATATCACCGGGAGTTGTTGAGCTAGATACGGGAGTTGGCGGTTTTGCAACATCAAAGAAAATGGTAAGAAAAGGCCCCGGTTATACAACAATTACAGCATATATAACCTCAGGGAGCTATCAGAAGACGTTGAGCTGTGTTGTCTGGGTGGATCTCCAGGTTGATAAGAGTCAGACACCCATGAAGCAGATTACAACAACAGGGAATGAAGTGCTTGAGATTAAGAATTTAAGTGACAAGCCAAGAATCAAGTTAAAGTATGTCGATTATTCTTCTGGTACGACTACCGTATCAGGTGGAGCCATTACATCAGGTATTATGTTTTCCAGCAGTAATACCTCGGTTGCTACGGTAGATGAGACTAGTGGTGAAGTGACGGCAGTTGGTAGCGGCACTTCTGAAATCACGATTACGACAACTACGATGTCTGGTAGAGATAAGCCGTTGACCAAGACACTGACGGTAGCAGTATCACCGAAGTTTACGATTAATTTCAGGTCTGTTTCAGGTAGTGCTATCTCACATGATTCCGCTATTTCTCCTGACATTCATGATCCGGTCCATATTATAGAGGATGTACCGAGCGCATTTAAACTCATTTCTAATGCAAAACTTGCTAAATTTCTAAAGTGGGAAATATACGATTTGAGCAAAAAACCTCGTGAGAAGCTGGGACCTGATTCTGCAAAACTAAAATATATGGTCAGTGATGTTAGCGGTAGTGTTGATTTTGAAAATGTTAAAGCCGGAACCTATGAGATTTATGCAATTGTTGATAAGGACTATAAACTAGAAACAGCAGTGGATAAGGCTTATATGAAGATTGTGGTTCCAATCCGCGTTAATGATCTCAACATTACCATGCAGGTAAAAGATACCTATAGTATATTTGACAATTCAAATATACCAAGTACAAATACCTTTCAATATAAGACCAGTGATCCGAATGTAGTAAGTGTGGACAGTAAAGGTAAACTGACTGCCGGTAAAAGGGGAATAGCGACGGTTACCTGTACTTTTAATAAAAGCTTGAACTTATTTTCATTTCCTATTCCTGATTTCGTGATTACGGTTCGAGTCATTGACGGAATCGCACTTAGTATGAATAATGCAGTCATTAATACGAAGGGTACTCTGAAGCTGATTGCGGATGTAACCGATGACGAAGCCTTAATCACATGGAAAAGTAGTGATGATAGTATTGCTACCGTTGATGGTGGTTTGGTTACCGGTGTAAAGAAAGGAAAGGTAAGGATAACCGCACAGCAGACGATTGATGGTATTGTGAAGGAGGCTTATTGTGACATTACGGTACAACAATCGGTAGACACGATTACCGTTACTCCTGATGAATGGCCTATGGCAATTGGTGATTTTTTGACACTTCATGCAGAAATTAAACCAAAGGATTTGCAGAATATAACTCTGCAATGGAAGTCATCTGATACAAGTATTGTAGAGGTAAAAGAATCAAGTGCATTAACGGCTACGATCCTGGCTAAAAAAGGCGGACATGCGGTAATTTCTGCGATCAATCAGGATAATGTCGTAGTAGGCTATAGTCACATCAGTGTTCGACAGCCGGTTTTAGGTATCACATTGTCTGAGACCAACATTACAGTGGATCTGAAGACTACAAGGATACAGTTACGTGCAACTGTAGAGCCGGATAATGCCTTGAATAAGACGATTATATGGAGTTCTACCGATACTTCGGTAGCGACAGTCGATAAGTATACCGGATTGGTGAGCGTAAAGAAAGCGGGAAAGACCTCAATCATAGCAACGTCTGAGGATTCGCCGGCCGTTACAGCGGTATGTAATATTACTGTGAATATACCTGTAACCACGATTGCCCTGGATGAGACATCTAAGACGATGTATGTGGGTCAATCACAAAGATTATCCTATCTATTACTTCCTACGAATGCCAGCAATAATAACGTTACCTGGATATCTACCAATCCAAGTGTAGCTACGGTTGATAAGACAGGTTTAGTCTCTGCTAAAAGCGTAGGAACTACTGCTATTATATTAAAGACGCTGGAGAACGGCCAATCAGTATATTGTAACATTACGGTAAGGCAGGTAGCTACCGGAATTAAGCTGGATGCAGCTACCTTGAATCTAAAGGCTGGTGAGAGTCATATATTTAAGCCAACCTTAACACCGAAGAACAGTACGGATACAGCAATTGTATGGGAATCCTCCGATCCTAAGGTTGCGACGGTAGATAATGAAGGAAAGGTGATAGCAAAAGCAGCTGGAACTGCTATTATCATGGCAAGACTGAATACCGGTGCAGTAGCATACTGCAAGGTGAATGTTACTCTGCCGGTGAACGGATTGATCCTTAACTTCACTGATAAAACCATCTATATTGGTGAGAAGTTCAAGCTGAAGGTATCTGTAAATCCCAGTACAGCCACTGATTTAGGGGTTACCTGGAAGTCCTCTAATACAAGTATTGCGACTGTTAATGAAGATGGTGAGGTGACCGGTATAGCCGGTGGAACGGCAATCATTACTTGTACGACCAAGGATGGTGGTTTTTCAGCTATTTGTGTACTCAATGTCGTAGAAGCAGTATCTACTATTACTTTAAATTACCAGAATTATTATCTTGGAGTTGACAAGACGGTATTCCTTGTGGCAACCGTGTCGACCCCGAATGCTACCAATAAAGATGTATACTGGTCAACTAGCAATTCAGATATCGCTACTGTCAATCAGAAGGGTAAGGTTACCGGTAAGAAATTGGGTAATGTTACAATTACAGCAACAGCATTGGACGGCACTGAGGTAGAAGCGTCCTGTGAGATTCAGGTAGTCAATCCGGTAGGAAGTGTATCCTTGAATAAGACAACCATCTCCTTATTGGTTGGTCAGACAAAAAAATTAAAGGCTACTGTTGAACCAAAAAATGCTACGATAAAGTCCCCGAAGTGGATTTCCAGTGATCCCAGTGTTGCAATTGTGGATGAGGACGGAGAGGTTATTGCAATCAAAGCCGGTACTACGACGATAACTGCTGAGGCCGGAGATAATAGCGGTAAGAAAGCATTATGTTATGTTACAGTCTATGACAGGGTGGCATCAACAGGAATTACGCTGCAGGATAAATCCATTGTGATGTTACCAGGTGAAGAAAAGATTGTGCAGATGGTTCTGATTCCTTCGGCGTCAACCGATCATACAACCTGGAGTTCCGATAATAATGCAATAGCAAAGGTTGATAAGAATACCGGTAAAATTACAGCAAGATCAACCGGTGTAGCATATATTACGGTAATGACTGATTCTGGTAAAACCGCCCAGGTAGAAGTAATCGTAATCGGGTTGAACATAACCGAGATCACATTGCAGGAATACACCAGATTTGATACACCATTACAGGTAGAGGGAGCATCCTCTAAAGTTACCTGGAGCAGTAGTAATCAATTGGTAGTAGAGGTAAAGAACGGGAATGTGATATCAAAAGGTAAGGGAGAAGCAACCATTACCGCTTATGTAAGCGGACGAAAGCTGACCTGTAAGATAAAAGTTGTAAAGATTTAATTTGTTTAATTGGTAAGTGTATCGTTATATTTACAATGGAATTATACTTTAAGAGTAATAATTTATTTCTCACTAATAAATGTATAACTAGGAAGAAGGTAAGCTGTTTGCTTACCTTCTTCCTATTATTATGATATTATTTAATTAATAAATTTGCATAAGGAAAGCGTCCGAAACTGTGCAATCCTACAAGGATTCAAAGTTGGGATTGCGAATAATTTTTTGATATGATACAATACATTCAGAACATATGTTTTACAATTGCTGTGATAAACTCTATGGAAAAGAGGGATACTAATTGTTAATCAGCTTGCACGTGAAGAACTTTGCGATTATTAATGAGGTTGAAGTATACTTTAAAGACCATCTAAATATTATGACTGGTGAGACCGGAGCGGGTAAATCAATCATAATCGGATCAGTAAATGCAGCTCTTGGAGCTAAGATTAATAAGGACATTGTTCGAAGCGGTGCAGAATATGCTTTAGTTGAGCTTGTTTTTGAGACTAAGGATGAGACGGTTTTCAATGCGATGCGCGTTCTTGATGTTCCTATTGAAGGAGATCAGATTATCATATCACGCAAGATTATGAATGGAAGAAGTATCTGTAAGATAAATGGGGAGAATGTAACAGCCTCAGCATTATCAGCAATTGCAGGCTTATTAATAGACATACACGGACAGCACGAGCATCAGTCCTTATTGAATAAAGCGAAGCACATGGAGATTGTGGATCGCTTTGCCAAGGATGAGATTGGTCAGCTTAAGCCTGAGCTGGAGCAGATCTATAAGGAATATCTTAAATTGAAGCAAGAATTTGAGCAATCCGGAATCGATGAAGAAAAACGCCTAAGAGAAATCTCCTTTTTAGAATATGAAGTCAATGAGATAAAGAGTGCAGCTATAAAACAGGGCGAAGACGAAGAGCTAGCGCTTCAATATAAGAAGTTATCAAACGCTAATATAATATCAGAAGGGATACAGAATGTTTACCGATATACCGGTTATGATCCTAATTCTGCCGGGGATTCGGTTGGGCGAGCTCTTCGCCAGCTGATTAAGCTCGCTGAATTTGATGATACAATCAGCGGGCTGTTAAGTCAGGTGACAGATATCGATGGCTTACTGAATGATTTGAACAGAGATTTGTCACAATATATCTCTGATATGGAGAGTCCGGAAGAGGAGCTGACAGAGGTAACGAAGCGCCTGGATTTGATCAATCACCTAAAATCAAAATACGGTAATTCTGTGGAGCAGATATTGAATTACTGTCAGGAATGTGAGGTAAAGCTTAGCAAATATCAAGATTACGACGAATATATGATCAAGCTCGGGGAAGAACTAACCGCCACTGAGAACAAGTTGAAGCAACTATGCAGCCGTCTGTCAGAGATTCGTAAGAGAAAAGCGAAGGATCTGACCGAACGGATTAGAGAAGCATTGGTTGCCCTCAATTTTCTAGATGTGAAGTTTGAGATGACTTTTGAGCAGACAGAACATTATACAGCGAATGGCTTTGATGACGGAGAATTTATCATATCCACGAACCCGGGAGAGGCGTTAAAGCCCTTGTCAAGGATTGCTTCCGGTGGTGAACTTTCTCGTATCATGTTAGGTATAAAATCTGTTCTAGCGGATAAGGATGAGATTGAAACTTTAATCTTTGATGAAATTGATGTCGGTATCAGCGGGAGAACCGCACAGAAGGTATCCGAGCAGTTATCTATCATTGCGAAGCATCATCAGATTATCTGTATCACTCATCTGGCTCAAATTGCAGCCATGGCAGATTCTCATTATATCATTGAAAAACAGACGGACGGTGTGTCAACCCAAACTTTAATTCGTAAGTTGGATGAGAATGATGCAATTGATGAATTATCTCGTATTTTGGGAGGTGCCGAAATAACAGAGCGTGTAAGAGAGAATGCAAAAGAGATGAAGGAATTGGCAATGGCTACTAAAAAATACAAGCTTTAAAATTTAAAAATAGAGAATACTTACATTAAGGATATACAATACTATGTATATCCTTTTTTGATTCTAATAATAAATAATGGATATTTTGCGAGTGCGCTCGCGAACCTAAGAAACTCGCTGGCGCAGTTTTTTTGGACAAAGATAAAGGACATGAGGTGAAAGGATGAGGAGCAGGCGAAGATACAGAAGGTTTTTAATCTCCCTTTTTATATTAAATATATTTGTACTCGCATTTTTCATATATTATTCCATTGATAAGAGCATACCTGATGAAATCAAGATACTTGTAGGGACACAAGAGAGCTTTGATTTTGGTATGCCACTGAAGGGCAGAATAACTTCAGAGGATATCGGCGTTATTCAAGTAAATGATCTTAGTGTTCCATCAGAGCAGATAAGAATTGACCTAAATCAGCCGTTCACATTAGAGTCCTCTCAAGCAGGAACTTATAATATGGACTTGAAATTGTTTGGATGGATTAATTTCAAGCGGGTTTCTGTGGATGTTATCGAAACCAGAGAACTGATTCCTTGTGGTAGCCCCATTGGTATCTATGTAGAGACGGATGGAATTCTGGTTCTAGGTAGCGGTAGAATTACCGGAATCGATGGCCTTAATTATGAACCAACCAGGGATAAATTAAAATCAGGTGATTATATATTGGCTATCAATGAGGTTAAGGTAGATCGCAAGGATGATTTTATCGATATGATTCAAGGATGTGAAGGCAGGGATATTACTCTACTGGTGAGGCGAAACGGTGATGAGATGTCAATACGCATATCACCGGTTAAGACAGCAAGCGGTAGCTACAAGATAGGAGCATGGATACGAGATAATACACAGGGTATTGGAACACTGACCTTTATTTCGACAGACGGACAATTTGGAGCCTTAGGTCATGGAATAACGGATATTGATACAGGTTTGCTTATGGATGTAAAGCTGGGATCCATCTACACAGCTGAAATCATGTCAATTATCAAAGGAAAAGAAGGTGAACCTGGAGAATTAATCGGTATGATAAGACAAAGTGATAAATATAGAATAGGAAGTATCACGAATAACACCTATCAAGGTATTTTTGGCAAGATAGGTTATGAGTACGACAAAGGTACTGATATGAAGCCTCTTGAAATCGGTCTAAAGCAGGAGGTTACGAGAGGGAAAGCTTATATTCGCTGCAATGTGGACAATAAAATCACGGATTATGAGATTAATATTGAAAGCGTGGACATCAGTAATAGCAATCACAGTAAGGGTATCGTGATACGAATTACCGATCAAAGATTACTGGAACTGACAGGAGGTATCGTGCAAGGAATGAGTGGTAGCCCTATTATCCAAAATAATAAGATAATTGGTGCAGTTACGCATGTATTTATACAGGATTCAACGAAAGGTTACGGTACTTTCATAGAAAACATGGTAAATAATTTAGAATAAGGAGAACTTTTGTTATAAAAACAAATCGACGTAATAAGCGTTAAAACTAATTAAAAAAATTTAAATATACAGCATATTAATTGTTTAATATTTCTAATCCTACAAAATGTTGTGGTTTCCGCTTTTTCCATTATAAATAGCATTAATTCTATGTCGAATGGTGCGACAAGAAACATTTGAAAGTTAAAAATGTTATGACTATAATTCAGATATGGTAAAAATTTACAAAGATGGGTATTGCAAAACTTGTCGTATATGTTTTTGGATTTCATGTTGCATAATGGCTGATAATGTAAAATACTAATAATAAAAGTCGCATTATGACACACGTATTTTGTACAATTTGCTAAAGCGATAAACATTGACGCTGAAATAGCTAAGATGTATAATTATATCAATAAAACAACATGAAACCAAATATACAACATAAATAATCACGAAAAGTGAAGTGCGACATACATCACAAAGTAAGTTATGTGGGAGAAACCTAAGGGAACTATCTGAGAGAACAAATTTTGTAATGGAGGTAGGAAAAGGAATGGGAAAGATTAACGTAGCTATCGTTGATGACAATGAGAGAATGGTAAATTTGTTGGAAGATATCCTAAAAGAGGATTCGGATATCGAGGTTGTTGGAAAATCGGAGAACGGCATTGATGCTTTGGACATGATTAAAGAGAAGAAACCGGATGTAGTTTTATTGGATTTAATTATGCCTAAGTTGGATGGATTAGGAGTTATGGAGAAAGTAAGAAGAGATTCTGATTTTAAGAAGGCTCCATCCTTTATCGTTATTACCGCAATTGGCCAGGAAGGCGTAACGGAGAATGCTTTTGAATTAGGTGCCAATTATTATATTATGAAGCCCTTTGATAATAATGTGATTTTATCGAGAATTAAACAGATCAAGGGTGATTATCACAGCAAACTGATTGATAACCATAGAGTAAGTGCATACGAGAATAAGAGCGCTTATATGGAACGCAATCTGGAATCGGATGTAACCAATATCATTCATGAGATTGGTGTACCGGCACATATTAAAGGCTATCAGTACTTACGTGATGCGATTATGATGTCTGTTAATGATGCGGAGATGCTTAATTCCATCACGAAGCTCTTATATCCTTCCATTGCAAAGCGTCATAAAACAACGCCCAGCAGAGTAGAAAGAGCAATCCGCCATGCGATTGAAGTGGCTTGGAGCAGAGGCAAGATGGATACAATTGATGAATTATTTGGATATACAGTAAGTAATGGTAAGGGTAAGCCAACAAATTCCGAATTTGTTGCTTTGATTGCCGATAAGATCCGCTTAGAGTACAAGCTTAGAGCATAGCATTTATTTTGTATTGTTCCAGATTTTTCTTGAAACATGTTAAAATAATATCAACCTCCTTGGTGTATTAGCCAAGGAGGTTTTTTAATTGAAATAAAAGAAGCTCGAATAGCAGGTGATTGGTATACTCTTGTTAGAACACCAATACATAATTTTATTTATAATTGAGATACTAATTATGTATGACATTAAAAGGAGGTATTAATGATATGGCAAATTTGAGTGAAGTTGAACTTCAGCACTTAAGGCATTTGTTGCAATTCGGAGAAGCGGATGCAGAGAAATTTCGGAGCTATGCAGAAGGTTCCACGGATCAGCAGGTAAAGCAATTCTTTGAAAAATCAGCACAGTCCTGTGAGAAGAACCATCAATCCATTCTACAATTTTTACAATAGGAGGTCATAAAGATGCAAGAAAAGGCAATGGTTGCAGATGCACTTAATTCTATTAATTCCAGCTTGAAGACGTATACGGATATGATTTCGCAATCTGAAAACCAACAATTACGAACCACTTTACAACAGATGAGAAATGAAGCGGAACAATCGCAATATGAATTATATCAGATCGCTAAAAATAAAAATTATTATAAATCATCAGGTCAAGCCTCTCAGAATGAAATCAACGAACTTAAATACACATTCACTGGAAGTTCGGGCTGGTCAGGCAGCAAAGACATGTCCTCTAGTATGGGCGGTTCCTATCTTAATGGAAATTTGGGTAACAATACGGGGATTTCCGATACGTCCGGTATTTCAGGTAATATAGGTATGACAGGAAGTACAGGAATGTCCGGTGCCTCTTCTTCTGATGCGGGGTTAACAGAAAGCCAAGTAGCTCTGGGGCTTTCCGGTACTTCGGGTCTTACTGCAAATGCAGGTGTATTTGGTGATAAAGGAATGTCAGAGAATAATTTTAAGAATGTAGGCGGTATGAATTCATATTAATAAGATAGATGGATTTAGCATGACGTTAATATTACTATTAATACTGGTAGATTTTTCAACAGAGATGTATAATCAATACAGATAAAATAATCATCATAGATATTATATTACTTTAGATATTATTTCATTTGAGGTACTATTGTTAAAAGGAAGGTAAATGCATATCCCTAAGTGTTAATGAATGAGCTTAGGGATATATATTTCATCATATAAACAGATTGTAAAACCGGTTAGCTATCAACGAGTGATTTGGTTATCCATTCATTTTATTTCCGATATATGTATTTTACATTGATTTAACATAAATATCGTAGATTATATCCTATAGGTTATGTTATTATTTAAGTGTATATGCGAAAAAAGAGAGGTACATAAACGGAGGATTTTATGAATTTATTAGAAATTTTAAATGTGTTATTCATGTTTGTAGGCGGCTTAGGTATGTTTTTATACGGTATGAACTTGATGGGTGATGGTCTCCAGAAATCTGCCGGTAATAAGATGAAACGTCTTTTGGGATACCTGACAAATAATCGATTGGTTGCAGTGTTGGTTGGTACTCTTGTTACGGGTATCATTCAGAGCTCATCGGCAACAACAGTAATGGTAGTGGGCTTTGTTAATGCTGGAATTATGAATCTGGGACAAGCGGTTGGCGTTATTATGGGTGCTAATATCGGTACTACGGTAACTGCATGGCTGGTATCCATGAATGAATGGAGTGCAGTCTTTAAACCGGATTTCTTTGCCCCGGTTTTACTAGGAATCGGTGCCTTTATCTTAATGATGTCCAAGAATCAGAAGAGAAGGGATATAGCTGAGATCATTATTGGTTTTGGATTGCTATTTGTCGGTCTTCAATTCATGTCGGATGTAATCAAACCCTATGCCGATGCACCAATCTTTGCGGATGCTTTTAGAATAATGGGACAAAACCCGTTCCTAGGTATTTTAGCAGGACTTCTTGTTACGGCTATTATCCAGAGCTCCTCCGCATCAGTGGGTATCTTACAGACACTTGCGATGTCCGGAGTAGTGAATTGGAACTCTGCAATCTTTATAACCCTGGGGCAGAATATCGGTACCTGTATCACGGCTATTCTTTCCTCGCTTGGAGCGAATAAGACGGCAAAACGAGCTGCGTTTATTCATCTATCCTTTAATGTGATCGGAGCCGTTATCTTTGGTACAGTCATGTTTTTTGTGTTTAAAGTAAATCAGAGCTTTGCTGCATCAAAAATTAATAGTATAGAGATTTCAATCTTTCATACCTTATTTAATATTACAAATACAATCATTTTATTCCCCTTTGGCAATTGGCTTGTAAAGCTTTCCGGTATGGTTATTGATGATTCTAAGGTCGAGCTTTCTACTGATGAGGTTCATGTGACTTTACGCCACTTAGATGATCGAATTCTTGAGACACCATCCTTTGCGGTAGAGAATTCGGTGAAAGAGGTTGTTCATATGGGACGTATCACCTTGGATAATACGAGAGAAGCCGTTGAAGCCTTACTTCAGAATAACAAAGAAAAGGCAGAAAAGGTTATTGAAGTTGAAAAAATTGTTGATGCGCATCAAAAAATTATTACCGAGTATTTAATCAAAATCAATAATTTGTCTCTGACTGAAAAGCAGCATCAGGTTGTTAATAATCTGTTTTATACGATTACGAATATCGAGAGAGTCGGTGACCATGCGGAAAATCTTGCAGATTTGGCTCTGGAAAAGATACGTGATGACATATTCCTTACGGAAGAAGCTTATAATGAATTGGCTGAGGTATGTACAACAGCTGTTGATTCCTTCGATTATGCGATCAGAGCGAGAGAAACAGAAGAGGTACAATATATCCGTGAAGTGGAGCGTTTAGAGGATTTGGTTGATGATATGAAGGATAAATTGAGACAAAGTCATATAAATCGTTTATCTCAGGGCTTGTGCACACCAGAAAATGGTGTTATATTTATAGATGCATTAATTAATCTAGAGCGAATATCAGATCATTCCCTAAATATTGCAAATTTTGTGGAAAGTGAGATAGCTCAATAGATGTATCAAAACAAAACTGCACAAAAAAAACAAGGATTAAATTCAAATTAGTAACATATTCATAATATTCAAGAAATTGAGAAATATGCTCTTGATATTTTATCTTAAATTAGGTAAAATAAATTTGGATTGAGAAATTTTTGTCAATGTGTCCAAGCGATTCACGATTCAATATGTATGGAAGTTTTATCATGTTTAATTGCTGCCCTATGGCAGTATATTATAAATTAAAACAATTAGGAGGAATATAATCATGGCAGTAAAAGTAGCAATTAATGGTTTTGGACGTATCGGCCGTCTTGCATTCAGACAGATGTTCGGCGCAGAAGGTTACGAGATCGTGGCTATCAACGATTTAACAGATGCTAAGATGTTAGCTCACTTATTAAAATACGATTCCGCACAGGGTAGATATGTTGGACATGAGGTTGTAGCAAAAGAAAGTTCTATCGTTGTAGACGGTAAGGAAATTATGATCTACGCTCAGAAGAATCCGGCTGATTTACCTTGGGGTAAGCTTGGTGTAGATGTGGTTCTTGAATGTACTGGTTTCTTTGCTTCTAAGGCTAAGTCTCAGGCGCATATCGATGCAGGTGCTAAGAAGGTTGTTATCTCCGCTCCGGCTGGCGATGATCTTCCTACCGTAGTATTCAGCGTTAATGAGAATACATTAAAGGCATCAGACACTATCATTTCCGCAGCTTCTTGTACTACTAACTGCTTAGCTCCTATGGCAGATACTTTAAATAAATTAGTTCCGATCGAGAAAGGTTTCATGACTACAATTCACGCTTACACCGGTGATCAGATGACTCTTGACGGACCTCATCCGAAGGGTGACTTAAGAAGAGCACGTGCTGCAGCGGTTAATATCGTACCTAACTCCACAGGAGCTGCTAAGGCTATCGGTCTTGTTATTCCCGAGTTGGCTGGTAAATTAGACGGTGCTGCACAGAGAGTTCCTGTTCCGACAGGTTCCATTACTGAGTTAGTTGCAGTTGTAAACGGTAAGGTTACAAAAGCTGATATCAACGCAGCTATGAAGGCAGCTCAGAGCGCATCCTATGGTTATACAGAGGACGAACTTGTTTCTTCCGATATCGTTGGTATTACCTATGGCTCTTTATTTGACGCTACCCAGACTAAGGTTACTGATCTTGGAGATGGTAAGAGCTTAGTAAAGGTTGTTTCTTGGTATGATAACGAGAACTCCTACACAAGCCAGATGGTAAGAACAATTAAATACTTTGCAGAATTAGCATAATATTTAATACACGATTCAAAATTATTTGATACTCGTACTTTGAATCATGCTTTAATTGATCCATCATGGGTCCGGTCTCTCAGGGCCGGACCCTTTTTTTGGTTCATAGGAAATTATGTCCTATGAGAAGATAGCCGATAGCAGTTATTTGATGTACGGCTGAATGAGTTCCTAGGGATAACATAGAATTAATTCCTTAATGAGCGTTTAAACGTCGAAAAAATAGTATTGAAAGGAGATATTATATGTTAAATAAGAAGTCAGTTGATGATATCAATGTAAAAGGAAAAAGAGTCTTAGTAAGATGTGATTTCAATGTTCCGTTACAGGAGGGTAAGATTACCGATGAGGTACGTCTTGTAGAAGCTCTTCCTACCATTAAGAAATTACTCGCAGATGGTGGTAAGGTTATTCTTTGCTCTCACTTAGGCAAACCCAAGGGTGAGCCGAAGCCTGAATTATCCTTAGCTCCGGTCGCAGTTAGATTGGCTGAGTTACTTGGCCAGGAAGTTAAATTTGCCAAGGATGATAATGTAGTTGGAGAAAATGCGAAGGCTGCTGTTGCTGCTATGAAGGAAGGCGAAGTAGTTCTTCTTGAAAATACCCGTTATAGAGTAGAAGAGACAAAGAATGGTGAAGCTTTTAGTAAGGAATTAGCTTCCCTGTGTGACGTATTTGTAAATGATGCATTTGGAACCGCTCATAGAGCTCATTGCTCTAATGTAGGTGTAACTCAGTTTGTAGAGACAAGCGTAGTTGGTTACTTAATGCAGAAGGAAATCGAATTCCTTGGTAACGCGGTTAATAATCCGAAGAGACCTTTCGTTGCAATTCTTGGTGGATCTAAGGTTTCCAGCAAGATCTCTGTAATCGATAATCTTCTTGATAAGGTTGATACCTTAATCATCGGTGGCGGTATGGCTTATACCTTTATGAAATCTCTTGGTGAAGAGGTTGGTTTGTCTTTATTAGAGCCTGATTATATCGATTATGCAAAGCAGATGATGGAAAAGGCTGAGAAGAAGGGTGTTAGATTATTGATCCCCATCGATACTGTCGTTGCACAGGAATTTTCTAACGATACTCCTTACAAGACAGTAAAACGTGGTGAAATCGAGCCTGACTGGGAAGGACTTGATATCGGCGAAAAGACTCGCGAGTTGTATGCTGATGCGATCAAGGATGCAAAGACAGTAGTATGGAATGGACCGATGGGTGTATTTGAATTATCTAATTTCGCAGCAGGAACCATCGCTGTTGCTAAGGCACTGGCTGAGATCGATGCAACTACAATTATCGGTGGCGGTGATTCCGTAGCAGCTGTTAATATCTTAGGCTTTGGCGATAAGATGTCTCACATCTCCACCGGTGGTGGCGCTTCTCTAGAATTCTTAGAGGGTAAAGAGCTTCCCGGTATAGCTGCAGCTAACAATAAGTAATAGGAGAAATCCCATCATAGGAGGAATATCATGCGTAGAAAAATAATTGCAGGAAACTGGAAGATGAATAAGACTCCGGCAGAAGCAGTAGCTTTAATTAATGAATTAAAGCCTTTGGTAGTAACAGAAGATGCGGACGTTGTATTTTGTGTTCCCTCAGTATCATTAACAACAGCATTGGAAGCAGCAAAGGGGACGAACATTGCAATCGGTGCTCAGAACATGTATTATGAAGAGAGCGGTGCCTATACCGGTGAGATTTCTCCCAGTATGTTAACCAGTATCGGAGTGAAATATGTTATCATCGGACATTCAGAGAGAAGAGAATACTTTGCAGAGTCAGATGAAACCGTAAATAAGAAGGTATTAAAAGCATTTGAGCATGGTATCACACCTATCATATGCTGTGGTGAGTCCTTAAAGCAGAGAGAGCAGGGCATCACAATTGACTGGATCCGTCAGCAGATTAAGATTGCTTTCTTAAACGTTTCAGCAGAGCAGGCTAAGGTTGCTGTTATCGCTTACGAGCCTATCTGGGCAATTGGTACCGGTAAGGTTGCTACAACCGAGCAGGCAGAAGAGGTATGTAAGGCGATTCGCGAGTGCATTGCTGAAATCTATGATGAGGCAACCGCAGCTGTTATCCGTATCCAGTACGGCGGCAGTGTAACAGCAGGTAGTGCAGCTGATTTATTCTCCCAGTCTAATATTGATGGTGGTCTAGTTGGTGGTGCTAGTTTAAAGGCTGACTTTGGAAAAATTGTAAATTACAAGTAAGATTTTAACTTTATGTTGATTCGGATTCAGATATATTAACCGGATGAAACACACTATGCGAGTTTCTCTGATGCCTGTTTACAGGCACTGTTCGCAGGTGCGCGTTCGCATTTTACTTTCGCGGAAAATGATCCATCATGGGTCCGGTCTTTGGGGACCGGGCCTATTGCTTTATTACCTAGCATTGTAATGCTGGTTACTGTTCACACCCAACCACTGTTGATATATGAGTTCGATCAATGTTTTAACATTAATGACTGTGGTGTGACATACTATTTGACAAATGATGATGTTTAAGTATATACTTTAATTCGAGCTGTTCCTAAGAAGACCGACAAGATGTGATATTCATTGGGATGATAATCAGCACAAAAAGCGAAATAAGAAAGTAACATACCTATAAGGATTATGATATTATGTGAGCGTAGTGAGCATAACGCGAGAAAGGCATTCGCATAGCAAGCTTGCTTGCAAGTATGCGATCGGAGCAAATATCATGAATATGACACATATTCATGATATTATGTAAGCGTAGTGAACATAATGCGAGAAGAGCATTGCATAGCAAGCTTACTTGCAAGTATACGAGCGGAGCAAAGGATCATGAATATGCTTCATATTCATGATATAGTATCAGGGTATGATTATAATATATGAGTAGGGAATTAGATGGTTGTAAATTGTCTAGCACCTCAAGTGATAAATAGGTTCAAAATGATTTTATATGTAAAGGAGTAATGAAGATGAGTAAAAAGCCTACAGTATTAATGATATTAGATGGTTATGGTCTTAATGAGAAGAAGGAAGCGAATGCGATCGCTGAAGCAAATACACCGGTAATGGATCGACTAATGGCAGAATATCCTTTTGCTAAGGGTTATGCAAGTGGTATGGCAGTTGGTCTCCCGGATGGTCAGATGGGTAACTCTGAGGTGGGACATATCAATATGGGTGCTGGTAGAATTGTATACCAGGAGCTGACCAGAATTACGAAGGAGATTAAGGACGGAGATTTCTTCAAGAATGCTGCATTACTGGCTGCAATCGACAATTGCAAGAGAAATAATTCCGATTTGCATCTTTATGGGTTATTATCCGATGGCGGTGTACACAGTCATAATACACATTTATATGCACTGCTTGAGCTTGCGAAGAAGCAAGGCTTAACCAATGTATATGTTCATGCGTTCCTTGATGGACGTGATACACCTCCGGCATCCGGTAAGGGCTTTGTTGAGGAGCTTTGGGAGCAGATGAAGATCATCGGTGTTGGTAAGATTGCAACTGTAATGGGTAGATATTATGTTATGGATCGTGATAACCGTTGGGATCGTGTAGAAAAAGCATACCGCGCGATGGTATTCGGTGAGGGTGAGAAAGCAGAAAGTGGAGTACTCGCTGTTCAGAACTCCTACGATCTTGAAAAATATGATGAGTTTGTGCTTCCGACAGTGGTTGAGGAAGATGGTAAACCGGTAGCTACCATTAAAGATAAGGATTCTGTTATTTTCTTCAATTTTAGACCGGACAGAGCAAGAGAGATTACAAGAGCATTCTGTGATGAGGAATTCAAGGGCTTTGAGCGTGGCAAGAGAGTAGAACTTACTTACGCCTGCTTCTCCGAATATGACATTACTATTCCGAATAAAATTGTAGCGTTCCATAAGATATCCTTGAATAATACCTTTGGACAGTTCTTGGCTGCCAATCATAAGACTCAGCTTCGTCTTGCAGAAACCGAGAAATATGCACATGTTACCTTCTTCTTCAATGCTGGAGTTGAGGTTCCTAATGAAGGTGAGGATCGCATCCTTGTTAATTCTCCTAAGGTAGCAACCTACGATCTTCAGCCTGAGATGAGCGCCTATGAGGTTGCAGATAACCTGGTTAAATCCATTAAGTCCGGTAAATATGACGTGATTATTGTTAACTTTGCAAATCCGGATATGGTTGGTCATACAGGTATCGAAGGTGCAGCAATCAAGGCAATTGAAGCGGTAGATAAATGTGTCGGAATGGCGGTAGACGCTTTACTTGAGGTCGATGGCCAGATGTTCATTTGTGCGGACCACGGAAATGCAGAGCAGTTAGTGGACTACACTACCAATGAGCCTTTTACTGCTCATACCACCAACCCGGTTCCATTTATCTTAGTAAATTATGATAAAGCATATACATTAGCAGAGGGTGGATGTCTTGCAGATATTATTCCTACCATGATAGAGATGATGGATCTGGTAAAGCCGGATGAAATGACCGGAAAGTCCCTGCTGATTAAAAAATAGGTTGAAATAATTTCTAATCTATGGTAGAATTGAGTTTAGTTTTTAGGAGGTGTAGACATGGAAGCTTTAAAACTAATCGTTCAGATTATATACATTTTAGTGTGTATAGCATTGACATTCGTAGTGCTGAGACAGGAAGGTAAGCAAGCTGGTTTATCCGGTGCGCTGGTTGGTACCGGTGAGACTTATTGGAGCAAGAATAAGGGACGTTCTGTTGAAGGTACTCTCGAACGAGTAACGGAGTATTTAGCAGCAGCGTTTATCATTCTTTCCATTATTTTATGCTTGAATTGGTAATCAATTAGATAGGAATGCATTCAAAACACTCTGAAACTTTTCGGAGTGTTTTTTTAAATCTTATGTTAAAACATGCAAGATATGGTATACTAATACTAAACTATAAACCGTTTAAAAGGAAGACTATAGATTGGTATAAGATACAAATCATTTTCATGAAGAAAAGAAGGTGTTGTAGGTGAAAGAAAATGAATTATTAGGAGATAAAAAATTAATGCTTGAAGAACTATTTGCAAGCAAGGAATATAAACCGATGAGATTCAAGGATCTTCTTGTGCTGCTTCAGGTACCAAGAGGTGCAAAGCATGAGCTGAAGCTGGTGCTGGACCAGCTGATTTCATCGGGTAAGATTATCCTGGATAGTAAGGGAAGATATAGAATTCCCGGAGATGATGTGATGGTTGGAACCTTTTCGGGTACCCAGAGAGGCTTTGGCTTTGTGACAATTGAAGGAGAGAACCAGGATATCTTCATTCCCGGAGACGCTACCAAGGGTGCACTTCATGGTGATAAGGTCATGATAACGATTAAGGAGGAGCAGACTGGACGAAGAAGAGAAGGTGCCGTAATAAATATTGTGGAACGTAGCAATAATCAGGTGATCGGAACCTTTGAAAAGAGTAAGAATTTCGGTTTCGTCCGTCCAGACAATCAGAAGTTTGGAAAGGATGTCTTTATCCCAAAGGAATTTACCAAAGGAGCGGTTGATGGTCACAAGGTAGTGGCTAAGATTACCAATTTCGGAGATGCTAGTACGAATCCAGAGGGTAAGATAGTTGAGATTCTAGGCCATGTGAATGACCCTGGAGTTGATATTATTTCAGTAGTCCGTGCTTATGAGTTGCCGGTAGACTTCCCGGAAGAGGTAATGAGAGCACTGACTAATGTACCGGAGGAAATTGATCCGGAAGAGATCAAAAACCGTAAGGATATTAGAGATATTACGACTGTAACCATCGATGGCGAGGATGCTAAGGATCTGGATGATGCAATTACCATCAGTAAGGAAGGGGATATCTATCATCTTGGTGTTCATATTGCAGATGTGACTCATTATGTGAAGGAAGGAGCACCTCTTGATAAGGAGGCTCTCAAGCGTGGAACCAGTGTGTATCTGGTCGATCGTGTGATACCGATGCTTCCTCATAAATTATCCAATGGTATCTGTTCCTTGAATCCGGGAGTGGATCGACTGGCTTTAAGTTGCTTTATGGATATCGATAGCAAGGGAACGGTATTGGGGCATGAGATAGCAGAGACCGTAATCCGCTCAGACCGTCGCATGACCTATACGAATGTGGCGAAGATTGTAGAGGAAAGTGACGAGCAGGTAACGAAGGAATACGAATCGCTGGTTCCGATGTTTATGCTGATGCAGGAATTAGCAGAGGTGCTTCGAGCTCGCAGACATAAGAGAGGCTCTATTAATTTTGACTTCCCGGAGAGTAAGATTATTGTGGATAAGCTGGGTAAACCGGTTGAGATCAAGCCCTATGAGAGAAATAAAGCAACTAAGATTATCGAAGAGTTCATGCTGATCGCCAATGAGACCATTGCAGAAGATTTCTTCTGGCAGGAAATTCCCTTCGTATATCGTACTCATGATAATCCGGATGAAGAGAAGATTAAGAGGCTGGCTATTTTTATCAACAATTTTGGTTATAGTATAAAGCTAGGGCAGGAGGAGATTCATCCAAAGGAACTGCAGAAGCTTTTAATCAAGGTGGAGGATACCCCGGAGGAAGCGTTGATCAGTCGATTAACCCTTCGGTCTATGAAACAGGCGAAGTATACGGTGGTCAATACAGGTCATTTTGGATTATCTGCTAAGTATTACTGTCATTTTACCTCTCCAATTCGAAGGTATCCTGATCTTCAGATACACAGAATTATCAAGGAGAATCTGAACGGCAAGCTGGGAGAGAAGAGAGTTCAGCATTATGAGAAGATTCTCTTCGAGGTAGCCAACCATTCCAGTAAGACCGAGCGCCGTGCTGAGGAGGCAGAGCGTGAGGTAGAGAAGCTGAAGAAGGTAGAATATATGATGGATCATATCGGCGAGACCTTTGAAGGTGTAATCTCAGGAGTTACCTCCTGGGGAATGTATGTGGAACTACCGAATACGATCGAGGGAATGATTCGAGTCAGTGAGATGGATGATGATTATTACATCTATGATGAAGAACGTTACCAAATGATCGGAGAGCATACCAAAAAAACATATAAGTTGGGGCAGATGGTTACGGTTGAGGTGGTGAATGCCGATAAGATTCTACGTACCGTTGATTTTGCTCTTGTGGAGGCAGAGCCTCCTAGGGAAAGGAGTCTTGAAGAATAAAGTGGGGGAAAATATTAAACTGATTGCCAACAATAAGAAGGCATATTTTGATTATTTTATCGAGGACAAGTTCGAAGCGGGCATCGCCTTACATGGAACAGAGGTTAAATCACTTAGGATGGGAAAATGCAGTCTAAAGGAAGCCTTCCTTCGGATTGAGAAGGGTGAGATGTATATCTATAACATGCATATTAGCCCATATGAAAAGGGGAATATCTTTAATAAGGATCCGCTTCGAGTACGAAAGCTTTTAATGCACAAATACGAGATTAATAAAATCGGAGGACAGCTTGTACAAAAGGGCTATACCTTGGTACCGCTGCAGATTTATTTTAAGGGCAGTCTGGTGAAGATGGAGGTAGGTCTGGCACGCGGTAAGAAACTTTATGATAAGCGTGAGGATATTGCGAAGAAGGATCAGCGAAGAGAAGCAGAGAAGGATTTTAAGGTGAAGAATCTTTATTAATTGACAACGAAGGAAAAGCTGAGAAAGTCACGAAGGAGGAACTAAGATAATGATACGTAGGATAACAGCAGCATTTATTATTGGGGTACTATTATTTTCCATAGTAGGAACGGTGAATACACCAACCGTACTGGCAGCGCAAAATAACGGTATGTTAGTTACTCTGGTGCAACAGGGGCAGGTACTTGATTCCATTACTTACCTAGGGGTTACCGTGGATGCAGTATATACGAACGGACCACATTCCGGTTCTGATCCGGTTTATAGCTGTGCAGCTTTTGTTAAGAAATTTTATCAGCAGGTATACGGGATTGGCGTTTATAATCTTCATTCCACCAAAAGTACACCACTCATCTATGATAATAAGGGCAGCTTTACAATAACAGAGCAGCCACAGGTCGGTGATATTGTAAGGGATAATACCAGAACTCACTGGGCGATTGTGAAGGCAGTCTCCGAGGACACCGTTACTTTGATCCAACAGAATTATCGGTCCGGTACTATGGCATGGGTCGATTGCACCGTAGATCGGAAGGATTCTGGGCATTCCTTCTTTACGTATAGTGGCAGAGTCGAGGATACCCAGGTGTCATTGGTCCCACAGGTGACAGAGATTAAAAAGACTCTTTATACAGGGTATCAGGATTATTCAATTCAACTGGAGCAAATTACGGAGGAGGCGACGGTCTACTATGTATCTGATACACCTGAGGTAGCCACCGTAAGTGAGAAGGGAGTAGTCACTCCGATTCAGGTTGGAAATGCAGTGATATTTATTCATGTATTGCAGGATAACACGGTTTATCCCCTTCAAGTAGCAATCACAGTAAGGGAGCCCTATCTAAAGCTATCTGCCTCTAGTAAGGAGCTTAAAGTTGGTAAGAGTCTTACCATTAAAGCGAAACAATATGGGACGATGGATCCGATAACCTGGCAGGTATCAGACAAAGAAATTGCAACAATTAATGAAAAAAGTGGGAAATTAGTTGCCAGAAAAAAGGGGTCGGTCACAATAACGATTACGACGGATGTAGGCCTGATGGCAAAGCTTAAAATCAAAGTGATATAAGTACCCATTGATTCGATTTGTTGAATGTGTTTTACATTGTTTTACAGGAATGGATACAACAAATGAAGTGATTTGCTGCTGTTTGCTTGACATCGCCATCAAAATGTAATACGATATATATGCGTTTGAAAACCTGATTTACAATCATACCTTAACGGGGTTGTACTGGTTTCGACGGGGGTTTTGAAATTGTGGAAGCCATTCGCAGACTAGGACTGCGTCATCAACTTAGAAATAAAATTAAACGCAAACAATAATTACGAATTAGCTGCAGCGTAAGCATGCAGCTTGTCGACCCTAGGCAACTCGCGGCTTAGGACCTCGGCATCAAATTAGCGAGGCCCTCTATCTCCAAAGCTTTGAGGTGATAGAAGATCTATGAAGCTACCGAAACCAAGAGCCTGTCTGTCGGCGCTTGGCGGAGGGAACAGCGAACTTCGGGTTCGCATAAAAGATAGACTGTAATGGGAGAAACTGCAATGAATGGGCTTTCGGACAGGGGTTCAACTCCCCTCAGCTCCATTGAATTTTACCACATCTATCACAAGATGTGGTATTTTTATGTCTATCTATATCTACTTACAATAGGTAGTCAGAGTACGACAAACCTTGCTTCACAATCTTTCACAATCGCAAAGAGGGAAAATTACATCCCTCTTTAGTGATATCTATACTAAGGATTTCTATGATATATATCGGTAATTTGTATCAAATAATATAAAAGTCTTCACCCATCACAGCAGTACAAAACAGAGAATGAAAACTGCCGGGATATAGCCGATTCTGAATTACTTTATTTTCCCCCTATTTTATTAATCAAATAGATTTTTCTTTTAAGCAGTCTACCGGAATGAATACGGTTGGCTTTTTAACTGAAGTATTACAAATTGTGAAAAAAATATTTTTATCTATATTATTGTAAAAATACAAAATGTTTGATAAAGTTATGTGTATTTTGCTAAATAGATCAATATAATTGAAGCAAATATCAATATAGAACAAGAAAAATTGAATTTAATATTTTATAATTTAGCTAACAAAAAAAATTTTTTTTAATATTAAAAAATTCTAATTAAGCGGAGGAAAAAATGTGACTTATAAGAATGTGGATGTGAAATCATATCATGGAGTTTCACTTCGGGCTATCACGGAATCTACAGTTTAATGTTTTGGAGAGAGGAACAATTATGAATAAAAAAAGAAAAAGAACAGAAAATCCATTTCTTGAAGTTTGGAAACACAAATTCTTGTACCTGCTTGCGTTACCGGCAATATTATATACCTTTGTTTTTAACTACCTAGCATTACCATATATGGTAATTGCATTCCAAAAATATAACTATAAAACTGGTTTAAATAGTCCATTTATCGGGTTAAAAAACTTTGAATATTTTTTTAAATCCAGTTGGGCATGGGTTGTAACAAGAAATACGATTGTCATTAATTTATTGTTCTTGTTATTTGGTACAATATTTGCAGTTGTACTTGCAATTCTAATCAATGAAATACATAAGAAGAAGTTCTTGAAAGTTTCACAGGCCTTCATGCTGTTTCCTTATTTCATATCATGGGTAATCGTTAGCTACATGTTGCAGGGTATTTTAGCAACAAATGGCGGTTTGTTAAACAATGTTATTGAAATGTTTGGGGGAACTAGGATAAATTTCTACTCTAATCCTAAATACTGGTATCCCATATTACTGCTTCTGAATTTATGGAAAAACACTGGATACAGTTCAATTATCTATATCGCTGCAATAACAGCAATTGATGAAGGTTTATATGAAGCGGCATATATTGATGGCGCAACGAAACTCAAGAGGATCAAACATATTACGTTACCATTATTGTATCCAACTATATGTATAATGGTGCTTATGTCGATCGGAAGAATTTTTTATGGTGATTTCGGAATGTTATATGCAATCATTCGTGATAATGGTTCGCTGATGCCAATTACAGAGGTTATTGATACCTATGTTTATAGGACGTTTAAAAATACAGGAGATCCGAGCTTGTCGATGGCGATAGGCCTTTATCAGTCGATTGTAGGATTCATCTTAGTATTCACTGCCAATATAATTGTGAAGAAAAAATTCCCCGAGGGAGCGCTTTTCTAATTAATAGGTTCTGGATACTAGCACCTGCTGGTTCTAGAGCGGATGGAATATTGAATACGGATATTTTGGGTTAAAAGTAGAAATCCTTGGGAGGTAATTATGTCATCAAGAAATATGGGAAGTATAAAAAAACGCAGTGTTGGTGAAAGAATAGCAAGCATACTAATTTACTTTATGATTACAGTCTATGCGCTGATATGTGTTGTGCCATTTGTTTTGGTTCTTATTGTATCTTTTTCATCAGAAAAATCAATTACGCTGAAAGGATATTCCTTTTGGCCAATGGAATGGTCTGCATCTGCTTACCGTATGTTATTTTTTAATGGTTCTAGTTTACCTAGAGCATATATGATTACGATTTTCGTGACATTAATAGGAACACTTATTGCAGCATTAATTACTTTTGGTGCAGGCTATGCGCTAGCCAATAGGAATTGTAAATATAGAAATAGCTTATCACTGTACTTTTATATAACTATGGTGTTTTCCACAGGACTGGTTCCTTGGTATATGATGTCCAAAAATTTGGGTTGCTATGATAATGTCTTGGCTCTGATTGTACCTTCTCTGATGTTTTCACCGTTCAATATGTTTTTAGTTCGAAATTTCGTCAAAGGAATTCCGGAGGAACTTGATGATTCGGCAAAAATTGATGGTGCAGGAGACATTGCAATCGCATTCAAAATTTATTTTTCACTGTGCAAACCGGTGCTTGCAACAATAGCCCTATTCTATGCAATTGGTTACTGGAATAATTACTTCAATGCTGCAATCCTAATAAATAATCCGGATTACTATAATCTACAGATGTTATTGTTTAAGATTCAATCAGAGATAACTGCTATGAGTAGAATGGTATCAGGAGCGATGGGTACAGCAAATCCTCCGAAAGAAAGCTTTAAGATGGCTATGTCTATCGTGACTATGGGACCGATTATATTCCTCTATCCTTATCTACAGAAATACTTTGTAAAGGGTATGGTTGTAGGTGCGGTAAAAGGATGATATGACAGAGTGTTAGCACTGAAAGAATTTTAAATATAGAATGGGAGGAGAAAAATGATGAAGAAGAGTCGAGAGCCTCCATTATTTAAATCACATTTCAAATAGATTTCCGTACAGTAGTTGCTTATACAGTAAATATATAGCAAAGTTACAATAGCTAGAAGTAACAAATGGCATTTTGGAGATACTCTCTCACTATGCTTGTTGTTTGTTGTGTATACCTATGACATAAATATGGGAAGAAATTGTGATTAAAAACGTAATTAATAACTTTTTGTTTTAAGAGGAGGAAAGGAATATAAAATGAAAAAAACAATATGGAAAAGACTGTTATCACTAGCAATGGCAACTAGCCTCGTTATATCACTTGCAGCTTGTAGCAGTTCCGAGACTAAGGAAGCTGCTAAAACAACAGAAAAGACAGAAACTAAAGTGGAAGAGACGGCAGATAATTCTGCCAAAGAAAAGCATCCATGCCGCATTCTGCAGCCTGGTAATTTGTCCGCTGAGTATGAGGCAGGTATTGCAGCAGTTAATAAGAAACTGGAAGAAGACGGTGTAGATATTGAAGTGGAAGTAATCAGAATTCCATGGGATGCCTATGCAGAAAAATTAAACCTTATGTTATCTACCGGAGAAGAATTTGAAATTCTTCACATCATGCAGGATGTAAGAAATCTTTCGTCTATCGCTGGTGTAGGTGCTATAGTTCCTGTAACAGAATACATTGATAAGTATCCTAATCTGAAGGCAAAATTCTCTGATTTAGAATGGGCATCCACGGTTTATAAAGATGAATACTATGCTATTCCGGCTGCATGGAGAAATTTTGACAATCTCTTATCATATATGCATTATCGTGAAGATATTATGAAGCAGGTTGGTTATCAAGAGTTCCCGGAAACTGTGGATGAAATCATTGATTTGATGAAAAAATCTCAGGATGCAATTCTGGAGGAGAATGGTATGATATCATATCATTGGATGCATCAGAATCAAGACACTGCGCACTGGTTACACAGAAGCTATGATACCTATCCATTCTATGTGGAAAACAGTTTGGGTCTGGTTCTTGCAAGACAGGACGGTACAATCGATTCTTTCTATGAGTCAGAAGAATTTAAGCAGGATTGTGAAGTTTATTTTAGAATGTATCAAGAGGGATTGATCAACCCTGATATTCTAAATTTGGTTGCTCAAACAAAATATGATGAAGCTGGTTTTGGTGCATTTTTACCATCGAATACATTTGACAGTAATACACAAAATTCCATTAAGGAAAAAACAGGAATTGATGCAACAGTTAAATGGACTAGAGCTTTTCCGGACAAGCCTGATATGATTTATACTTATGGGCAGAATTTGAACGCTGTATCTTCAACTGCAGAAGATCCGGAAACAGCATTTAAGTTTTTTGATTGGTTATATGCTTCTCAGGAAAATTATGATTTATTCCATTATGGTATTGAAGGTGTTCATTATACACTGAACGATGAGGGAAGAATCACGAATATGAAAGGGGAAGACGGACAATTCCTTTATTATATGGATACCTGGATGACTGGCTATGTTCCTTATAGCCGTTATTCAGAAGATACAACAGATGATTATATCGATTACAACGGTTTTAAGGCGGATAATTATGTGGTTTCGCCAATTGCTGGTTTCGCCTTTGATACTGCCAATGTACAGGTGGAGCTTACAAACCTGCAAACAGAAATTATGTCATCTATTTATCCAATTAAGTTTGGTATGGTATCCTACGAAGAAAATATTGATGCTGCGATTGCAAAGTTAAAAGCAGCAGGATTAGATACTTATATGGATGAATACAGAAAACAGGTTGCAGCGTATTTAGAGGCTAATCCTAAGGCACTTGAAGATGCGAAGGGAAATCAGTAATTATTAAAACAGAGGCGCAGTAAAATTTTATACTGCGTCTCTTTCATAAGAATGATCTGCTCGGTGTGTCATCCATAGAATATTCTACGGAAGTAAATGTAGCACCTAAGAAAATTCAATTTGTAATTCCTGAATTTACTGTTCGCGTAGAAGGTTATGAACCGTTGATGAGTACATCTGCATCTGCGAAGGATGTTGAAATGGATGGAAAGTTAGACGAAATGAGAGATGAAATGAGAGATGAAATAGATCAAAAGTTTAATTCAACGATCGATTGTTTATCTTTACCAGAGCTTGATGAAATTTGCGGAGTGTCCTACTTGCACCAAAAGAGTGTTAGTGAAACATATCCACTACATACACATGATTATTATGAAATCTTTTATGTAATGGAGGGTAAGGCTATTCATGAAGTTAATGATGAAACATTGGTTTTGACGAAAGGTACATTAATTTTTATCAGACCATCTGACACTCATCAGTTTAGATATATTAATAATCATGATATGGAAATACTTTTTATAGGTATCGGGAAAGAGATTGTTGAAAGTGTATGTAATTTTATGGAAATAGACTTGTTGGAATTTCATAAATTTAAGAACCCACCTATGATAAAGTTGGAAGGATCACATTGTTGGGATATGGCTCAAAAATTAAAGTTGATATCGAAAAAGGAGAGAGGCATAGAGAGACGCAGGTATTTCATGTCTATTTTTACTGATATTGCATACCAACTTTATTATCATGAGGATAATCAGGAAGATACAGTAATTCCTATTTGGTTTTCGAATTTGATCGATGAAATGGGAAAAAAGGATAATTATCTGCAAGGCTTAACTAGAATGATCGAACTTGCAAATGTATCACAGGAACATTTGGCAAGAGGATTTAAACGCTTTTTAGGTATAACACCAACAGAATTTATAAATATTAAGAGAATTAATTATGGAGCTGAGTTATTACTGAAAGGAAAGTATAGCATATTAGAAATATGCTATATGTGTGGATTTAATAGCTTGAGTTATTTCTATAAAGTTTTTGAAAAACATTACAAATGTACGCCGAAAGACTTTATAAAATCCATGCAATAGACAGATTGACTAAGAGTGCGGAGGTTATTGATGCTATAAAACAAGCCTTATCAATCAAAGGCTCAAGACACTGAGAAGATATACTATATAAGAGGAGGAAACATTATGAAGATAGCAGTAATCGGATGTGGAACAATTGCAAACAATGCTCATATACCGGCCTATATGAAAAACCCTAAGGCAGAAATCAAGTATTTCTGCGATATCCTTCCCGAAAGAGCTAAAGCAGCAGTAGAAAAGTATGAGTGTGGAATTGCTGTTACAGACTACAAGGAGGTATTAGCAGATGAAGAGGTTGTAGCAGTATCTATTTGTACTCCCAATAAAGTACATAGCATAATAGCTATAGATGCTATGAAAGCCGGAAAGCATGTGTTATGTGAAAAGCCTGCAGCCAGAATATATGAGGAAGCCTTGGAAATGCAAAGGGTGCAGCATGAAACGGGGAAGGTACTAAATATTGGTGTGGTAAATCGCTTTAATACTAATGTAAATAAATTGAAGGAGCTGATAGACCAAGGGGAATTGGGTGAAGTTTATCAGGTATATGTTAGTTTTCGAAGTCACAGAAGTATACCTGGTCTTGGCGGCGCTTTTACCACTAAAGAAATTGCTGGCGGTGGCGTTATGATTGATTGGGGAGTACATTTCTTTGATATAGTAATGTACTGCTGTGGCGATCCTAGAACAAAAAGCGTATCTGCAGAAACCTTTTCCCGTCTTGGCAACCCCATTTCAGACTATGTGTATGTAAATATGTGGGCGGGACCGGAAGTGATAGATGGAATATATGACGTGGAGGAAGGCGTTACTGGCATGGTGCGTACAGAAGGCCCTGTTATTACATTTAATGGAGCCTGGGCGCAAAATATTAGTGAAGATGAAATGTTTATTGATTTTATGGGAACGAAGGGTGGAGTAAGACTTCAATATGGTAAAGGCTTTACTCTCTACTCCACGAAGAATGGCATGCTGACTACGACAACCTATGCCAATCAGGAAAAACCGATGTTCCAGGAAGAAATCGATAAATTCATTGCATGTGTAGAGTCTGGAGAGAAATTGGTATCTCATATAGATACCAATATTGTTACAGCACAGATGATGGATGCAATTTATCGTTCCGCCGAGGAGCATAAGGAAATTGTACTTTAGGGGGATGATGGGATGAAGAAAATTGGATTCATTGATTATTACTTACACGAATGGCATGCAGATAATTATCCGGACATGATTACAAAGGCAACAGGCGGAGAATATCAGGTCTGCTATGCTTATGCATATAGTGAACCACCGGTTGAAAAAGGGCTGATGTCTAACAAGGAGTGGGCAAAGCAACATAGTATAGAGCTGCTTGATAGTATAGAAGAGGTTATTGAGAAGAGCGATTTTTTGATTGTTCTATCGCCGGATAATCCGGAAATGCATGAGATTCTTTGTGATCTTCCTCTCAAATCAGGCAAGCCTACCTATGTGGATAAAACGTTTGCCCCGGATAAGGAAACGGCGATACGTATTTTTGACAATGCCAACAAAGGCCAGACTAAGTGCTTTTCTTCATCTGCCTTACGTTTTTCAGCGGAGTTGCAGGAAATAAATACGGATAGTATTTACAAGATTTACAGCGAAGGTCCATACAGTCTTGAAATATATTCCATTCACCAGATTGAGCAGATCATGAAGCTGATGAATAGCAGGGCTACGCGTCTTATGTTTTTAGGAGACAGACTACATCCATCAATGATAATTGAATTTGAAGACGGAAGACATGCGCAGATGTATCATAGAAATGATAAGGAAGGCAGTTTCCGCATTACTGCTGTAGATAATGACAATAATGCTATGCACTATGAAATCAAGTCCGATTTCTTTGGATTGTTTATTAAGGCTATGATAGAATTTTTTGAAACAGGCATAGTACCTGTGCCCCAGGAGCAGACAATTAGTGTTATTGCTGTGCGAGCTGCAGCCATAAAGGCTTGTGAAACACCATTTGAGTGGGTTTGCTTGTAAGTAGCAATTATTACAAAGCAAAAATCCTAAAAATGGTTTATGTTAGGATGGGAAAGCTTGGTACAGCAATAATAGGATGAAGTGTAAACTAGGAAAGAGATAAAGCTTGGTTAGATGCCAAAGCTTTATCTCTTTCCCTGATATATATATTTTTTATCCAAACCTTTAAGCTCAATCATCACTGACGTGGTAAATTGTGTTGTCGTGAATAGAATGGGAAAACCTTAGAAATAAGACAGTTAAAAGGTATATTAGAGGTAGCAGTATTGTCATAAAAATAAAACAGTGATTAAAAAGTATATGCCACTGTAAAATCTAATTAAAAAATATTTTGTATTTTGATTTTTTCTAATTCTGCAATATGTTCCGATAAAAACTTTAATACATGAACGCTTGCAAGTGCTTCATCTTTAGTCATTTCTTTTATATAATGAGGTAGTTTACATAACTCCATTTCGATTTTGTCCATTTCTTGATGATCTACAAATAATTTAATTATATTAGAATAATCTTTCCACTTATCTGTAAATTCTATAGAAGTTTTATATGCTTTCTCCCAATTATCATCAGTAATATTTTGTTCGATTTCGTTATTAAGTTTTCCTAAATTATCAGATACTTTATTTAGATACTTAATGGAAAAAGCTATAGTAATTATCATGGTTACCCATATTAATAAAGATATAACAACATTTTTCATTAAAATTATTTACCTTCTTTCTTAAGCTGATAGATAAATTCACCATTTGAATCTAATAAAGCCAGAAAGATATGATCAGCAGACGATATTTTGTTTTTGTTTAGCTGGTTATTAAGCCAAGATGTATCTTTGTTTATAAGTTTTAAATTTTTTTTATTTATTTTGCCATCAAGGATTAATGTAACAGGCAACCTGTTTTGACTGGATTTTACATTTAAGTCCTTTCTGGTAGCTGGCTCCAATTCGCTTTTCGGGATTATAGATATTTGACCGCCTGTTTCCAAGATGGCATACTCTATATCTTCTAGATTGTAATAATCTTTCAACCTTAATTCTTCCAACAAATCACTAAGATTCAGTCTGTTATTTTTAAGTTCATTAATATTAATTTTCCCCTTTTCTATCAATATACTGGGTTTACCGCAAAAAATAATCCTGGCAGCTTCGCTTTTAAGCTGTAAAGTGGAAATCAAGACTTGTAAAACTAATAATGTTATTATGGGGATTATTCCATGAAACAGTGGTATGCTGGTGTTTTGCATAGGCATTGCTGCAAGTTCCGAAACCATCAGAGCAATTACAAGCTCAAAAGGTTGGAGTTGACCAATTTGTTTTTTACCCATTATTCTCATAATAAATACCACAATAAAATACAAAATTATGGATCTAATTAAAACAATAAACATAAAATTACTTCCTTTAAGTTTAATTTTGACATTCATGGTTTATTATTTGTTATGATATTACTAATTATACTTAGCTGGAGCACAATTATTTTTAGTAGGATATTAAGAAGGTTACGAGTAGGAATTCTCATCCATGGATGTCATAAAGGATATTGGTAAAAATTACTATCCGATAGTAGAAATATATGCTAAGATATTGATAATATGGAAAGGAGGATGGAATTTGGATAAAATCATTCATTGTAAAGTACATCTTAATGGGAGTCAAAAACAGTCATTTGAAATGTTTACAAATAGTACAAAGGTTCAATCTTGGTTAGCCGAGTCAGCTGATATTGAACCATATGTTGGTGGTAAATATGAGTTATTTTGGGATTTGGTTAATAAAAATATAAATAGTACGATAGGTTGTAAAATAACAGCTATAGAGAATAATAAATTGGTGTGTTTTGAGTGGAAAGGACCTGTTCAATTTGCACATTTTATGAATACCGCAGAGGCATTAACCCATGTTTCGGTACTATTTATTCCAGACAATGATAACGATAATGCTACGGAAGTACATCTTATACATACCGGATGGGGAAGTGATGATGATTGGGTAAAAGCACGAATGTGGTTTTCTTCCGTATGGATCAATGCTTTAGATAAATTGAGTAAAAGTGAAGACCTATAAGACATAGCCGTGGAATATTCAATGTTTTCTGAAAGGAATGATTAGGATATGATATATTATTTTTCAGGCACAGGAAACTCAAAATGGGTTGCCAAGCAGCTTGCTTCAAAGACAGATGATATTGCGGTCGATATAGTGGAGTGTTCAGTAGTCCCATCAATCAACAATCAAACAATCGGGATTGTTTTCCCTATTTATGCGTGGGGTGCGCCGGAACCGGTACTGGAGTTTTTAAAAAAGCTTACGGGTAAGGCCGTGTTTACTTATGGAATATGTACCTGCGGTGCCGACGCAGGCAATACAATGGAAAAATTATGCGGCATTTTCCCCTTAAACAGCAAGTATTCTATTGTGATGCCTAGCAATTATATTATGGGAGCGGACGTGGAAAGTGACGATATCATAGTTTCAAAGATTACCAATGCCAAAGAAAGGCTTGATACGATTGCGACACAGGTGGTCGCAAAGCTATCGGTCAATGATGTCAATAAAGGCAGTTTATCGTGGATAAAGTCCAACCTTGCCAACTACGGATTTAACAAGTTTGCCCGTAGCACAAAGCCATTTTATGCTACAGACAGCTGTACAGCCTGCGGACTTTGCGCCAATAACTGTCCCGCCAACACCATAAAGATCATAGATGGAAAACCACATTGGAGTGAAAAATGCTATCAATGTACAGCATGCATCAATCGCTGCCCAGTAAAAGCGATTGAATATGGAAAGGCAACATCTGCAAGAAGCAGGTATCAGTTTAGAGAATATTAGGAAACAGTAGTTTTATCAATAGCTACCGTTATCGGTATTGTTGCTATAGCATCAGCGTAGTAGTAAGCTACACAGTAAATACTTATAGAGATTTTTGGGAAGCATAATGCGTTTCCTATAGGAATATCCCTAAAATAAGTTCCCCCTGGATTTCAACTATGATATCCAGGGGGAACTATCTTCATTCCGGTATCACCTCTTCAGAGGAAGAAGGATAATATTAATCTCTTGTGCCGGTCATTTCTAATAATTTAGTTTTCAATTCGCCTTCAATGCGATTAAGCTCCAACTCAGCTTCTTTTCTCTTTTGGCGACCTTCATTCTGGATGCGAAGCACTTCATCAAGAGTAGATATTAAGGATTCATTTGTCAGTCGAAGCGTTTCTATATCAACAATGCCACGCTCGGATTCCTTGGCAGTTTCAATTGTTGCCATTTTAAGCGTTTCTGCATTTTTCTTTAAGAGCTCATTTGTCATATTGGTTACTTCCCTTTGAGCCTTGGCAGCTTGTACGGAATGATTGACACCAAGAGCAAGAACCATCTGACTTTTCCAAAGAGGAATTGTGTTAACTATGGTAGATTGTACCTTCTCTACCATCAGGGAATCGTTTTCCTGAACGAGGCGAATCTGGGGTGCCATTTGGATCGATATCATTCTGGTTAATTCCAAATCATGAAGTTTCTTCTCGAAGCGGTTGCAGACGGATACGAGATCGTTAACTGCCTGGGCATCCTCCGGAAGATTGGTTTGATTCGATTTTTCAATGAGCTGCGGCAGCTCCTCAGACTGAACTTTAGCTAATTTCTTTTTACCTGCCAGGATATACATGGATAATTCTTTGAAATAAGTCTTATTTAATTCGTACATTTTATCCATTGTGGCGATATCTTTCAGTAATAGGATTTTATGCCCTTCCAGTACAGTGCAAATTTTATTGATATTTAATTCTGCTTTATCATATTTTGCTTTCATAGCAGATAGCTTATTGGTCTGCTTCTTGAATAATCCAAAGAACCCTTTTTCCTCACCTTCCGATTCAAAGCTCTTCAATTCCATTACGACACCGGTGAGCATTTCACCGACCTCTCCCAAATCCTTGGTTTTCACATTATTTAGGGCGGATTCTGAAAAATCAGCGATCTTTTTCTGGGCACCGACTCCGTATTGAAGAATAAGATTGGATTTGGTCAGATCAATCGTATTAGCAAAATCAGCTACCATTTTTTTCTCTTCCGGTGACAGCCGGCTTTCATCAAAAACAGCAACCTCGGGCCCGGCGGTTTCCGTCTTAAGCAGTTCCGACTTGTCAGAGCTCGGTTTCAATACGTCAGGCTGTGTGAGCACCTCTTCAAAGGGTTCCAATGTTAATGTGGGTACTTCGTTATTCATTCGTTAATCCTCCCATAGTTTGATTTGATTTAAAATCCTTCTTAGTCAGTCCTTCCTGAGCAAGAAGGGTCTCCAATACTGAGATATCAGTAGAGATATCCATTGCTGCGTTCAGGAAAAAGCTGTCATATAATTTCTCGAAGGCCTGATTGATGGTATCGAGAGTAAGATCAATTTCTTTTTTTGCGGATGTAATATTCTCACCCTGTATGGATTCTTTATCAAAATCCTTATATGCATTTACTAATTTCAGAGTGGTTGGAAGATAGTAATTCATGAACTGCTGTATCTGTGGAAGCTGGTTCGGATGTTGTTCTACATAATTAAAAATCTTATCAAGGAGTGCTTCCAGATAGAACAGCTTTTTAGAGATTACTTCTCCAGGGATGGCATCATTTGCTTCCTTAATCTGAAGGATATAAAAGCGTCCATTCTCAATTGCTGATCTCGTTTCTTCATCCACTATATCATTTCCAGAGGAAGCTGGCGAGCTTTGTTGATCGCTTTCTTGAAAATTCTTTATTTCCTCCTGTGTACTCGTTTTCTGCGGGTGTTCATTCTGCTGCAGCTCCAGATATTTCATATAGCATTCGCGATTTAGTATGATACAGGTTTCCTGTTTATCGATGCATCCCTCGGGAAACATACCAATTGAAATCATTTTCCGAAGATCCTTTATAATGGATTTCTTACTCTTGCTAAGATGATCGGATAATTCCTTTAAGGTATAATAACTATGATTTTGAAAGATTCCTATATATCTTCGGAACCTTCTTAATCTCGATCTAATCCGTGAGCCCCGATAAAATAAGATCAGGCTGATAAAGAATAAGGGCAGAAGATAAAGCGCAATGGTTCCAAAGAAAGTGATCTGGGCTGTTATTTGGCCTATGATGCATAAGGTGATAATTGCAAGCCCGGTACTTCCAAAACCGATACTACCAAAAACGGTCAATAGAATTCCGGCTACCTTTCCCACCGGTACTACCGGAAATAGTCGGGTCCGATCAGTAGGCGTCTGATGTTTCGTAATATTATGATTGGATCCGGGAGAGTAGGAGATATTTTGCTTCTGGTTATTATAACGAGGATTGTCACGACTTTCGTTATGATAATGGCGATTAGCCTGTCCATTCCAATTACGGAATCCGTTTGCGGTTGTATTGTTATCTTGATTATCATTCGGGGGTACATTATTATCAGGCTTGTACCATTTCTGGCGATCGCCTGGATGGAAAAGTGTTCTATGCACTTCATCCAGAGCACTATTCACAGTATCCGAGATATCTCTATTTAATTGATGAAAATCTCTGGTATTGATAGCGTTTTGCACAATGTCCTTGATTTCGTCACCTATTCTTCTATTCATGATATTTCCTCCACCCAAGCATTTCCACATAACTGATTTTATTATAACTGATTGTAAATGAATTGACAAATTAAAATATAGTGAGATTTTACGTTATTTAACTTTATTAAGCTTCAGCCTACACATACATTTTATAATGATTAAGGTACCAAAAGGTACCATGCACATTTTTGGATACAATATATTCTTTTACAAACAAGCTTATCTAGCAATATATTATAGCCCAAAAGCACCGAAGGTGCTTTTGACACTTTAAATTTATTAAGAATAGATTAAAATTATACTATTACATTAAATACTATATTGCAATATATAATAGCTAGTGATAAAATATAATACAATGATAGTTGGCAATGACGATAGGTGTAGATTGAAAAATCATAGATTTTTCAATCGGCAAATTAGTGCTGACGCCCAAATGCGCGGGTTGGCTGCATAATGGGGTGTAGTGTAATTTTCTCGGAGACTATAAAATTCAAATTACTATCAGGTGGAAAGGAGTCAGTAGATGAATGCGCAATTTAAAAAAGGAGTCCTAGAATTATGTGTACTTTCGAAACTGGTGGAAGCGGACCGTTATGGCTATGAATTAACAGATGCAATTTCAAAGCAAATGGTAATCTCAACAGGGACATTATATCTTATTCTAAAACGGTTAAAGGACGATGCCTACGTTGAAACCTATTTGGTGGAATCCGGTGAAGGGCCTGCCAGAAAATATTATCATTTAACGGAACAGGGACGATTATACCAGGCATCCCTGAAAAAAGAATGGTTGGACTTTGTGGTTGTAGTTCAGAATATTTTAGAATAGGAGGATAGTTATGAACAAGATCGAATATTTAAATGCCTTAAAAGAAGCATTAAAGGATACGGAAGAAAGTGTTATGGAAGAGATCGTATCTGATTATGAAGAACATTTTCAGGTTGGCATTCAGGAAGGCAAGAGTGAAGAGCAAATCTGTGAGGAGCTGGGTTCAATCAATGACCTAGTTGATGAAATCAAAGAGGTTTATCAAGCCGATAAGGGCAAACACGGCGAGAAAGATGAAGATCAGACGAATTCTAATGATAGAAAATCAAGTGAGCGGCGCTTTAATATTCCGGGTTTTGATGGTGAAAAGATAGGCGATGCAATTAATAGTGCGCTGGATTCAGCAGGCGAAGCAATTAGTAAAATTGATGTTATTGAGATTGGTCATTCGCTAAAGAATACGTTGGAGCAGGCAACCTCTTCTATTAATAATTTTACCGATACCTACCTGAAGAATTCATTTGATTTCAATCGTAGAAATACAGAAGGTTCTTCAGAAAATGTATCAAAGAGTTATGAAGCCGGTGAAGAGCCTGAGGATGGAGAAAAGAGTAACGTAAGTTATGATTTTGAAAATGATAGTCAAGGAACAGAAGCTACCACAGAGAGTTCCGATACCCCGACGGAGGATGCTGCCAGAGTTGATACGAAGGATGCTGCGGATCAGAATTTGGAATGGCAGAATACTTCTGAAGGCAATAATGAAGAGGATAAGAAAAAGAAAACCGGCGATGGCTTAAATCTTGTTCTGAGCGGTGATTGCGCTGATGTTACGATAGTGAAATCCCCAAATCAAAAAGTGAATATCAGCTATGTAAATAACGGGAATGAGCGGCAGAAACAGTTTTTTGAATTCTATAGTTATAAAGAAGGAAATACGATTCATGCCGGAATCCGTAGAATTGGTAAGACCGTATTCCTGTTTCACTTAAATCATAATTCTATGCAAATCCATGTGGAACTGCCGGAGTCAATGAATAATGTGGACATAAAAACGGCAAGTGGTGATATCAAGCTAATTGATGTAAAAGCAGAGCGAATAATCGTGGGAGCAGCAAGCGGTGAGATTTCTCTCAAGCAGGTAATTTCAACAGATTTACGGATAAAGTGTTCCAGTGGAGATATTAATTTGGAGGCTATTAATAGCGTTCAGCTGAATGCAGGCACTATGAGTGGCGATATCAAAGCAGATGGGATAGATGCAAAGTTTTTGTCGATGAAAAGCGGCAGCGGTGATATAGAAGCAGGAAACATTACTTCGGATATTGTAGATAACAGTACCATGAGCGGCGATATTGAACTGCATCAAGTGAAGGTAAGTGAATGCAAAATCAGGAGCACCAGCGGTGATATAGATATCGATGGAATGACCATGAATAATGCAGACGCTAGCTGTATCAGCGGTAAAATCAAAATTCAGAAAATCTGTGGTGATGGCTTGGTAGTTGGAAGCACCAGCGGTAATATTACCCTTGATGTCAATGTAAAACGATGTCATGCCAGTTCAAAATCCGGAAATGTTGATGCAAAGTGTGAAGGTGATATTGTATTGGAGTCAAACAGCACCAGCGGAAATATTAAAGTCGGCTTGAAAAATTATGGCAACGGATATCGTGTCGAATCAAGAACTACTTCGGGTCTATTGAATATAAGATACCAGGATATGATCCAGAGTAACTTAAGATCCGGGACTTACACATACGGGAAGCAGGGAAGCGAATTGATGATTAGTACCGTGAGCGGTGATATCCGCTTAACCGATTAATTTTTATTATTCATCAGCCTTGGGAGATGTCCAATTAATATAAACCTCTGAACTGAAATGTAATTCGAACGACCCCCAAAAGTCAAACTTTGGGGGTCGTTCAATTATCAGCTTGGAGGTTTTTTGCTGGATTAATCTCATTTCTAGTATGGAGCAAAGAATTTAGATGAAAGAGTGTTATTCAGGATTAAATGGTTAATACTATTAATTAGAATATTCAGGAGGCAATCATGGAAAAGTTTCCAATCATTCATACGAATTTCTGGGATGCGACGATAGCTGTACCTGTCGTATTGATCCTTACACAAATAATCAAAGTATATTTACCGATCCCGCGCACCTTAATACCAACGATAGCAAGTGTTGTAGGATTAATCATCTCAATCTTTTTTGTACACAGAGGGGATCTGGGTGCTGGAATCTTTATGGGCTTTTTTTATGGAAATGCGGCAGTAGGGGCATTTTCCTCAATGAAGATAGCTTATATTTCATATAAACAAAGGCGGAAAAAGAAATAAGTGAGTAAATTAAATCTTCTTCCATTTCCTATTAACTTCTTATATAAAATCCTTTTATGATAATCCATGGTGTATCATCCAATAGCATATTAGAGGATGCGAATATATACTAGTTGTCTCGTGCTTGTTTGAAAGAAATATTGTAAAATGTAAAATGTAGTGATAATATGGTAATTGATGTATTTGACGAATCGCTTATGAAATGATAAATATGCATAAAGAAGAACTTCGATCAATTGCGGAAGTAAAAGCTACAAGGACTTAAACCGAAAGAAAGGATGATAAAGTGCACGAGATATATTTATACGGATCAATACTAGTAACGGACTCATTTATTCTTGCAGGGGAATTTCCCGAGGGAAATCAGTATGCAGAATATATAGAGCATCATACACATATAGGCGGAGAAACCGGAGTGTGTATGGCAATTCTTTCGTCATTTGGAATAAATATCAAAGCAGCAGGGTATCATCAGGGAACTTATACTGCCCCTATATTGCTTGACTATTTCAAGGACAAGCCGGTTGATATGACTGCGTTGACAATAAGAGATGACTTTGAAGGGTTTCATGATTATGTTTTTATCGATCGAATTAACAATACAAGAAGTATCATTGGCCCTTTCGGAACCCTTCCGCAAATCTTTAAGCACCCGTACAATATACCGGCAGAAGAGGATATCGCAGCTTCAAAACTCGCTGCCATCGATCCGTTTCAGGACGATGCGTCAATTATGGCAGCTGAGCTTTGTGTGAAGAATAAGGTACCTTATGTCACCATTGACAGTGGATATGAAAGCTACATAGCTAATCATTGTGCTGTTGCTATAATCTCCGACGAGTTTTTGTCGGGAGCATATCCCGGACAGGATTCGGAAAAGCTAATGCGTGAATATATGAGCCGTGGAGATGGCCTTTACATTTTTACCTTCGGTTCACATGAGATTCTGTATGGACGTAAGGGTGTTATCAAGGGTTACGAGCCATTCCATATAAAAGCACTGTCGACTCTGGGAGCTGGAGATACGTTTAAATGCGGATGTACATATGCTTATTACAAGAACATGAGTGATGACGAGATTGTGGCTTTTGCGTGTGCGATAGCAGCCTGCGCCTGTTCGGTATATCCCCTTGCCAAGAACTTACCTACACTCGAGCAGGTGAGGAAGATGCTGGATACAAGAAAATAAGGAGATATTATGCCATTTCAAATTGTACACAATGATATTACCAAAATGGATACAGATGCTATTGTAAATGCTGCTAATTCTCAACTGCAGCTAGGTGGTGGGGTCTGTTGTGCCATTTTCCATGCTGCAGGAGTTGAGCTACTGCAAGAAGAATGTGATGGTATAGGATTGTGTCCTGTTGGACATGCAGTTATTACAAAAGGGTATAACCTTCCTGCGAAATATATTATTCATGCAGTTGGACCGGTTTGGAATGGAGGTACCCATGGAGAAGATAGATTATTGTTGAAGGCGTACCAATCAGCTTTGGAGCTTGCAAGGGAGTATCAGTTGAACTCAATCTCTTTTCCATTAATATCATCAGGCATTTATGGCTATCCGAAGGAAGAAGCATTACAAATTGCAATATCGGCTATCAGTGAATATCTGTTACATCATGAGATGGATATCTATCTGGTGGTATATGATCGTAAAGCAATTTCACTTAGTGAAAGACTTTTTACAGAGATTAATCACTACATTGTAACCTATTATGATGACAGCGATGAATATGAGACTAGGAACAGATTAAATCGGACTCGTAATGAATTCATTCAAGTCTATAATGAAAAGAATGATTTGTCGAATAAGAGCTTCTTAAAGAAAGCAAAGAGGTCCAGTAAAGAACCGTTAGAAGATGACATTCGTTGTTACATGTCTGAAGCTGCACCCCGATGTTTGGATGATGTTATAAAGCAAATGGATGAGACATTTTCAGAAATGCTGTTGCGCCTGATTGATGAAAAGGGAAGATCGGATGTTGAGGTATATAAAAAAGCAAACATTGATCGAAAGCTGTTTTCAAAAATACGAAGTGATAAGGACTACCAGCCAAAGAAAAAAACCGCATTGGCTTTAGCAATTGCTCTGGAGCTATCATTGGATGAAACGAAGGATTTCTTGATGAAGGCGGGATATACATTATCCAACAGTAACCGGTTCGATTTGATCATTCGGTATTTTATTGAAAATAAAAGCTATGATATGTTTGTAATTAATGAAGCACTATTTAACTATGAGCAGCCCTTATTAGGTGCATAGGGAATGTCGCTTGAAAAGCGACCAAAGACCTTTTGATATATATTATTCTTTTGTTATCACAGAGATGCAGTAGCATTTCAGATAAGAATATTCAAATCAGGAGGTCTTTTATTATGAAAAAGAAATTAACGGAGCTAGTATTCATTTTAGACAGAAGCGGATCCATGTCAGGACTGGAAAAAGATACGATTGGTGGTTATAATGCCATGCTGGAAAAGCAGAAGAAAGAAGACGGAGAGGCTAATGTAACAACGGTTCTATTTGATGACAAAATTGAGATGCTGCAAAAAAGAGTTTCAATACAGAACTCACCGAAGATAACGGAAAAGGAATATTATGTACGGGGTTGTACAGCATTACTGGATGCTATCGGACAAACAATTCACTACATGGGGAATGTCCAGAAGTATGCAAAAGAAGAGGATAGAGCAAGCAAAGTATTGTTCGTTATTACTACAGATGGATATGAGAATTCCAGTAAAGAGTATAACTATGAAACAATAAGGAGGATGATAAAACGCCAGAAAGAAAGGTATGACTGGGAGTTTATTTTTCTCGGAGCTAATATCGATCCCATTGCAACCGCAGAACAATTCGGGATCGATAAGGATTATGCTTCTAATTATGTTGCTGATTCCAGAGGGACAGAGCTAAATTATCAAGCAATGAACATGGCTATCTCCTATTGCCGCTCCGAAGGAAAGGTTAATAAAAGATGGAAGGAAGAAGTGGAGTACGATTTCCAGAGCAGGAAATAAGCTACTGCATACGCTGAAATCTTCTTATTCGGCCACAACATAATCCAATATAGTATTGTCTAGGTCCATTAAAATGATATCATACATGATCTGCTACATTTTTTTTGGAAATAAATGTTTTTTATGATAATAGTATGAGAAACCAATTAACCGAGAGAGCAAGAAAAAGCTAACAATAGTTCCTTCTCTTATATATAGGCTATGACTTGTTGCTAAAGTAAGTATCAATGTGCTAATCGCAAAGAATATATCAAACCGCATTCGAATGGTTGTCATCTTACATCCAAGTTTTTGACCCAATAGAATGCATAAACTTTCTAGTGGAAATTGAATGATTTCCATAGCAAGAATGATACCAAGACTAAGCGAAGCGAATAAAAGCCCAACTATAAATAACATTACTTTCAGATAGTAGCTTTCAATTATTAAATGGTTCAAAATCCTGTAAGTATAAAAGTTGACGATATATCCACTTACTATAGTAGCGATTATTTGAGTAATATCTCGATGGTTAATGCAAGACCGTCTGATGATAAGATAAATAATAAAAAATAGCATGTTTGAAATGTTAAGTACGGATCCAATCTCAATATTTAACAGCTCTGCTAATGTCAAAGAGAACGCATTAAACATACTTTGACCAATCCCTGCTTTGATTTGCAGAGAAATACCTAAGCCAAGCATCAGAAACGCAGCTACGGAATATAATAATTTCTTTGTTTGTTGTAAAATCATATTTCACCTCAGATAATTTATTATTTTTATTTATAGAAACATATTAAATTAAAATAGGGAAATGAAATATGAGAAATATCACATTGGGAGAGAATTTTATTGTGTTGCTATTTCATTTAACTTGGTATAATCTGTAATATAATAACCCCGACTTTTAGTCAATATATTTAGCTCACAGAAATGTTTTAAAACATGTAAAATATGGCGATAACTGACGTTCATGTATTCAGAAACGTCGGTATGAGGAAGATCATAAATGCCATCGTGCTGATATTGAATTATAAAGGAAGCTAATCGTTTCTCTAATGAGTAATTCATATATTCACTCATTCTATAGCTTCTTGATAATAACTTACCTGATATAAAGGAAGCAAAATAATAGGAAATATTAGCATTCTCCTTACAATATTGGCGTAGCTCATTTATATCATATTCCAAACATTGTACTTCAGATAAGACTGTATTTTCTTTAATATCTGTTTCATAATAAAAGAGAGAGAGTTCTCCCAACCAATTATTATGACCAATAAAATCCAGTATTGATCGACGTCCATTTTCATGATCGATATAGATTTTTACCATGCCTGAGATAATAAGGTAGCAATATGCTATATTACTGGTTGTTTTATATATATGACTGCCTTTTGGAAATGTTTTTTTCGTTCCCAATTTTAATAAACCTGGTGGGACTTCACTTATATTATTTGGATTCATTTTTTACCTCATATATGATATTTACATATTCTCTTTACAAAATTCATGAAACCATAACAGCATAACAATAATAGAAATAGCGTTATTATAATTTTAACACAGGGTAGGTATTTGCTCAATATGTAGGATTTGACTAGTATTAAGACAAGGGAATCGGCTATGCAGTTATTGCTGCCATTCAGGGATTAAGACAAATGAAAACATGAAGAAGAAAATTTGGATTAGAAGGGTGAAGAAAAATGGAGATTAAACCACAAACTGTCATCAAAATGACCGTAGTAAAGAAGAATAAATATTGTCCGATTTTTGATGAAGGTGATGAGATTATAATAAAAAAGCATTGTTTAGATACTACGGTCAACAAACTTGACAAATATTGTTATGCAACCCTGGCGGATATATACCCTAAATGTAATAGTTTAAGGAAACAACCGGTGGGGGAAAAGGATTATTTTGTATGCCGTGATAATGGGATTATAGAATTTGAATTGGAGAGGATGGAAGATGAACTTTATGACTTTGAGCGAATGAATCAGAAGATGCATGTTAATATATTTATCCGTGAGTCTAAGGATGATGATTTTGAACAATTAAGAGGAATTTATTTTGAAGCTAGGAAGAATGATTTTCGATGGGTGGATCCTTCTACCCTTAAAATGAGTGACTTTGACAGTGCTGTAGAGGGTGAACTGGTGCTTATTGCACTTGTCAATAGTCGGATTGCAGGGTTTATATCTATATGGGAAGAAGATCAGTTTATTCATAATTTGTTCGTGGATCAACATTATCGCCGACATGGTGTAGGAAAAGCGTTAATTGATGAGGCGTTAAAAAGGTCATCTGGTCCGATGACATTAAAATGTGTCAAGGAAAATGAAAAGGCACTTGGATTTTATCTATCGATGGGATGGAAAATCGTAAATGAAGAGATGGGGGCAGAGGGAAATTACTATATCATCGCCTCTGCTTAAGGGTTTATAATATATGGACAACAGGCAATCTGTGTGCGAGGGATGCATGTTGTTCTTTCCTTGATTTATATACGTTTTGCAACAGCTACAAATCCTTATTTTCTATAATCTTTGGGTGATACTCCACATTTCTCCCTGAAGAAATTAGAAAAATAATGTTCATCAGCAAAATTCAGTTTATATGCAATCTGCTTAATTGGGATATTGGTATTTTGTAATAGTAACTTTGCTGTGGTTATCTTCTGGGATAGAATATAATCATATGGCGTCTGATTAAATTCTTTTTTAAATATCCGATTAACTTGGGAGGAAGATAGACAGGCTTGTTTTGACAATACCTCCATTGTTAGTTTGGTATATATATTACGATCAATAAACTCTTTCATATCGTAAGCAACAGTATTATTTGTTAACGGTTGATTATAGATATGTCTGCTGATTCTGGCAAGAAGTTCATGATATATCAATGAGCATTGTAAGAATATATCATCCATCCCTTCCTCTTTTTGTTCACTAATCCTTAAAAATTCTTCGAACAATCCCAATAAATTTAGCTCCTTAATTTGATAAATTCCTTGCAATTGATAAAGATTCATTAAGGAGTCACATAAAGGCCCATATACATTCATCCATATTTTTTTCCAAGGATTTGTTCGGGAAGAATGATATCTGTGATTATGTCCCCTGGGAAGTATATAGATATCGCCCTTAACAGGATATATTACCTGATCATCCATATGGACGGTTCCTTCTCCCTCCATGATATATTCAATACAATAAATAGAGGAATTCGGCCGTTCTACAAAATAATGGGAATCAGGATATGTAATTCCTGTCATTTGAATATGAAATTGATTATATCTTTTATTCTTATCTTCTAAAAAACTTACTATATGTTCCATTTGCTTGCATTCCTCACTTATATGCTTATAATTTCTATTTAATAATAGATTATATGACACTATAATTCAAGTTATAAATAGTGATTACAGAGAAATCGGTATAAATAAAATAATGGAAGGGTTGTACATTTTAAATGATACAGTTAACCTGTAATCTTGAAAGTGAGGAGAATAACATGAATATTCCAAGACCGGAGCATCCATTTCCGCAGATGGAACGAGAAAACTGGTTAAACTTAAATGGGGAATGGCAGTTTGAATTTGACTTTGGTAAAAGCGGCAGAGACAGAAAATTATATCAGGAGAAGGCTCTTAAAGATAAAATCATTGTCCCCTTCTGTCCGGAAAGCGAATTAAGTGGGGTAAATTACAAGGATTTTATTCCTGCCGTATGGTATAAAAGAAATGTATACGTTACTGAAGAGAATTTAAGGGGAAGAGTATTACTGCATTTTGGGGCGGTTGATTATAAATCCTATGTCTACATTAACGGCAAAGAAATTGGTATTCACAAAGGGGGCTATTCCTCCTTCCAGTATGATATTACATCTTATCTAGCTGCGGGTGATAATGATATAACCGTATTAGCAGAAGATGATTGCAGAACGGGATTACAGCCAAGCGGAAAGCAGAGTGAGAATTACTATTCTCACGGCTGTGTGTATACAAGAACCACCGGAATATGGCAGACAGTATGGGTGGAATTTGTACCGGATCGATATATCAAGAGCTTAAGATATTACCCCAATGTGACAGAAGGGCAATTACATATTCATGGCACTGTACAAGGCAAAGGTATCTTTACGGCGATTGCTTATTATGAAGGCAGAAAGTGTGGCGAGGTATCCGTAAAGACAGAACACGGTATCATTACTGCTGCTTTAGCGCTAGATGAAATCCATTTATGGGGTATCGGAGAAGGTAATCTGTACGATTTGGAGTTAATTTTCGAAGACGATAAGGTAAGAAGTTACTTTGGTCTTAGAGAAATCAAAATGGACGGCATGAAATGTCTGTTGAATGGTAAATCCATATTTCAACGCTTGGTACTTGATCAAGGCTTTTATCCCGACGGAATCTATACTGCACCTACTGAAGAAGCTTTGATAAAGGATATTAAATTATCCTTGGATATGGGCTTTAACGGAGCTCGCCTTCACGAAAAAGTATTTGAACCCAGATTTTTATACCATTGCGATAAGCTTGGTTATATTGTATGGGGTGAACATGCCAACTGGGGTCTTGACATATCAAGTCCAACCACCTTATTCTCTTTTTTACCGGAATGGATGGAGGTATTGGAGCGAGATTTTAATCATCCATCGATTATCGGATGGTGCCCCTTCAATGAGACCTGGGATTATGACGGAAGAAAACAACTGGATGATATTCTAAGAATTGTTTATCTGGCCACCAAACAGTATGATACAACGAGACCCTGCATCGATACCAGCGGCGCCTACCATGTAATTACCGATATTTATGATCTGCATGACTATGAGCAGAATGTCGAGAAGTTCCAATCACATTATGAAGGGTTAAAAACAGGTGGAGCCTTCCGTGATGAAAATGATAGAAGACAACAATATACCCAAGGCTTACCGATATTCATTAGTGAATATGGCGGAATTAAGTGGGATATCAATGACTCCGGTACTGGCTGGGGATATGGCGAAGCCCCTAAAACAGGCGACGAGTTTCTGGCTCGTTATGACGGTCTGACAACAACATTACTCGAAAATCCTAATATATTTGCCTTCTGCTATACACAATTGTATGATGTTGAACAGGAAACGAACGGACTATATACCTATGATCGACAAGCTAAATTTGATCCTTTGGTGATCAAAGCCATAAATACACGAAAAGCAGCGATTGAAGACTAATCATATTGGCTGACAGCGGTACTCCGTTAAAAGCCTCTCCAAAATAAAACAAGGGCTCCGATGATGCAGTTTGCACTTTGGGGCCTTTGTTTTATATACGTAGAAAAAAGTGCTCCGATATCCGGCGTTCTGGTGTTTTTTTCTGAAAGAACAAAGAAAGAGGTGAAAAAATTGCTTTAATGTGCTAAGATATTGGTGACTTTTACTCTTTTAATTAAATTTCGCTGATAATAACAACAGCCGATATCGCCTATTCAACAGAATCAGGCATTATCATTGTAATCAGAAGATAACAACAGAAAAAGGAGGAATTGGCGTGAGGAAAGATACATTTTTAACCAGGCAGCCAGGTATCATCGGGGCGGATCAATGTAGACAGTATGCAATACTAATTCCTATTCTTCGAGATGGTGGGGATATTTACTTACTCTTTGAGAAGAGATCCGAGAAATTGAAACGACAACCGGGTGAGATATGTTTTCCGGGTGGTAAGCTTGAACAGGAGGAAACCTTGTTGGAGTGTGCTATACGTGAGACAGTTGAGGAGCTAAACATTTTGTGGAAGCAAGTCAATGTGATTGGTATAGGGGATATTTATTACACACCCTATAATTTGATGATACATTCTTTTATCGGCGAAATCACTGATTATAATGATACCTTTAGTATAGATGAAGTAGATGATATTATAAAGATACCCTTGGAATTTTTTCGTAATCATCAACCCGAGATATTTATGAGTAAACTCATTAACGAGCCAGCTGAGAATTTTCCGTATGAATGGATTCCGGGTGGTGTAGAATATCCCTGGGCAAAAGGCAATCATGAAGTATTATTCTATCGGTATCAAGACTGGACGATTTGGGGGATGACTGCGCAGATTGTTAGGTCTGCGGTGAAATTGATCGATGAATATAAGGCATATTAGATTGAAAAATCGCGGATTTTTCAATCGGCAAATTTGTGCTGCCGCCCAAATTCGCAGTCTTTGGCAGCATGTAGGATTAGTGAGAATTATTGAAAAGAATCATTCACACCTCCTAGATTGTGCCTGCGAAATCCTTGGCACAATCTAGCTCTTGCATTGATACCAAAGCGAAAGGAATAATGACTAAAATGAAAAAATCTTTATTAAAGCATCAATTACTCCGTACTCTTATTGACCTGCGAGGAAATCCCCGTGCTTGTGTATATACAGAGCCAATGTGGGGACTTTCCATGAATTTGTGCCTGCCTTATGCAACGGTATATATGCTTGCCTTCGGGATGGATGATATACAGGTGGGAATTGTAACATCAATTTATATGTTTTCCCAGATGATATGTGCATTTCTGTCCGGTGCAATCGTTGATAAGATGGGACGTAGAAAAAGTACCATGATATTTGACTTTCTGTCCTGGAGCCTTCCCTGTCTCATATGGGCGTTCAGTCAGGGCTTTTGGTTCTTTGTCGTCGCAGCTCTGCTTAACGGTACAATGAAGATAACCACGGTATCCTGGGATTGTTTACTTGTTGAGGATGCCCCAAAGGATAAAATAACCCATATCTATTCCTGGGTCATGATTTCCGGTAATCTGTCCGCACTTTTTGCTCCCATATCCTCTGTTCTGGTATCTCAGCTAACACTGATACCTGCGATACGAATACTATATATTAATGCATTCATAATTATGACGGCAAAGCTATTAATTCTCTATAAGTTCTCAACAGAAACAGAAGTTGGGAAGATAAGACAGGAAGCTACCAAAGGCATGTCATGGGGTGAGATGATGTCAGGTTATAAAGGAGCATTACATAAAATAATATCTTCACGAGGTACAATATTTGCGATTGTTATTAGCATTCTGGTGGAGATAGTGGCAATGCTTGGAATGACCTTCTGGCAGATCATTGCGTCCCGCAGAATTGGAGTTCCAGATACCTTGCTGCCGATCTTTCCAATGGCGAGAAGCATCCTATCCATTATTTTGTTCTTTACCGTTATTACTCACATCAAGCAGTCGAAGCTGAAGTGGCCACTTTATGGAGGGTTTTTCAGTTCTATCATCGGCTGTATACTACTGATTTCGATTAATAATACCGGTGTTATGGGATATATAATCCTATCAGTATCATTAATATTTGAAGCATTAGGTGTAGCGGTGCTGAGTACGCTACGTGAATCACTGGTCGCTATTCATGTTGATCATTCGGAGCGCTCCGGAATTATGGCCTTGCTTCAGACCACCGTAATGCTAGTGAGTATACCATTTGGATATATAGGAGGACTTCTTAGTGATATCTCCAGAATATTGCCTTTTGTCCTAAGTATTGGCTTGCTGCTGTTAGGGGTGCTGGCAACAGCCTTGTTTTACCGAGTGCCTGCCAAGAATTAAGTTAATAAGGAAATCCAAGTTGTACTCCGCTCGGAACAGACTATGATCTATGCCTGTCTCTGTGCGGAGTATGTTTTCTTGCCTGAAACCGAAGATACCATATAATAAAAGTTGAAAAGATATTTATTGGTAGACATAAAATGAACTTAGGTTATTTTATAATTAATAATAATATGATATTCTTATCCTGTCCGGTTGTAAATCATATGCAAAATGTGTAAGGGTGAGGTGACCTTATAGGAAGGGGAAATTAATAAATGAAACTATTTCATATATCCGATCTGCATATCGGAAAACAACTTCATTACTATAATCTAAGAGACAATCAGGTCGAGATACTGAAACAGATTGCCCAGAAAGCAAAGGAGTATCGTCCGGATGTAATTATCATCGCCGGTGATATTTATGATAAAACGGTCCCATCCGCAGAGGCGTATGCAATCTTTGATACCTTCTTAATTGAGCTGTCCGAGATAACACCTTCCATTCCTGTGCTTATGATTGCAGGAAATCATGATTCGGCGGAACGTCTTAATTATGCCAGTACCTTTTTGGAAAAATATCATATATACATTTCGGTTCTTCCTCCGCAGAGGGAGGACGAGCATCTGAAGAAGATTGTATTGCGGGATGAGTATGGTGATGTTAGCTTCTATCTGCTCCCCTTTACCAAACCGGGATATGTACGTCAGTTATTTGAGGAAGGCGTAGTGACTAGCTATGATAGCGCGGTCAAAGCATTAATAGAGCGAGAAGCGATTGATACATCCCGCAGAAATGTTCTTGTATCTCATCAGTTCTACATCTCCGGGGATAAGCTACCTGAGACCTGTGAATCAGAGCAGGCATATATCTCGGTCGGTGGTGTGGATAGCGTCGATATAGCAGCTATAAGACATTTTGATTATGTTGCATTGGGGCATCTGCACGGACCACAGCAGATTGGTGACAAGCATATCCGTTATAGCGGCACTCCGCTCAAATATTCCGTTAGTGAAGAAAAGCATGCAAAATCGATCACTATGGTAACATTAGGTGCCAAGGGAGAGGAGCTTATCATTGAGAAGCTTCCCCTTACTGCAAGGCAGGATGTACGAAAAGAACAGGGTACCTTAAGTGAGATTATAAACAGAGCAACAGAGGATAATCGGAATGATTTTATCAGCATCACTCTAACGGATGAAGCTGATTTATATAAGCCCAAGGACCAGCTGGAAGAGCATTATAACTTCATTCTGGAGGTTCGGGTTGAGAATAGCAGAACGAAAGCGCAGATGGAGAATATCACAGGGGAGGCCTCGGTGCTGGATCCTCTGGAGGCATTTCGGGAGTTTTATCAGGAGATGAATAACGAACCTATGAACTACGTGGAGGAGAAGCTGATTGCAGAAATCATCACTGCGGTGAAGGAGGCGGATAATAAATGAAACCGATCTATATAAAAATGAGCGCCTTTGGATCCTATGCAGGAGAAGAGACTGTTGATTTCACCGAGGTTAACCATGGTATTTTTCTGATCACCGGAGATACCGGAGCCGGAAAGACGACGATATTTGATGCAATCACCTATGCTCTATACGACCAAACCAGTGGTGGTAAACGCGATGGTGAGATGATGCGAAGTCAATATGCGAACGAGGATACACGCACCTATGTAGAATTAAAGTTCAATTACCAAGGTGATATCTACACTATCATACGATCTCCCAGACAGGAGCGAATCAGTAAAAGAAAGAATAAAGATGGTGAGTATGTAAAAACAATTGATGCTCCAAGTGTAGAACTAATCATGCCGGATGGATTAGAGTACAGGGGAAAGATCAAGGAGACCAATCTGAAGATTATCGATATAATTGGTCTGGATGTTAATCAATTTACACAGATTGCGATGATTGCTCAAGGAGATTTTCTTAAGCTGCTACATGCGCCCTCTAAAGAGAGAAAGGAGATCTTCGCGAAGATATTCAACACCAGGATCTATTGGAGAATTGAAGAGGAGCTGAAGCTTCGTTCCAAACAAATCTACGGCAAACTGGAGGATAATCGCAAGGATATTCTTCGTGAGATGGAGAATGTCAGGTGTGTGGAGAATAGTGACCTAGAGATACAGTGGGCAGAAACACCCCACTTCTTGGAGAGTGATCCTGATTTACAGATTTCCCTGATCCGACAGATCATTGAGGAGACTAAGACCAGAGAAAAAGAGATCATGCTCCTTATCAAGGAGAATCAGAATGAACTAAGTAAGGTGACTCTGGAGCTTCAGCAAGCAGAGGGGATGAATCAGCTGTTTAATGCCTTGGAGAATGCACAGATGCTTCATGAGGCTCTGAATAAGAGGGCAGATGAGATGAATTCGATTAAGAATAAGCTCGAGGCCGCAAGGAAAGCGCTGACCATAGAACCGAAAGAGAAGGCATATCTGGATAAGCAAAAAGAACAGGAAGCATGTATTCTTAGAATGGAAGAAATCAAGGAATGGATGAATTGGAATAAACCCTTACTTGAGGAATTGCTGCGAAATAATGAAGAGGCGGAACGTAATTATAAGAATAGAACTCCGGAGCTAGGGGCTAAGATAAGTAAAATCAAGGAGTTCTTACCGAAGTACATAGAATATGAGGATAAGACTAGGGAGCTCCATAAGCTTAATAAGAAACGCGACTTAGCACAAAAGAATCTGGAAGATATCATAGCTGATATAAGAAGAGTAACCGAACAGCACAAGATAATCTCAGAGGAACAGCTAATAATAAAGGGTGAAGCGGAGGAATTGGCTGTACTTTCTCAAATAGTCGAAAAACTAGTGGAGCGTAAATCCGATCTTGAGAAGCTGCTGATCGATGTTCAAGAGCTGGATAAGTTGAAATCGTCCTATATTCAGAAAGAGCAGGAAGTAAAGAAGGCGGAGGAGAATTGGCAGGAAAAATCCAAGAATTATGAAAATTGCTATCGGCAATTTATAGAAGGACAAGCGGTAATACTGGCTCACGAACTGAAGGAAGGATGTCCGTGTCCGGTGTGTGGCTCAACCAAACATCCGCAGAAGGCTGCCTTTACTGAGCTTAACGTGACGCAGAAGGATCTTGAGGGTGCCAAGCATTCGAAGGATGAGGCCGATCAAGAGCTGCGAAAGAAAAGGGAAGAATTGCATAAGAACCAACAGAACTACGAGAGTAAGAAGGCCTTGGTGGAACATGAAGGTAGGAGGTTGATTTCCCTTGATTTTATTGCAGATCAGGCTACCGAAGAGGATATCCGAATTATGCTTTTGGAATGTAGTTCTAATCTGAATACAGAAGCAACCAAGAAGGAGAAGGCTATTACAGCCAAGGAGAAGCTAGGCCATAATGAAGTGGTATTAAAGAAGCTCAATAATGATCTGGAAGCCTTCGTAGCCCAAAGGGAGTCGGCAGACCTTCTTCTAAAGGAACTTGAGATTAATAGAGCCGCCTCGGAAAGGGAGATTCATATACTAAAAAGTACTCTGATCTATGAGAATTCAGCAATAGCGCAGCAAGAGCTTTCCGCTGCCGACGAAGAGCTGAATGCATTGGAGACCGTAAAAGGAGATACCACCAAAAAATATCAGGTTTTATTGGAACAGATGAATACAAACCGAGGTAAGTTAAAATCGGAGGAGGAGAGCTTATCCAGAGTGGGTGATGAAGCGAAGGAGCTGAGGGAAGCTTTTGATAAGGAGCTTCTAAAACAAGGCTTTCCAGACAAAGCTTTTTATCAGGCCGCCCTGTTATCGCTAGAAGCGATAAAGGCTCTAGAGATCACTCTGCAGGAATATAACAAGTCAGTAATCGAGAATGATAACAGCATTCGACATTTTACAGAGCAAACTGCCGGAAAAGAGAAGGTGGATACTTCCACTCTGGAGAATAGAAAGACCAGTCTGTTGGAAGTTGGTACCAGCCTGGATCATACGAATAAGCAGGTATATGGTATTCGTACCGGCGATGAACTGATTCTTGAGAATGTCATAAAGCTCTTCGAACTAAGGCGGAAAACCCGGGAGGAGTATACTATCATTAACCGGCTAGAGGCAACAGCCAACGGTAAGGTAGGACCAAAGCGTCTTAATTTCCAGACCTACATACAAAGAAGATATTTCAACTCCATCTTAAGAGAAGCAAATAAAAGACTATATATTATGTCAAATGGACAATTCATCTTAAAATGCAGGGATGTAGAGGATTTGTCTAATCAAGGAGAGGTTGGGCTGGATCTTGATGTATACAGCATGGTGAATGATCAGATCAGGGATGTAAAGACCTTATCCGGTGGGGAATCCTTCATGGCAGCTCTGGCAATGGCGTTGGGTATGGCAGACATTATTCAGAACTGCGCTGGGAGTATTCATATTGATACGATGTTCATTGATGAAGGCTTCGGATCCTTGAGTGATGAGACGAGAATGCAGGCAATCAACGTCCTTAATGAATTATCCGAAGGAAAAAGATTGGTGGGAATTATATCTCATGTGTCGGAGTTGAAAGCACAGATTGGGACTAAGCTGAATGTAACCAAGACGGATAAAGGTAGTAAAGTAAGATGGGATATCGGAGATACATACTAAATTCTGCGAAAGCTTTTAAACGAAAGTAATGAAGAGTTCAGTGAACCCTCGTCAGCAGAGACTTCCTTAAGAGTAAGGAGTTTATGAAGCTTGTTATTTATAAAGAATCTGAGACAGCCTGAACGGATGCAACTGTTTAGGCTGTCTCTCGCTTCACGGTTGATTCGCTTCCTCCATCTTATAGCATCAGCCTGAAATCATCTAGAACTAATTTTAATAGGTGAATCACGAATTTACTATTTTTATTTTACTAATGTTATAAGATAAGTATTGACATGGAGTGAACTCTAGGTAGTACCATGGTATATGTAAGGCTATAAATTCAGTTAATACAAGGAGGAGTTCAAATGGAATATGTAAAATTCGGTAATACTGGTATGGATGTATCAAGATTATGCGTTGGCGCTATGGGCTTTGGAGATGTATCAACAGGTTTTCATCAGTGGGTTGTGGATGAAGACAAAGCACGAGCCTTAGTCAAGCTGGCCTTGGAGCAGGGAATCAATTTCTTTGATACTGCAAATGTCTATTCCAAAGGTACCAGTGAGATGTATTTAGGTAAGGCTTTAAAGGATTATGCGAATCGTGATGAAATTGTACTTGCGACAAAGGTCTGGGGTAAAATGCATGAAGGTCCTAATGGAAGCGGCTTATCAAGAAAAGCCATTTTAAGTGAAATTGATAAGAGTCTGAAGAGACTTGGAACAGATTATGTTGATCTTTATATTGCTCACAGATGGGATTACAATACACCCATTGAGGAGACAATGGAAGCACTGAATGATGTTGTGAGAGCGGGTAAAGCCAGATATATCGGAGCCTCTGCTATGTATGCATGGCAGTTCCAGAAAGCTCTTTTCATTTCTGAGAAGCATGGCTGGTCCAGATATGTATCGATGCAGAACCATATGAATCTGATCTACCGTGAGGAAGAACGGGAGATGCTACCACTCTGTAAGTCAGAAAAGATAGCAATTACCCCTTATAGTCCTCTTGCAGGAGGAAGGTTAACCAGAGATTTATCAGAAACTACCTTCCGTGGAGATACTGACACTATGATGAAATTTAAGTATGGCCATGCAGAAGAGCAGGATCGTACCATCATTCATCGTGTAGCGGAGCTTGCAGACAAATATAGTGTAAATCGTGCTCAGATAGCATTGGCATGGTTACTACAGAAGGATGGTGTTACCGCTCCGATTGTAGGTGTTACAAAGGAAAATCATATTACGGATGCCGTTAAGGCATTGGAGATAAAATTAACACCGGAGGATGTAGCATATCTGGAAGAGACCTACGTACCTCATAAAGTGGTAGGGGCACAGTAAGCATTGTGGACTAGGTCGATGCATGTGTTCAGAGCCAGTTTAGAACATGAACGATATTCTTGTAATGCAATGTTGAAAGAAGTGTAAGTATAACTAGGTAAATCTGCGAAAGAGAGGTGTTCTCATGACAATAGCTGAGGTTAGCAAGAAATATGATTTATCTGCAGATACACTGCGTTATTATGAGAGAATTGGTCTGTTACCGGCGGTGAATAAGAATAGCAGCGGTAACCGAGACTATACAGAGGAAGACTGCCGTTGGGTGCAGTTTATCAAATGCATGAGGAGCGCAGGCCTCTCCATTGAAATTTTGATTGAATATGTGTCCTTGTTTCAGAAAGGGAATGCGACGATAGGTGTAAGAAAAGAATTACTATTGGAACAAAGAAAACAGATTGCCGAAAAGATGGAAGAACTACATAATACATTAAATTATCTTGATAAGAAGATTGATGGCTATGAAGAACGCATGCTGAAGTACGAGGAGCAGTTAAAGAAATTTGATGAATAATCAATATAGAAAAGCTTTGTGACACGAAATGGTTACAAAGCTTTTTATAAATGAGAGCATCCGTTTTTTAGATATATTTTATGACTTCTGGATAGTGTTTACAGCTGGATTTTTATGGCATCATTCTCAAAGATTAGCGATAAATTCTCTTGTTTGTTATTTGTCTGAAAGGATACGTGCTTTTCGTACCTTTCCCTTGATGGTTTTTTCCCTCAGCTGCTGACATACCAGATTGCCTTTGTGATTTAGTATTTCAACCTGAGTCGCAGTAGGAAGGATCTGAATAATTCCGATATCCTCTGCCGTAACACCTTCGATGCTACAGATGGTGGCAACTATTTCGTTGGTGCGAATCTTATCTTTTTTTCCAGCATAGATATGGAGCTTAGTGATGGTTTGGTTTAAGGCTTTTCCTTTCTTCTCCTTTATAAGGAGTGGCTTACGAAGCTGCTGTTCGAATTCGTCCATATCAACTTGCGTAAGCAGAAGCGAAGCTGGTTCGTACATAGGGATTGTAATACCTGTGTATTTCATGATCGCTTGCATCGACTCCTGTTCTCTCCTTGCAAAGAAGGTTACCGCGATACCGGAGGCATCAAGACGCCCACAGCGGCCGATTCGGTGAACGTAATTTTCATTGCCCCTGGAGATGTCATAGTTAATAACCATCGATACATCGCTGATGTCGATTCCTCTGGCGGCAACGTCGGTTGCAATCAGATACCGAAAGGAACCCTTCTTGAAGTCGTTCATAACCTGAATTCTATCCTTCTGACGCATGGCACCGTGAAGACTGTAACAGGGATAATGGTGTAGTGTGAGATATTTGGCTATTGCTTCAACCTTATCTTGCGTATTTGCAAAGATGATACAGCTTTCCGGCCGGTATTTGGCAGTAATTCTACATAACAACTCCGGCTTGTCCGGCTCTTCCACATAGTAGGAGAACTGTTCGATACGTTCAACAGGAATTGCCTCCTCGACAAGCTGTATTACCTCAGGTCGCTTCATATGAGCTTCGGTTAGTTTCTGAAGCTGCTCCTGTAAGGTTGCTGAGAATAGCATGGTACTGCGATCGGTGGGGAGCAGTCGGATGATATCTTCTACCTGTTCCTGAAGTCCGATATGAAACATCTCGTCAGCCTCATCAATGACCAGATGGGAGATTGCATCAACCGGAAGGGTGCCCTTCTGAACTAGATCACGAACTCTTCCCGGGGTTCCGACAACAATATGAGTCTTTTGCTTGAGCTCAAGCTCTTGTCGTTCAATGGACACTTTGCCGAAGATTGGCAAAACTTTAAGCCTTTTTAATCGTCCGATATTCCCTAGTTCTTCGGCCACCTGGAGAGCTAACTCTCTAGTGGGTACAAGAACTAGAGCTTGCGGATGATTAGGAAGCCATTCAATCTGCTCGCAGATTGGAATGCCGAAGGCAGCCGTCTTTCCGCTTCCGGTCTGAGACCTGACCCATAAGTCCTTATGTAGGAGGGCATGCGGGATTACTAATTGCTGTATCTTTGTAGGCTGATGATATCCTAAGAAAGCTAGCGCCTTCCATAACTCGGGTTGCAGGTTAAATTGTTCAAATCCATTTATATCCATCGGTATCTCCGTTTCATTATATTTCGTCTGTTTTAAGGCTTATAACCTATAGCAAATCATATCATATTTTTTGCAGGATACATAGAAAATAAAATGATTTTTTTCGTGACAATAGAAAGTTCGTAAAGCATACTTTCTATCGTTATTGATATGAAAAAGATAGCTATACCGATTATATGGATAATGACGTGATTAATCCTTAGGGACATAGAACTTCAGATAATCCTTCATTTTATTTCTTCTTAAGGTATGTCCTCCGTCATACAATTCGAACTCTGAAGTAACGCCCCTTTTCAGCAATGCTTCATGCAAGGATGCGAGACCAACAGCGAAGGGATCGTTCGAATTACCGGCATCCAGTTGCACTTGAAGTTTTTGTAACCCTCTCTGATGATCAAAGGTGTCAATATTATCGATGTCATCATTTGGATATAACCATTTCTCCAGCTGATTGTCGGAATAATCGTCGTATAGTACACCAGCACTATACCCACCGACCCTGCTAAACTGCTCCGTATGATGGAAAGCAATTCTAAGAGCAATCATTCCACCCAAAGAGAAGCCACCGATGAATCTTCCCTCCGGTTTTGCTACAGTAAAGTAGTGAGTATCGATGTAGGGGATTAATTCCTTGCTTAGTAATTGGTCGAAATTTCTTTCATCAACAATTCCATCCTCCAGATCCTTCTCTATTTCTTTTAATGAGGAATCCTTTGTATAAGGAAACACCATGATAATTGGTTCAATCTCGCCAGCGTCAATTAATTCATCTGCTGCCACATCAATACCATTGTTGATCCACATGGCTTCATTGGTACTGTAGCTGTTCAGCCCATACCAAACAGGGTATTTGTCACCGTTACCGTACCCCTTTGGGAGATAGATGATATAGGGCATATTTCTATCCATGTACTTGCTATCCAGAGACAGCGAGGTCACCTGGGACTCTGTCAAAGGCTCGCTATAACCTAGGTTGCGAAAGGTCTCGATTTTGTCACCTCGATGAGATAACAATAAATTTAGTATTACTGCCATTGCAGCCAGTATCAGTATTCCATAAGCTAATATAATTCTTTTATATACTTTACCTTTATAAGTTCTCATATAATGCTCGGTATCATTCTTGAATACACTGTATTTATTCACTAGCTAATGTATATGATACCAAAGTATCCCTCCTTTTTGCTCTAATTATATAAGAAGAGAGCAGATAAATAAAATGGGAATTCTGCAATATAATTTGTATTATTTATGACAATAAGAGTTGTGAGCATACTACAAGCTTGCTTGTGTGGGTGATTATACCCGAAGCTACCGGTCGAACAGATCCATCAGTATAGGAACAAACATGCTACAGCTATGAATGCAGGAGTAAGTTGTATCTAGTAACATGGTAAAAGATGAAGTTGCCATATTCATCTATATTTGTAATAATAGTATTAAATCATGATTTGTATGTAAGGAGTGAGGTTATGGAGCAGGAGATTGATGAAGGTAACAAAATCATTCATATTAAGTGTACGGAGAAGGAGCGGGATCAGATTTTGTCGGAATTAACTCCGTATCTTTACGATTATCAGTTTCATTTTATTATCATAGAGGAAGAAATGGAATAGAATGAGAAGTTGAAGAAGGCAGCAGAGGTTATGAATTATATAGTAAAGGTCATGCAAGGGGCAAAATAGTGATTCATGTGGTCAATTAGCAATACGTAAGCTTTGCATATGTCCGCATATAGCACTTGCTATTTGTATGACTTAGAATTATAGTAAGAACAATAAGAATGAATCATAGTAAAGGAGCGATAAGATAGACATGGATGAGAAAAAAATAGAAGCAATACTTAATAAATATGATGGATCGATTCGAAAAGCGGGGGCTTTTCTGATTGAGGTGGACGATAAGGAATTATTGATTACGGATTCCTGCGAAGGCATAGATTTGATCCCTCTTGATAAAGATTTGTGTCACAAGTTATCGGAGCTGTTTCGTGAGCTTGGAGAGAATCTGTAAGACACAAAGCTTCTATCAGGTTATTAGATAGGTAACTGTTTTGTATAATTGGAATAAATTCTTAGGATTTACGCATAATATTCTATCATTTACTAGGAGGTAGTTCCTTTGTCCAATAGAATAAACAGTAAGAATCCAAATAATACAAACACCAATAATAACGGTCTCGCAGAAAGAAATATTACCGGCGATGATATGAAACGCTTTAAGAATGCACTGGATAGTACCAACGGCTATGTGAGCGGTGATAAAGAAAGGTCCTCGTCCAGTCACCAGTTCTCGGATGAACCCAAAAAGTAATAAGTGAGGTTCATTCGTCGGCAGACCGAATTATTTTATTAAAGCCTGGAAACGGTGCTATATTAATCACTAAGAAAAAATGATAACAGAATTGAAGTATCAGTAAGGAAATGAGAACTGAATAAAGCATCAAGAAGGCAAGGATAACCGGTATTCGGTATTACACGGAAGGAAGGATAGCTTAGGAATATCTTTCATGCAGTGGTACGGGATACTGTAGTTCTTGCTTTTGTCATGCCGGAAGGTCTGGTCTTGATAGAAAATATTGCCAATGATATAATATAGGAAAGGTACTCTATGCAAAATATACGAATGAGGTGATAAATCATGAAAGATATCAAATGCTTTGAGCCTAGCGTTTCGACTCCAGATAAGAGCAGAAGTAAGGTCTATCATTATACTTCACCTGAGGGTCTGTATGCTATATTAGAGAGAAAAACACTTCGATTTACTGATTGTCAATTTCTGAACGATAAGTCCGAGGCAATGTACATAAGGAAACCGCTGTTGAAAGCTCTAGGCGTGTTAGGGGGTCAGTTAAGACCGGAATTTCGGGAGACAATAGAGGAGCTATTCAACCAAAACTATGAGACTGAGATTCTCAATCCCTCTTACGGCGAATGGAGAACAACGACTCCTTCCGAGAATGCCGGATATTATATCTTCTGTCTGTCAGAGGGGAAAGATTTGCTTAATATGTGGAATTACTATGTAAAGAATGGCAACTACCAAGGTTATAACCTCTGCTTTACGATCAATAAGCTGGTAAAGTGCCTGGAGGGGATCAGCATAAATAATATGCGGGTGTTCTACGGGCAGGTTCTTTATACGGATAAGGAGCAGACAGCTGCGCTGCAGCTTATGTTGTCGGAGATGAATCTTGAATATGTGAATCGATATAATCTTACTCAGAACAAGGAACAATCGCTTTTGGAGATTCGGGATAGGGTACTGGATTATATCAATGATTGTAAGCTTTTTTATAAGAATGAGTCCTTTGCCGGAGAGAGGGAATACCGATTTGTGATCAAATTACCAGGTGATTATACGAGCCACGAAGAGCAGGAGCCTAAGATGGGCTTTACGATTAAGAACGGTATCGTCACACCCTGCTGTGAGATTATGCTGGATCCTATGGAAACCATCAATTCAATTACAATAGCACCAATTATGGAAAAGGAACTGGCAGAAAGCGGTCTCCGCAGATTTCTCTCGATGCATCACTATAACCCGAGATTAACCATAGAAGCATCGTCAATACCGATCCGATACTGAGGTGAAATACCACAAGGGGCTGTTTCAAGACATATGTTAACTTAAGGTAAGGATAACCCTCATCCTATAGTCTTAAACTAAGCAAAGGAAAAGGTAACATGCATCATCATTCCCTTGATTATGGCTGCTGTTACCCTTCTCTTGTGCCAATCATTATGTTTTGACACATCCTCTATTGAACTTAAATAATGTAAGACTATTTATCAATTCCTCGGTTCGGCATTTCGCTGGGAATATTTGGGGTTGCGGTAGCCGGATGAGGATTGCTTACCTCGGAACTATTACCATAATCTATATCGCTTTCTACGGCTAAGTTCTTAGAACCGGTATCTTTTGATGGTGTTGTATTACTGTCGTTACAATAATCCATAGAATTAACTCCTCCTTATATTTGCTTATAAGCAAATGTGAAGTATTTGAACTCATACACGACCGTAGAAGTTTACAAAATATACTCTTTCGGTACGTAGCAATAGAAAGTGCATGAAGCATATTTTCTATCGTTGATTAGTATATGCAGCCTGCACAGTAATATACGCCATATTGATAATGGCTTATCCTGTTACCGATGAAATCTAAGTGGAAACAACTTCTTGATTTAAAATTCGGATATGGTAAACTAGTATTTGTTATGTTATTTTATATGTTCTAGCGTAACCAAAGTGTAAAAACCTACTTGGTACCAAACTAATTCAAAGGGGACCCTGTTGTGCTAGAATAGAAAATGATGAAATAGATAAGGAGCGAACGATACTATGATCAATAGTGAAATTTTAGAGATTAGAAAACAAATGAAACACGAAAACTGCTCCATAACTAAGGTGAGCGGTTGTTATGTAGATGGCGAAAAGACGATTAAAACAAAATTTACCGAGTCATTTTTGTGCTTACCGGAGGAGGAAACCTTCAAGTATTTTGAAATATTTAAGAAGACCTTATCCGGAACCATTGGTAAGAACCTAATTAATATGGACTTTCCACTAGAAACCGAATTCAATGGAGGAACCCAGGAATTCATGTTGAGGCTTCGGGACAGTGAACTAAAGGATGAGTCCTTGCTGGAGGAATTCTATAATAAGATAATTCAGGTCTATGATTTTCCGGGAAATTACCTTGTATTAGTTGTATATGCAGCCTACGATGTTCCGGGAAAGACAAATGATAAAATCATGATGGAGGATGCCTCCGATGAGGTGTATCGTTACATACTCTGCTCAATCTGTCCTGTCAATCTATCAAAACCGGGATTAAGCTATCATGAGGACCTAAATCAGATTGGGAAGAGAATTCAGGACTGGGTGGTAGGCGCGCCGAATAATGGTTTCCTATTCCCGTCTTTCAATGATCGCAGTACTGATATTCATAGTGTCTTATATTACTCAAAGGATTCTGAGGAATTACATAGTGATTTCGCAAAGGAGCTACTCGGTTGTGAGGTACCGATGTCTGCCGGCGGACAGAAGGAAACCTTCCAGACCTTGATTAAGGAGACCTTAGGTGAAGAATGCGAGTATGAGATTGTTCGCAATATTCATGAGAAGTTGAATGATATACTGGAAGAACATAAGCTGAAGGAGATTCCCGAGCCCTTGACCTTGGATAAGAGTGAGGTGAAAAGCATCTTTGCAGAAAGCGGAGTAGTGGAAGAGAAGCTCGTGGAATTTGATAAAAACTATGATATGATGACCGGAGAAAATGCCACCCTGATGGCAGCAAATGTTGTAAACACACGAGTGTTTGAAGTCAAGACACCCGATGTTATCGTCAAGGTGAATCCGGAACGAGTAGATCTGGTGCAGACAAAGCTGGTGGATGGCCGGAAATGCTTGGTCATCGAGATAACCGACCAGGTAGAAGTAAACGGTATCGTAGTGAAGCCTACCATATGATTCAGAAACTCCAATGAATGAGATGTTTATCCATGTTGATGCAGCCATCCTCTTTAAAGGTGATACCTTCCATTTCCAGTAAGCGGCGTTGAATGCCTACTCCGAAGATCTCCTCAGGTGATAGTTTTCCATCCTTACTAACCACTCGGTGGCAGGGAAGCTGGCGATCTTTTGGAGCATCATGCATGGCATATCCAACTAGTCGGGCTGCCTTAGGCCTACCAAGCATGGTGGCAATCATACCATAGGTCATGACGGATCCTTCCGGAATATTACTTACGATTTGATAGACCTCTTCGAAGAAGCCTTTATTTGTAGGATACATGTTCAGAAGTTCCTTTCATTGAAATGATTGTTTAACCTAAATATACCCTGGTGAGAGAAGAATATCAAGTACCGTGTTTCGAGATTCAGATGTTGAATGAAACTATGGTTAGATTCGTTTATTTCATGAAGGAGATACCTATAATATAGATAAATTGGAGTATGCTATCAATTATGAATATACACAGGAAATAGGAGTGTTTATATGAAGAAGGATCTACGGTTCTATCTAAAATTATTTTCATCAACCTTTCTTTTGAGTGCATTTACCTTTGGTGGAGGCTATGTCATTATTTCGTTAATGAGAAAGAAGTTTGTTGACCAGTATAAATGGATAGAAGAGAATGAGATGCTGGATCTTACTGCAATTGCTCAGTCAACTCCGGGCGCTATCGCAGTAAATGCCTCCATCCTGGTCGGTTATCGGATGGCAGGGATTCTGGGAGCATTATTGACTGTGTTTGGTACAGCATTACCTCCTCTCATCATACTATCGGTGATTTCTGTGGCTTATACAGCATTTCGTGATAGCGTGATGGTTGGTTATACCCTTCGCGGTATGCAGGCCGGAGTGGCAGCGGTAATCATCGATGTTGTAATTAATATGATTCATAATGTAATGAAGGAAAAAAAGAAATTTCCTATTCTTTTAATGTTGGCTGCCTTTATTGCTGCATTTGTCTTTGATGTGAGTGTAATCATTATAATACTGGTGTGTGGAGTACTTGGGGCGATCTCCATCTATTTAACAAAGCATACAACAGGAAAGGGGGAGAAAGCATGATACTTCTTACTTTATTCTGGAGCTTTTTTCAAATAGGGTTATTCAGCATAGGAGGGGGGTATGCTGCCCTGCCATTAATTCAAAATCAAGTGGTGGACATAAATGGCTGGCTTACTATGACAGAATTTGCGGATGTTGTGACTCTATCACAAATGACACCGGGACCGATTGCGATTAATGCTGCATCCTTCATTGGAATCCGCATGGGAGGGATACCGGGAGCTGTTATTGCAACCCTTGGCTGCATTACACCTTCTATTGTACTATCTTTAATTTTGGCATATGTTTATTATCGTTATAGAGGACTTTCTACCTTTCAAGGGGTTATGAATGGGCTTCGTCCTGCGGTTGTTGCGTTGATCACCTCGGCAGGGATATCTCTTGTTCTCTTGGCTTTCTGGAAAGGAGAAGCGGTTACTGCTGATCTGAGTAAGGTCGATCTGCTATCAGTAGTAATCTTTACAATAGCGTTAGTGATATTACGTAAATGGAAGGTTAGCCAGATTGCTATAATGATAGGAGCAGGAATTATCGGCCTAGTTGTCTATCCTCTTCTTATTTAATACCTTAAGAATTATCCTATTTAATACCTTAAGAGTTATCCTAGGGGTGTTCGGTACCGTTTTGGTGTCGGACACCTATTTTTGTGCGGTGTTATGATCGGAAAAAGATGATCTAATGCGATATTTAGTTGAAATGTTAATATGTTTGTAATAAATATTTAAAAACTATGTCATGGAATTACATTGCAAAATCACTCATCTTTTTGGTCGATTTTAGGAATTGGATCATAAGATTATTGTATAGTAAATGCTTGGTTTAACCTTATAAATTAAGGGTTTCAATGATTTTATATCAGTAGAGAATTTGGTAATAATTGCGCTCTGTTATTACATATTATGGTTTTGTTTATTGAAGAATTATCCAAAAACAAGGTAAGACTTGTGTCTAACACCAAAATCTAGCTGTTGAACCCCTGTTACCTATGTGTTACTCTAAGGGAGCAGCAGATAGATACCATAAAGGAGGTACAAAAAATGAGAAAGATTATAATAACATCAGTATGTACACTGGGGTTGACACTATTGGGCGCATTTGGTGGTTACCAAAGTTCATTGAATTTATCGAATGATCTGAATACAACAAATACATCTACAACGGTAGAAGAAAATGTTACAAATTCAGATGTAGAGCAAAGTATTCCTATAACCAATACCGCAGTGAAAGGTGCTGTGGCTGGAAATAATGATAATAATGAAGTAAAGGCAGTAAAGACTTCTTCCAAGAAAAAATCGGAAGCTAAGAAGAACAAGAGTAACACAAAGAAGAATAACAAGAAGAACAATAACGCAGAGAGCACCAAGAATAACAGCGAAGTGAAAGCTGCAAATACTACAGAGTGCCTTGAAAATACCAGCGATGTGAAAGCTGCAAATACTACAAAGTGCCTTGACGAAACTCAGGAATTGACTTATAAGAATATTGATTTATCCGATTGTAATTCTGTGAAAGAGGTTGTCGTTAAGCTTCAGGAGAATGGCTGTACGAATGTGACATTAAGTAATATAAATAATATTTCATCTCTGGAGGATATCCTTGCTTGTATTAATAAGAACGGAGCACAGTCAGCTTCCACAACAAAGCCTACAGCTACAGCAACACCTACTCCCACAACTACGCCTACAGCTACAGCAACACCTACTCCCACAACTACGCCTGCAGCAACACCTACTCCCACAACTACGCCTGCAGCAACACCTGCTCCCACAACGAAGCCTACAGCTACAGCAACACCTACTCCCACGACTACGCCTACATCTACAACACAGTCTAGTAACTCCTCTGATGTAAGCAGCTATGCTAACCAGGTGTTAGAGCTTGTGAATCAGGAACGTGCGAAAGCAGGATTATCTGCACTGACTACTAATTCAACTTTAACGAATGCTGCAAATAAGAGAGCAAAAGAGACAGTGCAGTCCTTCTCTCATACAAGACCCGATGGAACGAACTTTAATACCGTCTTAAAGGAATTTAATATTTCCTACCGCACAGCGGGCGAGAATATTGCTTATGGACAGAAATCTCCTCAGGAGGTTGTAACCGGATGGATGAATTCTTCCGGTCATAGAGCGAATATCCTTAATGCTAATTTTGGTAAGATAGGTATTGGTGTATATAAGTCCAATGGCGTAATCTATTGGTCTCAGTTATTTACGAACTAAACCATTTGTTGCTAATGAGAATAACTAATTGCGAATAATCGAAAAATCGGAAACGATAAAAAGCATATTTCACAAACTTACTACTATGAATAGCGAAAAGGAGTATCCAATACACCAGGGTACTCCTTTTTTGTTCGAAATCCGTAGCTGTTAAAGATTAATCAGCAGGCTTGATTTGGAGAGTATACGGAATGTAATGCTACCTCTTCTCTGCCTAGGTTGAAAAATGAATGGTTGTAGGTGAGAAATTGTATGTGGTGGATGAATTCTGTGGATATATGTATCCATATCTTAATATAATGTGAGTAAATGACGAAGATGATTTTGGTGTCAGTAGGAGATGTGAATGGAGGAAAGAATAGAGGAATTAATCGAGGAAGTGTGGGAGTATCGATGTCTGCCATATTACCGGGAAGACAATGATAAGAGGTATATCCGATATAAAATTAGTCACAATGAACTGTCATGGGAGGATGTGATTACTCATGTTGAAATCGGATTGGATCATGGGTTCTATTCAAAGGTCAGTCAGGTCTTATGCCCAGATCGACTTACAGTTCTGGTAAATAAGTATTGTCAGCTTTCGAGAGATTACATTCCTGGAGATTTAGAGATGATTGCTCCGGACTATAACGAGTCAACGCTGTTGCTTCGACACTCAGCCAGAGCATGTTTTGAAGTTATGTGCCGTGACGCCAGACAGGAGGGTATATTCCTAAAGGCTATCTCAACCTTTCGTAGCTTTCTATATCAGAAACAGGTATATTTTCGAAACTGGAATGAGGATATACCACTGACCCAATACCAGACGGAAAGAGACAAGGTATCAGCCCGGGCGGGGCATAGTGAACATCAATCAGGTCTAGCGGTTGATATTAATGATTTAGAAGAAACCTTTGCAGATACACCGGAGGGGATATGGTTAGCGGACCATTCGTACAAGTATGGCTTTATATTGAGATACCCAAAGGGGAAGGAACATATTACCGGCTATAATTATGAGCCCTGGCATTTCCGATATATCGGTACCCTGCTGGCTGAAAAGCTGTATCAAAGCAGACTAACGTATGATGAATTTTACGTTAGATTCTTACGAGACATAGAATAGTGAGTGTAATTAATGAGGACAGCTTCAAGACTTATAATTACCTAATAAAGTATGAGTGGGTATGACTTGGGTTAGTAAAATAAAAATGATAAAAAGAAGGACTATTTCAAAACAATTTGTTAGCCGAGGGAGGGGATGTAGTTATCCCCTCAGTATGGTTATGGAATATGTTTTGAAACTGACTCTTCTTTCATAAATGTCTTAGATCACATCGTTGTTATATAACCGATAATAGCCCTGGGGGAATGAGCAGACCGGGCAAATCTCTGGAGCGCATAAGCCGCCTATAATATTACCGCACTGCATACAGATCCATAACATTTCAGTCGGCCTGCAATAAAGATCTCCAAGGGTCAAATCTCCATGTAATGACCTAAATCTCAATTCGTGATACAGTTCAATATTAGCAATGTCGTTGAATAAAGTAGCAATATCATGATAACCTTCCTCTTGGGCAATACGGGAATATTCCCGGAACAGATTATTGCCTAGAACTGATTCCAACTCATAAGAGTTTTGCAAATTTTGCTCCGTATTCGGTAGAACACCTTCATTTAACTTTCGCATCCAGATTCTTGCATGTTCCTTATCGTTTCTGGCTGTGGTTTCATATACTGCAGCTATCTCTATATAACCCTCCAGCCTTGCTTGGTCTGCATATATTTGATAACGGGTATTTGCCTCAGCATCAATGTTATATGCATTTACTATATTTTGATAGGTTTTACTTTGTTGAAAATTCATAGTACCTCCCATAAGACAAATGTATTAATTATAATATCATATGTCCAAGAAGTGAGATTTATCACCAATCTAGAAGCTTATAAATCCAGTAATATCAACACTCATAGGTTGTGGCTCCCCTATTATAGACCTCCACATTTTTACCGGGTTTTGTGTAATGATACAATTGGTCATATTGATGGAAATATTGCGGAATGATATTAAATATTCAAAAAATGATATAATACAATACAAATATATTGACATCTTTCCTTGCATAAAGTATCGTAGTATATGGTATATATTTACTATATAGGGAAAAAACGGAAATAGATGGTGGTATAGTGTATATTATTCATGGACGTTATATTGGGGGAAGATATATGTCAAATGGGAATATTTGTTATAAGGTATTAGCTGTCATCTCGTTCTTAGTGATGATAGCAGTTAATATACTGGCTAGTTTATTACCGATAAATGGGATGATTACGAGTGATGTTTCTAATAATTATCCTTCTTTGATCATACCTGCGGGTTATACTTTCCTGATATGGACGGTGATTTATGTTCTGCTATTTACATATGTTGTATATCAGTTAGAAGCTATGGGTCATGTGTCAACTCTGTCGTCTAAGATTTCCGATTTCATTCGATTGTTTTTTATCCTGTCCTGTTTATGTAATATAGCATGGATTTTTGCTTGGCATTATAGATATATGGCCCTATCACTAGTGTTAATAATTACAATTCTTGTATGTTTAAGCATCATTAATCAATATATATACTCAGAGGATGTTTCACTTTCGGAGAGGATATTTGTCAGGCTGTCCTTTAGTATTTATTTCGGCTGGATAACCGTCGCTGTGATGGTTAATGTATCTGTATTTTTAATAAGTATCAGTTGGCCTGGTTTCGGTGTTTCGTCTCGGCTATTAACAATTATAGGAGCACTAATTATTTTAATCATTGCTTCCTTCTACACCCTAAAGAATAGGAGTATTGCATATGCAGCTACTGTAATTTGGGCATATGTAGGAATTGTTGTTAAGCATACTTCGGAAAATGGTTTCAATGGTCAATACCCAGAGGTGGTTTTTGCAGTCATGATTTGTATTCTTTTTCTAATGATTGAAGTGGGATATGTTATTATAAATAAGAAGAAATATGGATTTTAATGAATGAATACTTACAAAAGGAAGGAGACTGTATTTGTATGATTGAGCTGGTAGAAGCGAAGATATTATCAGATCAAATGAATGCTTCAATTCGGGGTAAACGGATTATAAAGGTTACAACATTATATTCACCACACAAATTTGCATTTTTTTACGGTGATCCACAAGCCTATGGTGAACTTTTAAAGGGTCGTCGAATTGGTGAAGCAGCACCCAACGGTGGGCAAATCCGAATGGAGATTGAAAACCTGATTTTTGTTATCGGAGATGGTGTAGTCTTAAGATATTATGAGAAGGATGTAAAGCGTCCTGTGAAGCATCAGCTTCTTATCGAATTCGAGGATGGGTCAACGATGAGCGGCTCTGTTCAAATGTATGGTTTCCTTTGGTGTGTTGATGAGAAGGAATTTGACAATCCATATTATATAGTAGCAAAAGAAAAGCCCTCGCTCCTGAGTGAGCAGTTTGACAAGGAATATTTCATGAGGATCTTAACTGCGCAGGATGCACAAAAGCTGAGTGCTAAGGCGATTTTGGCCACGGAACAGAGAATCCCGGGTCTGGGTAACGGTATTTTACAGGATATCCTGTATTATGCCGGTCTACATCCTAAGAGAAAGGTAGGGACCTTTCATCAAGATGATATTGATAGATTATACCATTCCGTTAAAAATACACCGGCTCAGATGATAGCGCAGGGAGGCAGGAATACAGAAAAGGATTTTTATGGTAATCCCGGTGGGTATGTAACAAGACTAAGTAAGAATACCGTAGGAAAGCCTTGCCTGAGCTGCGGGCATATCATTCAAAAAGAGGCTTATCTTGGAGGAAGCATCTACTATTGTGACGTATGTCAGAAGTAAAATGCGTCTGGTGAATGAAAGAAGAAGATGCTCTAAGCCTATATTGAGTAAGAGTAAGTATAAAATAAACGTGATAGGCTTTCTGTTACAACGGATTTGGATTGCTCCGATCGGCTATAACAGAAAGCTTTTATTGATTCATGACAAGTGAATTGATTTATCAATTCATCTTGCTTACGCGATGCGCGTACTTCTTCCGGTTAGGGTTCGATTCTAGGTCTGGTTGGATCACAATCAGGTCTTCTTATGATCGATGAAGCTTGAGATAACTTCCATAGATAATAGCATTCTTCTCTCGACATATGATCTGCCATAAGGGGCATCAGCGTTCCAAGTACCTTGCGGTCTGTACGTTTATCCCGCAGTGAATCAAGGAATTCAGTAAAGCTTTGAATCGCCGTTGCAGCCTGCTCGTTCAATCTATTCAGAGCAGGAAATTGTTTGAGCTCAGTCCGAAGATATCCGTTCATAATGAGAGCCTTCAAATACAGATCTTGAAATTGCATTCGAAACCGGCAGGCTTGATTAATCTGATCTGCCTCGATGAAATCAAGTTCTGCCTCAATTGTAGCGGCATGACCGATTGCATCGGAGAGCCACAGCATGTGATAATGGATTGGGTGAATTAAGTTGGGTGTATTATACCTCAGGTTACATAAGATAGAAAGATATTCCTCCAGTTCGTTCAACATATCATTGATAAAAGAGGGGGATAACTGGGTTTTTAAATCTGCATCAAGGGACATTGATAACAACTCCAGCTTGAATTCACGTAACCGCGAAGCTGCCTCATAGGCTTGTTGATTTAACGTATCCAGTGTCTTCCCATCCGGAATATGTCTAGCATCCTCGAGCAGCTTATCAAAGAGAAGGATGAACTCCTGAGCTAATAATATATATTCGGTCTCTGTCGGTGCCAGAGAGAAAAAGATAAATCTGGAATGATCACCCAGTATCTGAAGCCAAAAGTGATGCTCAAAGAGGATGGTCTCAAAATCAACTGAAGTATTCAAGGGATTACCTCCTGATAACATTATTCTATTAAAATATATGCATTGTAGTGCGATAATATTTGAATAATAGACAGCTTGCTTCGAGAACCTTAAATTATCATATATAAAAAAATCATAGGAACGAAGGGGTTACCCTTATTCCTATGATTTTTTGACGATGTAATGTTCGAGTAAGATGCTTTCTGGAGTATCTATTCTATCAGGTAGAGATTATCCTCGGAAACCACGTCCGATGATTTCACTGGTATTTGTGATTAATAGGAAAGCGTCTGGATCCATCTGTTTAATAAGCTTTCTTAACATAACGGCCTGAGAACGATTCATAACGGTTAATATTATTTTTTTTTCTTTCTCTGTAAATGCTCCTTTGGCATCAAAGACCGTCGCACTTCTGTGAAGTGTATTAATAATATAATCACAGATCGGTTTGGGATTCACACATATAATTGTGAAATATTTATTTAAGTTCAGACTCTCGATTACGTTATCAACCAGTGTTGCTTTTAGGAACAAACCTAATATGGATAATAATCCGGTAGTGATACCAAAGACCGGAAATACTGCAACCGTAAGTAAAAAGTCAGTCATTAAAAGAGAACGTCCGATGTCGAGGCTGGTATACTTCTTGAGAAGCATGGCGATGACATCTGTACCACCGGTTGATGCACCAATATTAAAAAGCAGTGCGGATCCAACCGAGGGAAGGATTACTGCGAAAGCCAGTTCTAATAAAGGTTGATTCGTCAGGGGCTTCTCCATAGGTACGATAATTTCCAAAACCCGTAGGGAGAGTGAGAGCAATAAACTTCCGTATACGGTTCGATTTCCGAAGCTTCTACCTAATGTTAGATAACCGACAATTAATAGGATGATATTAATGATTAATACGATGGTACCGGAGCTGACACCGCTGCCTAGAAGACTGCTTAATATGATTGCCATACCCGTAACTCCTCCGGTTGAGAAATTGTTCGGGAATTTGAAGAAATAAACACCGATTACTACCAACATGACACCAATGGTAATCAGTGCATATTCTTTTGTTTTTTGTATTACAATATTCTGTGATTTCAACTGGAACCTCCTTGAGTGGTCATGCAAAATTATCACAAACAAAAGTATATATCAAGGTGTCGAAAAGTCAAGGAAAATCATTTTACAGATAGTATTTCGCTTTGCCTGTAAAGTGCTCTTATATCTGCATGATGAATTTTATCTACATGGAATTTGCATTGAAAAGTGCGTGTACCCTGTATTTTGTAGACTTTATGAGAGGGTGTAAAGTTGGTAGTACATTCAACGATACAGGAATAATAATGGAAAGATTTAAAATAATTGTTGCATTTAGCAAAAATATCCTTTATAATTGCAATGTAAATAATTAATTTGACTGACCATCAAAGGGTGACCTTTGAGTCGAAAGGAGTTGTTTGAATGTTGGCTTTTAGAATGGTGGTTTTTGACTAACTTCATATTGGGCGGAACAAGCAGGAAGATACTTTCTATGCTGTGGGATGCCTTACAAGTAACCTTTCGTGAATACCATGACTTATGCAGTGGCACACTTTAGGGTGTGTTATTTTTGTACCTAAAAATACATCACTAGCCAAAGGCAGCGCGATCAAAAGGCTGCTTTTGGCTATTTTTCTGCCCAATGGTAAGTTATTTAACACAACAAAAACGATGTAATCAACTATATGAAAGGAGCGATTTATATGAGTATTGTATTATGTTTTGAGGATAGCTTATTTATAAGTAGAAAGATGAATTTGAAATTATTGAAACAATTAATGGAGGAATATGATGATCGATTTAGTAAATTACGGTTTTACCGTAAACAATGATTTGGAAGAAAACTTGGATGGTTGCATTCCGGCAAGGGTGACGGAGGTTCACAGGGAATTATTCAAGGTAATATCTTCATATGGCGAAAGCAATGCCAGAATAAAGGGCTCTTTTTATAACAAGTTGAATGCTTCAGAGGATTTTCCGGCTGTTGGTGACTTTGTAGCATTGCGTTATAATGAATGTGGAGATTCGCAGATTGTACGAGTATATCCCCGCAAGTCAAAATTCTCAAGACCGGATTATTCCGGTCATGCAGCAGGCTATGTAAAGACTATTTTAGAACAGGTGGTGGCTGCAAATTTTGATTATGTGTTTATAATGGCATCCCTGAACTACGATTTTAACGTGAACCGTATCTTAAGGTATATTACGGTCTCCTGGGAGAGCGGGGGAACACCGGTCGTACTTCTGACGAAGGCTGATTTGGTGGAGGATTATTCAGAACAGCTGGAACAGGTCAGGCAGCAGGCAATCGGCGTTCCGGTATATGCAGTCAGTGCTGTGACAAAAGAGGGCTTGGAGCAGCTGCAGCAATATATGAAGCCTAGCAGTACTGTTGTATTTCTTGGTTCCTCAGGTGTCGGTAAATCCACACTGGTTAATGCGCTAGCGGGTGAAGAGATAATGAATGTCAGCGATATTCGTGTGGAGGATAGTAAAGGGAGGCATACGACAACCCATCGCCAATTGATTATGCTGAAGAATGGTGTCATGATTATTGATACTCCGGGAATGAGGGAGCTTGGTATGTGGGATGTCGAAGAAGGGCTTGGTGAAGCGTTTTCTGATATCGAAAAGCTATTTGCCGAGTGTCGGTTCTCGGATTGTACCCATCAAGGCGAACCGGGATGCGCGATACAGTCAGCAATAGCATCAGGTGTTCTGGAACGTACGAGATGGAAGAATTATCTAGGGTTAAAGAGCGAAGCCAGATTTACGGAGGATAAATCGGCATATTTGAAAGAGAAGAGGGAGTTCTTCAAGAAACTAGAGAAGTCTAACAGAGCAAAGCATAAGGTGGGAGGAAAACGATAATGGAGATAGTGGATTTTAAGCAGGAGCATATCGCGATGGCTATGCAAATTGCAAAGGATAATTATAAAATGGAACAGAGGATGGTAACAATACTTCCGGAGATAGGAACACTTCCGGATATGGGACATTTTGTTGAAAATGGACTTGGGGTAGCGGCTACTATAGGAGATAGGATGGTTGGGTTTCTTTGCTCATACCGGCCAAGAGAAGATGCCTTTGGCACAACGGATGTACGAGGCGGTTATGTTCCTCTGTATGCGCATGGCGTGGTAAGTGATATGGATGAGGATAGCCGGGGGCGCCTCTATTCCAGACTGTACCAAGCAGCGGCATTAAAATGGGTTAAGGCAGGAATACGAAGCCATGCCATTACTCTATATGCACATGATGGTGCAGGAGAAAAGAGCTTTTTCTATAATGGATTTGGGCTGCGTTGTCTAGACTTGATCTGTAATCTGGATATAATACCTGTTACAAAGGAGGTTTTGTTTGCGGATGGATATGGTATAAATTATGTAGAGTTGTTCAGAGATGAATGGGTGCTCCTGCTGAGGCAGCATAATGATCTGATTCAGCATCTCGGTAAGAGTCCATCCTTTATGTTCTTTGAACCCATCGATGAAGAAGGTCTGTACAAACAGGCTGCAGAGGATGTGAGGTACTTTGCTGCTAAGGTAAACGGGAAGCCAATCGCCTATATTAAGCTCGCTGACTGTGGAGAAAATTTTTCTACAGAGGTTGATGATATGATAAATATCTGTGGGGCTTATTGCGAACCGGAATATAGGGGGAGCGGCATCTATCATAATCTGCTCTGTCATGTCATGAGAGAGTTGAAGAGAGAAGGCTATCGTCTGCTGGGCGTTGATTGTGAAAGCTTCAATCCTACGGCTCGTGGCTTCTGGAAAAAATACTTTATAGAATATACACACAGTGTAGTAAGGCGGATCGATGAAAAAGCGGTTAATGAAGTGTTAAAGAAAATCAACTAATATGAGGGCTGCTGCAAAGCCAGCAGATAGAATGGGATAGAAGGGCTGTATTGTTTATTAAAGATATAGTCCTTCTATTTGATTCTAATTTACGCGAGAGCAGGGGGAAATGAATTGCGTGCATTTTCCTGTTATATAAGCGTTTCTAGTCAGAGAAGGGTTATTTGGAAGATGATTCTTTTGGATTAGGGAACCATCTTTTCTTCGCTTACGTCTAATGATTGTAAACGATAAAAGAGAGGAGGTTATGCAATCGGTAGTTCATATCGGTAACAAAAGAGAGTAATTATTTTGTATTCATACGTATAGTAAGAAGAACTGCAGCTAAGAGTACGGAACAGTTACATAATATTGATAGTTGGGTTATAAATAGATGATAACTAATATTAGATTAATGGAGGAATTATTATGATAAAGAAGAATTTATTAAAGGTGGTTATGTTAGGATTGCTTATGGCGGCGATTACCACCAGTTCCGCATATGCAACACTTGCTCAAAACACAACACCTTCCTTAACCGAAGAGGTATCTGATCAGACCAAAGCCTTATATTCAAAGCAGGGAGAGATTGATAAGCTTCTTTTCGAAACAAATGCAAAGGAGATCGATAAGCTTGGATTTATGATTAATTATACAGGTGTTGTTGAAGATAATATAGAAATAGGGATATCTCCCTATAATGAGGATAATGCGAATTACATCTATGAACTTGTTGGTAAGGATGGAGTAAAGGTAATTGAATTTGATCAGTCCGTGATCTATGCAAGCGGTGCAGCTCCGGATACAGCTACAGAAGAATCTGTTACAGATGCAGAGGTAATCATGGATAATGAAGATATCGCAGTAGATTCAGACCAGGCAGTAACCAGTACCGATGACGGAGTTGACGATAAAGGGGTTCAGATCCAAATAGAAAGTACAGCAACGGATGATGTATCCACTATGATCATCGTATTATCAATTGTTGGAGGATTAGCATTATTAGGAGGCGCCGTACTCTTAATCAATAAGAAAAAACTTCTAAGTAATTAGTCAAACCTGTATATGGTCAGCAAAAAAGTCCTAACCTGAGTTGGGGCTTTTTGCATGGAAAGGGAAAGTCGGATGCCTAAAACGAAAACGAAGTTTAAAATGGTAAAAATCGGGTAAATTATAGGTAAATATAATGTTTCATTCGGAAAGAGGGACTTGGAATGATAGTGAAGGAATATAGCAACGCCGATTTATTCTTAAAGGAATATGAAGCAATATTATTGGAGAAAGAAGCCGCCGCTCAATTGTTGCTTTACTTTGCGAATCAAAGTCTGACGGGACCGGGCACTGGTAAGGAATTATTCGGTGCAGTGATGGAGGAGACACGGATTGTATTATTGTATGTAATAATTCGAGGTGTTGATTTAATCATTTACGCTGCTGCTACGGATAAAGAGGAAGAGGCAGCCGGCGTGTTGGCGGATTATCTGGGAAATAGCCATATTACAATAGAAGGCTTGAATGCAAAGCAGACTTTATGCCAAAGCTTTATGAAACAATACATGAAATATAGGAAGGTATCCTTTATCCAGAAGGTTGGAACGGATATTATGGAGCTTCGGCAGGTGAACGATATTAAGCCGGTAGCAGGGAGCCAGAGACTGGCGGTGTCCGAGGATTCTAAGCTGGTTGCGGACTGGATGATACAATTTCAGATTGAAGCTCTGATGGATGAAGCGGATTATGAGGCGGCTCTACTTCGAGCTACTCAGTTGATTAACCGGAAGGAGCTATACTTGTATGAAGATGAGGAACAACGGGCCGTCTCTATGGCAGCAGCTACTAGAAGACTTATTCATGGAATGGGAATTACCTACGTATTCACACCGGAGGAATATCGGGGAAAAGGCTATGCCGCAGCTAATATATATTACCTAAGTAAGACATTGCTGGAACAGGGGTTCGATTTCTGTACTTTATATGTGGATAAGAAAAATCCTCTTTCAAATCGTGCTTATGAAAAAGTGGGCTATAAGGTCATAGAAGATAATTATGAATATAAGATTATACCTCTAGAAGAAAGCTGAAAATAAAATTGTAGTGTTCTTTGTCGCCTGTTTTCGTTTCGGATATTGCACTAATTGTTTGAACAGTAACTGTGCGCTGTCTGAAATAAAGGAAATGGGCGGCTTTTATATTGCAATTGTATGAAACGGCGAGTAAAATAGAATTAGGTGGGAAAAAATCATCAAAATATATTTTATATCACTATCTGGGTAAACGGTGATGGTTTTACAAACGAAGCTAAAATAGTTGATGTGCATTTAACGCCTTAATCATATTACGCAATTAAATGATGCAATTACAAATATAAAATATGAAAGGGAATTAGGCTATGAGAACAGTAAAGTGGGGAATTATCGGTGCAGGACAAATCGCTACAAAGTTTGCAACGGCTTTAAATACATTGGATCATACTGAGCTTACCGCGATCGCATCCCGAGACCCAGTCAAAGCGAAAGAATTCGCAACCCGTTTTCACATTAAGAAAGCGTATGGGAGTTATGAGGAGATCATCAAAGATCCGGAGGTTGATGTTATTTATATAGCTACACCTCATACAGAGCATAAAGCGCACGCCAGCTTATGTATTGCTGCAGGAAAAGCTGTATTATGCGAAAAGCCCTTTACAATAAATTATAAGGAAGCCAGGGAGCTGGTAGATCAAGCAAAGAGCAGCAATGTATTTCTAATGGAAGCAATGTGGACCAAGTTTTTACCTACTACAAGGATTGTAAAGCAATGGATCCATAATAAAATCATAGGTGATATAAAGTATATGAATATTTCCTTTGGTTATCGAACAGAATTTGATCCTTACAGCCGTGTGTTTAATCCTAAGCTGGGAGGTGGTGCTCTATTGGACGTAGGGGTATATCCGATTTCTTATGCTATCCATCTTATGGAACGGCTTCCGGACAAGATTAGCAGCAATGCTTATATCGGACAGAGTAATGTGGATGAGTTGAATGTCATCACTTTGCTGTATAAGGAAGGAATGATTGCCGGTCTCAGTTCTGCAATCACTGCATCTACCGGAAATGATGCGATTATTATTGGTGAAAAAGGCCGAATCGTGATACCGAATTTCTGGACTGCAGAAAGTGCGGAGGTTTATGACGCGAATGGTAAGCTGGTTGATTCCTTCTTACACCCATTTACCTCAAATGGGTTTGTATATGAAGCGGAAGAGGTGAATCGATGTATTTTGGAAGGAAAGAAGCAGAGCGATATAATTCCTCTGAATGATACACTGGATATTATGAAAATATTAGATTCGTTACGAGCAGATTGGGGCCTAGTGTATCCGTCAGAGCGCATATAACCAAGGAGGAAGCACCGGAGTATGAAAGAAACCGAATATAAAGTAGCAGGCTATGTCTTTACCGATGCCCATAGTTTTAAGGAAGCAAAAAGGGAACAGGAGACGGTGGAATATATCAAAGCAAATACTGATTTGAATGATCTTAACAAGGCTCTGAAGTTATATCATAAATTAGTAGAAAGAAAGACTTTGAACACAGTAATTGGATATTCCTTTTTATACGATCTACGTGGTAAAATATTACAAGCTGGTATCGTTACTAAGGAGAATCTTCCTGATATTCGGATAGAAAAGCAGGATAAAGAACCAAGAGTATATGATAATGTGCTGGAAAAAGAGAAGGAGCAAAGACATATTGCTTTGATTGAAGATTATAAGATAAAGCTTCGCAATTCTAGAATTATCAGTATTTTTTTGGCAATCATTATATTAGCCATGATTGTGATTGCTGTATTCAGCGATAGGAGTATGTATTCTATTTATGAGAATCAAGTAATTGATAAGTATGAAAGCTGGCAGACAGATCTAGAGAATAGAGAGAAGGCTCTGGAAGAGAGAGAGCAGGCATTTGAGAAAAACAAGTAATCAGCGCAATATTTTCACAATTTCGTCATAGTTGGGTGTTAATATATAAAAAATTGTACGATTTAGGAGGTACCAAATGGAAAAGCTGAAAATCTTAGTCGTTGATGATGAAAGTAGAATGAGAAAGCTTGTGAAGGACTTTTTGGTGCGTAAAAACTATGATGTGATAGAAGCTGAAAATGGGGAACAGGCTATTGATCTGTTTTTTACTAAGAAGGATATTGCATTGATTATATTGGATGTAATGATGCCCAAGCTAGATGGTTGGCAGGTATGCCGTGAGATAAGGCAATATTCTAAGGTCCCGATTATCATGTTGACAGCGAAAAGTGATGAGAAGGATGAGCTGCTGGGTTTTGATCTGGGTGTGGATGAATACATCTCTAAGCCTTTTAGTCCAAAGATTCTTGTGGCACGTGTGGAAGCTGTACTGAGAAGAACTGCTGTTACGGGCGAAGAGAGTATTGAAGTCGGAGGAATTGTACTTGATAAATCAGCTCATCAGGTGAAGATTGATGGACAGGAGATAGAGTTGAGCTTCAAGGAATTTGAATTGCTTACTTACTTTGTGACGAATCAAGGGGTAGCTCTTTCGAGAGAAAAGATATTGAATAATGTATGGAATTACGATTATTTTGGAGATGCTCGGACGATTGATACCCATGTTAAGAAGTTGCGTAGCAAAATGGGTCCTAAGGGTGACTTTATCAAAACAATCTGGGGCCTCGGCTATAAATTCGAGGTGGATGCATGAAGCATTCCATCCGGTTTAAAATAACACTCACCTTAACAATCATGGTGATGTTAACTATTTTTGTTACCTGGTTTATCAACCGGACATTTTTATCAAGTTATTATGTATACACGAAGACTAAGAATCTGGATACGGCCTATCAGGAGATTAAAGCAATCTATGATAAGAGTGAAGATGATGAAAACCTGACTGAATCCGATACTGTGGATATGGAGCAATTGGCTTCAAAGTATTCCGTTGATATCTATGTTTTTAATTCTTTACGTGGATTTATCTATCCCGCCAGCTTTGGAGAAAGAGAATTTAAGCAGATGATGGCGATGCAGGCAGAGTACCTTGCCAGGTATCTCAATCCGGATATTACCAATCGCAAGATAATTAAGGAGACAAGTAACTATCGAATCATTAGCCTCTACGATATCCAGAAGGAAGCTAATTATATTGATATGGTTGGTCTGTATGGCCTTACCTTCCCGGAATTATCAGGAGAATCGGAGAGCGCTTCCAAGAACAATAATACAGGCGACAGGAGCTCAGAGGATTTTAGTATCATCTTACTTCGCTCAAATTTTGTGAGCATTGAAGAAGGTGTAGCAATTGCAAATAATTTTCATGCATATGTGGGTGTTTTTGCAGTAATCATCGGATCCATTGCGATGTTGATTATCAGTAAAAAATTCACGAAGCCGATTCTGGAACTTTCGGGGATCGCCAAGAGAATATCGGATCTTGACTTTGAAATTAAATATAAGGTAGAGACTAAGGATGAGATCGGTGAATTAGGAAATAGCATCAATAGTCTGTCGGAAAAGCTGGAATCTACGATTACCGAATTAAAGCATGCTAACAATGAGCTACTGACGGATATTCAGAAGAAGACAGAGATTGATGATATGCGAAAGGAGTTTCTATCAAATGTATCCCATGAACTGAAGACACCGATTTCTTTAATTCAAGGCTATGCAGAGGGGCTGAAGGAGAATATCAATGAGGACCCGGAAAGCCGCGATTTCTACTGTGAAGTAATTATTGATGAAGCGGATAAGATGAATCAAATGGTCAAGAAGCTGTTGAATCTGAATGAAATCGAGTTTGGTAATAATCAGATTAATTTTGTACGATTTGATATTGTTACCCTGATTCAATCTGTATTAAGTGCTACTGAGATATTATTCAAACAAAAGGAAGTCATACTTCGTTTTGATCATACGGAACCGTTATATGTCTGGGCGGATGAATATTTGGTAGAGCAGGTTGTTACTAATTATATTAGCAATGCCTTGAACCATGTAGGCGGTCAGAAGATTATAGAGATTAAGTTGATTCCAAGAGACGGACAGGTTCGTGTTGCTGTCTTCAATACGGGAGACAATATTCCAGAAGAAGATCTGGATAAGATCTGGATTAAATTCTACAAGATCGATAAGGCGCGTACCAGAGAATACGGTGGTAACGGTATTGGTTTATCAATCGTAAAAGCAATTATGAATTCTTTGAATCAGGAATGCGGTGTAATCAACCGCCCAATCGGTGTCGAGTTCTGGTTTGAGCTTGATACAAAATCATAATATTTATTTAATGAGAACTTCCCTCTACTAGTAAAAAGAGGGGAGTTTTTTATCGTATCGGAATCCTATACGATAAAAACGCTTCGCATGGTGAACGGACTTCACTTTGGAATGACGCATATCTATGGATAAACGCATGAATGCGTTCGGAAGTAGTTACTTCGGAACCCGCTGTCAGGCAATTTATGGGTTGTAAGCATCGAAATTCTCAGAATGCTGACACTTTTTCATGGATCGAATAGTAATCCCTTTATTTGGCCTGGGCGGATTCACATTTCTCAATTGAGAATAGGTATTAATTTTAGTTGCTGATTTTAAGGAAAAGTGATAATATGTAATCTGTAACACCCTGTAAACAGAGGTGTATTTTCAAGTTACAAATGACGGGGGGAATAATCGATGAGACGTTATAAGCTAATTGTTGTCCTACTACTTATGACAACATTAACAGGATGTATACAAAAATTCGAATATTCAGAACAGCAATCTGATGCGGCCGCAGAATATATAGCCGGAGTAATATTGAAAAATGACAAAGAATATACGGCTAAGTTGGTCTCATTAGAAAGGATTATTGAGAAACAAGGGGCAGAGGCTGCCGCGGCAACTCCGACGCCTGTAAACACTCAGGATGCTAATTCTGAACAGGGACAAACTACGACTTCGACAGTTACCATAGCACCGGAGAAGGATTATACACTGACAGAGGTTATCGGAGAAGAGGGGTTTGAGATTGAATATCAAGAATTTGCTGTGACAGAAAGCTACCCCGAAGATGCAATAGATGCTTATTTTTCAATTACACCAAGGCCAGGTTATCAGTTGATGGTATTGTCCTTCATGCTAAAAAACACTCTGGATAAGGAACATAATCTAAATCTGACGAAGGCGGATATACTATATCAATTGGATGTAAATGTAGGGACGATATATGAGCCTCCTTTTGCTCTGTTGGAAAACAATCTGAAACTCATCGATTTGACACTGAAAGCAAGTGAAGAAAAGCCGGTAGTGCTTATATTTGAGGTTAAGAAGGATGTAGATATGACAGATGTTAATTTGATGGTTACCAGGGACAAACGATCGGAAATCATTAAAATCAAGTAAGTATAATTCTTTAATATATGATTTATGAAATGTTATGGAATTAATTTTTGGGATGAAGGATTTTGTAAGACAATCTGGCAGGCATTCGTTCTTATACGAGAAATATCAGTCAGTTATGGTTGGTTTTATTTGTAGGGGATATTTGCAAATACAATTTCATGATAATTAATAATGTGCAGTGCACATAAAGGGAGGCTTCTATGGGTTACGTTGAGAGGAAACGTATTAAATTTTTTGGTTTACCATTCACATTTACTAAGTACAGCATCAATGAAGAAAAACTCACGATTACATCCGGATTTCTAAATATCACGGAAGATGATGCATTAATGTATAAGATTCAGGATGTCAGATTAACCAGAAGTTTATCAGAGCGAATGTTTAAGCTTGGAACGATTACCTGTTATACAGGAGATACCACCCATCCTGAGCTTATTCTGCATCACATTAGACATTCTAGTGAGATTAAGGACTTCATTATGAGTTCCTCAGAAGAGGCTAGAAGAAAGAGAAGATCGTTACATACACTGAACATTGATGCTGAGGATTTAGAGGAAGATCAGTTGGATGAAATTAACTGATAAAAAAGTTGATATTACTTCTTGACATTTTTCGATTTCGAATGTACAATAAAAATCCACCGTTGATGAGCGGCCACTAAGACAGAAAAGTTAAAACAAAAAATAAAAAAAGTGGTTGACATAATACGATGGATGTGATAAACTAAAAAAGTTGACGGCGAAAACAAGAAACACTGAGAAATAAGCTGCTGACACACAATTGAACCTTGATAATTGAACAGTGAAACAACCCTGAAAATTCTAAAAAACTCGAAGTTCCACATGGACTTCGGAAATAGATTTTCATTAGATGTATCGGAGATACATTAGTATCGTAATGATATATCAACGAACCGTATCTGGAAACGGATACAACCACAAAAACAGTAAAGATAACAGGATTGCTTGAACAACCATTTGGTTGTAACGATTAATCAGAAATGATTGATCAAGGCTAACGTTTATCTGACTGGATCAAAAACTTAAACATGAGAG